>CAVXTE010000001.1:0-102987 GCA_963764475.1 uncultured Bacteroidales bacterium
ATCGTCGATTGATTTTTGATCGATGATGCTGATGCTTTGCGGAATTTCATTCGCCGGTTCAGGCGTACGTGTTGCAGTCACGACGATCGATTCGATGCGAACAGAATCAGGTTCAAGAAAAATAGAAAGGTGATTTTCTTTTTCTGCATTCACTTGCAAAGTGGTATCGCGATAACCGACATAGGTGACTTTAATTCGAAAAGATTTTGCATTTATTCCCGAAAATTTGAAATATCCCCTGCCGTCCGAAGATGTTCCTTTGTGCAGATCGGTCAGGTAAATGTTGGCTCCGGTGAGTGGCTCTGCTGTTCTTTTGTCTTTTACAAAACCCGTTACCTCTGTTTGTGAAAAGACGAATCCTGATTTAACGACCAGAAAATGAAGGAATAAAACAAAAATTAAATATCTTCCTTTCATTCTCCCTGATTTTGAATTTTTACCTCGAATTTTATGAAGCCTTCTGTAGTACCCGAAACTGAATCAACCCTGAACAATCCGAGCCGGTTCGATTGGTTTTTGAAAACATAAACATCACCGGCTGTCAGGTTTTTTGCTTTCCGCTTACCATCGGCATCACTATAATTTGCTATCATGATACTGTCATTATTGACACTGCTGAATTCACTTTCCGAAATGGAAGTTTTGATAAAACGGGTAGTATTTCTAATGGACCAGTTTACCGGTGTATCATTTTCAGGGAAAATACCATCTTCTATGTTAGCTCCCGGTGAAGCCATGGTCAAATCATCTTCGCCAAAATAGAATACCAAATCCATCAATTCCTGGTTTTCTTTGGCCTGCTGGATAAAATAGACGGTCTGGCTTTCGAACGAATAAAAGTCACCGAACTGCATATTGTTTTGCGCGCCCATTTCAATATTTACAAGTGCTTGAACGGGATTGTACTGAGAGTTGCTATCGGCGTAAATATTTATGACGTCACCGTTACCTAACCCCTGTCTGTCGCGAATACAAAACAGCCAGGTTTCGAAAATTTCAGATGATTTATAAAAGCTGCCTTCCCAATCGAATTCAGCAAGATAAAATGCTGTATCATAAATCCGGTGATGATTTTTTTCCGCGTCAGTAATTTCAATAAAAAAATTTGTCAGCTTGTTCGAACCCTGGCTTGCATGTACTTTAAATTTCATTAAACTTCCCGGCGGTACTGTCAAGCTATTGCCGCTGATTAAATTTGAATCAGCCACGAGTTCGAACGAAGGCCTTTGTCCGGCATCGTTTTCTTTTGAACACGAGATCATGACGATAACTGCAAGAAAAAGAAACACCGATCGATATGCACAGAATTTCCTATCGGTTGATAGTAGATTTTCCCAGACCAATAATTTAAATTGAACCATTATTTTTTGATGATTTTATTCAGGATTGAAGAGGTAATTCCTGCTCCTGTAAATCCGCCGGCCATTCCGAATGCAAAAAATCCAATGAGTGGAATAATGTACCCGTTTTTTGCAAAGGAGGAATATGGAAACCCGGTTAAAATATGGATAAGCAGTCGACTAAAAGGGATCATGAAATAAGCCAGGCCCGAAATAATCGCGATAACAAACCAATGCCATTTTAAGCGATACGATACATTATAAAGGATGTCGACGATAATTCCGGGCAACATATAATTAAAAATCATGAACGGATCATTGTTTCCGAATAGTGGAAACAACAGCAAAAAACCAATCCCGAGACTTGATACGGAAGATGCATATTTGATTTGCGAAGCAACACGGCCTGCCATCAGTACAGCCATAAATTCCAGTCCATGATGACCGGGAAGACCAAGTGGTGTCTTCAGCCTGAGATGCAGCAAAATCGCGATGATTCCCAATCCGAACAGGATCAGGTATTCCATCAGCAGTGGAACAGTGCCGCTAAGTGATTGAGCGGATATACTCTTTTGCAATGGTTTTCCATCCATAATCAGCAAAATTACATTTTTCGACTAACAATACTGCATTATTATTCATTAAAACAGGCCTTGTCCATCCTTCACAATTTATTTTTTCTGTAGCAAGGATTTCTATTCCTTCTATCGTTGAAATCAAATCAATCCCTGTATTTTTCTCTAATTCACCAACGGTGTAAATTCCGGCATCAAAATCGCGTAATTCCCGCGTTCCTTTCAACCAGATAAACCGGCCGTCGTTTCCTCCTTTGCGCAAACCAACCGCAGCAAGAGCACCGATCTGCCCGATATAAGTTCCAGTAAATCCTTCCAGATAAATCCCGGTTTCTGAAGCAAGTTTACAGCCTTCTTCCAGTTGAAGGACCTCTTTTTTTGCACGATGCCCCCATTCCAGAATTTCCTCCGGAATATTTTTCCATTCGGCAATACACAATCCGGCATCCGAACCATCGGCGGCTTCCTGTGTCAAAAATTCAATACAAAATGGTTTTAGTTTTTCGGGTCCTTCTGCTTCAACATCGAGGCAGGCAGAACTATTATGCGATGTATAAGCAATAGCCGGATGAATAAACAATTGATGCCTGGTAATTCCATTGATCTTACCCAATCCGTTACTTTCAATTAACCCGGCCAATAATCTTGCCCTGAAGCCTGTTCCTCTGGATTCACTGTTATCCGTATCATCTATGCCGATAAGCAATCGCATGCCACTCGAAAATTTTATGGTGCAAATGTATCAGAATAAATAATAAGACGGAATCTAAATATGGGGAATTACAGAATTTGAAATATTAATAGTGACCTGAAATGTCTATATTTGAAATCGGAAAAAATTACAGCGGGCATGATTTTCTTTAATTTATTCGAAAAATGGATGCGAAAAATATTTCCATCCACATTTACAATCACCATCTTCCTGACAATTTTAACGTTTCTTCTCGCATTATTACTGACTGATCATGTTGATTTATCAAGCTCTGTGAAAGTAATTCACCAGGAAGTAAGGTCAGATCAACTGTCAAATTCCAGTTCACATATTTTACAACTCATCGGTTTCTGGTATACAGGTCTTTGGAATACTGGTTTGCTCGCATTCGCCATCCAAATGATGCTGATCCTGGTTTTGGGTTTTGTAATAGCCTCAACTCCGGCTTTCAGAAAGCTGATTGATCGCATTCTCATTTATTGCAACTCAACATCATCCGCAGCATTTCTCGTAACGCTTCTCACTATCATTGTAAGTCTGTTTAACTGGGGATTGGGTCTCGTTTTTGGTGCAATTTTTGCCCGGAAGGTTGGTGATTACGCTAAAGACCGCCACCTTGCACTGAATTATCCCCTTATTGCTGCTTGTGGTTATACCGGTCTAATGGTTTGGCACGGCGGCATATCGGGGTCGGCTCCGTTAAAAGTTGCAGAACCAGGACATTTCATGGTTCTTATCGATAAAAATCTCCCACCTGTTGATTTTAGTCAAACCGTTTTTTCAGGTATGAACCTGATGATTACTGCCGCTTTTCTTGTGATCTTACCATTAAGTTTTTATTTTCTTGCAAAAAAAAATCCGGGAAGTGTCTCCTTTGAAATAGAACATCCTGTCGCACCCCCGTCAATAAAAGAAAAAATCGCCACTGGAGCAGAAAAGCTCGACAATTTCAAGGGATTCGGCAGTGCAATAGGAATTATTTTCATTGTCATTGCCATATATAAAGCGTGGCTTAGTGGCAATTTTTCCTTCATCGATCCAAATTATCTGAATTTCGTCCTGTTAGGATTAGGACTCATACTTTGCAGAACCATTGCAAAATTTCTTTCATCCGTATCGGAGGCAATGAGTGCAGCCGCCGGTATTTTAATACAGTTCCCGCTCTATTTTGGAATCATGGGGCTTATGAAATACAGCGGACTGGTTGAATTATTTTCAGGATACCTGATGAACATTTCGAATACTACGACTTTCCCCTTATTCACATTTGTGAGTGCAGGCATTGTCAATATATTTATACCAAGCGGCGGTGGACAATGGGCCATACAGGGACCGATCATTGTTGAAGCCGCACAACATCTTGGAGTTCCTTTATCCAAAGGTGTGATGGCCCTGGCATATGGCGATGAGATCACCAACATGCTGCAACCGTTCTGGGCCTTGCCCCTCCTTGGTATTACAGGCCTGAAAGCAAGAGATATAATTCCATACTCATTTTACATCATGATCATCGGAATTGTAATCATTGTTTCGGGTTTACTTCTTTGGTGAGAAATCTGATTGGTACCCGTCCTGTTTTATTTACGATTTTACCTGGTATGAAAAAATTAGATCAAATTTTTTAGGTTCTCGATTCAACTGACTATTTTTTGACCTGTAATTTAAATTGGTTCTGCATTAAAAACCTTTTACATTTGCCAGCTAAAGGTGTATGTTACAAACCTAACTGTTAATAATTAAATCTTAAAAAAAATGAAAAAAATTACGTTTATCCTTATCGTGCTTTTAGGCATTTCCTTTCTGATCTCAGGATGTAAAAAGAAAGATGACGAAACCCCATCCGATTCAAAACCACAAGCAAGTATGTCGGCAAAAATTGACGGTGTCGACTGGACAGCAACGCAAATGGGTTGTTCTATTGCAAATGATATTGGTGGAATTGCAGGTAGTGCTTTACAGAAACCGTCCATTGTGATTAGCATTAAAAATATGGCGGTCGGAACGTTCGTACTTAATCAGGAAAGTGAATCCGCTGGAGCTGTTGTTGATGGAAACGTAACCTATACAACCAACCAGGACCCCCAGGCAGGCGGAACTGTTATCATTTCATCCCTCAATATGACTGATTCGCTTGTTTCAGGAACCTTTGAATTTAAAGCCTATAGTTTCTTTGCAAAGGGATTTATTCAGGTAACAGAAGGTATTTTTACCAATATCCCTTTATCCACTACCGCACCGGTAACACCAAACGAATCTTTAAAGGTCGATATTGATGGCACCACCTTCACAGCTTCCAGTGTTAGTGCAACAAATTTGATGGGGAAAATAATAATCAGCGGATCCGATGCAGACTATTCCACAATTGTTGGTATCACTATTCCTGAAGACATCGAAGCCGGGACATATGGGTTTGATATGACGTACATAGGTCAATACACTACCGGAACTTCTTCATTGATGGCAAATTCTGGTGAACTGATTATTACAAATCATGATCTAACAGCAAATAAAATTGAAGGTACTTTTAATTTTGAAGCACTTAACTTCATAACCAGCGAAACTGTTTCGCTGACAAACGGAACGTTTTCTGTAAGTTATTAATATAGATTACAACAATAAGACCCACCCGAAAGAAACGAGTGGGTCTTATTGTTTAAATTTCCAGCTTTATTCTGCAATTCCCGACTTACTCGTCAAAAATATCAAACTTGATCCCCTGAGCTAAAGGAAGTTCAGTCCCAAAATTGATCGTATTGGTTTGCCTGCGCATGTATGCTTTCCATGCATCCGAACCCGATTCCCGACCACCACCGGTATCTTTTTCTCCGCCAAAAGCACCGCCGATCTCTGCACCATTTGTTGCAATGTTTACATTAGCGATGCCGCAATCCGAACCTTCATGCGAAAGGAATCGTTCTGTTTCATGAATATTTTTGGAAAATATTGCCGATGACAAACCTTGCGGGACATTGTTATGCATTTCGATAGCCTCTTCTATATCCTTATATTTGATTAAATAAAGTATTGGAGCAAAGGTTTCCTCCTGGACAATACTGAAATGATTTTCAGCTTCTGCAATACAAGGCACCACATAATTCCCTGATTCATACCCTTCACCATCAAGTACCTGACCACCATAAAGAATTTTACCACCTTCTTGTACAACTTGTTCCTGGGCATGTTTAAATGCTTCTACCGCCGATTTATCGATCAGTGGTCCCACAAATTTGCGCTCATCCAGCGGATGGCCGATTTGTATTTGTTTGTATGCAGCAATTAATTTCTCTTTGAACATATCGTACATACATTCATGAATGATGAGCCGGCGGGTTGTTGTGCAACGTTGACCTGCCGTAGCAATAGCACCAAACAAACTCGCCCGTAAAGCCATATTTTTGTTACCGTATTGCGAAATAATAATGGCATTGTTTCCCCCCAGTTCGAGGATTGTCCTACCCAGCCTCTCCCCTACCAGTTTTGAAACTCTTTTCCCGACTTTTACCGAACCGGTAACAGAGATCAATGGTACGCGCTTGTCGTTAAGGAAATCATCACCTACATCCTTTGAACTGGCAACGACTAAATTGAGTACTCCTTCCGGAACTTCGTTTCTGATTAAAACGTCTTTTATAATATTATGAACCGCAACTGCACAAAGCGGTGTTTTCGAGGAGGGTTTCCAAATGACGACATCGCCGGCAATCAAGGCGATCATCGTATTCCATGCCCAAACAGCAACCGGAAAATTAAAGCTTGTTATCACTCCTACGACCCCCAACGGATGGTATTGGTCGTACATACGGTGTTTTGGTCTTTCAGAATGCATCGTTGAACCGTACAACTGCCGCGATTGACCAACTGCAAAGTCAGCAATATCGATCATTTCCTGTACTTCGCCTAATCCTTCCTGGTAAATTTTACCCATTTCATACGAAACCAGCTTTCCAAGAGGCTCTTTGAAATTCCTGAGTTCTTCGCCTATCTGCCTTACAATTTCTCCTCTTTTGGGTGCCGGAACCATACGCCAGACCTTAAATGCCTCTTGAGCAACTGCAACAATTTTTTCATAATCTTCCCATGTTGCCTGTTTCACTTTACCGATCGGCTTACCGTCAGCCGGAGAAACGGATTCATTCAATTCTCCATGCGTTTCAATCCAGTTTAAACCGGTTGATGCACCTTTGTTTATTTCTTTTATACCAAGTATATTAAGCATCTCACGAATGCCATAGTCATTTCTGTTCTT
Organism: uncultured Bacteroidales bacterium; assembly: GCA_963764475.1. Classification (GTDB taxonomy): domain Bacteria; phylum Bacteroidota; class Bacteroidia; order Bacteroidales; family JAADJA01; genus JAADJA01. The sequence continues at coordinate 6,874 of CAVXTE010000001.1, forward strand.
CATTTATAATTAATTTCAGGTTAGGGAATAAATTCCAATAATTAGTGTACTAACAACCCCTCTGATGCTTTTGTTTACTGAAATACGGAATATTTAGGCATTTTTTTAATAGCCTTTCATTTCCAGTATGATCCAGTTGGAGACATAGGAAAATAATTCGTCGGCCAGGTGTATCGAATTTGCAGGCTGGTGGTACCATTGATTTTCCACAGAATCAGGAGGATCGTAAGAAAGTATCCCAATCTTTACCTGATCACCAATGATGTGTTTATAGGTGACCCAGCTTCGCCTGCAGTGAACTCCTGAAGAAACAATGTTAAAAGAGGATAATTTGCGACTGTCGTACCATTTTTTAAAGCTTACTACTTCGGCCAGTGTTTGGTTGCGATTTACACGGTCGAACCGAATGACAGTTATCCGTGAAGAATCTATTCCGAGTTGTGAAAGATAAGCTGCCATTTGATCCGCCTCCGAATCAAATCCGGTCAATGTTTTACTCAATTTTCTGATCTTAAAGGAATGAACTTTGTCGGCAGGAATTTCTTTTTTATTGATTATGATTGATTCAATAAAAAGGTTTCTGTCTTCTTTTTTCAGATAAAGGTCATTGTCGAACCTGATAAACAGTGAATTCAAACCTGTAGGTGGAACAATGAGATCAAATTTATAATTCGTGATTGTTTTGGTCACAAATCTGCCGCCCCTGCTTTTTCCGTCTACGATCAGGTTAAAGTGAGCGCAACGGCCTCCGGCTTCTGTTCCTGATGCATTAACAGCAATGGAAAGAGAATCGCCCGGAGAAATTTGAGGAAATGCCTCAGGATTGAAGATCAAGGTCGAATTCGCGTACAACCAGGTTCCGGAATTGTTTTGTGAATAGTGTGTATGCGGTTTTGAAAAATAATCCCTGGTTTTTTGAGATACACTGTTATCTTCATTCCCAAAGCGTTCACCGGTGATAATAAACCGGGTTTCCGTATTCGATTCGTTTTGTTTAGCAAGCTGTTCGACAGAATAAGCCGGTATCCAGCCCTCGAGAAGTAAAGTATTACTATTGATGGGTTTATTAACGGTCAAAAATTTGGTACTAAGCCAAACAACGATGCATCCTGTAATCACTATTGCTAAAAGCAAAAGTGCTATTATCCTGCGTTTTTTCATACGAAATTCATCGGATTGGCAAAATTAATGAAAGTACCCGACCTCCGCATAGTATATAATATTGAGAAATTAATTTTCAGGCAAACTGATGAAAAGGTTGTAGACAAAGATTACAACGACGTTTAAATAACAGTTTGTTAACCGAACCTTACTTTCTCGTATTTTTGAGCAGATTAAGTACCATTCAATAATTCGGATTTGAAACGACGATTAGTAAATTTATTCCTGCCGGTTGAAATTGTATTACTGATTTACCTCCTGATCACAGGGATTCTGATTCTGTTTTACTTTTTTAGATTGCCGGAAGCCTCGTTACATCTCGGAATCCGTTTAGGAATTGTCCTCGTAATAATGATTTTTGCTTTTCTTGAAAAGTCGAATGAAACTAAAAAGCTTCTGCGAATAGCACGGTTGCTATTTCCTTTTTTACTTTTAGGTTTCCTGTACAAAGAAACCGACTATATAAACAACCTGATATTGTCGCATGATCTCGATCCTTTTTTTGCCGGAATCGATACTGGGATTTTTGGATTTCAACCCTCACTGATTTTTGCGCAACATTTTTCGTCAAACCTGTTTGCAGACCTGATGTATTTCGGCTATTTTTCTTACTATGTGCTGGTCATTTTTGTTCCTGCATGGCTCTATTTCAGGGTCAGTCATGAAACCGGCGAATCCGCTTCATTTATTCTTATTGGTTCTTTTCTTTTTTATTATTTGATTTTTATCTTGCTTCCTGTGGCCGGGCCCCAGTTTTATTTTACAGATGTGCAGGTCGCGGTTCCGCAAGGGTACATATTTGGTCCCGTTATGCGGTTTATTCAGCATAACGGAGAAGGTCACACGGCGGCTTTTCCCAGTTCGCATGTCAGTATTTGTCTGATGATCGTTTGGATATGCATGAAAAATGCAAAAAAACTTCAGGTTTTTGTAATTCCGGTTGCCATACTTTTAATCTTCTCAACTGTCTATATCCGGGCACATTATGTAATCGATATTATCGCCGGATTTCTATGTACTCCGCCGATTTATCTTATATCGAAAAAAATTTACAGCATTTTTAACCATCAAATGATTAATAGCAACACCACATGAGCCTTAAAATTGAACAGGTCAGGACCAGGAAAGAAATGAAGGAATTCATTCATCTTCCTGCTAAAATTCATAAAAGCCACGCAAATTGGGTTCCGCCGGTTTATATGGATGAATGGCCTTTTTTCAACCCTAAGAAAAATAAGTCGTTTTCTTATTCTGATACCGTACTTTTTCTGGCGAAAAACTCATCAGGGATCGTTGGTCGCGTGATGGGGATTATCAATAAGAAGTACAATGCTGAGAAAAATGAAAATGATGGCCGGTTCTGTTTTCTCGAAACCTACAATGATCAGGAAGTTGCTGATGCGCTATTAAATGCGGTTGCAGATTGGGCACGATCAAAAGGTATGAGAGGTCTTGTGGGACCATTGGGATTTTCGGATAAAGATCCGCAAGGTCTTTTGGTCGAAGGGTTTGATCAGCCTGTTGTTATTGCCTCGGCTTGCAATTTCCCTTATATGGTTGATCTTGTTGAAAATTTTGGATTCACGAAAAAAGTCGATCTTGTTGTCTACAAAGTCAACATCCCCGAAAGTATTCCGGGGTTCTATCAGCAAATTTATGAACGAGCACTCAGGAATAATCCGGATATAAACATTGTTGAATTGAAAAGTAAAAAACAAATCAAGCCTTATATCCGGCCGGTCCTTTCACTTATGAATGAAACATTCAGGGATATTTATGCTTTTGCACCGTTGGAGTTAAAAGAAATGGACGACTTTGCCAAACGGTATATGATGATCCTCGATCCGCGATTCCTGAAAATTATTGAAAATGCGGATGGTGAAGTGGTCGCTTTTATTCTGGCCATACCTGATATCTGCGAAGGCATTAAAAAAAGCAAAGGCTATGTGTTGCCGTTCGGATTCATTCACATTCTGAGATCACAGCGCAAGACAAAAATGCTGAGCCTTTTGCTGGGTGGAATCAAAGAGAAATACAGAAATTCGGGATTGGATACGATCATGGGGATTAAAATGCTTGAGTCGGCTCAAAAAGCCGGGATTGAATTCATCGACAGCCATCTCGAACTGGAAACGAATTTAAAAATGCGGGCAGAAATGGAAAAAATGGGCGGTGTGGTATACAAACGGTTTCGTATTTTCCAAAAACCACTATAGATCACAGGGTATCATTTCGAATTCAATTGCTCACGAAATTCCGAGAATGCGGTTCCAACAAACGCATCCACTTTTTTATGAAAATCATCGAATGCATTCACCAGCCTTCGACCTTCCAGCGTAAGTGTTGATTTACCACCTTCCCTCCCACCCCGTTCTTTTTCGAGGATCGCAAACCCCAACATCTCTTCTATTTTCTTCAGATCGCCCCAGGTTCGGCGATAGGTAATACCGAGTGATTTCGTTGCAGCTTTTAGTGAACCATGCTTTTCGATCGCTTTCAGTATCTGCCATTTCCCGTCACCCAGAATACCCTGTTCATCTTCGGTGGATAGCCAGATTTTGTAATTAAACCTTATATTTTCAGGTAAGAGAATTGTTTTCATAAAAAAGAGTTTCCTCAAAATTAAGGAAACTCTTTAACATAGTAACATTGCAAATTATGATGCGAACATCGGAAACTCACCCAAATCATTTTCTTTTAGAATATTCATACCCTGTCAATTTCCAAAATATTTTCCATTTCATTAAACGTCCAGGCAAACAGCAACAATCGTTATGAAGTACAAGGCATTTTATTCGCCTATCCTGTAACTTGTTGTACCTTTCGTTCCCATTTAACAAAGTTAACTGATTTGATTGATTTGAGGAAAGTTTCATGAAAGGGCTGCAAGCCTGGCTTTAGCTTTTTTATTGTTGATCGTTGCTTTGATTATAAAGCTTTGAGTTACAAACCTAAAGCAGCGTGGGGAAATGCCAAAATGCCAGGACAAAAAGAGCCGGCTCACCACCTGCGTCTTTTGCTATGATAACCTCTGCCACTGTCGCCCAGTGTAAAGCGAACGCCGGCATTGGTGCACCAGCTTGCAGGAATATCAATCGACACATATTGATCGTTAACCTTATTAGCCGGCAAACAAAGTTTAGTTTCGATAAATATGGTGCCGAAACTTAAATTCCCATCCAATCCCAAACCGAAATCGATTATGAAATTTTGCAAAGTTTCTTTCCCGGTATTCGAAAAGACCTCATACATGTTTTCATCATAATCATCTACGATAGTGACTTTATAGGGTGCTAAAAGATAACCCAATTCAGCCAGGATGTAAAATCCGACCGTTGATTCGGTACTACCTCCAAGGTATCTTTTTGCTCCCAGGGTAATTTGTGTAAATGAAATGCTATGTTCTGCTTCCACTTCAATGTGCTGCGGGGAAGTTGCGCTTGAGAATGCACTACCCTCAACCATACCCGAATATTTATAGGGTAAGTAGTAATTTACTCCCAAATAGGGTACGGTCTTTTCATTTATTCCGTATTCCAGTTTACCACCAAAACCGAAATTCTTTATATCACTTCCGCCAAGTAGCTTTAAATAGGATCCCTGTCCTGTGATCATAAATTGGGAGAATGATTGAGAAGCAATTAATGCGAAAACCGCAAGTGAAAAAATCCGAAACATTGTTTTCATAGTTCTGATTTAATAATTGATTTATAATGAATGAATTTCCAGTTGTTTCACCATTTAATTCAAATACCTTTATTAGCCGGGGAGCGATTCACACAAATAGGAGAAATCAGTTGGGCAGAGTTTGTTACACCCAAAAAAAATTAGAGTTCGGGGAACTAAAGTATAAACTATTTAATTAAGAATTAAAATAAATTACACAAATGAACCGGAGAACAGAAATCTAATATCAAACCTGAAAACAGACGAATTCGCACAGGAGAAAACCGACCGGCTCAATAGCAATCGTGACAAAAGATTGACAGAGCAAGGATGCTTATGCGAAAGGCCGGGATGGAACACTTGAGGCAGCGGGGGTAATCAATTGTTAGCCTCAAAGTATCTAATAAATTATTACGTTTTTAATGCTTTTATTAGTTTTGTCCCTTATTAAAAAATTAATGGAAGAAATTTTTTCGAAATAATAGATTAATTTAAACTAAATCTTTTAGCAATCGTTTATTTTAATTAATTATTTCTGAATTAACTAATAAATTTTTCTTACTAATAAGGTTAAACATTTTAATTTACCTTTATGATCAATGAATTTAAATTATGTATATAATTCAAAAAAAGGCATTAAACGCAAAAGGAATCAGGATAGTTTATTCATCTTAGATAGAGAAAATTATTTACTTTTTATTGTTTTCGATGGTGTTAGTTCAAATCAGTACAGCTATAAATTTATTAATGCATATAAAAAAGTATTAAGGAATGAATTGAGAAAAATTGACTTCTCAAAAGAAAATTTTTGCAATGCCTTGTATAAAGCTCATGAAACAACTTTGAAACTTAAAATTGATGGTAAAAGTACACTGTCAGCTTTGGTTATAGATAAAAAAATTAACAATAAGCAGTTTGTAAATATTGGTGATTCGAGAATTTATTTATTTACAAAGCAGTATCTTTATCAGATTACAGAAGATGATTCATTAGGCAGTTCTTCAAATGTTGTCACAAGATGTTTAGGAATGCGTGAATTGTCAAAGAGTGACTTCGAATTTACCAATATTGAAAAAGGAAGTAATTTTTTAATTTGTACTGACGGGTTTTATACCCTTATGGAGGAGAATTTAATGGATTTTTTTGCATCATTAAATTATACCAATTTCCCAAATATCAAAAGAAAGCTGTCAACACTTCAAAGAAGAAAAAATATTGATGATTCAACCTATATTATAGTTAAAGATGAGTTTTCAGACTGAGATAGAACTTGTTAAAGTATTAAAGAGTACACTTATTAGAATATTCAAGAATAACCGTTTTGAAATTTTCGAAGAAGTTTCTCTTGGATTTGGAATCGCTGATTTGGTAGTCAGTAATCTGAAAGAACCTATCTCGCAATTAGAATCAGACAAGATAGCTTTAAATAGTTTTGACATTAACATTTATAACCTTATTTGTAAATCAGAAAAAGTATCATATAGTTTAATACTAGATATTACAAGAAGTTCTAAAAGGGAAATCTTTCTGTCACTAGAAAAATTGATTGGAAAAAATTATGTGAAGACTGATGGTGAAAATTTTGTTATTGATAAAGAATATGAGTTTCCGTTTCATATAAATTTTGCAATTGAAGCTAAATTAAAGGATTGGAGAAGAGCATTATCTCAAGCCTATAGGTATCGATGGTTTGCTGATTATTCCTATGTTGTTCTCGACGAAGAATACTGTAATAGAGGGATTAATAACCTTAATCTTTTTGAAAAGTATAATGTTGGTTTAGCATCAATTTCTACAAAAGGTAATTTTAAACGATTATTCAATCCAATTCGAAGTCAACCATTTGACTACAAAATGCAAATTCTATTTTCAGAAAAAATACTTCAATCCTATGAATTGGCCAGATAGGTGCGCCAGATATTCAAATGATAATTGCTACTTTCATTATCTAGATAAATGTGTTTTCCCTCGAGGATATTGTAACTTTCAATTGCCCTTTCAATTAAACTTAATACATATTTTTTTCGACCGTCAATATCTTCAATGTTAGCAATTTTCTTTAAAAGTCTATTAATTGATAACAAATAATTCTTGTTAACATCTGGTTTGTGTATGTTCCAAGGATAACCTTGTCTTAAGATAATATCTGAGAAAATATTTTTGTTGTTTTTAACGTAATCCAAATTATTTGTTTCTTGAATTACTGTTACATCATCTGCCTTAATCATGTTCAATAGTTTTTCTGAGAAATAATAGCCTTTAGAACCACCTCCAGAAATATCTTCTGTAAACCTTTTGATGTCAAAGTTTCTGAGATTCTCATAACTTCCAATTGTAATATAGTCTATATCCGTTTGCGCGAGATACAATATTGCATCCCAGTTTGCATAAGCATATATAGTTTCAAATCCCTGATATTTAAGTGTCTTAAAAACTTTGGAAAGATTTTTAATGACTTTTATATCCGTAGTTAGCTTTCTTCTGTATTCTGGCTTATTCTCACAAGTTATGAAAAATCCATCAAAACAAATATCCATATCCGTGCAAGCAAAAAGTAATTCTTCAACCTTTTCTTTATTAATGATAATGTGATTAGCAAATGGCAAAGTCATAAAGAATTTTATATTTTTTTTCTGTTGTTTTGCTATATCTCTATTTAACGTTCTAATAGTCGTAACTATATCTTGAACTTCCTCGTTCTCATAGTATAGTGGAATAATGATATTTTTAAACCCTTTGTCTATTTGATAATTTATGGCCTGTTTGGCGCATCCCTCAAAATAAACACTCGTAACATCTTCATCATTTCTGTTTATTGGATGAAAAGGAAATTGATTTAATTTTCCACTAATGATTTGGGCATTTTTACCATAAAATTGAAGGTCAATCATTGAGATCTCCAATACCTTTTTGAATAGCTCTTTAGATTCATAGTCCATCCCATGGGTGAATGCGGTAATTAAAAAATAATCACCTATTTCATTTTTTAAATAAGATTCAATATTCCAGTTAGAATTGTGGCCTAATACATGTGTTACGTTCATCATTGGATATTATTTAATAAAAATTCAATTTTTCTAGGTCTTTCGGCAGGACTAATTTTAAAAACGGAGTTACATAAACGATCTATTGATTCATTTCCTGTATTAACTTCAATCGAACTATTTCTAAATGTTTCTGCAATTTCATATCTATCTTTACCAAAGGGTAAATTGTTTGTAAAGAGATAGAATGCTAATATTCCAAGGCAAAAAAAGTCCGTTCTGTATGAAATTAATTTTTTCTGCCCATTATACTGCTCAGGACTAGCAAAAAGCCAAGATAAAGGCTGGCTACCTGTTATTGTTATGCTTTCTTCGTCTAAGGCTCTAGCAATTCCGAAATCAAGCACAACTGGAGTACCATCTGGTTTTATTCTTATGTTTTGAGGCTTTAAATCACGGTGAACATATCTTTTTTCCCAGATAGGAGTTAATATAAGTGAAATCTCACGAATAAGCTTTAAAACTTTTTTCGCATCCCCTTTATAGCTTTTAATTATTTCCGATAAGTCATTTCCTTCAATAAATTCTTCTAAGATTATCGTATCCGTGCCAAACAATTCAATTCTAATAATTCGTGGTATGCCGCTTAAAATGCTAAATGAATCACATATTTCGACTTCCCTTTTGAACCTTTCATCAGCAACTTTTATAATTTTTAGTGCATATTTTTGACGATCAATAGTTGCAATAAAAACAGTTTTTTGACCGCCAGGATTTGCTTGTTTATAATTAGAAATATTGAAGTGATCGATTAGCTCTTTTGATAGGTTAATGGAGGCCATTACTGTAATATTTTAAGATTTGTAAACATATAAATTAATTTTAGCAAATACAAAATAATATAGATTATTGCCCCTTCACTACAAGTCATTAATCCCAGTCCCCACGCATTCGTAAGTCTTTCTGCAATGGCCTGAGCGTTGATGGGACTTGTGGCTTTTGGTTCAAGGTTTGAATTATCCAAAATTCTTTTCATTTTTGTTTCCATCTATTCTTCCAGCAAATATAAAAACTTCCCCCTCATTCCCAACCAATGACCGGATTTTTTTATCCACCGGCTGCTAATTGATGTGATGATGTGGTGATGTGCTGATTTGTTGATGTGGTGATGTGGTGATTGGGTTGATTTAGCCGGTTGGGCGGGTTCATAATTCAGGATTGTCCTGTGTGTCATCGAAAAACCCCTTTTACTATTTCAAAGCAGGCCATCCGGAGCCGGATGATCCAATCCCGTTTTGTGAATTGTCCATTCGATGTCAAAAAACCCAATCCGGATTTACGAATTGCCATTTTCGACGTCGAAAATAGCAATCTGCAAATCGATATTGCCTTTGTCGGCCCTGTTGACGCGGGTTTCAAAAATTGTCATTTTTTCATGCAGAAAAAAACAGGGTCCGTTTAATAAACTTTGTCAAGGCTGAGCAAAGGGCCAAAAGCCAACAGCCAAAGGGAAAGTCAAAATATCAAATAATCAAAGGGCAAAGTTAAATGAGCAAAGGGCCAAGAGCCAACAGCCAAAGTCCAAAGAGGAAGTCAAAATATCAAATAATCAAAGTATAAAGTACAAAGTGAAATGAGCAAAGGGCAAAAAGCCAAAAGCCAAAAGCCAAAAGCTAACAGCTAAAGGCTAACGGCCAACAGCCAAAGGCCATCTTACATTAAACTTTCTTCTGACCTCAGTAAGCAAACATCGGGAACTCAGCCATCATTTCATTCACCTGCTTTTTCACTTTTTCAAGCAGTTCAACATTTTCAATATCAGAAATAACTTCATCGATAAGATCGACAATCAGCGGCATGTGCTCTTCTTTCATTCCCCGGGTTGTTATGGCCGGTGTACCGATCCGCAATCCGGAAGTCTGGAAAGGTGACCGGCTGTCGAACGGAACCATATTTTTATTCACTGTAATATCTGCCTTTACCAGTGTGTTTTCAACTATCTTCCCGGTAATTTCAGGAAATTTGGTTCGCAGGTCGATCAGCATCAGGTGGTTATCTGTTCCTTCTGAAATAACATGATAGCCTTTATCAACAAAAGCATTGGCCAAAATATCCGCATTTTTCTTCACCTGAACCATGTAGTCCTTGTATTCCTTTGTCAATGCCTCGCCAAAAGCAACTGCCTTGGAAGCAATGACATGTTCCAGCGGGCCTCCCTGAACCCCGGGAAAAACACCCGAATCGAACAATGATGACATTTTACGAATTTCACCCTTAGGAGTTGTTTTACCAAACGGGTTATCGAAATCCTTGCCCATCATAATGATACCACCCCTCGGACCACGAAGTGTTTTATGGGTAGTGGAAGTAACGACATGACAATATTTTAACGGGTCGTTCAATAAACCGACGGCTATCAAACCAGCCGGGTGAGCAATATCAGCCATCAGAAAAGCACCTATTTTATCGGCGATTTCCCGCATTCGCTTGTAATCCCAATCACGTGAATAGGCCGACGCACCTGCAAGAATAAGCTTTGGATTTTCCTTTAGTGCTGTTTCTTCCATTTTATCATAATCAATCCTTCCGGTTTCTCTGTCGACTTCATAAGCAACCGGATGGTAGAGTATCCCTGAAGAATTTACCGGAGAACCGTGTGAAAGATGCCCCCCGTGCGAAAGGTCGAGGCCCATGAATGTGTCACCGGGCTTGAGCAACGTCAGGAAAACAGCCATATTGGCCTGAGCTCCTGAATGGGGTTGTACATTCGCCCACTCCGCATTAAATAGTTCCTTTAGTCTGTCGATGGCAAGTTGTTCTGTTTCGTCAACAAACCGGCAACCTCCATAATATCGCCTGCCCGGATAACCTTCAGCATATTTGTTGGTCATTACCGAACCCATGGCTTCCAGTACCTGTTCGCTGACAAAATTCTCAGATGCGATAAGCTCAATGCCATACCGTTGTCTGTCTGCTTCTTTCCTGATAATTTCAAATACGAGGGAGTCTCTTTTCATGTGTTGATTTATTAAATTTCAGATTTACTATACAATTGATATTGCTTTATCCATTTGCTGCAAAATTAAAAATTTTATAAAGGGTTTTCCTGTAAAGTATCTTTTTTGGTACAATTGAACGTTAAATATTCAATATTATGAACATGGAGCATAATCGGGTGTTGTATATTGCAAAAGCGGCAGGCCGTTCATTGCGCTGGGATTTATTTTCCACGTTGAAATAGTAGTAAATAGTTCAGGATTAAAATTAATTTTGCAGTTTAAATACGTTACGGATGATTGAATTTGAAAAGTTTGAGTTGGATAACGGATTAAAAGTGATTGTACACAAGGACGTTTCTACACCCATTGTTTCACTTAACATACTTTATAATGTAGGTTCGAGGGATGAAGATCCTGACAGGACAGGCTTTGCCCATTTGTTTGAGCACCTGATGTTCGGCGGATCGGTAAATATTCCAAAATACGATGTTCCACTTGAAAATGCCGGAGGCGAGAACAATGCCTTTACGAACAGCGATATTACAAATTACTACCTGACTATTCCACGGCAAAATTTAAATCTTGCTTTTTGGCTCGAATCGGATAGAATGCTTGATCTGGCATTTTCAGAACGAAGCCTTAATGTTCAGAAAAATGTTGTCATCGAAGAATTCAAACAATCTTACCTGAATCAGCCCTATGGTGACGTATGGCTCATGCTGAAGCCCTTGGCTTATAAAGTTCACCCTTATCAGTGGGCTACAATCGGAAAAGAAATCGGGCATATCGAGCACGCAACCATAGAGGAAGTAAAAGCATTTTACAGGAAATATTACAACCCGAATAATGCCATCTTAACCGTCGCCGGAAATGTCAATCCGGATGAAATTAAGCAGCTTGCGCAAAAATGGTTCGGACCGATCAGCAGGGGTGATTCGTATCAGCGATCGCTCCCTATAGAACCTGTACAAACGGAAGCAAGAAGTTTCAGCGTTGAACGAAAAGTCCCTTACAATGCAATTTATAAGGTCTTCCATATGTGCTCGCGAAAAGATCCACAATACCATGCAGCTGACCTGTTATCCGACATCCTTTCGAATGGAGATTCTGCGCGATTAAATATAAATCTGGTAAAACAAAAGCAACTTTTTAGTTCCATCGATGCATATATTACCGGTGATGTTGATAACGGTTTGTTCGTATTTTCAGGAAAACTGGTTCAAAACGTTAAAATGGAAACAGCGGAGCATGCGCTTAATGAAGAGATCGAAAAAATATGTTCCGAACTTGTGGAAAATGATGAATTGCAAAAAGTCAAGAACAAAATTGAATCGACACTGGAATTTTCTGAAATGCATACACTGAACAAAGCCATGAATTTGTGTTATTCTGAACTTTTAGGTGATGCAGGCCTTGTGAATAAGGAAATTGATAAATACAATGCCGTATCAATGGAGGATATAAAGACAAATGCAATGGAGATATTCAGGAAAGAAAATTGTTCAACCCTATATTATTTTGCCAACTGATCCATGACAGCAACGATAAGAAATATTCAGCCTGCAATTAATCTCATCGAGAATATATGGATACCCGATCCTGAAAAGGTGGTATTATCAAATGGTGTTCCTGTATATTTGATAAAAGCCGGGACACAAGACGTGATCAAAATCGAATTGATTTTTGATGCAGGAACCTGGTTCGAAACCAAGCCAATGGTAGCTAAATTTACAAATAAAATGCTGAAGGAAGGAACACAAAATTTTACTTCGGTTGAAATAGATAAAAAAATAGATTTCTTCGGAGCCCATCTCGATGCTTCCTCCGACCATGATATGGCAGAAGTTTCGCTTTATTCGCTCAACAAACATCTTGGAAATACACTGCCTGTACTTGCTGAAATAATCAAATACCCTGCGTTCCCCATAGAGGAACTCCATGTCCTTCTTCAAAATCAAAAGCAGGAGTTTATCATTAACAATGAAAAAGTCAAATATGTGGCCCGCCATAAATTTTATGAGCAGATCTTCGGAAAGACCCATCCGTATGGGAAAATTTTTGAAATTGCTGATTTTGACAGAATTAACAGGCATGATCTTGCAGAATTTCATCATCAGCATTATTCACTTAAAAGCTGTAAAATTATAGTGGCAGGTAAAATTCCCGATGGCATTATTGATTTACTTGAACGTTATTTTGGAGAAAATCAAATTGATGAGCCCACTGCTTCCGAACCACAAATCCAAAATGAAACACCGAACAGTAACCGGTTTTTACAGATCATAAAAGACAATGCCATTCAATCGGCCATTCGGATCGGAAAGGTTCTTTTCAATAAAAAACACCCCGACTATCTTAAGCTCAAAGTGTTGAATACTGTGCTCGGCGGGTATTTCGGTTCGCGGTTAATGACCAACATCCGTGAAGAAAAAGGATATACATACGGCATCGGATCAATACTGGCTTCATTTCAGCATTCGGGCTTTTTCTCCATCGTTTCTGAAGTCGGCGCTGAAGTGACACGAAAAGCCATTGACGAAATATATCATGAAATAAGGACACTGCAGGAGGATGAAATTCCGGAAGACGAACTTAACCTGGTTAGAAATTACATGCTCGGATCATTTCAACGGAATGTAGACGGTCCTTTTGCTTTGGCTGAAAATATAAAGAACCTGCTGGTATACGATCTAAACTATGACTTTAACAAAGAATTCATCGAGACGATCCGAAACATTTCCGCCGGAGAACTCAGGGACCTTGCCCGGCAATACCTCGACATTGACACGCTTACTGAAATAATTGTCGGAAAATGATCGAAATCAATATAGTTTTTTATAAACAACATTTTCAATGCCTTACCGTTTAGCAAAAGTTCATGCTGAGAAAAAATTTCATCATCGTTATCTTTTTCGTGTTTGCTGAAACGCTGTTTGCACAGGTTAATGCTGGTCAGGACATTACTATCAGTGCGGGTATTCCATTGCATCTTTCGGCACTATATGAAGGGTATACAGGGATTCCGGTAACAGCTGAAGATGATTATTTTGTAGGGCCTTTTAATATCGGATTCGATTTTGTTTTTTATGGCGAAACGCACAACCAGTTCGCCATCGGTCCAAACGGTCTTGTCAGTTTCGATGTACCGGCAATTGTTAACTCCGCACCTTACTGGAAAGAGGCCCCGATACCGAACCCCTATTTTGCGAAAACGATCATGGGTCCGTATCAGGATCTGTTTAAACGGCCGGCAGCACCACACGACCAATACATATATTATTTAACGGTCGGAGAAGCACCCAATAGAAAGCTGATTGTCGGTTGGTGTGAAGCACCGATGTTTTCGTGTGAAAATCAAAGCGTAACTATCCAGGTTGTTCTGAATGAAGCTGATAGTACGATCGTGAATCATCTGATCGAAAAGCCTGCCTGTGAAGCAAATCTTTCGAACAAAGCTACACATGGACTGAATTTCAACGACAATATCGGTGTTGCTGTTCCGGGTCGAAACAATACTTCATGGACCGCCTTTCACGAAAGCTGGAAGTTCACACCTGCAGGAACGAACAATTATACGGTAGACAGCTTTGCTTTCAATCCGGAGGTGATCGTTCCACAGGGGAAAATAGCGTATGCCTGGTACAAAGATGCCTATCCCGGAGGAGAACTGATAAGTTCAGAAAAGACCGTTGATATTCATCCGATGGAAAGCACGACCTATTATGCTGAAATCACCTTGTGCGGAGGGCTGAAATATGTTGATGATATTTTTGTAAAGGTGATCCCGATTCCGAATGCATTTAACCCAAACAGTCCTGTTGATCAAAACAGGACATTCCGTTTTTTTGCCAATCCTTCTGACGAGATAACCAATTACCGCATGCTCATTTACAACCGTTGGGGTCAGCAAGTTTTTGAATCCACTGATGTTAACGAAGGGTGGGATGGAACAAACAATGGCACACCCTGTAATTCGGGTGTTTATGTCTGGGTGGTTTATTACAATGGAGGAAAAGGAGAAATAACCAACAAAGGATCAGTGACCCTTGTCAGATAATAATCTCCAAGCCAAAAATTTATTGGTTATCAATCTTTTGATTAAACGGTTTGGCATCTGGTTTTATTCCCAGTTTTGCTTTTACCAATGCCGTAATATCATCCGAAGGTTCGGCATAAAGCAATAAACCTTCCGTGCTATTGAAAATATAAGTATAGCCATTTTCTTTGGCTACTTCCTGAACAGCTTTTTTAGCCTTTTCGATGATGGGTGAAGTCAGTTCGGTTTCCTTGTCCTGCAAATCCTGCTGGGCTTTTTGTTCGAATGCATCCAGGCGCGACTTTAAATCATTGATTTCCGCTTCTTTGGTCTGTTTGATAATGGCAGACATTCCATCTGATTTAGCTGTATAATCCATGTATTTGTTTTCCAGCTCTGTTTGCATCGATGCATATTGGTCTTGAATCGATTTGTTATACTTATCAAACTGAACTTTCACAGAATCCAGGCCGGGCATCAAACTGTAAAGCTTGGAAAAATCGAGATGACCCAGTTTAATTTTTGTTTGTGCAAAAGAATTCGCTGTGCAAGCCACCAAAATAAATACAACTGCTATACTGATTACTTTTTTCATTAGAAATATTTTTGTGTTTAATTTTTTAAATTGAGGCGCAAATTTATTACAATTTCATTAGAATTTGCAATTAATTATAGATGGATTATTTTCGTTCAACTTTTTTTATCGGACCTGTATTTGATCCGCCCGGTCCGGCAGGCCTGTTGCCAGGTTTCGAATTGTTGGGTGACGTTCGTTGATTATTCTCTTTGTTTTTTTCTTCTGGTGGTGGTTCATACTGTGGTTTAACCCTGTCTTCTCTTCTAACTGTTCCTAAAACAGCTCCGACATCGTCCAGTACATCGTCACTGATATCAAATTTTGAATTTGCGTATAACAATGTCGGGCTTCCTGCTTTGTCGAAAACAAATACATAATTTTTATCTGTGGCAATTGTCTCGATAGAATTATAAATTTTTTCCTGGATCGGTTTGATCAGTTCTTCACGCTTTTGAAATAAATCACCGTCCGTTCCGAATCGTTGATTTTGCAGATCCTTCACTTCTTTTTCCCTGGCGGTAATTTCGTCTTCTTTTTTCTTTTTCACATCTTCCGGCATCAACACGGCTTCAGCTTGATAGGTTTTATACATTTTGTCGATCTCGGCATATTTATCTTCAATTTCCTTCTGGTATTGTGCTGATAATTCATCGAGCTGATCCTGAGCATCTTTATATTCAGGGATGTTTTCAAGAATGTACTCTGAATCCACATAGGCATATTTCTGAGCCTTTAGACCCTGGCCAACGAGAAATGCCAACAGTGTCACTACAATTAGTTCCTTAATATGAATTTTCATAACCCTTTATAATTTGCTTTAATTATGTAATCAAAAATAGTAACGAAACCGCGGCATAAAAATTTTTAGTCAATTGACTGGTTAATGGAGAAATGGAACTGGCCTTTACTGGCATCTGGCAACCCGGGAACAGCATCAAAGCCATAACCCCAGTCGAGGCCTAAGAGTCCGAACATAGGAAGGTATACCCTCACACCGAAACCAGCAGATTTATAAACATTAAACGGATTGAACTGATTGAATTTCAGCCAATCATTTCCGGCTTCAAGAAACGACGCCACATAAATCGTTGCGGATGGATTCAATGACAAGGGATAGCGAAGTTCAAGCGTGTATTTACTAAAAATAGTCCCACCCTGATTGCTTGTCTTCCAGAAATTCGGAGTCAGTGTTTCATTTCCATACCCTCTCATCCCGATCACAACCCTGCCATCAAGCGGATTGTATCCTGATAATCCATCGCCACCTAAGTAATACCGCTCGAATGGTGTGATTCCAATAGAAGAATTAAAACCGCCCAAAAATCCGAATTTTGTTCGTGCCATTAGTACAAGTTTCCGGCTCTTTTCAATTGGAGTAAAATAAGTAACATTAGCATCCCATTTATGATATTCGATCCATTTGTATTTTTCATCTTCTGACAAATTCTCATAATCCTTGTTGGAGAAACTTGAATAAGGTGGGGTAATATCAAGAGAAAGGGATACTAGTGAACCGCTTTTCGGATAGATAGGTGCATCGATTGAGTTTCTCGACAATGTAATATTTCCGCTAAAGTTGTTGTAATGTCCGGTTCCTGACCCAAATGTAAAAATCTGAGTGTAACGATACAGATCATAGCGCTGGAAGTTAGCAGCGAGGTACAACTGGAAATAATCGTCGGGCCATGTCAGACGCTTCCCGAGGCCGATCGTTATCGCATTGCTTCTGAATGAGTAATAATTTACATCACCTTTGGGCGTTCCGCTTGAATAAAGCGCATGATAATAGCTTACACTAAATGCATTCGGTTTTTTGCCACCCAGCCATGGTTCAGTGAATGCTACGTTGTAACTGATAAATCCTGCCCCATAGGATTGCAACCTGAGACTCAGTTTCTGGCCGTCTCCTGTTGGTACCGGCCTCCAGGCTTTGCCTTTAAACAAGTTTCTCAAAGAGAAATTATTAAAAGAAACACCAAGTGAGCCGATTACTTTTCCATATCCCCATCCACCGCTCAGTTCAATCTGATCGGATGAGGTTTCTTCTACCTGGTATTCGATATCCACAGTCCCTTCAGCAGGATTTGGAGTCGGTACCGGGTTGATGGTTTCAGGATTAAAATACCTTAGTTGAGCAAGCTCACGTGAAGTCCGGATAATATCCGAACGTGAGAAGAGCTGGCCGGGCAATGTTCGCAGTTCCCTGATAATTACATGATCGTTTGTACGGTCGTTTCCTTTAACTGTGACTTTATTAATTGTTGCCTGTTTCCCCTCAAATATCCGCACTTCAACATCGATCGAGTCATTCTCAACCCTCACCTCTACCGGATTGGCCTGGAAGAAAAGATAACCATCGTTCATGTAAAGTGAACTTACATCATCCTCATTCATATTAAAGGAAAGGTTGGAGTTCAACAATTCCCAGTTGTATACATCCCCTTTTCTTATGTTTAAAATCCGGTTCAGAAATGCATCCGGGTACTTTGTATTGCCAACCCATGTGATGTCTCCGAAATAATACTTGTGCCCTTCGGTGATGTCGAGATCGATGCTGAGCGTTTTGTCAGGGTTTCTGTAAACCGAATCCCTGACAATCTTGGCATCCCGGAAACCTACGGTATTGTATTTCTTAATAAGATTTACCAGGTCCTCGTCGTATTTATCTTTAATAAATTTGGACGATTTAAAAATCCGGAGCCTGATATTTTCATTCACGTAATTACGTGTATCATCCACCATATTTGAAAACCTGAGTGTTCCGGCATCTTTTACAAGATTAAAAATGAGGTTTTCGAGATGGGCAAAAGGCTGAAATAACCCTTTCTCTTTTGTATTTTTCAGGAATTTTTTAACCTTTTGATTGTCGAATTCACTGTTTCCCTTGACGTTGATCGAGCTTATCCGGACCTTTTCATTTTTTTGAATATTAATTTTCAGGCTTACATGATTGGCCCGAAGTGTATCCCGTATTTGGGAAATCTTAACTTCGGTGTCAAGATAGCCTTTATCGGTAAAATATTTTTTGATGGTATTTTGAGTTCTGATCAACAGATTATCGGTAACCACATCGCCACTTGTCAGTTTGATTTTATCACGGATGTTATCGGCTTCGGATTTTTTTATTCCATCAAATGAAAACGAAGACATTCGCGGTCGTTCCTGGAGATCAATGTTTAGAAAAATAATGTTGCCTTCTGTCCGGGTTGCCAAAATTTTAACATTTTCAAACAAGCCCTGATCCCATAAGTTGTGAATGGCTTTTGTAATTTCTTCTCCCGGAACCGATATCATATCGCCGACTGTCAAGCCTGATAGCATAATCAGAACATTGTTGTCAAGATATTTTACACCGGTAACGGTGATTCCTCCTATCTCGAATTTTTTTGGATTATTATAATCTATCTCCTCAAGATTTCCATTACTGATCTGTCCTTTGGCCGAAATTACCAAGAGCATGAATAAAAATAGCATTCCCTGTAACCTGATTCTCATCATCATTTCATAATAATTTGTTCGCTTGTTTTTCCAAAACGTCTTTCTCTCTTTTGAAAATCAGCAATTGCTTCGTAAAAATCTTCTTTTCTGAAATCGGGCCAGAGCTTTTGTGAAAAATATAGTTCGGAGTAGGCAATCTGCCATAGCAAAAAATTACTGATACGGTATTCGCCGCTGGTCCTGATCAACAATTCAGGATCGGGAAATGACCTGGTCGTAAGGAAAGATTCAAATAATTTCTGATCGATTTGTTCCGGACTTATTTCATTCGCTACTGCTTTAGCGGCAATTTTTTTGGCTGCCTCGGTTATCTCCCAACGTGAGCTGTAACTTAGTGCCAATATCATCGACATGTGGTCATAAGCCGCAGTTTCTTTAATTGCTTCTTCGAGTTCACTGCGCGTAACAGCAGGCAGCGAATCAAGGTCGCCGATGGCCAGCAACCTGATTTTATTATCGTGTAATGTCTTTGTTTCTTTATTTATGGTTTGAACCAAGAGGCTCATAAGTGCATTCACCTCCGCCTGGGGTCGTTTCCAGTTTTCTGTTGAAAATGCATAAAGTGTCAAAAATTTAATACCCAGTTCCGCAGCCGCCTCAGCGGTTTCTCTTACCGATGTTACTCCATGTTTGTGACCGAATGTCCGGAACCTCCCCCTTTGTTTTGCCCATCTGCCGTTTCCATCCATAATAATGGCCACATGCTTTGGTAATTTCATAGGGTCGATATTATCTTTCCAGCTCATTCTTTACTTCTCGTAATAATCAATTATTTTCCTGGAATTCCGAACATTTATTTCTGTTCAGCAAACTTATATGATACGTGATTGTCAGTCCGGCAAATGAATACCAGTCCTTTGTTTTAGAATTTCCGCGCTGCATATTCGCCTTATGATCAAGATTCGGATCAGAATACAAAAGATCGTTATACTCCGGAGTTCCCGGCTGAACAATTTGCGGATCGATGTAATAGGTCATGCTGACATCATCGATATAATCAGAAAATGTCTTCCGCATTCCCCATTCGAGTGTAGCTGCAATACGCCTGGAAAAACTATATTTCACACCCATTCCAAACGGAATAGCAAAAGTAAAATAGGAATATTTCCTGGCAGCCGAGTTATTCGGTTCCAGAAAATTGCCGTTGTTTTGCCCTTCTGTCCCTTTGTCCCTCAACTCAAGATTTCCCACTTTTGGTTTAAAATAAAGCAGGCCAACACCACCAAATAAATAGGGTGTAAAGAAATTTTTCCTGCTTCCGTTAACATATTTGAAAAAATTAAATTCGTAAATATTCGCAAGCTCCCAGATGCTTGATTTAAATTTGAGGGACCGTTCTTCCAGGAAATGGGATTTTTTATCATCACCTGAAAGAATTCCCCTGTATGCATTAACTCTGACGGCCCATCGCGGATTCAGATTGTACCTGCCTATCACACCATAGGCAAAATTGGTTTGCAGAAACGGATAAGCCGGGTTGAGATCGCCAACATAATATGAGCCACCGGCAAATACGCCAATATCCAATTGTGCTTCACAGGACAGTATTCCGAATGTAAACAGGACTAGTAAAGTGAATTTTTGCATAGCCGCCACAAATGTATATTTTTTTCGATTATTAATTCAGCGATGAGTGTAATGATGATCAATCTGCTCTGTTTTATTTGTTCCTGACATCCAATCCCCACATTAATTTTTTCCGGATAGTTTGAAAATAGCTCTCATTTTCCAACTGTACTATATTTATTTTAAAATCTTCTTTCACAATTGTCAATTCTATTGAAGAATCAATAGGTTCTGTCCGGGAATCAAGGCTGACAAAAAACTCCTTTATTCGTCCTACCACCTTTACCTTAATTTTACAACTATCCGGTATAACGAGAGGTCGTACGGTTAAATTGTGAGTGGCTATCGGAGTAATGACAAAATTCTGGGCATCCGGTAATACGATGGGCCCGCCTACGCTTAGAGAATAGGCCGTCGATCCGGTGGGTGTTGCGATTATCAGTCCGTCGGCCCAATAAGAATTGAGATACTCATCATTTACATGGACCTCAATTTTCAGCATTGAAAAAGGTTCTTTTTTATAAACCGACACTTCATTTAATGCAAAATTGAGCGATCCAAACAAATCTGCAGGAGCCTCCAGTTTTATTAACGACCTTTGGTCGAGTTTGTACCTATTATGTATAAGCTGATCTATCGCTGTATCGAATTGATCTCTCGAAACAGAAGAAAGAAAGCCCATTCGTCCAAGATTAAAACCAAGAATCGGTATTCCCGAATTTTGAATAAATGTTATGGTATCCAGCAAAGTTCCGTCTCCACCAATGGAAAAGAGAAAATCAGCCCTGTTTTTTATTCCGTTTTGTTCATCAAAAAACTCAACGGGAGATTTTATTTTGAACCTTTCCGAATATTTATTATAAAATGGCTGGTAAAAAATCAGCGAACAATCCAGGCTTTCAAGTTTACTGATCAGGTATTGAAAATGATTGTAATTTTCTTCCGTCAGTATTTTGCCGAAAATAGCAATTTTCATTCTTTCAATGTTTTAGAACTGCTTTTCTGGAATAAAATACAAGATTACAAAATATTAAAGAAACAGTTCAATATTTAACATTAATTAAAAGGATACGGGGTTGAGGAATAAAAGTTTAAAAAAAGGCTTAAAGTATTAATCCGCTTATTGATTTATATCGGCGGAATAAAATGAATAAAAAACCCAGATTCTCCCATTTTATTAAAACTGTATTCGAACCGGAAGACAAAATCGTAATAGGTCACAAAATCCAGTCCAATACCATATCCCACCAGAAACTGATTGGCTAAAGGATTGGTAGATGCATGCAAATTATCGACATCATAACCGATATCTGAGAACAGGTTCAGGTAAAATGCGTAGTAAAGCTTGCTGAATTTTTCAGTTGGTACAAATCCGAATTTCATCACCCGTGTTGAAACCAGTTCCCATTTCAAATTATTTTTGAACACTCCGTAATGTTGGCCATCCACAACGTAGTACTCGTATCCTCTCACAAAATCGCGGCCATAGCCCAAACCACGCTGAAAATAATACGGTTGATCCTTGACTAAAGAAACTTTACCGGCCAGTCCTGCTGCATAATAAAGCTTTCCGCCAAGTTTAAAATATTTCCTGATATTCGATTTTAGAAACAATGAATTTACTTTCGATGAAACCGGCAACCCAAGACCACTCTTGTCAAGCTCCACATCAAAATAGTATCCGTTCAGGGGATATTGCTTGTAATCCCTGTAATCGAGCCGGTACTGGAAATAAAATGAGAGGTAATCATTTCTGATCTTGTTATTAAATGTAAAGTCAGGATTATAGAACAATACCGAATCCGTGACTGTAAGGCTGTTATAGCTAAGTTTAAACCAGCTCAGATCATGAATTCCTTTCCTGTGATATGCTTCGGTATAAAAATACCATACCTTTCTTGGTCGCTCATCTTCACTTTTGTAATAAACTTCCTTATTATCTACAGAATTGTAAACGATTTCATGATTTTGCGATAATCCTCCGGAAAAACCTCCACCCCATGTCTGCTTATGGTTAAGATAAGGTACAGAGTATGTCAGTTCATACTTTTCATCGTGGCCAAAACGCGTATAAAAAATCAGTTTTTCACGTCTGCCTCTGAAATTATTCCATGTTAGAAAAAGCCCATAATTTAAACGGCTCCAGTCTTTTTTTTGAAGCCATGCATTAAAATTTCGGTCCGCTAATTCAAAGATCGGTATCGGCCACACATACCAGCGTTCGATAAATGCAAACTCCACATTGATTTTCTGAAGATTATAAACTACACTGTCGGCATGGACGGTTACGAAATTGAACAAAGATGTATTGACAAGATTTTTCCGGCTTTGTTCAAGAATACCATCGAGATCACTATCAGCAATAGTATCGCCTTCCTTAAATAACAGTTCACGCTGAATAATTCGGTCTTTGGTTATTTTATTGCCCGTAAGAAGAATCTTCCCTATTATTATTTTTTCGGTTTTAGATAAGGTATCAATGACTATGCTATCCTGAACGCCTTTCGGATTCGCGGGAAACACAAGCAAATAACCAGACAGGAATAAAAGCAGCCACAATAATTTCATTTCTAAATATTCAGATAATTCATCAATGAATCATACCTGTCGCGCAAATCGTCAACCATGTTTTCATCCTCGGTATAGGTAGCCTTAATGATGTAATCATATCTGTTAAAGGTCTGTAGTAATGACTGCACCTCCTTTATATTTACTTTCATGGTTACTTCCAGTTTTGTTGATTCAAATTCAGAAGTCACAAACAAGCTGAGAATTTTAGCATCCTGTGATTCAACGATCTGGGCTATGCGTGATAATACGTAATCATTCTGATTAAGTTCCAGTATAATAATAGCTCCGGGATTATCGGCGGCGGTTAAGCGGGCAAGGTGCTCGGCGAGATTATTTACGGTGATACAACCCAGGTAAACATCTTTATCGTCTATAACCGGCAAAAGCGTAACTTTTTCTGCTGACATGATACGGATGATATCGAAAACGTGCATGTGTTCGGCAGCATAAATCTTTTTTAAGGTCGCCTTATGACCAGACATCGGTTTATCCGGATCACTCATATTGAACACATCGGCTTCAGAAACCAATCCAATGTATTTTTGGCCGCTCAATACAGGAAGGAAAGAAATTTTGAACTCATCCATGTAATACAGGGCATCTGATCCTGTTTCTGAAATTTTTAACGGAGTTATTGAGTTTAAAGTTAATTCTTTTGCGATCATAATCTTTATAGTTAAAAGATTCTATTATTTAACCGATTAATTTGATTTATGTTGTGTTTTTGCCGGGTTTACTCATGTATGCAATTAACTTACGTTGATCGGTAATCACCTTCTGTTTCTGCCCAGTAGTCATCCTTTAAAATACTAATGTAGTTTTTATAGCGCGACATGCTTATTTCATTTTTATCAAGGGCTTCTTTTACGGCACATCCCGGTTCGTGCACATGTGTGCAATTTGCAAACCGGCAATCGTGCATATATTTTCGCATCTCCGGGAAGCGTTCAGCAATCTCGGTTTTTTTAAAATCCGTCAAACCGAATTCTTTTATACCCGGCGTATCAACTATGAAACCACCGAAAGAGAGTAAATACATTTCTGCAAATGTTGTGGTATGCATCCCTTTTTGATGATATCCCGATAAATCTCTTGTCTTTAGGTTGATTCCGGGCTGAAGTGCATTGATCAATTCTGTTTTCCCGACTCCCGAATGTCCGGAAAGTAATGTTTTTTTATTCTTTAGTACACTTTTTAGCTTTTCAAGGTTGTCCCCTCGCAAAGCAGACACCTCGTAACATGGATAACCAATATCACTGTAAATCTCTGAAAATTCCTTTTGTCTTGCAAGCATTTCTTCACCATACAGGTCTGTTTTATTGAAAACAAGGATGGCTGGAATATGATAAGCTTCTGTGGTGACAAGGAACCGGTCGATAAATCCGGTAGATGTCCGAGGATAAGCTAATGTAACAATAATCATGGCCTGATCCAGATTAGCAGCAATGATATGCGATACCTTCGACAATTTAGTTGCTTTGCGGATTATATAATTGGTTCGTGGCAAAATCTTTTTGATCAAACCTGATTTTGAATCATCAAAAAGATCAAATTCAACATTATCACCAACTGCTAACGGATTGGTTGATTTAATATCTTTTAATCTGAAATTGCCTTTGAGTTTGCAATTGATGATCGTTCCTTCAACTGTCCTAACCTCCAGCCAGGTTCCTTTCGATTTTACGACCATTCCTTCCATCGGTTTTCAGTTTGATCTATTCGGCTTAATATTTATTTTTCAGGTTTGAAACGCCTGTTCACTTTGAATTTTACAAAATGAAAATTCGGAGTCACATCACGGGAAATTATAGTGTTTACGAATCGGCTTCTTTACATCCCATACACATTTCAGTCCGTCTTTAAATGTCACGAAATCACCTTTTTTAATTGTATAATTTCCATCCGCAGTTTCAACAGTTACCTCACCCTCCAGTATCAGGCATTCTTCATCGCCATCATACGACCAGTCGAAGCGGGATATCTCTTTTTCCCAAATGGGCCACTTTTTTATCCCTTGTAAATTAATTTCACTTTCATCCAGTTTTTTGATTACTACTTTAGCCATTGTGTAATGTTATTTTTATTCCTATAAAATTAATCCAATTAACCGAGGTGTTAACTACATTATTATGAAATGTTAGTGAAAAATTCAAACCAACCGTGAATCCTGTTGGCCAATCAATTCACCGATAAGATTTAAAATTTCCGTTTTCCCTTCACCTGTTTTTGAAGATGTTAAAATTAAAACCGGCAATTCAACCCATTCGGAAGATAACGCCTGTTTATACTGCTGGATACTTGATTTTAACTGTAATTTCGAAATCTTATCGGTCTTTGTAAAAACAATCACAAATGAAAGTTTTTGTGTTCCAAACCATCGGATAAATTCCAGATCAATTTTTTGCGGTTCGAGCCTCGAATCAATTAAAATAAACGTCATCAACAAATTAGACCGATTCAGAAAGTAGTTTTGGATCAGTTTTTCGATTCTGTTCCGTTCACTTTTTGGGATGCGGGCAAATCCATATCCCGGCAAATCGACAAGGTACCAGCTTTCATTTATTATAAAATGATTGATCAGCCGGGTTTTCCCCGGAGTTCCGGAAATTTTGGCAAGCATTCTCCGTCCAGCGATTCGATTAATAAGTGATGACTTCCCGACATTCGATCTGCCGATAAACGCAAATTCAGGCAAATCTGGAGAAGGACATTTCCTGTAATCTGAATTGCTCAATACAAACTGGGCGCTTTTAATTTCCACAAAAGTTGTTTTTCATTCAGTCGGTTCCAGACTGAACTGATTTACTGTTCGCCTTTACTATAGGTTGATAAATGCCGGTCTTTTTTATAATCATAAATATCGGCTATCGTAATGATAATCGCTGTTTCCTCAACATTTCCAAAACTCTTATTAATGGCGGTACCAAATGTTTTCATCGATCCTGAAAGGTTCATATAAGCATTTACAAGAGGAGGGATTTGTTCACCAAACCTTCTTACTTTTTGAGTAAGAATTTTGTAATTTTCATCATAATTAGCTCCTGAAAAAAAACTGGAAAGTACTTTTTCGCTTGTCTGAATTTTTAATGGTTCTCTAGGCTCAACGAGTCCTTCTGTATCAGGGAAATATTTATGCATAAAAAAAAGGATCATGTCTCTTGCCACCGAATCGTAACTTGGGTACATGGTTATTTTGCCGAAAAAATATTTTACCTCAGGATTCTGAATCGTGATAGCGCCAAGTCCGTCCCACAAATTGTCGAGCGAATACATTCCTTTCCGCAAATTGACAGTCGGCTGATACATGGGCTGTACAAACGATCGGCCCAATTCAAAAGTTAACGGCCAGTATTTCTTGATAAATTTATCGGAAAATTTAAATAGTTCCGCAGTGGGTGTATCAGGATGACCGTTTTCATCATTTTTAATATCCTTACCGACAATGTACCTGTAACCACCTACGATTTCTTTGTCTTCCGGATTCCAGACAATAAGCTGTTTAAAAGGTGTTGATCCGGTATCGAATTCATCAATGTCACAACCTTTGCCCGTACCACCGGTGGCATCACGGAAGGTAATTTCTCGTAAACGGCCTAATTCACGCATCACATTGGGCGCCTGATCATAGGTAAAAATATATATTTTATTCTGGCCGTTGTTGGTATCTCTGAAAAATAACTCATCGGTGAGTTCTTTTTCAAGCAGGGTCCTGTCGACCGGTGAAATTACTGTTTCCATAATTTAAGCTTTAATTTCTTATTAAAATTCAAAGTTACGTTTCAAAATCGACGGCATTATCATTTTTAAGTAAATAAACATGCTTTTTAATCCTCCCGGCCCATTCTTTAAAGGTATGCTTTTTATCAAATGTTTGCCATGGTATTGCCTTACCAACAACAATTTCGATCGTCTTGTTTTTTTGTTTAAACATTTCGTTCGGTAAAAAAAGCATTTCGATATTCGATTTAATGTTAAGCATTTTCCGGTAATGAGCAAGGTTGTAAAAAAAATTCGAATTATTACCGTTAATATAAACAGGTATTACAGCTCTCTTGTATTTGATTGCCTTTGAAATGAAGGTTTTCTTCCATTCCAGATCTTCGATTTTTCCCTTTTGTTTTCGAGAAACAAGCCCGGCCGGAAAATAAAGGATCATTTTTTCAGAGTCGAAGGTTTTGTGAATGATCTCAAGGTTTTCAGTATTAGTACCATGTTTATTGATAGGAATAAATAATTCTTTCAGATTTGGAAGAAAAAGCAGGATGTCGTTGACGGGAAACACAATATCTTTTCTGACTTTCCCCATTGCATGCATTAATGCAAGTCCGTCAAGTCCGCCGAGCGGATGATTGGAAGCGACGATATACCTGCCTGAAGGTGGAATATTTTCTTCTCCTTTAACTTTTACTATTGCACCGAATTCTCTGATAATAACATCAACAAAATCCAATCCGTACAAGTTTTTATCCCGAAAAAGAAATCCATTAATTTCATCCTCATGAATAATTTTCCTCAGATATGAAAAAATAAAACCGGGAATCAATCGTGCTAGTGCAGGGTTTTTAACTCTGAAAACATTTTCGAGATCGATTGTCCGTTCACTTATCTTAAATTCATCCATTTGCCGTGCTGTCAAATTTTAAGGCAAAATTAATCGAATAAAATAAATTCAAGGTTAAACACAAATAATGTACAGGTTAGAAACCTCCCTTAATACCCCCCACATTATGCCGGATTAGCCTGATCCCTTTGTCCAGCCCACACTTACGAATAAAAAATAATTGAACCCTGAGGTAACATTTGAATAAAAAGGGAGTTATTATATTCTTCGGTGGAATTAAATGGGAAAACTTATCAACAAAGTGGATTTTTGTGGGAAAATTATTATACATTTACAGCTTGAATTTTTTGATCCATGACGCTTCTTACATATACATACGAGTGCAAGGCTGATTCCAAGGGAAGGGTGATGCTTCCCGGTGGTTTAAAGAAAGAACTTACACCTGTATTAAATGACGGTTTTGTTATTAAAAAGAGTGTTTTCAACGAATGCCTTGAGCTTTTTCCGAAAGCTGAATGGGATATCGAAATGATCGAAATCAACAAACTGAACAGGTACATTGAAGAAAATTTACAGTTTATACGGAAATTTTTAGCCGGGGTAAAACCTGTCGAACTCGATAACAATGCACGTCTGCTTATTCCTAAGGATCTGATTTCGTATGCTAAAATTGAAAAAGACATTGTGCTGACTGCACAAGTAAATAAAATAGAGATTTGGGACAAAGCAACTTATTATAAAGCTATAAATGACGATTCGGTCGATTTCAAAAAGTTGACTGAAAAAGTGATGGGTGGAGCAAATAAAACCGAATAATGATGTACCACAATCCGGTTTTACTGAAAGAGAGCATTGACGGATTAAACATTACAAAAAGCGGCATCTACATCGATGCGACATACGGCGGCGGCGGACATTCAAAAGAAATTTTAAACCATTTAGTTGACGGTTCTTTGATAGCATTCGACCAGGATCAGGATGCAATGAAAAACAAAATCGATGATGAAAGGCTTGTATTGATCAACCAGAATTTCAGGTTCATGCACAACTTCCTGAAACTTTACAGGGCTATTCCTGTCAATGGAATACTAGCAGATCTGGGTGTTTCGTCCTTTCAGATCGATGAAGCCTATCGGGGTTTTTCATTCCGGTTCAACAGTGAACTGGATTTGCGGATGAACCAAAAAAAAGTCTGACGGCAAGGCAAATTGTAAACGATTACCCGGTCAGAAAATTGAAGGAAATATTTCGTGCTTTCGGAGAACTAAACAATGCAGGCAGGGTGGCAGAACACATAGAAAATGCCCGCACCAAAGAAGAAATAAAGACTACAGATCAATTAATAAATGCAACGAAAGGTTGTACGCCTAAAGGGACAGAAAATAAGTTTTATGCAAAATTGTTCCAGGCGCTCAGAATAGAGGTGAATGATGAACTGGATGCGTTGAAAGATTTGTTGAGTCAATCGGCTGAGATACTGAAACCGGGCGGGCGGTTAGTAATCATCTCTTATCATTCGCTGGAAGACAGGCTGGTAAAAAACTTCATGAAAGCCGGAAATTTTGAAGGAGAGGTTGAAACCGACTTTTATGGCAAGCCAAAAACAATTTTTAAACTGATCACAAAAAAACCAGTGGTGCCGGGAGATGAAGAAATAAAGGCGAACAGCCGGGCACGCAGTGCAAAAATGAGAATAGCAGAAAAAGTATGAGAGACGACGGAACTAATAAAAAACGAAAAGGAAATACGGCTACAAAAGGAATTCAGAGTATCCTGGGCGGTTATTTTCTAGTTCGTGAGGGTACAACAAAACACCTTCCGTTTCTTTTGTTTGTGGCATTTCTGGCTGTGATCTATATCGGTAATTCCTATTATGCCGAAAAAATCACACGTCAAAACGAAGATTTACAAAAAGATTTAAAGGAATTAAAATTTGAATATATCAATACAAAATCGAAACTCATGCAACGAAGCAGGCAATCGGAAATAGCTAAAAGTCTGGCGGGAAGAGGGATAAAAGAGTCAACCATCCCGCCTAAAAAATTATATATAAAATAAATCCTGAAATGAAAAATGTAAAGACCGACATATTGTGGAGGGTATACCTCATTTATATGCTGATGCTGGTATTTGGTCTTGTCATTATTGTCAAAGTCGTATACATCCAGCTTATTCAGGGGAGCGATCTAATGCTCAAGTCGCAAAAGCAAACACTTCAGTATTTTAATGTAGAAGCAGTACGGGGTAATATTTGTGCCGAAGACGGAAGTCTGCTTGCCACCTCGGTACCGATATTCGACCTTCGGATGGACGCAGCCTCACCGAATATCTCATCAACGTATTTCAGGAATCATGTTGGTGAACTTGCGCAAAAATTATCGGGGCTTTTTGGCGACAAATCTGCTACGCAATACAAAAATAACCTTATTCGTGCACGCAAAGAAGGCAACCGCTACTACCTGGTCAGAAGAAATGTGGATTATGAACAACTCAAAAAAGTTCGGGAATACCCGATTTTCGACAGAGGCAAAAACAAAGGTGGATTGATCACAGTCCCGAAAACCATCAGGCAAAAACCATTCGGTATGTTAGCCGAAAGAACGATAGGTTACGTTAAAGATACTCTTTTTGTAGGTGTTGAAGGTGCTTTCAGGCATTCGCTGGGAGGCATAAACGGTAAACAGCTGATGCGGAAGATTAACAATGGTGACTGGATGCCCGTTTATGATGAAGATGCAGTTGATCCCGAAGACGGTGCAGATGTGATAACAACTATCAACCTGAATGACCAGGATATCGCAGAAGCAACACTTTATAAACATTTGGTTGAAAATAATGCTGAATGGGGCTGTGCTGTAATCATGGAAGTAAAAACCGGTCAGATCAAAGCGATAGCAAACCTTACGAGAGACGAAGAAACAGGAACCTATGGGGAAGACTATAACTATGCCGTAGGAACCCGGATCGAACCCGGATCGACCTTTAAATTACCGTCCCTGATCGCATTATTTGAGGACGGCCTCGATAATCTTGAAGATACTGTGGATATCGGCAAAGGATATGTTGTTTTTTCGGGATTAACGATAAGAGACATTCATCCCATCCGTGATGGCAGGGTATCCATAAAGGAAATATTCGAAAAGTCCTCAAATGTCGGTGTTTCAACGCTTATTTATAACAAATATTCGGGCGATCCTCAAAAATACATTGACCACCTGTATGGTATGTCGCTGAACCTAAAAGATGGTATTGATATTCCGGGTGAAGCTGAACCATATATTAAAAATACCAAAGACCCCTCCTGGTCGAAAGTATCCTTACCGTTTATGTCGATCGGCTATGAGCTTAAAATTACTCCGTTGCAGTTGCTGACTTTTTATAACGCAGTAGCGAATGATGGTGTGATGGTAAAACCCATGTTCGTGAAGGAGATTCGTGAAGGCGGCCGGAGTGTGGAAAAATTTGACCGTGAAATTATAAATCGTTCGATTTGCTCGAAATCTTCGATCAAAAAAGCACATGAGATTCTCGAAGGTGTCGTAACCGACGGAACGGCTGAGATACTGAAAAATTCAGCTTACAAAATTGCTGGCAAAACCGGAACTGCACAAATTGCTTCCCGGAACAAAGGATATAACAAAGTAAATTACAATGCCTCATTTGTAGGATATTTCCCTGCTGACGATCCGAAATATTCAATTATCATCGTTATCAGCAATCCCTCATCCGGCAGATATTACGCCAGTTCGGTAGCTGTGCCTGCATTTAAAGAAATCGCTGATAAGGTTTATGCCACGAACCTCGGAATACAAAAAAATGAGAAATCTGAACAAGAAAGTAATTCGATCTATCCTGCCTATGTCGCAGGCTACCAGGAGGATTTTACCCGGATTTATGAATCGCTCGATATTCCGGTTGAATCATCAAGCACCAAATCCGAATGGGCGTATGTTTCGCGGCCTGACAGCACCATCAGGTTTGATGCACGGATCATTCGTGAGGGTCAGGTACCGAATGTCAGAGGAATGGGAGCAAAAGATGCGATTTATGTGCTTGAAAACCTTGGGCTGAAAGTAATTATAAACGGAAGAGGACACGTGAAAGAACAATCCATTCCCCCGGGATCAGCTTTGGTGAAGGGAAGTCAGATATCATTACGACTGGCAGTTTAAAAAAAGAGCAACAGAAAATTAATTGAAAATAACGAACGACATATCAAGACAATTAGGTATTAAAAAAGTCATCGGGGATGCCGGGACCGAATTCAATTTTGTAGAATTTGATTCGCGCAAAGTAAAACGGGGGTCACTCTTTGTTGCCGTAAAAGGCACACAGACTGATGGCCACAAATTCATTGGAAATGCTATCGGATCAGGTGCCAGTGTTGTTGTCTGCGAATTTCTGCCTGAAAAATTATCTGAAGACGTCACATATATCCAGGTGACAAACAGCAGCATTGCCCTGGGTATTTTGGCTTCATACTATTATGATAATCCATCTGCTAAGCTTAAACTCGTTGGTATTACAGGTACCAATGGAAAAACTACAGTTGCGACTCTTTTGGCCGATATTTTTCAGAAGATAGGCCACCCGTCAGGGCTTTTATCTACGGTAAGAAATAAAATTGAAGACAAAGTAGTAAGCGCCAGCCATACTACTCCGGATCCGCTTCAGCTCAACTGGCTCCTCAACCAAATGGTTCAGGCTGGTTGTTCGCATTGTTTTATAGAAGTCAGTTCGCATGCCATTAACCAAAACCGCATCGCCGGATTGAATTTTACAGGAGGTGTTTTTACGAATATTACACACGACCACCTCGATTATCACGGAACTTTTAACAATTACATAAACGTAAAAAAGAAATTTTTTGATGAACTGCCTGAAAATGCATTTGCCTTAACGAATACCGATGACAGGAACGGCCTTGTTATGCTTCAGAATACGAAAGCTCTCAAAAAAACTTACAGTTTGAAGGGCGATACCGACTTCAAATGCAGGATCAAAGAAAATCAGTTCGAAGGCCTTCAACTCGAAATAGATGGTCAGGAAATCTGGACCAAACTCATCGGTAGTTTCAATGCGTACAATCTGCTGGCGGTATATGCTGCGGCTGTTTTACTGGGTGAAAACAAGGAAGAAATACTGACAGCCCTGAGTGATGTTGATGCTGTGGAAGGCCGGTTCGAATACATCCGGTCGCAAAACAATATAACCGGTATTGTGGATTACGCTCATACGCCCGATGCATTAAA
Organism: uncultured Bacteroidales bacterium; assembly: GCA_963764475.1. Classification (GTDB taxonomy): domain Bacteria; phylum Bacteroidota; class Bacteroidia; order Bacteroidales; family JAADJA01; genus JAADJA01. The sequence continues at coordinate 39,745 of CAVXTE010000001.1, forward strand.
GAATGTATTGGAAACCATTGCTGCAATCCGAACCCGAAATGAAACGCTTATTACAATTGTCGGTGCCGGCGGAGACAGGGATAAGCTGAAGCGTCCGCTGATGGCTCAAATCGCTTGTTTGAAAAGCGACAAAGTCATCCTGACCTCGGATAATCCGCGATCTGAAGATCCGGAAGAGATTATCCGGGAGATGCAAACCGGTATCGAGGCGCAATATTCGGGCAAGGTGATGGCGATTGTAAACCGCAAGGAAGCCATAAAAACAGCTTGTTCATTCGCCAAACATGGGGATATTATTCTGGTTGCAGGCAAAGGTCATGAAAAATACCAGGAAATCAAGGGGGTGAAACATCCTTTTGATGACAAGGAAATATTGAAGGAATTTCTGCTGACGAATATCAATAACAATTAAAATGTTTTATTACCTCTTTACATATCTTGATAAGACTTTTAATATTCCGGGAGCCGGTGTATTTCAATACATCTCCTTCAGGGCAGGAGCTGCGATTATAACTTCCCTTGTTATTTCGCTGATATTTGGTAAAAGTCTTATCCGGATTTTGGTAAAAAAACAAGTCGGCGAAACTATCCGCGATCTGGGTCTGGACGGTCAAAAGGAAAAACAAGGAACGCCCACGATGGGTGGACTTATCATTCTGGGTGCTGTGCTCATCCCGACAATACTTTTTGCCAAACTTGATAACATTTACATCATCCTGATGCTGTTTACAACAATCTGGCTGGGACTCATTGGATTTTTAGATGATTATATCAAGGTTTTCAAAAAAAATAAAAAAGGACTTGCCGGGAAATTTAAACTCTATGGACAGATCGTGCTTGGACTGGTTGTCGGACTAACAATGTATTTTAATGATGGTGTGGTTATCAGGGAAAAGATCAGCACTGAAAAACTGATCAAAACAGCAGAAAATGGTGAGGTGGTCGCCATCAGCAATCCGTCACAAAAGTTCGCTAAAGAGTTGGTGAAATCGACCAAAACGACCATTCCTTTTTTTAAGAATAATGAGGCTGATTATGCTAAATTGCTGGCATTTTTGGGTGAAGGCTATGAGAAATGGGCTTTTCTGGTTTTCATCCCGATCGTGATCTTCATCATTGCAGCAGTTTCAAATGGTGCAAACCTTACCGATGGTATCGATGGCCTTGCAACGGGCACTTCTGCCATTATCGGTTCTACACTGGCAATTCTTGCCTGGGTATCGGGTAACATCATCTTTGCCGATTATCTGAACATTATGTACCTGCCGAATACAGGCGAACTTACAATTTTTATCAGTGCCTTTGTCGGAGCCTGCATCGGATTTTTATGGTATAATTCTTACCCGGCTCAGGTATTTATGGGCGATACGGGCAGCCTTGCTATCGGAGGGATTATAGCAGTTTTCGCTATCCTGATCCGCAAAGAATTTCTTATCCCGGTATTGTGTGGAATTTTCTTAGCCGAAAGCATGTCAGTCATCATGCAGGTAGCTTATTTTAAATATACTAAACAAAAATTCGGAACAGGACGAAGGATATTTAAAATGTCGCCGTTGCACCATCATTTTCAGATTATGGGTTATGCTGAACCCAAAATCGTGTTGCGGTTCATGATCGTAGGGATCATGCTTGCAGTAGTAACAATTATTACATTAAAACTCAGATAATGAATTTTGAAAAAGAAAATTGTCATACTGGGTTCTGGCGAAAGCGGTGCAGGTTCTGCTGTTTTGGCAAAGAAAAATGGATTTGAGGTTTTTGTTTCGGATGCAGGAAAAATAAAGGAAAAATACAAGAACGTTCTTTCACAGTTTGAAATAAATTTCGAGGAAGGAAAACACACGGAAGCACTTATTCTCGATGCGGTTGAAGTTATCAAAAGTCCAGGTATTCCAGAAAAAGCAGAAATAGTAGCTAAAATCATTAAAGCAGGAATCCCTGTAATTTCAGAAATTGAATTTGCCGGTCGGTTTACTTCGGCAAAAACAATTTGCATTACGGGCAGTAATGGTAAAACGACCACAACTTTGCTTACTTATCATATCCTGAAAAAAGCCGGCATGAATGTGGGGCTTGCGGGAAATGTCGGCAAAAGTTTTGCTTTGCAGGTTGCTGAAAATGAATTCGACTATTATGTTCTGGAAATAAGCAGCTTTCAGTTGGACGGTATGTACCGTTTCAATCCCGACGTCGCTATATTGCTAAACATTACACCCGATCATCTCGACCGTTACAATAATAATTTTCAGCAATACGTCGATTCCAAGTTCAGGATCATAAAGAACCAGACAGAAAAGGATTGCTTTATCTACTGGGCAGATGATACGGTGATTATGAATGAAATTGCAAAACGGTCCGTTCTCCCGAAAAAGTTTCCTTTCTCAATCAAGCAAAATATAACTGGAAATGGTGCCTGCCTGACAGGCGAAAATATAGTGATCAATGTAAATTCAAATACTTTTAATATGACATTAGAAAATTTAGCATTACAGGGCAAGCACAACATCTTTAATTCGATGGCGGCTGGCATTGCCTCCCGGATTCTCGACATCAAAAAGGACATCATCAAAGAAAGTCTTTCAGACTTTCAGAATGTTGAGCACCGGCTGGAATATGTGGCACGCGTACACGGTGTTGATTTCATCAACGATTCCAAAGCAACCAACGTGAATTCGACCTGGTATGCCCTTGAAACCATGAATAGCCCGGTTATCTGGATCGCAGGTGGTATTGACAAAGGAAACGATTATACCATTTTGAAACACCTGATTCGCAATAAAGTCAAGGCACTTATTTGCCTTGGAAAGGATAACCAAAAGCTAATAGAAGCCTTTAAAGATGTTGTCCCGCTTATGGTGGAAACCACTACTATGGATGAAGCAGTTAAATATGCAATTGCTCTTGGTAAGATCGATGATACGGTCCTGCTTTCACCTGCATGTGCCAGTTTCGATCTGTTTGAAAACTTTGAGGAAAGAGGGAATATGTTTAAGGAAGCTGTCGGCAGGTTATAGCCGGATTTTAGGCTCTGTATAAAACGATTCTAATGTCAAAAAAACTACAATGCAACTCTGATTGGGATGAATTCAAAAAAACAACACGATGAATACTATTCTCAGCAAAATAAAAGGGGATAAAATCATTTGGCTGGTGGTCATTATCCTGTCGGTTTTTTCGATCCTGGCTGTTTACAGTTCAACCGGGACACTGGCTTATAAATACCAGCACGGAAATACAGAATATTACATGATCAAGCATTTTATTATTATTGCCCTGGGGTTGGTACTGATGTATCTGGCTCACCTCATCAATTACACTTACTTTTCAAGGATCTTTCAGGTTGCTTTATGGATAGCCATTCCGCTGCTGTTGCTTACATTATTTGTGGGATTGAATTTGAACGATGCTAAACGGGTACTGCCATTACCTTTTGGACTTACATTCCAGACATCCGACCTTGCCAAACTTACACTCATCATGTACCTGGCTCGTGAACTGACCAAAAGACAGGAAGTCATCAAGGATTTCAAATCGGCTTTTTTGCCCATCGTCATACCTGTCTTAATTGTTTGTTTTTTGATCTTTCCAGCAAATTTTTCAACGGCAGCTATCTTGTTTGTGACCAGCCTTGTGTTAATGTTTATTGGCAGGGTAAGGCTGAAACATATATTTTCAATGATTGGAATCGGAATCGCAGTCATGCTGATCCTATTCATTTTTGCAAAAGCATTTCCAACAATATTACCACGCTTTGATACCTGGGTCAGCAGAATCGAAAATTTTGGAGGAGGAGGCGATTCCCACGAAAACTACCAGGTTGAACAGGCAAAAATTGCAATTGCCGGTGGCGGGCTCTTTGGGAAAATGCCCGGAAACAGCGAGCAACGGAATTTTCTTCCTCACCCCTACTCCGATTTTATATATGCGATCATTGTTGAAGAATATGGATTGATCGGGGCAATACTTATTGTTGTCCTGTATCTCATTATTTTATACAGGGCTGTAAAAATCGTTTCAGTAATTCCCCGAAATTTCGGGGCGTTTCTGACCATCGGGGTAGCATTCAGCCTGGTTTTCCAGGCGATGATCAACATGGGAGTGGCGGTGCATGTTCTTCCTGTCACCGGACAGACACTTCCATTTATAAGTATGGGAGGAACTTCCATCTGGTTCACCAGCATCTCGATCGGTATCATATTAAGTGTTAGCAAAGAAATAGAAAACAATCCCGAAAATGCAGGACAATTCAAACCGGCGGAGGCATAGGATCATCATTAGTGGTGGCGGTACCGGGGGACATATATTTCCCGCAATCGCCATTGCAAACGCATTGAAAAAAAAAGAACCGGATGTTGAAATATTATTTATCGGGGCAAAAGGAAAAATGGAAATGCAAAAAGTTCCGGCTGCAGGTTATCCCATCGAAGCCCTTTGGATTAGCGGATTGCAACGCAAATTGACGATCAGGAATCTGTTTTTCCCTTTAAAAGTCCTGTTAAGCTTGATGAAAGCAAAAAAAATAATCAAACGATTCAAACCGGATATAGTTGTTGGTGTTGGCGGCTATGCCAGCGGCCCGACACTGAGGGTTACCTCAAACAGAGGTATTCCCACAGTTATCCAGGAACAGAATTCTTTTCCCGGCATTACCAACAAGCTTTTAGCAAAGAAAGTAAAGAGGATATGTGTCGCATATGAAGGAATGGAAAAATTCTTTCCAAAAGAAAAAATTATCCTCACCGGCAATCCGGTAAGGCAGGAAGTAATCGAAACCACAGGCAAGAAGCGAGATGCGTTAGCTCTTTTTGGATTAGAGCCTGATAAAAAAATTTTACTGATCATTGGTGGCAGTCAGGGAGCTTTATCCATAAATAAAAGCATTCAGAAAAATCTGGATTTTATTGTACAGAACGATATACAGGTGATCTGGCAAACCGGCAACTATTATTATCCGACGGCTATAGAATTATCTGGCAATCCTGCAAGTAAAGGAATCCGTATCGTCGAATTCATTGACAGGATGGACCTGGCCTATGCCGCTGCCGATGTAATTGTTTCACGTGCCGGAGCAATTGCAATTTCCGAAATTTGTGCTGTCGGTATTCCGGCGGTGTTTATCCCGTTGCCTTCGGCTGCCGAAGATCATCAAACTAAAAATGCACAGGCGCTTACAGAAAAAGATGCAGCTATTCTGATCCCTGATAACGAAGCCAATGAAAAGCTGGCAATAACAGTAGTGAATTTAATGAAGGATGAAACAAAACGAAAAAAATTAAGTGAAAATATCGCCCGGTTAGCAATCCGGGATGCTGCAGACAGAATTGCAATAACCATTCTCAAATTATGTAATTAAATTTTTTTAAGTTTGAGCCTAAATAACCTGCATAGTATTTATCTCCTCGGTATCGGAGGCATCGGCATGAGTGCCCTGGCCCGGTATTTTAATCGACAGGGGGGCCTTGTGCAGGGATATGATAAAACACCCTCATTACTGACTGACCAGTTACAATCAGAAGGCATCAACATACATTTTACAGATGATACTTCAAAAATTCCGGCTAAAATTGATCTTGCTATTTACACCCCCGCAGTACCCAAGAACCTGAAGGAGTATATCTATTTGAAGGATTCAGGGATTCCGTTTAAAAAAAGATCGGAAGTGCTGGGTTTGCTCACCGCAGGAAAAAAGACTATTGCTGTTGCCGGAACACACGGAAAAACGACCGTCACCAGCATGATCGCCCACATTCTGAAAACTGCAGGGATTAGTTGTACCGCTTTCCTCGGTGGTATTGCCAAAAATTTCGATTCCAATTTGCTGGTTTCCGACTCACCTGAATGGATGGTTGTCGAAGCTGATGAATTCGACAAGTCCTTCCTTCAATTGCATCCTTCAATTGGAGTAATCACCTCACTGGATGCTGATCATCTCGATATTTACGGCGATCTCAATAATGTAATAAATTCATACACACAATTTGCCAACCAAATTGTAAACGAAGGGACACTGATTATTAAAGATGGTGTCGACCTTGATATTACGCATTTAAAAAATCGCAGTGTTGTGTCCTATTCAATCAAAGAAAAGGCTGAATACTATGCGGATAATATTCAGTTGTCAAAAGGAATTTACACGTTCGATTTTATGACACCTGATGGTGCGAAAAAGGATTTTACCCTTGGTGTTCCGGCACTGATCAATCTGGAAAATGCCACCGCTGCTTTGACAGCAGCCAGTTTTGTGGGAGTTTCAGAAACAGCCTTGAAAACGGCTATCGCTACTTTTTCAGGGATAAAAAGAAGATTCGATTACCGGATAAAGACAGATAGCGTTATCTATATCGATGATTACGCGCATCATCCCGAAGAAATTAAGGGCTTCATTCAGTCGGTAAGACTATTGTATCCCGGGAAACGTATACTGGGGATTTTTCAGCCGCACCTTTACACACGTACCCGTGATTTTGCTGATGAATTTGCAAAAAGCCTTGACCTTTTGGATGAAGTCATATTATTACCGATTTATCCGGCAAGGGAATTACCAATCGCAAGTGTCAATTCGGAAATGCTTCTGGACAAAATGACATTGAAGGAAAAAATGGTGTGTACCAAAACGAATCTTTTATCAGTGGTCGCTCAAAAACATTTCGATATTATTGTTACGCTTGGAGCCGGTGACATAGACCAGGTTATCGATCCGATCAGGAAATTTTTATCTGAAACCAATAAAATGCTTTAAGATGAAAAAGATACTTCATTTCACAATCTGGCTGATACTGATAGCAGGAATATTTGTCCTGGTCAGTTTTATCGATATTGAGCACAAAAAAATCACCTGCAAAAGTGTGGAGGTCAGTTTCGACTACCAGGACATCGACCCGCTGGTCTCGGCAAATGAGATCAATAAAATATTGTATAAAAACCATGATTCGCTGGTTGGCAAACGGCTGTCTGAAATCAATCTGGCCGAACTGGAGAATTCCCTAAATAAAATTCCCCAGGTTGCCCGGGCCGATGTGTATACATCTATTAACGGAAAACTCGCAATAAAAATTAAACAGCGAAATCCTCTATTCCGTGTTATAAATTTGGCTGGTCAGGTTTTTTATGTCGACCGCGAAGGCTGTGCCTTTAAGGCAAATCCTGGTTATACGACACGGGTGTTGGTAGCAAACGGGTCCATCACTCAAAAATATTCCGATACGTTAACGGTTGATTTTTCAAATGATAAATCATTGCTTACAAAACTTTACAGAATTTCTGAGTATATCGACAGGGATGAATTTTTAAAAGCACAAATTGAACAGATTTGGGTAACAAAAGATAAAGAATTTGAAATGATCCCAAAAGTTGGCAGACAATTAATTATTTTTGGCGATGTAGATAAGATGGAAAACAAATTTAAAAAACTGCTTGTTTTTTATGAGCAGGGACTCAATAAATCCGGGTGGGACAAGTACAATACCATTAACCTGAAATTTGAAAATCAAGTGGTGTGTTCAAAAAATTAATGATATGAAATCTTCTGAAATAGTTGTAGGCCTCGATATCGGAACAACAAAAATAGCTGCTATTGTAGGTAGGAAAAACGATCACGGAAAGATCGAAATACTCGGTCACGGGCGAACAGAATCAATCGGTGTAAAGAGGGGTGTGGTTTCGAATATTGAAAATACGGTGAATTCGATACAGAAAGCCATTGAGGAAGCCTCACAAAAAGCAGGTGTGAACATCAAATATGTGAATGTCGGCATTGCAGGCCAGCACATCAAAAGTCTTCAGCACCGCGGGGGCATCATCCGTGAAAATTATGACAATGAAATTAGTAAAGCTGACGTGGAAACCCTTCTCAACAACATGTACAATCTGAATATGAGTCCCGGTGAAGAAATCATCGACGTGATACCTCAGGAATATATTGTCGATGATGAGCAGGGAATCAAACAGCCAGTTGGGATGCTCGGAAATAGTCTCGAGGCAAATTTTCATATCATCATTGGGCAGACGACAGCGGCAAAAAATATTTTCAAATGTGTTACCAAGGCTGACCTTGAAGTCGTCGACCTGATCCTTGAGCCGATTGCTTCAGCTGAAGCAGTTTTGAGCGAGGAAGAAAAAGAGGCTGGCGTCGTTTTGGTGGATATCGGAGGGGGCACAACCGACATTGCTATTTTTCAGGATGGTATTATCAGGCATACAGCAGTCATTCCGTTTGGAGGTGATGTGATCACCGAAGATGTGAAGGAAGGCTGCACTATCATTCGTAAGCATGCTGAAGAATTAAAGGTAAAATTCGGTTCATCCCTGGCGAGCGAAAATCGTGACGATGAAATTGTTGCAATTCCGGGATTACGCGGCAGACCACCCAAAGAGATCAGTCTGAAAAACCTTGCCAGCATCATACAGGCAAGAATGGAAGAGATCATCGAGCATGTTTATTTCGAAATTAAAAACTCAGGGTATGAGAAAAAACTAATCGCCGGCATTGTCCTCACTGGTGGAGGTGCATTACTCAAACACCTGACGCAGCTTACGGAGTTTATTACTGGCATGGATACACGCATCGGTTATCCGAACGAACACCTTGCCGATACAGTTTCTGAAGAACTCGCCAGTCCGATGTATGCCACAGGAATCGGACTCGTAATCGAAGGGATGAAAAGATTCGACCTGGAAAAGGAACACCTGGGAAAAAAAGAGGAGGTCATTCCAGATGAGGATGAAACAATGAAACGGGAAGGGAGACCATTCAGCTTTCTGAAAAAAATACAGGATTTCTTCGAAAAGGATGATATTTCCTGAAAGCCATGATGCGATTCGAACTAAAAATCAGATCACTTACAGATTAGAAAACCGCTACTTTATCTTATTGATGGCTGCTTCAGAGAAACCCTCACCGGATATAGCGGGTTTGATGCAAATATTGTACTATAATGTCACGATCAGAACGTAAATAATTAACATTGATTTTGTTGATAAAAACTGATTATTAAATATTTAAGTGGATTTTTAATTAATACTTTTAAAAGAAAAAAATGGATCATATGCTAAATTTTGATTTGCCTAAAAATCAATCTTCTATCATAAAAGTCATCGGTGTCGGCGGTGGCGGTAGCAATGCAGTTTCGCACATGTATTTGCAGGGAATTCAGGGAGTGGATTTTATTATTTGCAATACGGATGGTCAGGCAATGGAAGCCAGCCCGGTCCCAATTAAAATACAATTGGGTTCGAAAGGCCTTGGTGCCGGGTCCATTCCGTCAGTGGGTAAAGAAGCTGCCATCGAAAACATAGAGGACATAAAACACCTCCTGGAAAAAAACACCAAAATGCTCTTTATTACAGCTGGTATGGGTGGTGGTACAGGTACAGGAGCAGCTCCGATCATAGCTCAGACGGCCAAAGAATTAGGCGTCCTCACAGTCGGGATCGTTACCATTCCGTTTTCGTTTGAAGGAAGAAAAAGAAGGCTTCAGGCAGAGGATGGAATCGAGGAACTGAGAAAAAATGTCGATACCCTGCTGATCATATCTAATGATAAACTCAGGGAGGTACATGGTGATTTAAAATTGTCGGAAGCATTCCAGAAAGCAGATAACATCTTAACGGTCGCAGCGAAAGGTATTGCAGAGATCATTACCGTTACCGGGTATATAAATGTCGATTTCGAGGATGTAAAAACAGTGATGAAGGATAGCGGAACCGCCATCATGGGTTCGGCCATAGCTGAAGGCGAAAACCGTGCAATCACTGCCGTAGAAGAGGCCCTTGCATCCCCCTTACTAAATGACAATCAGATTATCGGCGCCGACAACATCCTGCTGTATATCGCTTCCGGAAATGCGGAGATAACAATGGATGAAGTGACCGAAATCACCGAATATATTCAAAATTCCGCCGGTCAAAATGCAGAAATAATCTGGGGTAATGGCAAAGACGAAACCCTTGAAAATAAAATCAGCGTTACCCTTGTCGCTACAGGTTTCAAATCGGAAAAAGATGGCAAGGTGATCGGAAAAACCGAACGGATCGTTCATCCGCTTGTTGAAATTCCAAAAGAAGAATTTAGGGCGAAACCCCGGATTACCGAAAATATCACAGAAATAACGTTGTTAAGTTCATCGAAATCTGGTTCAGATGAAACAGAAGGTGAGACTGATGCCGGGCAAACCAGACACGAAACCGGCAATCAGTCAACGATGGAACTAAAATTCAAACCGGCAGAAAAACCCGCCGTTAATGAAATTGCTCCGGTAATTGCAGATGAGAAAAAACCGGAAGCTGAAAAGCCTGTAAAAACTTCTGACAATTCTGAAACGGAACAGAAAAATCAGCCGGTGAAAACCGAACAGGATGAGCTTGAGAAAAAATCGATGGAGCGCATCAAACGGCTGAAAGATTTGAGCATGAAGCTAAAATCGCCTTCTGATATCGAAGAAATGGAAAACACTCCTGCTTATATTCGCAGAAATGTGGATTTGTCGGAGATGAATCTTTCATCTGATTCGGAAGTTTCTCGTTTCATGCTTTCTGACGGAGAAGATAACAGCACCCGGATCAAACCGAATAATTCCTTTCTTCATGATAATGTAGACTGAAAAGATAAACATTATGAGTCTGGAAAAAACCATTAATGAGGATATTAAATCGGCCATGCTGGCCAAAAATAAAAAGAAGCTGGAAGCTTTACGTGCAGTGAAAGCAGCAATTTTAATTGCGAAGACCGATAAAGATTTTTCAGGTGAACTTGCGCAGGATGCAGAGATGAAAATCCTTCAGCGGCTTGTAAAACAGCGGAAAGAATCGGCTGATCTTTATAAGGCTCAGAATAGAAATGACCTTGTCGAAGAAGAATTATTCCAGTGTTCTGTCATTGAAAAATACCTTCCGGCCCAACTCAGTGAAGAAGAAATCCGGTCCTCGGTCAGGGAAATTATTGCAGCGTCAGGTGCTACATCCATTAAGGATATGGGAAAAGTAATGGGATTAGCCACTAAAAAACTAGCGGGTAAAGCCGAAAATAAAATTATTTCGGTGATTGTTAAAGAATTACTTTCTTAAAAGGGCTGTAGATAAATCAAAAAAGGCTGCAGGAAATCTCCCGCAGCCTTAAATTCATTAACCTCAATTTTTTATCAGGCACCAAGCATCAGTCGCCTGAAACCTGTAACTTTTAATTCGGGATCAACACTTTTCAGATATTGACCTACTGTAATTTTCGAATCCCTTACAAAATCCTGGTTGAGCAAGGTGTTCTCTTTATAAAACTTATTGAGTTTTCCCTGTGCTATTTTTTCAAGCATATTTTCGGGCTTTCCTTCCTGGCGGGCCTGTTCCATTCCGATCTCAATTTCCTTGTCAATAATTTTTTGTGAGACGTCATCCTTATCGACAGCTACAGGATTCATTGCTGCAACCTGCATGGCCATTTGACGACCGGCTTCTGCATTGTTGTCCTTATTCAATCCCAGGATAGTCGCCAAACGATTTCCCTGGTGATTATAAGCAAAAACTTTGTTTGCTTCGATGAATTCATAGCTTGAAAGATCCATTTTTTCACCGGTTTTCCCAACCAGATCCATCACGCTTTCCCCAACAGTTCTTCCATTGATATCTAAACTTTTCAGTTCATCCAGGTTATGTGGCTGATGGTGAATCGCTGCATCAATTACTTTGTGAGCGAAACCGGAAAATTCTTCATTTTTGGCAACAAAATCTGTTTCACAATTCAGCATGATGACTGCACCGAATTTATGATCGTGTGAAGTTTTCGCAATCACGATGCCTTCGATTGCTTCTTTATCGGCCCGTTTATTGGCAACTTTCTGACCTTTTTTCCGGAGGATATCAATTGCTTTTTCAGTATCGCCATCTGCTTCTACCAGGGCATTTTTACAATCCATCATCCCCGCCCCGGTAATTTGTCTCAGCTTGTTTACCTCTGCTGCTGTAATATTTGCCATTTTATTTTAAATTATATCCCGGGAAATTTCACCGGGAAAAGTTGAACGAATTTTTTATTTTTTTGTAATTCTTTTGGCTGGCTTTGTAACAATTTTACGTGGCCTCTTTCCTGTTTTTGAAGATCCCTCCTCTTCTTCAGCTTCTTTTGCCTTAGCCTTGATCCGCTTTGTTACTTCGACATCCTCATCTTCTTCTGCTTCGAGCATTTCAATGGTTTCTGACTTGACCTTAACCGTTTCTTCCTGTTCTTCATCTTCTTTTGCCTTTTTATCCCTGTCAAGTTTTCGTTCCACAAGGCCTTCTTCAATTGCCTTCACGATTGCTCCGACAATCAGATCAATCGATTTGGAGGCATCATCATTGGCAGGAATCGGAAAATCGATTTTAGTAGGATCAGAATTCGTATCCACAATCGCAAAAGTGGGGATATTCAGTTTTTTTGCTTCGGCAATCGCAATGTGTTCTTTCAGAATATCCACTACAAAAATTGCGGAAGGTAAGCGGTTCAAATCAGCAATGCTCCCAAGTTGCTTCTCGAGTTTTGCCCGTTCACGCTGTACCTGCAGCCGTTCCCTTTTCGAAAGATTGTTGAATGAATTGGTGGTGATCATTTTATCGATGGATGCCATTTTCCGAACTGCTTTCCTGATGGTAGCAAAATTCGTCAGCATACCGCCTGGCCAACGCTCAGTCACATATGGCATATTTACACGCTGGACATGCCGTGAGACAATGTCTTTTGCCTGTTTTTTGGTAGCTACAAACAGGATTTTCTTACCTGATTTGGAAATCTGCTTAATAGCAGAAGCAGCTTCTTCAATCTTTGCCACAGTTTTATAAAGGTCGATAATGTGGATACCATTGCGCTCCATAAAAATATAAGGAGCCATATTTGGATTCCATTTTCTTTTGAGGTGGCCAAAATGCACACCTGCGTCTAATAATTCGTTGAAATTTACTCTTGACATGTTTTTAATGTTTACATTCTGTTAATTAAAGCAATCACCGGGTAGCATTCAAAACTGAAAAATATCAGCAGGTAATGGTCCAGGCAATTTAGATACTAAACATTGATAAATACGGTTACCGTTTACTGAACTGGAATTTTTTACGGGCTTTTTTACGGCCGTATTTTTTCCGTTCAACCATTCGGGGATCCCTCCTTAACAAACCTTTGGCTTTTAAAGGCGGCCTGTTTTCAGGTTCTAATTCAACCAATGCTTTTGATATGGCGAGTCTCAGCGCTTCAGCCTGTCCTGTTATGCCTCCGCCGTCAAGATTTGCTGCAATATCAAACTTACCAAGGTTATTGGTAATTTCCAGGGGTTGATTTATGATGTATTGCAATGTTGCTAATGGGAAATATTCTTTATAATCTCGTTTATTCACAAGGATATTACCTTTTCCGTCGTTAAGATATACCCGCGCAATAGCGGTTTTTCTTCTCCCGGTAGTATTGATTACGTCCATATTTTCTATTTGATTTTAGTCAGATCAATTAATTTGGGTTTCTGCGCTTCATGCGGATGTTCAGTTCCGGCATAAACATGCAGGTTCCTGAATATTGCATCTCCCAGTTTGTTTTTTGGTAACATCCCTTTTATTGCATGTTCAATAATAGCGGTCGGTTTTTTAACCAGCATTTCTTTCGGTGATTGCTTTCTTTGTCCGCCCGGGTACCCGGTATACCTCACATATACCTTATCAGTCCATTTTTTGCCTGTCATCTGCACTTTTTCCGCGTTGATGATGATCACGTTATCACCGCAATCGACATGAGGTGTAAAATTGGTCTTGTACTTTCCCCTTAATAACTGGGCAGCGACCGAAGAAAGCCTTCCTAGAATTTGATTTTCAGCATCTATTATGACCCACTCTTTGTTTGCTGTTGCTTTATTTGCGCTAACCGTTCTGTAGCTTAAAGTATCCATCTAAATCTTAATTACTTGTTTTCAATTCTCCTTTTGAAAATCGGGCTGCAAAAGTAGATTGAAATTATTTAAATAACAAATTTTGCAAACAACATTTTATTGATATTTTGTGTCTTAAATAAAATTATTTTGAAAATAATGATAATCAGCTAAATACGTTAATATTGTTGTTTGAAAAATCGCAAAAATAAAAAAATGTCCAAAAAAACGATTACCGTAATTGTCTGGATTACCCTTTTTGCTGTGGCGATGGGCTACCTCGAAAGTGCAGTTGTGGTCTATCTCAGGAAAATATATTACCCCGATGGGTTTACATTTCCTTTGCATGTCATCGATCAGGATATCGGTATCACTGAAATTTTCAGGGAGTTTGCGACTTTAATCATGCTGGCCGGAGCCGGCATAATAGCAGGCAGGACAAGAACTGAAAAATTTGGTTTTTTTATTTATTGTTTTGCTATCTGGGATATATTTTACTATGTATTCCTTAAACTATTACTTGGTTGGCCGGAGTCATTGATGACCTGGGATATTTTGTTTTTGATTCCGGTAACCTGGGTGGGACCGGTGATCGGGCCGGTGATCAATTCGCTGACCATGATCGTACTTGCTTTGCTGATCAGCCATTTCACGGATAAGAATAGCACCATTAAAATTCAAAAAATAGAATGGCTGATGTTCGCCATGGGATCACTAATTATTATCATTTCCTATACGCGGGATTATTCAAATTATATACTCAGTAAATTTACATTCGGTGAATTGTTCAGCCTGCCGCCCAGGCCGGAAGTTTCTGAATACGCGTTGGGATATGTGCCCGAAAGTTTTCCCTGGTGGATTTTCTGGAACGGACAGGTAATTATTTTCGGAGGAATTTATCTTTTTTATAAAAGAACGAGGGGAAAGTTGACGAAGAATCATTTGGGGTAAAATGGATCACCCTGATTTTTAACATATCGTATTTCTTCAACCATTCAACCATAAAAAACCCTGATAGGTTGCTACCCCTCAGGCTCTTTTCTTAGTTCCAAAATCTAATATCTAAGTTCTAAATACTCTGTACTTTGTACTCAATACTAAATTGTCATAATATCCTTCTCTTTGGCCTCTATCAATTTGTCTACCTTTTCGGAATAGTCGTCAGTTAGTTTTTGGATATCATCCTGTAGCTTTTTTACATCGTCTTCCGAAACGCCTTCCTTTTCAAGCTTTTTGGCTTCTTCATTACCTGTTCTCCGTGCATTGCGGATACCTATTTTAGATTCTTCGGCTTCGGCTTTGGCCTGTTTCACCAGTTCGCGCCTGCGCTGTTCAGTCGTTTGCGGTACAATGATCCTTAATACTTCACCTTCATTTTTTGGGTTGAACCCGAGATTGGCGGCCAAAATGGCTTTTTCGATAACACTAATAATGCTTTTATCCCATGGCTGAACGATAATCTGACGGGCATCAGGAGATGTAATGTTTGCCGTTTGATTGATTGGGGTCATCACTCCGTAATAATCCACCATCACTCCCTGCAACATATCAGGACTGGCTTTCCCGGCCCGTATATTCTGAAATTCACGCTCAAGATGGTGAACGGCTTTATCCATCCCTTCTTTGGCAAGGTCGTATACAAACTGGCATTCTTCAATCATAACATTGCGCTTTTTAATTCCGATGCAAATTTAAAAGAAATATTTTTTGAAATTTAGCCTTTTGACACCAGCGTGCCGATTGTTTCACCATTGACAATTCTTTTTAAATTACCTTTTTCATTCATATCGAAAACAACAATGGGAAGGTTGTTCTCCCGGCACATAGTAAAAGCCGTAAGGTCCATTATTTTCAGCTTTTTGTCGTATGCTTCATCAAACGTCAGCCGGCTGAATTTTTTCGCATCCGAATGTTTTTCCGGATCAGCCGAATAGATACCATCCACCCGGGTTCCTTTTAAAAATACGTCAGCTTCGATTTCAACACCTCTTAAAACGGAAGCTGTGTCAGTTGTAAAATAGGGATTCCCCGTTCCGCCACTGATGATAACAACCTTTCCCTGTTCAAGATATCCGGTGGCTTTCCTTCGGCTCATGAGTTCACTCACCGGTCCGATCTGAAAACCAGATAACAGGGCAGTTGCAACTCCAATTTTTTCCAGCGCCGCCTGAAGTGCAAGACTGTTTATAACGGTGGCAAGCATGCCCATATAATCCCCCTGTACACGATCCATTCCCTCTGCAACCCCATCAAGTCCACGATAAATATTTCCGCCTCCAATCACAATGGCCACCTGTACTTTTTCTTCAACAACGGATTTTATTTCGAAGGCATAGTTATTTAACCGGTTGCCATCGATTCCGTATTGTCGGTTTCCCATCAGGGATTCTCCGCTAAGCTTCAGCAAAATCCTTTTGTATTTCATTGATATCCTTTAATTAATAATTGTCGATAATTTATTACCTTTAGAGTCTATATGGATAATTTTATTTTCAAAAATTATCAACCTGAATTTTATAAAGTCCTGACTTAAGGTCATATCGTTCGTATATTTTCGGTAAAAACGAAATCAAAAATAAAGATTTATTGTTTACCTTACAGGTCAGGGTAATAAAACGGGAGATTAATCTTTGAAAAACAATGCCTGTTGAATCATAAAAAATAACTGCATGAATCTTATAGATCAAATAGAATGGCTTGGGCAGGCGACCGTAAAATTCAATTTTCATGATAAAATAATCTACATCGATCCTTATCAGATCTCTCAAAACGACAAAGCAGATTATATCTTTATCACGCATTCGCATTACGATCATTTGTCTCCGGATGATATCAAAAAGGTTGTAAAAAAAGACACACGTTTTTTTGCACCTTATAATTGTATTCCGAAACTGATGGATATCGGTTACTCGAAGATCGTCGGAATAGAACCCGGGCATGAGGAGGATCTTGATATTTTTAAATTTAAAGCCGTACCTGCGTATAATATTGATAAAGTCAATTATCACCCTAAGAATAACAAATGGGTGGGGTATATTTTTGAGATTGATGGCCAGCGGATTTATCACGCCGGCGATACGGAGCGTATTCCTGAAATGAAAGACATTGAATGTGATGTGGCGATGTTGCCATTGGGCCAGACATATACTATGAACAGCGTGGAAGAAGCCGCCGCCTCTGCCATCGATGTCAAAGCGAAAATCGCGATCCCCATTCATTACGGTTTGTATGAAGGTACGGAAGAAGATGCCATGAAATTCAGAGATTTACTGAAAGACAAAATAGAAGTGATCTTGAAATAACTCTTTCCCGGATTTAAAATCAACTACTTCCTTTTTCTTGATATTCTTGATTTCCGGTTACTCAAACTTCGTACTTTTGGGCCCCTTAGTGTTACAGGTTTATGAAGTACGATGTGATCGTAATCGGAGCAGGAGCTGCCGGATTGATTGCTGCCATTAGTGCAGCAGGTTCGGGAGCCAGCGTTCTGGTTCTTGAAAAAATGGAACGAGCAGGCCGGAAACTGCTCATCACCGGCAAAGGCCGGTGCAATATCACCAATGATGCAGAACTGCATGAATTTTTTAACCATATCCAGCCCCATTCCCGTTTTTTGAAACATGCTTTTTCTCAATTTTTTACCGGTGACATAATCCGGCTTTTGAACGAATCAGGAGTTAAGACTGTTGTCGAAAGAGGCAAACGAGTTTTCCCTGCCAGTAATAAATCGTCGGATGTAGTTCAGGCATTATTAAAACAAGCACAAAAAAATAAGGTGGTTATTCAGTACCGATCCAAAGTGAATGAATTTCTGATCGATGATAATCAAATCCGGGGTGTAAAAATGACAAAAGAAGGGATTGGCTCGGATATTTTTGCGGGAAAAATTATTTTATGTACAGGCGGAAACTCATATCCTGCCACTGGTTCCGATGGAGATGGCTACCGGTTGGCAAAATCTGCCGGACACACTATAAATTCTGTAAGGCCGTCGCTGGTGCCGCTTGAAACAAAAGGCAGCATGGCAAAACTGCTCCAGGGACTCAGTCTGAAAAACAGCAATGCCGTGGTTTGGATCGATGGTAAAAAACAAAAAGAAGAATTCGGGGAGATGCTGTTTACACATTTCGGAATCTCCGGACCGGTGGTATTAACACTAAGCTGTTTTGTTGTGGATGCCTTAAGTGAAAATAAGCATGTTGAAATTTCAGTTGATTTAAAACCGGCACTGGATGACCAAAAGCTTGATAAACGACTGATCAGGGATTTGACTGAACACAGCAAAAAACGCCTCGATAATATCTTTAAACTGTGGCTGCCAGCAAAACTGATTCCGGTATTCATCGAAGAATTGCAACTTGATCCGGCAAAAGAGGGCCATCAGCTTACGGCAGCAGAACGAAAAAAAATCCGGTTGATGATGAAGGATTTGCGGTTTGAAATTTCAGGACACCGGTCGTTTAAGGAGGCGATCATTACTGCCGGTGGGATCAGCACGAAAGAGATCGATTCGAAAACCATGGAATCAAAACTTGTCAAAAATCTCTTTTTTCGCCGGAGAAGTCATCGATCTGGATGCCGATACTAGGCGGCTACAACCTTCAGATCGCCTGGTCGACGGGATGGCTGGCCGGGAAATCTGCCGCCAATTTATAATAAGGGAAAATATCATTTCAACTTCCTGCAATTCCCATTGCGACCTTAATCCCATCAGCTGCACTCGACATAATACCTCCCGCATAACCGCTCCCCTCTCCGATCATATAAAGATTTTTAAATCCGCTGCACAATCCGTTCGGATCACGAATTACCTGTATGGGTGAGGACGTTTTACTTTCCAGCCCGATCAGGTTCCCGATCTCAAATCCCTTCATTTTTTTTATGAAGTTCTGCAATCCGGCACGCATTGCCTGATAAATAGCAGAAGGCAGCAAGTCCCATAAAGGCGCAGGAAATAAACCAAGCGGGTAACTTGATTTAATGGTTTTCTCAGTTTCTTTTTTTTGTAAAAAATCCCGGATGGTGCAGAAGGGAGCAGCAAAGTCGTGGGTATACGCAAAGAATGTTTGCTCGAGCTGTTCGACAAAATCAAGAACTTCCAATGCTGTGGCCGTTTTGCCGCACAATTCATCGGGATGTATTCCGGCTACACAGGCTGCATTCGCAAACATCACCGTTCCGCCTATAGTTACTCATTCCGTTTACAATATTGGTGTTCTCAAATGCAGCGGAAGGAACAACAATGCCGCCCGGACACATGCAAAAGGAATAAACCGGATGTTTACCATCCCCTTCTGATGTCAGCCGGTATTCGGCGGCTTTGACACCCGGCAGCGATTCCCTTCCCCATTGTGCCAGGTTGATCAGTGACTGCGGATGCTCCATCCGGCAACCGATGGCAAAATTTTTCGTCCTGAAACCAACACCCTTTTTTATCAGCATCCGATACGTATCATATGCCGAATTTCCCTGGGCGACTAAAAAATAATGAGCTTCAATATCTCCTGATTCAGTAACCGCTGAATTTATATTGCCATTATTGATCCTGAAATCAGTCAGAAAGGTTTCGAACAGGATGGTGCCGCCCAACTCAATAAACTTACTGCGAAGATTTTTTACAATCACTTTCAGGTTGTCACTGCCAAGATGCGGATGCATCATATATTTAATTTCAACAGGCGCTCCTGCATCAACATAATTGTCGAGGATAAACTCTTTTTCGAGTGAGATGTGTTTCGATCGTGAAGTAAGTTTTCCATCGGAAAATGTACCGGCCCCACCCTCACCAAAGGCATAATTGCTTAGAGGGTTAAAAATTCCCGACGTTTCAAATTCTGCAATACCTTTTGTCCGTTTAGTCACTTCGGTGCCTCTTTCGATAATGGTAGTTTTAAAACCAGCCTTTTGCAAAACATAGGCAGCAAAAAATCCGGCCGGCCCGCTACCGATCACAACTACATTTTCTTTTCTTTTACGATAAGGGATTTGAAGCTCCGGTTTAATTGCGGGAAAAGTTCCCTTCAAATCAGGAGAAAGGATAACTACCTTCAGCAGCCAATGGATAAAACTCCGGTTCCTTGCATCGAGGCTTTTGTTTTCTATCCTGTAGGTAAAATCTTTGATCCGGAGCTCCTTTGCGATCTTATTTCGCAACAATTCTTCCGAATAATCTGTCGGCAGTTTGATTGAAATTTCCTTAACCCCCTTCATTTGGCAAAATATTTAGCCTTGAACAAAATTTGAACTTGTGACTTCAGAAAACGGTTCATTTTGTATCGACAACAAGATTATAAAATAGAATGTAAAAATACGATGATTCTGAAAATGAATAAGAAAATTCGACATCAGCCGTTTAAAGTAAAATCAGGTTGAAAGATGGCGAAACCATATAAGTTTATACTTTTAATATTTGCAGGGCTCATTCTGTTTATTTGTTTGTCATTCGCAGCATTGTATATGGCTGTGCATGCCGGACTTTTCGGCAGATTGCCCAATACCGAAGAACTGAAAGCGATCAGCAATGAACAGGCCACACTGATCTACGCCGCAGATGGTTCATTGACAGGAAAAATCTTCGCCAGCAACAGGACCAATATCAAATGGGAGGATGTTCCGCCTCAGCTTGTAAATGCGTTGGTCAGCACAGAAGACAAACGGTTTTTTAGCCATGAAGGAGTCGATAAAATGAGTTACCTCCGTGTGCTGTTCAAGACACTTATTTTTGGTAATCGCAGTTCTGGCGGAGGCAGTACACTGACACAGCAACTTGCAAAAAACCTTTACGGCAGGAAAAAATTTAGTTTTTTAACGCTTCCTGTAGCTAAAATTAAAGAGGCGATCATTGCTTACAGGCTTGAAAAAATTTATTCGAAAGATAAGATCATCCTGTTGTACCTCAATTCTGTTCCATTCGGCGAAAATGTGTTTGGCATCGAAGCAGCGTCGCAGCGGTTTTTCGGAGAAAATACATCCACCCTGAATACAGCACAAATGGCTTTGTTGGTGGGCATGCTGAAAGCAAATACACATTATAATCCGAGACTAAATCCCGAACATGCGCTTCAGCGACGAAACCAGGTCCTTCAATTGATGGAAGAACAAAGTTATCTTACTCCCTCAACGGCCGATAGCCTGAAAGAACTTCCTTTGGATTTGAATTATTCGAATTATGAACTTTCTTCTCCTGCCGGATACTTCAATTACCAGGTGACACTAAAAGCAAATAAACTTCTTGCAGGTATAAAAAACCAATCCGGTCAACCTTTCGATTTAAAAAAAGACGGACTGAAAATTTATACAACCCTCGATCCCAAGCTTCAGAAAATCGCACTCAATTCGGTGCAAAAACAGCTTTCTTCCAAGCAAAAACTCCTTGATGCGGAATTGAACAGACGGCATTTTCGAAAAACCTGGGAAAAGAGAATGGTTTCTTCTAAAAATCAGCAATGGGAAAAAAATCCGGATGTAACCGGGGAAGTTTTTGATTGGGATGATGAGCCGGATAACATAAAAACCTATCGAGACAGCTTGTGGCACTACTATTCAATGTTGAATGCTGCCGTATTGATGATCGAACCAGGATCAGGCAAGGTCCGGGCCTGGGTAGGGGGCAATAATTTTCGTTACCTCCCATTTGATCTGGTTCTTTCGCATAGGCAGATCGCATCTGCATTTAAACCGATTTTGTATACCGCAGCCCTTGAAAACGGGATTTCTCCCTGCACCTATCTCGATAACGAAGAAAAAGATTATGAAGAATATGACGGATGGCATCCCCGGAATTTTGATAATTCGAGTGGAAATAAAATCGCCATGTGGTATGCGCTCGCACATTCGATTAATCTGCCGACTGTCGATCTCTATTTCCGGACCGGTTATAAGGCTTTGAACGAGACCTGCCGCAATCTGGGCCTGCCTGTTTCTGACGGCGATATTCCCTCTGTTGCCCTGGGTTCGATGGATATTTCGCTTAAAGAAATTGTAACCGCTTACAGTGCCTTTGCAAACGATGGATTTATTGCAGAACCCGTTATGATAGAGTCGATCAAAGATGCTGACGGGAATATCATTTACAGAAATCAGGAGATGGAAGATCATGCGGCCATTCCTCCTGAGATTGCTACTCAAATAACAGCTATGCTTGAAAGAGCCGTAAATGAAGGAACCGGAAAAAGTTTACGCAGTATTTATCAAATACATTCGGAATTAGCAGGAAAAACAGGCACTTCGCAAGATTATACAGATGCCTGGTTCATTTCGTATACGCCCAATCTTGTAATCGGAACCTGGGTAGGTGCGATGGATCCTGATGTTCATTTGCACTCAAAAGCAGGGAGCGGGTCGTCGCTTGCCCTACCCATCGCAGGACAAATATGGAAAAGGATTGAAACCACTTCTGACCTAAACAGAAAATATACCGGATCATTTCAAATCCCTGAAACATATCTCACAGAAATGGATTGTGAGCCGATAAAGGAAAATACATTGAAAAACCTTTACGAAAAGCTTTTTGGAAAGAAAGAAATAAAAAAAGCTGTAACACCGAAGCAAGATAAAAAAACCGTAAAAGAAAAAAGTAAGGTCGGGAAGTTTTTTGACCGGCTTTTTAAAAAAAAGAACAAATAGAAAAGTCCTGAAGGATGGTAATTTGATTTATTGTCAAATTATAAACCCTATTTTTTAATCATCCTTGTCACTACTTTCGACCAATAGAAAAGCTGAATGAACCGGAGGCGGACAATCATCGGTTCCTTTTACTGCAAACCAGATCACTTTATTGAATTCATCGTCGGGAACCCTGTCTTCGATCGAAAAATCAAATTTCTCACTCATTTTTTGCCATCTGTTCAGAGCGACATTCTTTTCGTTCAGGTCGACCCCGGCAGGCAATGATTTAAAACCCGTGATATTCACTGTATCGTTAAAACAGCGCCACATCGGCGTAGCGGCAGCATCGTACTGGCTCATCGGAGGCAGACCAAGGATAAGTTCTATGGTACGCAGCATGGATGATGTAGAATACATCGTATGATCGACAAAATTTCGTTTAACATATCCACCGGCCAGGTAAGCTGTGGTTCGGTGGGCATCCACATGATCGGGGCCGTTCTGTGCGTCATCTTCAACAATAAAAACGATACTATTTTTCCAAATCGGGCTGTGGCTCAGATATTCCACAAAGAGACCAACCGCCAGATCATTATCTGCAACCTGAGCGAATGGAGTCGGTTTTCCTTTTCGTAATCCCATCGTATGATCATTAATGAAGCGCAAGGTATTGAGCTGTGGAACCGCATCAATTCTTAGCAATGAATCAAAATCCCGTTTCCACTGGCTGAACCTTGTCGTATCCTTTACGGATTGATCCCAGCTTGTATAATAACGGCAGTAATGATTTTCAAGCACAGGTATATTGGGCTTATAATCATCAGTAAATTCCCCATAAGTGCGGTAACTAATTCCATATTTTTTGCAATAGTCCCAGATAAATCCATTCTTATTATTGGCGATTTCCCGGGTCCCTTCGGCATTGTAGAATCCTCCCCGACCGCCATAACTTGTCGGCCAGTTTTTTTCGAGGAAATCGGTCGCATAGGCACCCGTACTCCAGTTGTGGCCGTCAGCACTGACTTCTCCATCGACATAAAAATTATCAAGCAAAACAAAATCATTTGCAAGCGCATGCTGATTCGGTGTGATATTTTTGCCGAATAAGAGAAGGGTTGTATCCCCGTTCCCTTCCGGCATATCACCAAGAACCTGATCATATGTTCGGTTTTCTTTGATGATATAAAATATATGCTTTACAGGTGAAGCATCACCGGTATGCAGTGGAACAGGATTACTGTTCTGGCCTGAAGTCGTGAATTCCAGCTCCTTTTTGTAAGGCGTATTATGATAAACCACAAGTGAAAAAATACCTAATTGATCGGCATCCGGAACCGGGATCATGCTCATGGTTCCCCTGAAAAGACCGGCAATGTATTGTTCTTTTCGCGATACAACAGAATCGCCTTTCTGATAGAATACCTTTTGCCCTTTTCTGGCTGGGTTTGGGCCATAGGGATTTGCCATCGAAGAAAAGCCTTTTCCATTGGCGACAAAAATCGTTTGATCGACCACACGGACACAGGTCGGATACCAGCCTGCCGGTATAAAACCTTTACCCGAACTTTTTCCCGGCTGGCTAACATCAAATACTGCCAGGTAGTTGTTATCAGCATTTGCAACAAAAAGCGTTTTCCCATCTTCGCTCAAAGCCACACTGTTGGTGGTCGAACCGGTTGGGGCATCAGGATATAAAGCGGTATTAAGCGTTTCGATGACTTCGCGGTTTTTCAAATCAATCACTGAAACCGTATTATCATTTGCATTTGCGACGAATAAAAAATTACCATCGTTTGTCAGACACATATCGTTTGGATTATCTCCTACCATGATCGAACCCAAGAATTGCTCGCTATACGTATCAAACAGAATGATTTTATCACACCCCCAGCAAGAAATGTAAAGTACTTTTTTATCCGGTGAAAGAAGGCAGGTGTAGCCTTCTCCGCCTAAAGGAAACCGTTTGACCGAATTATTTTTTTGAAGATCGATAACATACAACGAATTGTTTTCAGTTGTCACAGCATACAGGGCATTTCGTTTATCGTCAACTGCAATTCCTGACGGTGAAATTGTCTCGGGCCACGGTTTACCAATGACGAGTGTATCAGAAGGGACCAACTTTTTTTTACGAACGTCGAACCGTACAATCCAGTTATCATTTCCCCCGGAAGCGTACAGGCTTTTATCATCATCACTAAATGCGAGGCCAATCCAGGCCTTGCCAACAACAATCGTATCCAGTGTTGATTGTTTTTCCGCATCGATCAGTTGGATGGTTTGGTCGCTCTGGCCATTGTTTGTTACGGCCAGCATTTTTTTTGAATGGGACACGGCAATGTTCAGAGGCAGATCACCAAGCGGGATGCTCTTACCAACCGGAGTAATTGCCCAGCCATTCGGCAGGTGTATTCTTCCAGATTCGATTTCCGAAAGGGACTGGCATATTGATCTCCCCGGCAGTATCATCATTACTAAAAGTATAAGCGATATACCAATATTTAGTTTCATTGTATGTGTGGTTTCAAATAACATATTTTATAAAATTTGAACATAGCAATCCGTTTATCATTTTATCAGTTCAAAAATAGTAAAACAAAACAATTAAATTTTTCTTACAACAAAGAACTTTTCGCTTGCTCAATTGTTTCATTTATGTATTGCATTTATAAATGAAGATTGTATCACCAATTTAAAAAAACAGACAGTAATACAGAAAGGTGCTACATTTAGGATAAAGGTAATATAATTAAGGTAAAAGATTTTACCCAGACGCTATGAAGAACCCGGATGATAAAACATCCGGGTTTATTTTTTGTGCATAATTCTGCTTGTTCTTTTTTTAGTGAACAAACTTTTAAATAAGAATCCCTGATATTTCCAAATCCCAAAATCAGATTCACTACAAATATTTTCAGCTAAAAACAAAAAAAGCCGGAATACTCCAGCCAGTTGAAAGGTTCCTTTTTGGATACCTTCATCGCGACAATCTCCTCATCTTTGCCCATTGCCGCTCTTATTTCCGCAAAAATGAAATTCTTGTTCATCAATGCTTTCTGTTTACAAAAATAAAGTTGTAATGCTAACCCCCAATTAGGCCTCCTTCGTAATTAGACCGCATTTATCACCTGCATTTGCTATGCATTCCCTTATAATTGCTCAAGTGTTCAAGGCAGGCCTTTGTGCTAAAGCGTCACTTGTGCTCAGTATCCGAAAAATAATTCTATTCTATAGTTACATCTGCCAGTTATTCTTAATTTTGCAACTTGAGTATCAAATATTTTAAAAATGAAAGTAATTCTTGATATACAAGAAAGCAAAGCACCCTTTTTTATCGAATTGGTTAATGGATTGAAATATATACGGATTATCAAACAAGTGAAAGATAAGCGCAAAAGCGCTGCAATACAGGATATCGTTGAGGCATTCAATGATGTGATGTTACATGAAGAAGGGAAAAAGAACGCTTAAATCTGCAAATCAGATTTTAGATGAGATTTAATGTTGTCGCCACAGAAAACTTCGAGAGAAAAGTCAAACGGTTGGCGAAGAAATATAAATCCCTGAAAGCTGACTTAAAGCCTGTTTTCGACCAATTAGAAACAATTCCCAAGCTTGGTACAGCCATTGGAAATGATTGTTATAAAATCAGGATAGCAATCAATTCTAAAGGAAGGGGTAAATCTGGAGGTGCCAGGATTATCACTTATGTCAGGTACATGAAAGACACAGTTTACCTGATTGACATATATGATAAATCAGAAAAGGCATCTATCACCGAAAGAGAAATAGTAGAACTGATTGCATTAATTCTGGGTCAATAAATTTGATTGGATGATAATTTAAATTCTATTCTCCTTTAACATTAATCCTTCACCATCCTTATTGGTAATTTTACCAACAAAAAAAGCCGGAAAACTCCAGCCAGTTGAAAGGTTCCTTTTTGGATTCCTTCTTTGCGACAATCTGCTCATCTTTGGCCATTGCCGCTCTTATTTCCGCAATGATGTTGAAATTACACCATTGTTTTCTGCTTGCAAAAGTAATCGAATAAATCCTCCTGAATCTTAAGTTAACATTAATTTTTTTACTTTTTTTATATCGAATAACCAACGAAGAGAAACAAAAAAGAGAAAGTCGAGAATTAATCTTTCGTCTTGCTTTTTTCTGTTAAATTTGAACACTTAATACTGATAGACAGATGTATGCATCTCGATATATTATTTTTTCATGAATTAAGGAATTGAATCCTGATTAAATAAATATTATTTATGAGTAAAAAAATTATCATCATCGGCGGTGGCATTGCGGGATTGTCCGCTGGTATATATGGCCGGATGAACGGTTACGAAACGGAAATCATCGAAATGAATAAAATTCCTGGAGGTCAGTGTACCGCCTGGGATCGTAAAGGATATCGTTTCGATTATTGTCTTCACTGGCTTGTAGGTACAAAGAAAGGCCCTTTTCACAGGATATGGCAGGAAACCGGCGTTTTAAATCCCGACGTTAAAATCCTGGATCATGAAATTCATACATTGCTTGTAGATGAAAATGGGAATGAGTTTATCGTTTATACCAATGCTGATCGATGGGAAAAATACCTACTCGAACTGGCGCCGGAAGATGCCGTACCTATCCGGAAAATGTGTATGCACATTCGGAAAGGATCTAAACTCGAAGCGTTTGAAAATGCTCCCGGTGTAAGGAAATTCAAGGAATATTTTCCGGGTTTACTGAAAATGCTTCCTGCCCTTTTGCTGATTATTAAATACAGCAAAAAAAGCACGCTTGAGTATTTCAGGGAGTTGAATTTCAAAAATGAACGCCTTAAACGTTTTTTGTTCGACTTTTTTACTGAGAACAATATGTCTGCCATAGCATTCATCGGGATGCTCGGCTGGTTTCAACAAAATAATGCAGGTTATCTTATCGGGGGGTCACTGCCAATCACCCAACGGATGGCAGAGAAATATAAATCACTGGGTGGTATTCTTAAAACAAGTAAAAAGGTTGAAAAGATTATTGTTGAAAATAATAATGCCACTGGAGTTGTTTTAACAGACGGAACAAAAATCATGGCTGATTTTGTCGTTGGAGCAGCCGATGGACATTCAATAATCTTTGATATGTTGGGAGGTAAATACATTTCGAAAGAAATTGATACAGCCTATAAAACATGGCCGCTTTTCCCATCACTGGTTCAGGTTTCATTTGGAATCGGCAAGGAAGTAAAGACTGATTTTACATTGCAAAGTGTTGTTATGAAAGGCGAAAAGATTGGAAATACAATTTTGGAATCACCCTGCTCAATCATGAATTATTGCTATGACCCGACACTGTCACCAGAAGGTAAAACAGCGATTGTAATTCGTTACGAAAGTCCGTGGGAAATTTGGGAAAATATGGCTGAAGAAGAGTATAAAGCAGAAAAGAAACAAATTGAAAAAGATGCAATGGTCATTCTTGAAAAGCGGTATCCGGGGATTTCAGGACACATTGAAGTTGTAGATGTGGCAACACCGAGAACAAGTGTAGAGTATACCGGGGTTTGGAAAGGTGCATACGAAGGTTTTCTGCCTACTAAAAACAACATGACCAAAGTATTAAAAATGACGTTGCCCGGTCTCGATCACTTTTATCTGATCGGGCAGTGGTTGTATCCCGGCGGTGGACTTCCACCCTCTGCTCAGTCAGGGAAATGGGCCATTCAGCTTATATGCAAGAAAGACAAAGTAAACTTTAACGTACATTAAAAATTTGATAAATGAATTCGGTATTCAAAGATCAGTTTATCAGCCAATGGAAAAAATATTTCAAAAATGCGGAACTGCCGATCACTTTCTGGTATTCGGATGAAACAGACGGAGCTAACAGAAAAGAACCAGTCAATGGCCACAGTTGCCTGATCTGTGAACTGGCCAAAGTCCGCAACGGCGAATCACTGGCTTACGATGAGAATGCACTGGGATGTGCCGGGGCCAAACGTTACCTTGGTTTTAAGAAAACCATCCGGGAAGGTTTTAACTATTTTCTTTCATGCGGAAATGATGAAATTGAAGGAGAACGATATATCCGCACTCCTGAAATGGTAAACGAACTGATGAAAAATCAGAAAATGATAGAGAGAAAGGGAAGCAACATCATTTTCAAAAGATGGGACAAACTTTCCGAAACAGATCAGCCGGAAGTTATTATTTTCTTTGCCAAGCCTGATGTGATCGCCGGCTTGTTTACACTTGCCAATTTTGACCAGACTGAACCAAACGGCACTTTTACTCCATTTGGAGCAGGCTGCGGATCTATCATTCATTATCCATATCTTGAGATAGATTCAGACAGACCCAGAGCAGTTATCGGGATGTTCGACCCTTCGGCCAGACCTTGTGTACCGCAAGATATGCTCACGTTTGCTGTTCCAATTGTGAAGTTCGAAAAAATGATCGGCTATATGGATGAAAGCTTTCTGATCACACCCACCTGGGAAACCGTCATGAAAAGACTTGACTAAATTGTTTTTTTCAGCTTTCGGGAAATAGTTGTACTTTGGCAACTCATTAATTTATTCTGATTTGGTTAATATAAAACCCCTTGATCCGGAAAAAAGAATTGTATCGATCGATATTCTCAGGGGATTTGCACTTTTCGGTATTGCACTTGTGAATGTTTTTGGCTTCAATGCTTCCTTCTTTGATTTCGGTGGTTTTTATAATAATCTCCCCGATCCGGCCGAACAGAAGGTCTATCATATCCTTATCGGTTTAATGGCTGATAAATTCATCTTTATTTACAGTTTTCTTTTTGGCTATGGATTTTATTTGCAATACAGAAAATTCAGGAACAGCACAGACAACTTCACCGATTTTTATCGCAGAAGGCTGCTGTGGCTTGCATTTTTCGGATTCTGTCATGTTGTTCTGCTTTGGGCGGGAGATATTCTGTTGCTTTATGCGATAGCCGGAACATTGTTGCTGGCGATACGCAATTTTTCGAACAGGAAATTACTGATCATCGGATTTCTCTTTTATTTTTTCATCGGCATCTGGCTTGCGCTTTCGGTTTGGATCAAACTTCCGGATGCAATGACTTCCACCTGCACAGGATGTCTAAACGATGCATTGAAAATCTATCCCGAAGGAAACTGGTTCACTTGCATGAAGCTGCGACTTGCTGAATACGCATCATTCCGTTACATCAACCTGTTTTATTATTTTCCTAAAATTGTCGGCATTTTTATTTTCGGCTATATTGCTTCCAGAAATAAGCTACACCGGTTGATTCAGGAAAATCTTCGTAATTGGTCAGGGATTCTGATCATTATTGCTGCAATGGCAACAGTTATGTACCTTTATTATGAAAAAGCAGTATTTTCGATCCTCGGAAAAGAAAGCAATTATTTGAATGCATTATATATGACAGCTTACGAACTGATGAACCTCTTTGTGGCAAGTTCCTATATTCTTTTAATTTTTGTCCTTACATCCATTAAGCCAGTTCAAAAAATACTGATGTTTTTTTCATGGGCAGGAAGAATGTCGCTTACCAACTATATCGGCCAGTCTGTGCTTTTCTCTGTGATTTTTTATGGCTGGGGGTTTGGGAAATTCGGGATGACACAACCTTCTCATTTCATCTGGTTCGCAGTGGGTGTATTTATTCTTGAGGTCATATTCAGCTATTTCTGGCTAAAGTTTCATAAACAAGGGCCATTGGAGAAATTGTGGAGGAGGCTTTCCTATAAAAATTAAGTACGAAACTCAGATCGGTTTTAAAACCCCTGAATCATTCGATATTCCTTTTTCGCAGTTTACTATGCCGGATGCTGTAAGTAAAATAGATTACCAGCCCGATCACCAGCCAGATCAGGAACCGCAGCCAGTTGGTGATACCTAATTCCGACATCAGGTACAAATTGGTTAATAAACCCAATACCGGAATCAGGGACATTTTTTTTACTATAGATAAGATCGTTACCCCCAGTGCAACAAGTAAAAATAAAAACTGTGGTATTTTATCAAGAATCGTCTTTTCAAAAGTACTGGTTGCCTGACCCGACGGAAAACTTAAAAAATTGCGGAGACCTTCCCGGTTGAATTGAATCAAGATGAAAATCAGTACAATAACAATAATGGGCATAAGGTAACGGGAATTAATATAGGGTATAGAAAATTTTCCAGACGATTTTTTACCCTTTGTATCGAGTACCAGCACTCCGGCGCACACAAGAACAAAGGCAAACAATGTACCGATACTGGTGAGGTCAGTCATTTCAGTCAGGTTCGTAAACAAACTTGGCAATGAAACAAGGAGTCCTGTTATTATTGTAGAAAAAGCCGGTGTTTTGAACCGGGGATGAATTTTCGCAAAACGTGGAGGCAGCAATCCGTCGCGGCTCATACTCATCCATATCCGGGGTTGTCCTACCTGAAAAACCAGCAGCACACTTGCCATAGCAATGATAGCGCCGAAGGCGACGATACCTGCAAGCCAATCGAGTTTTAATTTCTGGAAAATAAATGCAAGCGGATCACCAACAGCCAGATATTTATAATTGACTACTCCGGTCAATACGAGTGTAACCATAACATACAAAACCGTGCTGATCAACAGTGAAAGGATCATTGCGCGCGGTAAATCCCGTTGCGGATTTTTGCATTCTTCTGCAGTTGTGGATATCGCATCGAACCCGATGTAAGCAAAAAATACAGCCGATACGCCTCTCAGTACCCCATTAACTCCGTTTGGTGCAAAAGGATGCCAATTTTCTCTGTTGATATAAAATGCACCAATAACGATCACCATTAAAACAATAAATACCTTGAGGAAAACCATGATATTACCTGCGATCTTGCTTTCCCGGATACCAATATAAACAACCGTTGTAATAAAAACAACTACGCCAAAGGCCGGAATATTTGCAATGATTCGAACACCTCCAATTGCAGGTGCTTGTGTCCAGGCTGCGTACGCATGTCCGATATTTAGAGGAAACCCGGCAGGATCGACGCCCGTACCGATCAGTTTTGTTGCTTCCTTAAATCCGCGGGCCGCTGAAAGATAATCCATCGTGAGGTACTGGGGAATGCTGATGCCAAAGCCGTGTAAAAAGCTGGTAAAGTATTCGCTCCACGAGATAGCGACAGCAATATTGCCGATGGAATATTCCATCAAAAGATCCCATCCTATGATCCATGCAAGGAGTTCTCCAAGTGAAGCATATGCGTATGTGTAAGCACTACCGCTCAAGGGAATACGTGAAGCAAAATCGGCATAGCACAATGCTGAAAAACCGCAGGCTACAGCCGTAAAAACAAACAACAATGAAACAGCGGGACCTCCATAAGCACTTGCATTTCCAATGGTGCTGAATATCCCGGCACCAACAATAGCCGCAATAGCAAGGGCTGTAAGATCAATTAAACGTAAATTTTTGGAAAGTCCAGGATGTCCGGCATCTTCAACTTTGGAATCAAGAAGAATGAGATCAATGCTTTTTTTATTGAAAAGTTGCTGAAAATTCAAATCCTTATTTCGCTTTAGGGAGATAAAAGTAGAATAAAAAATTCAAGCCGAACAATTCTGTTTGTTTTAAAGTTTCATGCCTTCTGTACAGTTCCTGCAGATATCGATTTGTTTCCGTTGTGTAAACACGCTTTTTCTAAAATTTTTATACGACCGGTTTCTCCAGATTTCCCTGAAAGTAGAATTTCTCATATTTCCAAGCCTGTATGTCGCATCTTTATCGAAGCAGCATGGAACAGTCAGCCCGTCCCAGGTAATTACACTGCTTGTCCACATACGCTGGCAACGGTTGGGAAATTTATTTTTAAAGACCCAGGTTCCGTCGGGTTTTTCTTTATATCTTGAATATTTTTCAATGCTTGGGATCAAGAGGTTTCCCTTCTCAAAATCGTTGATCTGAGCCGTTTTAAACTGAAGCTCATCAACACCCAGTTCCTTGCATAATTCTTTAATATCCTTCAACTGGTGTTCATTTGAACGAAATACAATAAACTGGACAATGATATGCGGGGTTTTGGATTTCAAATCCTTTTTCCATTTTACGACATTCTTGATACCTTCCAGTACACGGCGGTAGCGACCACCAACACGATATGAAGCATACGCTTTCTGCCCGATCCCATCGAGTGAAATGATCAGCCGGTCAAGTCCAGATTCCACTGTTTTACGTGCATTTTCATCCGTTAGAAAATGGGCATTGGTCGATGTGGAAGTATAAATTTTATGTTCGCTGGCACGTTTTACAAATTCGAAAAAAGATGGATTCAGATACGGTTCACCCTGAAAATATAGCGTCAGATACAAAAGATGATCGCTCATCTGCGTCATGATTTTATCAAAAAGATCCAGATTCAGCATGCCTGTATTTCGAGAAAAATGGCGCATTCCGGAAGGACATTCCGGACAACGGAGATTGCAGGAAGTAGTTGGTTCAACCGAAATGGCGTAGGGCATTCCCCAATGAACAGAACCTTTGGATAAACCGCTAAGTACATAACTTGACCGAAGCAACAAGATGTTCCACAAGCGCTTGAAAGTAAGCTTCGATATTAAATTTATATAATCATTGATCACCATTTAATTCACTTTTCAATGGTTCAAAAGTAGGTATATTGAACCTTGTTTTTTGGGGATAAAATTGCAAAATTACACTTCACTTTAGTCTGCCGGTATTTAAGCAGAATCAAACCTTTTTATCCTTTTCAAACAATATTCTCTTTTAAAAGTTTCAAAAAGCCGGCTATTTAATTGCATATGAAAGAATCCTGTAATAACGTAAGAATTCTTATTCAATCAGTTACCCAATATCGTTCGGAATTTTAAATTATTCCTAAATATTTTCGGTGATTTTCTGAACTAGTTTTGATTGGCTAAAAAACTGTTTTGCAACAATTCG
Source organism: uncultured Bacteroidales bacterium (assembly GCA_963764475.1). Classification (GTDB taxonomy): domain Bacteria; phylum Bacteroidota; class Bacteroidia; order Bacteroidales; family JAADJA01; genus JAADJA01. The sequence goes on from CAVXTE010000001.1 coordinate 73,144, forward strand.
TAAAACTGTATAACCCGGTATGGCGAGGATCATTCCGGGAATTCCGGCTAGGCTGCCCGCCATCAAAATAACCAAAAATATTTCAATGGGGTGAGCATTCACAGAAGTGGAATAGATAAGCGGTTGAAGAACAAAATCATCGATCAGCTTAACAACGATGAACGTTCCGAATATCACAGTGGCAATCGGTACAATGTTCTCATACGATTGCATGCTTAAATTTTCGGTAGTTCCTATTAATACGCCGATCATTGCTCCAATGATAGGTCCGAGATAAGGAATCACATTCATAAGACCTCCTAAAAACCCGATAAGCAAAGCACTTTTTACATTAAAAAAGGTTAATCCAATCGTAATCAGTGTCATGACAGTAAGCAACTCAATACTTAATCCGATAAAATAGCGCGATAAAAGTCTCCGCGTATCACCGATGATGATAGCAGCTTTTTCTTCGTATTTTGTAGGAACAAAAAGCATAATACCATTGAAAAAAAGCCGTTCATCACGTAAAAAGAAAAAGGTCATAAAAATAACCGAGAACATGCCGATGAAAAGCGAGCCTGCAAACCCCACGACATTTCCAAAAATATGCCTGACCGAAGTCATATCAACCAGGGATTCGATCTCTGACGAAATCATTGTTTCCAGCGTCTGATTCTTTTCGAGGATATTGTATTTCATCAATTGTTCTTCAAGATTGTGCAACGGTTTTTGCAACTGCTGGCCCAGGTATTGAAAATCGATGTTGGATATTACGTTTGCCTGACGGTTTATAATCGGAACAAAAATTAAAAAAAGTGAAGTAAGTATGATCACCATAGTCAGCAAAGTAAGGACCGCACTAAAGGTATGCGGCATTCTGAATTTTTTGAAGTGTATCCTGTCGTACAGTCTTACGACGGGCTGTCCGATTATCGATAAAATACCGGCAATGAGAACGTAAACCAGAATATCTGAAAAGAACCAGATAAGGTAAACGGCAACTAAAAATAAAATAATTCCGCCGGCAAGCTTTACGTAATAATTCATGGAATATCTTTAGCACAAAAGTAGAAATTATATCTTATTGAAAACTATAATTTGAGGGTTGATAAAACGTTCAATTAGTTAATCGGTTCAAGTTAAATTGTTGTGTTGCAATCGCATTTATTTTGCTTAAGCTGACGAACCTTTATTGTTTTTGATCGTTTTAAATATTGGCAACGGGAAAATAATATTAATTTAGCTCACTTTTTTCTAATTTCTTTCCGGAAATTGAAATGACGGGGAACTTTACAACTGATAATAAATTTACATTTCGGGAAATACGTTTCGTATTGCTCTTGTTACTATTTGGGTTCGGATTAAAATTTGAAGCCAGGAGTCAGTTTTATAACGGATCGCAGATGAGTTTCGGGAAAAACCGCGTGCAGTACAAGGAATTTTTCTGGACCTACTACAAGTTTGAAAAGTACGATATCTATTTTTACCTTGGTGGCAAGGAACTGGCATTATACACTGCCAAATATGCTAAGGAACACCTTGACGAAATCGAAGATAAACTGGATACCGGCCTCGATGATAAAATCCAGTTCATTGTGTTTAATAACCTGACCGATCTAAAACAAAGCAACATCGGCCTTGTAAATGATGAGCATTACAATACAGGAGGCGTGACCTATATTATCGGTAAGAAGGTTTTCCTCTATTTTAACGGCGACCACGATAATTTCGATAAACAGATAAAGGCCGGGATTGCTCAATCAATCGTCAACCAGTTGCTTTATGGAAGCTCAATCGGATCTCAAATAAAAAATACTTCCCTTTTCCCATTCCCTGACTGGTATATGAACGGCCTGGTTTCCTATATTTCGAATGACTGGGATACAAAAATTGACAACTGGGTCAAAGACGGAATACTGACCGGCAAGTTCGATAAGTTCAATCAGCTTACGGGTCAGGAAGCCACGTATGCTGGCCATGCTTTCTGGAGGTACATCGCAGAAAAATACGGTGAATCTACCATTTCAAATATCATTTACATGGCCAAGGTTAGCCGGCGGCTCGAAAGTGGATTTTTGTACATTCTGGGTATTTCTTTCAAAAACCTTCAGAAGGAAGCACTGGCTTATTACCGTGACATGTATAACACTTCCGATTCGATCAGGGAATTCCCCAATGAATCAGTACTGAAAAAGGTGAAGGGAAAAATCGTATACAATCGTCTTAAGCTGAGTCCTGATGGCAATTATATCGCCTACACATCAAACAGGGATGGATTGTTCAAGGTATATATTAAAGATCAGAATTCAGGCAAAACCAAACGGATCATACGCGGAGGTTACCGTCTGGAAGATAAAATTGATTATTCTTATCCGCTGCTTGCCTGGCATCCAACAGGAAAGATACTTGCAATGATAATTGAGCGAAAGGGGGAAGTGAACCTTTATTACTACCTACTTGATGAAAAGAAACTGGAAAAAGTAATTTTGTACCAGTTCGAAAAAGTATTGGATATGGCTTATTCGGATGATGGCCTGTCACTGGTCATGTCGGCTGTACAGCTCGGACAATCGGATATTATTGTCTATAACATCGGGGCTAATTCGTTCCAACAAATTACCAAAGACCATTTCGACGATTTGAATCCGCGTTTTATTAATCATTCGAAAGATATTATTTTCAGTTCGAACCGCTTCAGCGACACCATTCGGTTTGAAAACAAATACAATCCCGGAGATAAACAGAAACGATTCGACTTATTCGTTTACCGCTATAAACAGGAAGACAATATTCTACGCAGAGTCACAAAAACACCGCTGGCAAACGAAATCGAACCGATGCAATATGAGGAAAATTACGTCGCTTACCTTAGCGATCAAAACGGAATTTACAACCGTTATATCGGCCGGTTCGACAGTGCAATCAGCTTTATTGATACCACTTTACACTACCGGTATTATGTCAATTCATTTCCTGTAACAAATTATTCAAGGAGTATACTGGATCAGGATGTTGTGCCGGGAATCAGAAAAGTTGCACAGGTACTTTACAAGGACAGGAAATACTTTATGCAAATAGAGGATCAAACACCTGCTCATTCGCTTATTCCGGTCGAACTGAATAATACAGTATACATGGACAAGCTTATCAATGTGTATGGTAAAGCGAAAAAGGAAAGTACAACATCAGGAAATGAGACAGGTCAGGTGAAGCCAAAAAAACAGCATGGGTTTAGTTCGGTAAGACAAAGTGACGCCATAAAAGAAATTCAACAAATCATTAAAACAGATACCACAAACAGTAATAAAAAGTTTGATATTTCGAATTATGAATTCGATCTGAAGAATTTTAAAACTAAAAACGGGAAGAACCTTGAATTTGGTGAGATAAATGTTCCGCTACCCGGCCAGAAAACGGAGGAAGAGCCCAAACGGATCAATTACAATGTGGAATATTTTATCAACCAGATTGTGACCCAGGTCGACTTTTCGTACCTGAACCAGATGTATCAGCCGTTTACCGGCGGGAATTCCCCCATTTTTCTAAATCCCGGATTCAATGTAATGCTAAAGGTCGGTTTGACGGATCTTCTGGAAGATTACCGGATCATTGGCGGTGTTAGGCTTAATCTGAACCTTGCAAACAATGAATACCTGCTAAGTTTTTCAAACCTGAAAAAACGGCTTGATAAAGAAATCGTATTTCACCGGAATGTTATCGAAAACTACAGTGATTATAATTCTGTGGTTCGTGTTTATTCTCATGAACTCTATTATATGCTAAGGTGGCCTTTCAGTCCGATTCTGGCTGTTAAGGGTACGGCGCTTTACAGAAACGATTTATCGGTCTACATGTCAACTGATGTGGTAAACCTGTCGAAGGCCAATCAATATCAAAACCTCGGTGGTGCCAAAGGGGAACTAATCTATGACGATACTAAATCGCTTGGGTTGAACCTTTATCAAGGTACCCGTTTCAAATTTTTCGGCGAATACTATTATTTTTTTGGTACGAACGGACAAAGCCTGAAAGTGGTCGGTTTTGACATCCGGAATTATCAGCGTCTGCACCGCACGCTTATATGGGCGAACCGGTTTGCAGTAAGTTCTTCATTCGGTAAAAACAAGCTCATTTATTATATGGGTGGCGTGGATAACTGGCTGTTTCCAAAATTTGACAATAATACACCGGTCGATCTAAGCCAGCATTATTCCTTTCAAACGCTTGCAACAAACATGCGTGGGTTCAGCCAGAATATCCGGAATGGGAACAGTTTTGCCGTGATCAACAGTGAAGTTCGTTTTCCGGTGTTCAGGTATTTTGCCAACCGGCCCATCAAGTCAGATTTTCTGAATAATTTTCAGATTGTAGGTTTTGGTGATGTGGGCACAGCCTGGACAGGATTACAACCCTATTCTGAAGACAATTTCTTGTACACCAACACTGTCGATCAGACACCGTTGCATGTTACCGTTAAGGTTCAAAAAGATCCGATTGTCGGAGGATTTGGTTTTGGCGCACGAACGCGGCTGCTTGGTTATTTTCTTCGTGGCGACCTCGCCTGGGGTGTTGAGGACCAGCAAGTCCAACCTTCTGTTTTCTACTTTAGTTTGAGTCTTGATTTTTAACAGAACAATATGGAATTTAAGAAGGAATCATTAATATGACAAAAATCAGAGTGACAAAAGAATTCACCTTTGAAATGGCCCATGCTTTATTGGGATACGACGGTTCGTGCAAATACATTCATGGCCACTCTTATGGATTATCAGTAACAGTTGCAGGCGAACCAATAAAAGATGACAACCATCCGAAAAACGGCATGGTGATCGATTTTGGGGATCTGAAATACATTGTTAAATCTGCAGTAATCGAAGAATTCGACCATGCGCTGGTATTAAATAAAAAAACACCAAATACGCTATTTGTTGAAAACCGTGACTTATTTGACAAACTTATTCTTGTTGATTATCAGCCGACAAGTGAGAACCTTGTCGCCGATTTTGCAGATCGCATCCGAAAATTATTACCCCTTAATTTACAATTGTTTTCTCTGTGCCTCAGGGAAACTGCTACCTCTTATGCTGAATGGTCTGCCGGAGATAACATCTGATCAATTGAATACATCAAAGATCACGTCACCGTATGTATTACCATAATTCATTACACACCAGCTACGGAGTACTTTGACTTCTTCATTTTTCAGCCATTTGAGAGATTTCCTCAACTCTTTGTTGAATAACTCTTTATTAAAGCTAACTTTCTGTAAAACGATTTCAGTGTACTTCAACATGACATCAGATTTTAAAAATTAAATAACTAAGTTTGCTTCAATTAATGGGTTCAATATCAATGATTTTGTTATAATCAACTTCTAAACACCAAATATATGCCATTTTTATATATTATTGTGCATCTGGCATTTATTTCAAAGATCATTTTTTGTATTGTCTTAAAACAGGATGATTTGTGTATTTTTAAAACTTTCCGGTATATGCTCATCCTTTAACAAAATCATCAAAACAAGAAACGATTAATAACTGAAATTCGTGCAGGAAAAAATAAAGGTTTCTAACATTTAACATTTTTTTAGATTTGGCTTAAATATACCGAATATATTAGAAGATTTCTGTGGAAAGATCAGAAAACTGCAATATGGCAACCTTTATGAACAAAGCCCCGTAAAAGTTCAGAGATTAGATTAAAAATTATCAGAAAATCTGTGACTTGTACAAAATAAAACCTTTAAATTTGCCCCAATTCTAAAATACTAAAAATGAATGTCAAACGACAAAAGGTTGTAGAATTAGAGAATGTAGTAGTGCGTTTTGCCGGGGATTCGGGAGACGGGATGCAGCTTACGGGAGCACTTTTTTCAGACGCAGCAGCAATTGCCGGTAATGATTTTGCCACCTTTCCTGATTATCCGGCGGAAATCAGGGCTCCACAAGGAACAGTATCGGGTGTTTCAGGATTCCAGATTCATTTTGGCCATAAAAATATTTATACATCTGGCGATCAGGCCGATGTGTTAATTGCCATGAATCCGGCACCGTTAAAAAAGAACCTTATATGGGTTAAAAAAGGAGGAACAATCATCGTTGATACCGATACCTTTTCCGATAAAGCCCTTGAAAAAGCAGGATATGAAACCAATCCGCTGGAAGATGATTCATTGAAAGCATATAATGTGATCAAGGCTCCTATCAGCGAATTGACGAGAAAAAGCGTTGAAGATCTTGGCCTAGATAACAAAATGGTGTTGAAAAGCCGCAATATGTTTGCGCTGGGTATTATGTTCTTTATTTTCAATCGCGAATTGGCATCAGCCGACGAATATTTCGAACAGAAATTCAAGGCCAATCCGTTGGTGGTTCAGTCAAATAAGATCATCTTAAGAGCCGGCTACAGCTTTGCCGACACCATGGAAGCGCTAAGCTCCATCACGTATAAAGTTAAACCAGCCCCGCTTGAAAAGGGGTTTTACAGGAATATTACAGGAAATATTGCAACAGCCTGGGGTCTTCTGGCAGCATCCGAAAAATCGGGAAGAAAACTGTTTCTTGGTTCATATCCGATTACGCCGGCAACAGAAATACTGCAGGAACTTTCAAAACATAAATCACTTGGTGCTAAGGTTCTCCAGGCGGAAGACGAAATTGCAGGGGTTGTATCTTCGATAGGTGCAAGTTTTGCCGGTGCATTTGCCGTAACATCGACTTCAGGTCCCGGGTTATCACTTAAGACTGAAGCGATCGGATTAGCGGTCATGACAGAATTACCCATTGTGATCGTGGATGTTCAGCGGGCAGGTCCTTCGACCGGTATGCCGACCAAGACCGAGCAATCCGATCTTTTACAGGCACTCTTTGGACGAAACGGTGAAGCTCCAGTTGTTGTCGTGGCGGCTTCTTCTTCATCCAATTGTTTCTACTACGCCTATGAGGCAGCAAAAATAGCCATGGAGCACATGGTTCCTGTTATACTGCTTACCGATGGTTATCTGGCCAATGGTTCGGAAGTATTTAAAATACCGACAATGGCAGATATGCCGGAAATAAACCCACCCATTGTTTTTGCCGACGATCCGGATTATTTTCCATATAAACGCGATCCGGAAAAGCTTAGCATAAGATGGGCAATACCGGGAACACATGGATTACGCCACAGGATAGGAGGATTGGAAAAGGAAGATATCAAAGGCAATGTATCTCATGATCCCGAGAATCATCAGCTCATGTGCGAATACAGGGCTGAGAAAGTTGCCAGGGTAGCAAATTATATCAAACCACAGGAAGTCTATGGCCCTTCTTCAGGAGATTTATTAGTTGTAAGCTGGGGCGGAACACATGGTAACATGATCGAGGCAGTACAGGAAATGCATCAGCAGGGGAAAAAAGTAAGCCTTGCCCATTTTCATAATATACAGCCATTGCCAAAAAACACTGCTGAAATTTTCAGCCGGTTTAAAAAAATCATCGTTCCTGAATTAAATCTCGGTCAATTCGTTCTCTATTTGCGAATGAATTTTCAGCAATTTAAATTCGAACAATACAATAAAATCCAGGGACTACCATTTATGGTAAATGAATTGATAGAAAAATTTAATCAAATATTAGAGGAAAAATAAAAAATGGCTGAAGCAAATGAAATTACAAATATTCCTGTCCTCACCAAAGAAGATTTTGTAAGTGGCCAAATGGTAAAATGGTGTCCGGGATGCGGAGACCATGCCATACTTTCTTCATTTCTGAAAGTTTTACCAGAACTCGGAATAAAACAAGAGGACATAGTTGTTGTTTCAGGAATCGGGTGTTCATCCCGTTTTCCTTACTATGTGAAAACCTATGGATTCCATGGTATTCATGGAAGAGCTGCACCGCTTGCAACCGGAATTAAAATTACAAATCCCAACTTAAATGTTTGGATGATTACCGGTGATGGGGATTCGCTGGCAATCGGCGGCAACCATTTCATTCACGTCCTGAGAAGAAACATTGACATTAATATCATGTTGTTCAACAACAAGATTTATGGATTGACGAAAGGGCAATATTCTCCTACTACACCCAGAGGTAAGAAAACTAAAACGTCTCCTCATGGCACAATAGAACACCCGTTCAATGTTGGGGAACTCGCCATCGGAGCACAGGGAACCTTTTTTGCCCGTACAGTTGACAACAATCCGAAGATGATGATGGAGGTGATGCTTGAGGCAGGAAAACATAAAGGGACTTCTCTGATCGAAATCCTGCAGAACTGCGTTATCTTTTTCAACAATGTACATGCGGAAATTGCTTCGAGGGAAACCAAAGACGAAAACCAAATCCACCTTAAGCACGGCGAACCCATGATCTTCGGCAAGGATAACGACAAGGGCATTGTGTTGAAGGGAACCCGTCTTGAAGTCGTAAAACTCGGGGAAGATGGGATAACTGAAAAGGACCTTTTGGTTCATGATAAATACGAACCGGATACGGGTATCCATGTTATGCTTTCAAAAATGGCACCACCGGTATATCCTGTTGCTGTCGGAGTAATCAGATCAGTTAATAATTTAACCTATGAATCACAAATGGATCAGATCATCAAATCGGAAAAAGAAACCAACCCGATAAAATGCGTCGACGATTTACTGATGAGTGGAAAAACCTGGGAAATCTGATCCCCGGCAAATTAAATTTATACAGTAAAGCCCGGATAACCTCCGGGCTTTGCATTTTAATAAATTTGGACAAATTAAAAATTAATTTCTACCGTACAAACGACATTATCTCAGGTATATATTGTATTCGGGATGTCGTAAAATAAAGGTCCTAACTGCCGAACACAAAGCAATTATCTTCAAATTTTTCGATACGGCAAAATCCAGACCCTGCTTGATTATATCCATGGCTAGCCCCCTTCCGCGAACCGGTTCAGGAACATAGGTGTGAAAAAAAACGATGGTATTCTCATCCTGAATTTCATACTCAAGAAGACATTCGGAATTATCGACTATCCTGTAAAATTTATTGGGTGCGTGTTTAATCTCTGATGTCATGAAACAGATTCTTTCTGGCTTTAACTTACTTTCCATAAATAAGTTACAATTTAAAGGCATTAAAATCCTACAAAAAAGAGGAAAATGGTTCAGTCGGAAATTTTGTAAGTCAATTCCCGTGATATTAAATTCAGGATTAAAACCCGGTCAGGGAATGGTGAAGTTAAAATCTGACTTTAGCTCACCTTTGGTATATTCCTCAACAGATAGTTTTTGCATGTATACATCATTAATGGGCTTGTCATTTGAATCGACGGCAACCTGGGAAATGGCAAACACGGCATCCATTCCCTGGAATACAATTCCGAAAACAGTGTATTTCCCGTCAAGCAAGGGTTCACCGTCAGGATCGCAGACAATATAAAACTGTGATCCGTTCGATCGACGGTCGGGATTGGTTTAATCGGGTAGTCTGGCAGCACCCACCGATCCATAAACATGATGTATCGTATCGATGATCTCGGCAGGAATGGTATAACCGGGTCCACCATTTCCTGTTCCTTCGGGATCGCCACCCTGGATAACAAAATCACTGACCACCCTGTGGAATATCAGACTGTCGTAAAAACCGGTCGTTACCAAATGAAGAAAATTATCCCGGTGCTGTGGTGTAATATCATATAGCCAAATACGGAAATCTCCGAAGGCTGTCTGAATCTTTACGATTTCATATTTTTGAGATGGTTCGGGTTGTTGTTCTTCATCTTTTTTCTTGCACGATGCGATCACCAATAAAAAAAGAGTAAAAAATAAAATAAAATTTCTGAATGATTTCATGAGATGAAAATCTTAACCATTTTTCTTTAAAAAACCTGTCGTAAAGTTAAGCCAATTTTGCGGTTCATTCTTTATCATCTTAAACATAAGGGATGTAAAAAACCAGGGATATGCTCTGAACAACCTGAATATCGCGTGCGACTCAACCGGAAAGCGGGCATCGAGCCGGTTCCTGATCTGGTAAAGTTCAGTCGAACTCAGATGGTTTGTTTTTACATTCGATGCATAGTGATTGTATTTTGAGTAATCATTCAAATTCGTTACAAGACCTTTTTCAATCAGTTCATCCCTTAGTTCCGTACGCAAATGAGGAGTAAGAATGTTGAAAAGCTGAATATCGACACCAATTTTTTTTGCATAATTGAAATTGCTCAGCATCGTCTCCCGTGTATCTTCAGGATAGCCAAAAATAAATCCGCCAACGACAAGCATTCCGTACTTTTTAAGTTCTTTAACTACCTCAATTGTATCGGAACTTTTCAATTGGTTGCTTTTCTGCATGAATGCCAATGCATCATCAGAGGCATTTTCGATGCCGAGGAATACGAATTTTGTCCCCGCTTTAGCCATCGCTTCGGCCAATCCGGGGGTTTTCCGGATGCCCTGCACGCTGGCCTGAACCGCAAATGTCAAATTTAGCTTGGCTTTCGTGATCTCGTTACAAAGGTTCAGATACCTTTTGCCATCGAGGGTTATGTTGTCGTCGGCGATGAAAACAGCTTTGGCTCCATGGCGCTTTGCATCTTCAAGGTCAGCAAGGATGCGTTCGATCGAAAACTTCCTGAACGATTTGCCATACATATAACGGATGCTGCAGAAATTGCAATCAAAAACACAACCGCGCGAAGTTTCAATCACATCGGACGGCATGCCCATCATGTGAAATCCTTTTTTATAAATGCGGGCATTCCTGAGAGGGATGTTGATCTTATCGGCAGGCAACAGGTCGGGCCTCGGATTGTGTACGATGCTTCCATTTTTTCTGAAGGTTATTCCCGGAACATCGCTGTAATCATGCCCTTTGCTCAGCTTCTTTATCAGTTCACTGAACGGCACCTCGCCTTCCCCATCGATCAGGATATCGAAATATTCATGGTCCGGGCTTAGTAGTATGTTTTCATGATCGGCTGTTGCATGATAACCACCTAAAAGCGTGACCGCATTTTTTAAATGTGCTTTTGTCAGCTTTGCCAGTTCGAGGGCAGTTTTATATTGAAAGCTCATGGCTGTAAAGCCTACAGCATCCGGTTCAAAGGATTTCAGAACGTTGAGCAAGGCCCCTTTCGGATCTTTATCTTTTACCACCAGGTCGGCAATTTTAATTTCTGCTGAACCTTCATCAATGTTAGCTGCCAGTGAAGCCAGGTTGAGGCTTGGTATTTTGGTGAGGCGGTTGAAGCCCATCACCGTTCGCGGGTTACCGACAAGGAGTACCTTCACTGTAATTAATTTTCTGCGAAAATAGTAAAATCAAAGTAAAAGAATTTAAGCAATATGCTGATTTGATAAAGCATAGATCCTTTAGTACGTGGTATGGGTGTTAATTTGAAAATAAAAAGTCACGAATTCACAAATAAGTAAACTTGTTAAATTGTTAACTTTTTCTCCTATTTAATCATTTACTCATTTATTTATTTAAGCATTGCTATGGTGTTTGTGGTCTTTTATTTTTTTCTTTGCGCTTTCTGAATGCAATTTTTTTCCGATTAAAATTGTCTGATTTCAGCCATTTACTTCCGGATTATTTGTATTACCTTAGTGTCCTTAATGTATTTTGTTTGGGAGCTAATATACTTTTGGAATTATGAAACCTTTTAAGCTTTTCCTGGTCGCGGCATTAATTTTAAGTTTTAAAGGCAGCCTTTTAGCCTGGACTTCTTCAAATGAAGGCATATGTTATACAATGGATACATTGACAGTGCTTAGTCCCGGTATAACCTATAACGGATCAACTGGAATGTACGAAATAACTACAGATATAATTATTTTAGAAAACGATACCCTGAATATTTTACCTGGGGAAATTTTAAAATTTATTAGTAACAATTATAATTTCCGGGGTATAAAGATCTATGGTTGTTTAATAGCCATTGGAAATCCACAAAATAAAATAATATTAGGGGATCCGATGTTTAATTTATCAAGTGGTTATATATGGAATGGAATTAAATTTTATGATACCGCCAAGCAAAGTATCCTAAAGAATTGCATAATTCGAGGAGCAACTGACCAGGGTGGAAGTGGCGTAGCTTATTTAAGTTCACTATATTGTGAGAATTCATCTCCAATAATTGATCATTGTACAATATGTTATACACACTCCCCTGAAGATACAGGTGGAGGTATAGCTATCTCTTGTAAAGGGCAAAGTTATCCAATAATAAGCTATTGCCAATTTGAATATCTTATTAACAGTATTGTTATTTGGTGTAATCCATGGACGACCATATCTGATACTATTAATTATCCATCTCCTCTAGTTTTAAATTGTAATATTATGCCAACGGTCACAGGATTTTTTTACTATCCTCCTTTATGGGATGATATTGTGGTTTATAAAGGAGGATTTCTTGATAATTGTTACCTGGGAGTAAATACTTACCAGGCTGATACGACATTGGGATTTCCAATTGATACAATGGGAGATGGGATTTGTAGTACTACATCTTCCTTCTGGCTGCAGAGATTTATGGAAGTCGATGGTGTTGTTCATCCGAGGGGTGATACATTGCTGACTGGGATTAATGAAGAGGAAACCGAAATTTTACCTACAACTTCACAATTCCTGACGCTGAGCAATTACCCGAATCCTTTTTCAGGTTCCACCACGATTGAGTTTGAAATAATAGGTAAACCTGCTGCAATTTCACTATTGATCTTTAATTCAAAAGGCAACCGGGTTAAACAGATTATTAACAATGAAAACTTTCCACCCGGAACGCACAAAGTGAACTGGTACGGCAATAATGAAACAGGGGAAAAAGTGGGTTCAGGGATCTATTTTTACAAGTTGATTTCAGACAATAAAATGTTAGTGAAGAAGGCGATAATGGTGAGGTGATAGTAAAGAAATACATTGAAATAAGAGAGGGAATTAATTTTTCCGGTTTTCCTTTTATGAAAAATGAACGACAGAAAAACGTTTACGATAGATTTTCGTAATTTTGTAAAAAAGAAAGTAATGCTGGAAATTATATTTATCGTTGAAGATTCTCCTGAAGGGGGTTTCGAAGCCAAAGCACTTGGATATTCTATATTTACCGAAGGAGACAGCATTGAAGAACTCAGGGAAAATATCAAAGAAGCTATTCACTGCCATTTTGAAGAAAACGCACCAAAAGTTGTTCGACTGCACTATATAAAAGAAGAAGTATTTGCGGCATGACCAAAACTCCACGAAATTTATCAGGGAAAGATCTCATTTCAAAACTTAAAAAATTCGGGTATAAACCTACCAGGCAAATGGGTAGTCATATAAGATTAACGACAGAAATAAACGGAATTCATCATATTACTATCCCTGATCACAATCCCATAAAAATAGGCACGCTGTCAAACATTCTGAAAGATATAGCTTATCACCTGGAGATAAGCAAAGAAGAATTAATAAAACAATTATTCTGAAAGAAGCATTCTCCATTTAATATCCCTTCTCTGGTGAAAAGAAAAATTATTTTTTGCCACAAAGACTAAAAGACTCCAAGGTTCACAAAGGGATAAATAGTCAAGCCTGAAAAACTTAAAGAAATCAGTGATATCAACAGGTTTACGTTAATAACTGGTCAAAAAAACGCAGTATAATTTGCAAGGATATTTGTAATTTTATAGAAAACCTTGCAAAAAGATGGTAGGAAAAACAGATAAGACACCTCAATTGAATGTTTTCAAAATCCCATTGAACGTATACATAAATCACAATCATGAATTATGTTTGCTTTCGAAAAAGATAGACTGGGACAAAGTAGAAGAAGAATTTAGGGAATATTACTGTGCTAATAATGGAAGGCCATCGATTCCGATTCGAAAAATAGTTGGAGTAATTTTACTTAAACGAGTTTATAACCAGAGTGATGAAAGCGTAGTGGAAAGGTGGCAGGAAAATCCGTATTGGCAATATTTCTGCGGCGAAACATACTTTCAACATGAAGCCCCTTTTGATCCGACGGAGTTGATAAAATTCAGGCAACGCATAGGAGAATCGGGAGCAGAGAAAATACTCAGTTTAACCATACATTTATTTGAGAAAAGAGAGATCAAGGCAAAAGAAGTGTTAATTGATACAACTGTCCAGGAAAAAAATATCACCTTTCCGACCGATACCAAACTGCAAAAGAAAATTATCGAGAAATGCAGAAAAATAGCCGAAGAAGAAGGTATCTTCCTTAGGCGGAGTTACAGAAGGATATTGAAGCAATTAATGATAGACCAACGCTTTAGGCAGCATCCCAAAAGACGGAAAAAGGCCAATGCGGCAGCCAGGAAAATAAAAACCATTGCAGGCAGGATGGTCAGGGATATTGAAAGAAAAATGAACGATGAACAACGTCAACGGTTCCTTCAGGAATTGACAATTTTTAAGCTCATACTAAGTCAACAGAAAAACTCAAAGAACAAAATATACAGCATTCATGAGCCACATACACAATGTATAGCAAAAGGGAAAGAATCAAAACCCTATGAATTTGGGAATAAGACCTCAATAGTAAAAACACGAAAATCAGGGATCATCATTGGAGCTTTAGCATTCAAAGAAAACATTTATGACGGGGATACTCTTGGAACCCCAGTTAGAACAAGTAAAAAGGTTAATAGATTACCAACCAGAGGTTGGCATTGTGGACAGAGGATATCGTGGTAAAAACACAGTGCGAAATACAAAAATAGTATCTCCCAAACAGTTACCCGCCTGGGCCAGTAGCTATCAAAAGCAAAAAACAAGAAAACGGTTCAGGGACAGGGCCGGAATAGAACCGGTCATTGGTCATATAAAGCACGATCACAGGATGATATGCAATTATTTATCCGGAGAACTGGGCGATACAATGAATACTTTGCTGGCAGCAGCCGGATTTAATATGAGAAAGATGCTTAGAAGGTTAAAAGGTCAGGCAATTATTTTTATTTTCAATTTTTGTGTGCAAATATTCCTTCTAAATCTTCATCCAAAATATTCCGTTGATCGAAAAGAAGAACTTTTTCAGGCTTGACTATATAAGAATTTTCCGAGTCTAATGGTCCTTCTTTTAAAAAACTTCAATTATATTCTCTGACCATTTTAATTGCTATATTTATCCGAATTACGTTGTCGGCCTCTGAAAGACTAAATAAAATATCAAAATTCATTTAGCTGAGATAGTGTTAACAAAGGATTCTTAAACAAAGCAATTTTATTTTTTATTTTTTTATCTTCCCATTCCCACCATTTTATCGACAACAATCGTTCGATTATTTGTTTATCAAATCGATAACGTTGGAATTTAGCAGGAGTTCCATATACAATAGAATATGGTTCTACATCTTTTGTAATAAGCGAATTGGCACCAATAATAGCACCATCTCCTATCGTCACTCCGGCGAGGACAATTGCGTTTGCTCCAATCCAAACATCATTTCCGACACTAGTTTCTTTCTTTAAATCATTTTGTATTTTATCATTTTCTTTAACAAATTTATATTTGGGATCATAGGCAAAAGAGTGTGTACTCATCCAATCGATTGGATGACTTCCCAATCCTATTTTGACATTATAGGCAATTGAGCAAAATCGTCCAATCACAGTATTTTTTTCAATCAGGCTATATTTATTGATATACGAATACTTTCCGATTCTATCAGCTTGAATATGCGACCCGTATTCCACGGTAACACCCTTCTCAAAGTGCACATTTCGCGATAGACTTGCAGCCCTGATTGTGCATGTTGGGTTCTTTATTCTTAAATAATATCTCCAGATTGTTTGTATGAAAGTCATGGCTTAATATTTTTTAAAACAGTTACAATTCTTTCAGAAGTTCTTCCATCCCACAACTCAGGAATTTTACCTTCTTTCCATTGGCCTTTTAATATCTGATTTGCAAACTCAACAATTTTCTCTTTTCTGGAACCTGCCAATTGATTCGTTCCTTCCCAAATAGTAACCGGCCTTTCCGTATTATTTCGCAAGGTAATGCACGGAACTTTATACACAGTAGTTTCTTCCTGAATACCTCCGCTGTCAGTCATAACAAACCTTGCATTCGAAATAAGTTTTCCAATTAAGGAAAAACTTTTTCAGATATCATCTCATCCAATAATCCTGCAATTTTTTTGGTCAAATTTTTACGTGAAAATTGGTTTATGATCTCATCGTCATCATCTAAATACAGGTTATCAGATTTAAAACGTTCATACAAATCCTGGATACACTTTTTCATTGTCACTTTATCATTGAAATCGATAACAAATCCAGCATGACATTCTTTTATAATTTTAGCGCTGTCTCCCAGATTGGATCCTATGCATAATACAGGTCTTTTTAAGGCCAGATATTCGAATACTTTTCCCGGAATTATACCCTTTACATTTCGAGTATTGTTTAACGGCAGCAACAATACACTTGCATTTGCTGCACTATTCATTAATTCATCATGGGGTTTGTAGTCGGTTTTTTCAATATATTCCGACAGTGCAAATTTTTCAATTGATTCAAAAACTGAGTAATCCGTCTGTCCAATAAATAATATTTTTAAATCATGTGAAAGAGAGGATTCTACAGTTAATAATTCATGCAACGCCTCCCAGAGCACATGCGGATTTCGGTCTTTGTTCATGGAACCAATATGGACAAAAGTAAATTTTTGAGTTGGATTATATTTTATGTTTTTAAAATCATCAGGGTCGAAACCATTGGTAATGACGTCAATCTTTTCAGCCCCCAATTTTTTAAAATCCAGAGCCCAGTTCCAACTCACTGTTACCAGTTTATCAGCAGCTTTCAGGACGCTTAATTCCATTCGTTTATGCTTGTTATCAGCAAAGCTTGACAACATTAGCTTATCATAAAAATCAATATTTGTCCACGGATCCCTGAAATCGGCAAGCCACGGTATGTTTAATTTCTTTTTTAAACCGAGCGCGATCAGATGCATGCTGTGAGGCGGTCCTGTCGAAACCATGGCGTCTACCGGATGTTCTTTCAGCCAATTTGTTAAGTATTTTATCGAGGGCTTGATCCAGAATTTCCGTGCATCAGGAATAAAGAAGTTACCACGTATCCACACTGCTATTTTTTCTGAAAGCCCCGGTTTCTTTTTTTCCGAAAGAAATCCTGCTTTTATCCGGTCTTCTTTTTTCCGTCCGACAAAACGCTTGTAAGTTGTATACGGTTCCCATATTTTTGTCTTTAATACCGTAATCCCTTTCGGAATATCTTTTTCGAGGGATCGATCGATGGCAGGTGCTTCAGGGTTTTCAGGAGTATATACAACCGGTTCCCAGCCAAATTCCTTCAGGTACTTCACGAATTTCAGCCAGCGCTGTACTCCTGCCCCTCCTGACGGAGGCCAGTAATACGTAATGACAAGGACCTTTTTCATCCTTCTTTCCTGAAATATTTTCTTATTTCAAAACCTGCGTACCCAAGAACGACAAGGATGAGAAGCAGGGATGAGGCAAACGAAATTTTTTCACCGATAAAATAGGATTTCGGATGGAATTTAAATTCGATGAGATGTTTTCCTGCCGGCACAATCATGGCCCGTAAAACATAATCGGTCCTGAAATAGGGCGTTTTATTGCCATCAACATAAGCGTTCCAGCCCTTATCATAATAAATTTCCGAAAATACGGCCAACTGATCACTGTTTGTGTTTGACTGGTATTTCAAATCGTTGGGTTCGTATTCAATCAGCTTGATCTGCGCAGTTGAATCATAGTTTGGTGTAAAGCCTTTTATTATGTTACTGAATTTTTCATCGACCACAGCCGTTTTTTCAGGGTCGAAACCGGTAAGAGCATCCAGTTCTTCGTCTGCATTTTTAACATATTTTATTCCCTTCACGAACCATGCATTCCCGCAGGCATTTACATTCGGATGAACCGTGGGCTGTTTGTTTTCATCAGCCTGAATGATATAGCGAGTATTCAGCATATCCAGCACACCCATATTGTATTTCCCTTTGATCTGATGATCATAAAGTTCCTGGTAACGCCGGAGCTTTGCACCATGATAGCCACCGATCGATTTATGAAAATATGAAGTACTGGCATCGGCAAACGGATCGACAGTTAGATTAAGAACCCGGTAGTCAGGCGATTTATCTTTGAGGATTATCTCATCGGCTTTTGTTTTTGTAAATGGAGTTTCGCTTTTTGATTTTGAAATAAAACTATCGTTGTTTAGGTACCGTTTATCGACGAACCACATATCAACCAAAATCAACAGCGTAACGGCAGCGATCGTTACATTCTTCTTCAGTTTTCCTTTAGAAAAGCCAACTATAACGGCACCACCCAGCAGCATAAACATGAATGAACGGAAAGCATCTTCACGGAGGATTGCTCTGCGCGCCAGTTCAACATTGGCATAAAAATCAGTAATTTGATCAGCATATTGTGGATTTGAGACTTTCTGTTTTGCGATAGAAATAACTTCCTGATCACTCAAAAACTTAAAAAATAACGAAGGGAATAAGGCAAACAAGAGCGCTATACCCGCAGTAATTCCAAAAGCCAGATAAAACGGATTAACCTGATAGTTTGCAACACTTATTTTCTTCTTAAACCTGTCAGGATCGGAAAGAATTTTATCAAGTGCGATAATTGCAAGCAAAGGAATTGTAAATTCTGCAATTACCAGGGTCATCGATACGGCCCTGAATTTATTGTACCCCGGGAAATAATCGAGGAAAAAATCAGTCAGCGGCATGAAATTTTTTCCCCAGGCAAGCATGATCGACAAAACCGTTCCGGCAAGCAACCACCACTTCATTTTTCCTTTTACGATAAGGAGTCCGTAAATAAAGAGAAAAACAATGATCGCTCCTGCATAGACAGGTCCGGATGTAAACGGCTGGTCACCCCAGTATTTGTTGGCATTGTTAGCAACAGCTTCCTTATATCGTTCATTTACATTTTTCAATGCATATTCATTGTTCCCGATCAGGCCTGTGCCACCACCTTTTATATCAGGTATCATCAGCGAAAATGACTCCCCTATTCCGTATGACCATTGTGTAGCATAATCTTTATCAAGCCCGGATGTGCGGTTCTCCTGATCGGTAGTCAGGTCGGTTTTGCCCCGGATGCTATATTTCCCGTATTCGTATGTACTCCATAAACTTGCAATATTGGTCAGAACTGCAAAAATACCAGCCGCGATCACGATTGCCGAGGCTTTGAAGAAATGCGTATATTTTTTTACGCGTATTGCTTCGATCAATTCAGCTAAACCAAAGATTAGCAAAAGCAGCATCAGGTAATATGAAATCTGTGGATGTCCGGCCTTGATCTCAAGTGCCAGAAACAAGGCAGATAGAATTCCTCCCAAAATGTATTTTCCCCTGTATGTCAGAATAATCCCAGCGATAACAGGAGCAATATAACCAATAGCATGAGCCTTTGAATTATGTCCGGCCTCGAGTATAATCAGAAAATAGGAGGAGAACCCGAATGCAATCGCACCGGCGATAGCAAGCCATGGATTTACGCGTAAAACAACAAGCAGAATAAAAAATCCGATCATGTACAGAAAAACAAGGTCGGCCGGATGCGGCAATCCCAGCAAAAAAATATCATCTACAAACCGGATAAGATTAGCAGGGTATTTTGTAGAGATTTGATAAGCCGGCATGCCGCTGAACATCGAGTTGGTCCACAACGGTTCGGTGCCCGTTTTATCCCTGAAATCAGTTATTTCCTTCGACATACCTTTGTAACGGGTAATATCGTCCTGCCTCAGTTTTTTCCCTTCGAGCAGCGGATTCAGGTAAGCCATCGTAATAATGACAAAAATCACGATAGCAACAAAATAGGGAACAGCATTTTTGATCGACAGATTTCTCATATGCTCTGTTTTTGGTAATTAATCCTTGATTTCTTCATAATCGGTATATTCTCCCAATTTATCCGAAACTTGTTTTTTTTCGGGAGAATATTCAATGCTAATATCCCCGTCTTTCCGTTTCGAATCTTGATGTTCTTTTTGATAGTGATTTTTATATAAAAAATACTTTGCTAGAAAAGGTATGACGTTACGTGAAATGAACCGAACGACATAGAAAACAATGAGTATTATCAGTATTGTTCTGAGCAGCTGCATCTTAAATTTTTTGTGAATATAACTCAGATAAAATCAAAATATTTTTTTCAGGAAGTTCGTATGGAAAACAAAATTATGACATTTCTTTGAAACCGGCAGCATAATAAAAACAAAGAGGAGATAAACAGTTTATCTCCTCTCAGAATCCTTTATCCGGTCAGAAAGCCCGGAAATTATCTTTTATCGAGCTTTTCGTCAGAAACCGTCAGTTTTTTACGTCCTTTTGCACGCCTGTTTGCCAATACTCTACGACCGTTTTTAGTCGCCATCCGGGCTCTGAACCCGTGCTTGTTCGTTCTTTTTCTTCTCGATGGTTGAAATGTCCGTTTCATTTTATTATTTTTTGGGAGTGCAAAAATAGAGTTTTTTTTTATCTAAGCAAACAAAATCTTTTTTTAAATGAATGAAAATAAAATACCCTAATCCTTTTAGAGTTTAAACTGTTTATCTTTTAAAGGATGAGTGGTTGTTTTAAAGATTGTTAAACAATCATTGAAATCTTAAAATTCGTCGTTTTTTTTCGTAACATTGCACCCTTGATTTTTAAAAAGATAAAAATCAGATAATCAATAGTTAAGTTATATAAAAAGTAGATATTATGGCTGATAAACATGTTTATACATTTGGGGATAAGAAAGCAGAAGGCAATGCTTCCATGAAAAATTTACTGGGTGGTAAAGGCGCCAACCTTGCCGAAATGAACCTTATCGGTGTACCTGTCCCTCCGGGTTTTACTATCACAACCGAAGTTTGTACACTCTATACTAAAGAAGGTGAAGAAAAGGGTGTCCAGCTGATAAAGAAAGCCGTTGAAAATGGAGTAAAGAATATTGAAAAAATAATGGGAACCAAATTCGGAGATAAAGAAAATCCCTGTCTGGTTTCCGTGCGTTCCGGAGCAAGGGCATCCATGCCCGGCATGATGGATACCGTGCTAAACCTCGGTTTGAATGATGATGCAGTAAAAGGAATTGCAAAGAAAACCGGCAACGAACGATTTGCATGGGATTCATACAGAAGATTTGTTCAGATGTACGGTGATGTTGTTTTAGATCTCAAGCCTGCATCCAAAGAAGATATCGATCCATTTGAAGAAATCATCGAACAGTTGAAGGAAGAAAAAAAGGTCACCCTTGATACAGATCTTACGACTGACGACCTGAAAGAGCTTGTAAAAAGATTTAAAAAAGCGGTGAAAGATAAAACCGGCAAAAATTTTCCGAACGATCCATGGGATCAGCTTTGGGGCGCTATTATGGCTGTTTTCGGAAGCTGGATGAACGACAGGGCCAAACTTTATCGTAAGTTGAACGGCATCCCCGACGAATGGGGCACAGCCGTGAATGTGCAGGCTATGGTGTTTGGCAATATGGGTCAAAAGTCTGGTACGGGCGTGGCTTTTACAAGAGATGCCGGTACCGGTGAGGATATTTTTAACGGTGAATACCTGATCGATGCACAGGGTGAGGATGTGGTGGCAGGTATACGGACACCTCAACAAATTACAAAAGAGGGCTCCCTTCGCTGGGCTGCACTTGCAAAAGTTTCGGAAAAAGACAGGAGAACCAAATTTCCTTCTCTCGAAGAAGTCATGCCGAATGTTTTTAAAGAGCTTAATGAAACACAGCAGAAGCTTGAAGACCACTACAAAGATATGCAGGACCTTGAGTTCACCATTCAGGACGGAAAGCTTTGGCTGCTGCAGACAAGAAATGGAAAGCGGACGTGTGCAGCCATGGTTAAAATCGCCATGGATATGTTAAAAAGCCGTAAAATAGACAGAAAGACTGCTATTATGCGGGTCGAACCAAACAAATTAGACGAATTGCTGCACCCGGTTTTTGATGGAGATGCCATTAAAAAGGCAAAGGTGATTGCCAAAGGATTACCTGCTTCACCGGGAGCTGCCACCGGCCAGATCGTATTTCATGCAGACGAAGCGGAAGAATGGGCTGCTAAGGATAAAAAAGTCATTTTAGTGAGGATTGAAACCTCACCCGAAGATTTAAAAGGAATGAATGTAGCCGAAGGTATTCTTACCGCAAGAGGCGGAATGACCTCTCATGCTGCTGTTGTTGCACGCGGAATGGGTAAATGCTGTGTTTCGGGTGCAGGTGGAATAAAAATCGATTACAAAGCCAGGACAGTAAATTTTGATGGTCAAAATTATAAAGAAGGCGATTGGATATCTTTGAATGGATCAACAGGAGAAGTATATGAAGGCAAAATTCTAACGAAAAAACCTGAAATGTCCGGTGATTTTGGTGAGCTGATGAAAATTGCCGACAGCATCGCCCGCATGAAAGTTCGTACCAATGCAGATACACCACACGATTCGCAGGTAGCACGGGATTTCGGTGCAGTGGGCATCGGACTTTGCAGAACAGAGCATATGTTTTTCGGAGAAGATAAAATACAGGCCATGCGAGAAATGATCCTCGCCGAAGATGTAGCCGGCAGAAAAAAGGCTTTGAAAAAACTGCTGCCGATCCAACGGAAGGATTTTGAAGGTATTTTTGAAGCTATGCACGACCTTCCTGTTACTGTTCGTTTGCTTGACCCGCCCCTGCACGAGTTTGTTCCCCATGAAGAAAAAGAGCAGAAGGAAATGGCTGAACTGATGGGAATTTCGTTGAAAGATGTAAAGGATAAAATTGCCAGTCTTGCTGAATTTAATCCCATGCTTGGGCACAGGGGTTGCAGATTGGGCAATACCTATCCTGAAATTTCGGAAACACAGACACGTGCAATTATAGAAGCTGCACTTAACCTGAAGAAAAAGAAGATCAGGGCAATTCCGGAAATCATGATCCCGCTGACAGGTACACTTGCTGAAATGAAGATGCAGGAAAATATTGTCAGAACCACAGCCGAACAGGTTTTTAAAGAAAAAAATGACCGTATCGATTACCTTGTCGGTACAATGATTGAGGTACCAAGAGCTGCGCTGGTTGCTGATGAGATCGCCAAATCGGCCGAATTCTTCTCCTTCGGAACAAATGACTTAACACAGATGACATTTGGCTATTCGCGTGATGATGCGGGCAAGTTCCTTCCGGTTTATTTGCAGAAGAACATACTGAAAGTTGATCCCTTCCAGGCACTCGACCAGGAGGGTGTTGGTCAATTGATAAAAATGGCTGTTAAAAAAGGTCGGAAAACCAGACCAAACATCAAGCTCGGAATCTGCGGTGAACATGGCGGCGAACCTTCATCCGTTGAGTTTTGTCACCGGGTCGGATTGAACTATGTGAGCTGCTCGCCTTTCCGGGTGCCGATCGCACGGCTGGCGGCAGCCCAGGCTGTTATCCGCAAAAAGATGGAGAAGAAAGCAAAGAAAGCGGCTAAAAAACAAAAGAAAAGCAGGAAAAAATAATAACGACAGATAAAGTGAAACCCGGATGAATTTCCGGGTTTCACATTTTAAGTCGAAATTAAGAAAGGAAAACAAACCACAAACCCGGGTAATCTTGAACATCATTGAAGAGATTTTATAATTCTTTATTAAAGTACCATATTATCATTCGTTTGACAAACATATCTTATCGGACCCCATATCAATTCAGCCGGTACCTGAGAAAAACTTCCTGAATTTAGTTAGCAAGAAATCATTTTTATCAACGTTGTTCACCTGTCCGTCAAGATTAAAATCACTGTTCAGTAACCAAATTGCCATGAAAACTGTGACCAGAAATTGTTTTATCGGTAATGGTCGACTAGTCCATCCGCATTTCCATCGCCGGATATCATGCCCCAAATTCCCGGTACTAATTCTTTTTGTCCGAGACTTCCACCCAATACCTGAAACTCACCCGAAGAAAAATCATATGCAACAGTACCCTCATTAACAGACAACGGGTTTGCCGAGATCACCGGCAAATGATTTCGATGGTAAATAACGATGTACAAATTTTCGCTCACCGACACAGAAAATTCCAGATTATTCATTCCATCGATATCTTTTATCAAGCCGTCTTGCATGATAAAGGCTGCCTTTTTTGCGATGGATTTATCGGCTGTAGCTGTTGATGCATCTCCTGAAGTTTGTCTCAGGTCAACCAGCACCCAGTCCACAGCATTATCCGGGATTTCAGTCGCCGGATTCGTTGCCAATGTAATTCCAGGGTAAACCGAAAAAGGGTTTTGAAAATGGGATCAAGTCCAAATCTTTTAGCCCGGTTGTCATTTACTCCATTTGAGAAATGCCCCTTCAAGGTAAACTTTTAACCCGAGCCTGGATACTGCCTTCGTTCACTTCGCCCAATGTGGCAATGGAGCCCAAAGCTAATTTTGAAAGTGCATGAAAATAGGGCAGGTTAAAGTGTTGTATTCGATCCTGACTGGTGTGATAATATGGGTTGCCATCGCCACTGAAAAATGCTTCACTAAAAACAATTGCGGAATAACCAAAGTTCCAGAATGATGAATGATCGCTTGAGGTGGTGCCTGGGCTTAAAGATTACAGGATCTAACAGTAAATCATACGTCTCGCCGATGGTAACAAGCAGGTTAGCTAATGCCACAGAATTCGCATAATTCCGGGTATGAATATCAAATTTCATGTCGTTATTACTATCCCATCCAAACATTTCTAAGTTAACAGCCCCTTTGATCAGATCACCGTTCTGGCTTGCTTCGGAGGCATAAAAAGAACTTCCAAGCTCACCAATTTCTTCCTCATCCCAAAAGGCGTAAATAATGGTGTATTCAAAATCAAAGTTCGCTAAAAGCCTTGCAGCTTCGAGTACAGCAACACATCCGCTGGCGTTATCATCAGCACAATAATTGGCAACTGCATCATAATGTGCACAAATGATATATTGTTCATCAGGATAAACCAAGCCTTCCTGAATGGCATATATGTTCTTTCCTGTTGAACTATATTGCTGCTCAATAGGATCAAGCCCGAATTCGGTCAGCTTTTGTTTTAAATAATCAGCGGCTAAATCGTTTTGGTTATAGATCCTGTTTTGTATAAGGACCTTAGATCCATTCACCATTACTGAATCTTCACCGGTTAACTCCCTCGTATATTTCACAAGGGAGTCAATGTTTGTTTCTGAAATCAATTCACTCACTATGGGGTTATAATCCTGAGCAGAGGAAAAAAGTGAAACGAATAAAACAAAAAAGGAAATAAGGGTTGATTTGATACTTCTTGTCATTTTTATAATTTTTTAGGGCACCCAGGTTATAAATCCATAATTCGGATCCCAAAATTCATTTTTATCTTTATTATCAATTTGTGAATCCATCGAAAAATCTGAGGGAAAATACCCCCTTCTTCCGACATTTAAATCCCAATAGTTTTGTTTGTCCATATCATTTATATTTCCATCGCCATTGCTATCGCCGGCTATCATACCCCAGACCCCCGGTGCTAATTCTTTGTGTCCATCACTTCCACCCAACACCTGAAACTCACCCGATGAAAAATCATAATTGCCATTCCCGCTGATAATGGAAACCGATGCTACCGAGATAACTGCCAAATGATTCCGATGGTAAATAACGATGTACAAATTTTCGCTCAGCGACACAGAAAATTCCAGATTATTCATTCCATCCAAATCTTTTATTGAGCCGTCTTTCATGATGAAGGCTGCCCGTTTTGCGATCGATTTATTGGCTGTGGCTGTTGATGCATCTCCGGAAGTTTCTCTCAGGTCAACAAGCACCCAGTCCACCGCATCAGCAGGAATGCTGGCCACACTCTCCAAACCGTTGTAATTCCATGGTGAACCGGAATAAGGTTGATCGAGGGGTACAAGGTCCTGATTATTCAGTTCCGTTATCATTTCGCCGGTCCGGTATGCACCTTCCAAAAAAACTTTTAATCCAAGGCGGATTCCCGTCTCACTTACAGATCCATTTATGTAGTAGTCTCCGTAAGGTGAATCATTCAAAATCGTATACGTAGGATAATTCTTATATTCGCAGGAACTCTCGTTATCAAACCAGATAAGGCCAGTCGATCCGCCCAGATAATTGAATTGCAGTGTAACCAGCGTTGAATTATCACTAAGTGTAAAACCCGATCCGCCTGGTGCAATAAGTCCTGTTACCGTGATGGTTCCGGGAGTTGCCCCATTGACTGTCAAACCCGGAAGGCCGGAATTATTGGTATACGATTGAAAAGCGAGCACCGAAGAATTATAGTTCATGGCTAAAGAAAGCGCCCCTATATTGTTAAAACCAGAAACCGTTACAGGAACACTGATTAACGTATTAGGAACTGCGACTATATCCGGAGTTATCGTTACGGGGGCATTAAATGACAGTATTGCTGAGGAGCCATCGATGTAATATTCAGAAGTGGGGCTATCATTTAAGTAATTAAAATTTCCATCGCTCCACGCGCATGAATACCCATCATCAATCCATGTAAGCGATGAAGTACCAAAAGAGACTTTTGTAAAGCTTATCGTAAAAATAACCGTCTCGTCCGGTAAAGTGACACCCGGATAGGTAAACCAGCCTAATGTTATAACTCCGGGAGTTGCAATATTGGAAGCCAGCGTTCCTGTCAGTAACGGCCCTTTTGAAACTGCCGTAGCAATAAGTATTGACGAGTCATAAATAAGTTTCAAATTACAGCTGCCAATGTTGTTGAACCCATTTGCTTTAATAGGAACAACTACTGTTGTCCCATAGCTCACAATTGTTTCGGCTATTGTAAAAGGTGCATCTTGTGCGGTCACCTTTTGCACCGCAAAGGCAAGCACAATCCAAAGAATTAATGTAGTTTTTTGCATAGTTTTATCCTTTCTTAAATGTTAGTTAATTATTATGATCATTAAATTTATAGCTCTCATCATCATGATTCTCAACGTAATTTTATTTGCTTATCTTAATTGATCCATTTATCACATCAATCGTTTTATAAAAGCATTAAAATTTTACTTTATCAGTATCTTTTGCTTGAAGATTCTATGTTCTACCCGGTCTGTATATGTAACACAATACACTCCCCTGTTTTGAAGCACAAGGCTGTATCGATTCGTATTATTAATTTGTTTTTGACAGATTGCTTTACCCATCATATCATAAACAATAAGTTCTCCGCTTAAAAATCCGGCTTCCAGGCGCTGCAGAAAAACTTCATGACCCTGTGAAAAAATCAAAAGATCCTGTGCTGCTGAGGTTGTTGAAATACCTGAAGGATCCGCCAGAAAATGAATGGTAAACCGGGCAGGATCGTTCAATGTACCAGCATAAAAGCTATAATTGATCTGACTGGTGAGATCCGTAAATAAATTCTCTTTTTTATCCTCAAGAATGATTTTTGTTGTTGGGCTGAAATTCAGTATATCTGTGGCTTCAATAGTATACATCTCATCGATCCCGACAGCTAAATTAAGGGGAATTATTCTATTTTTAGTAAGTGTTGGAAATGTATTAACAGCAAGGTTTACTGAATCTCCCGAAACTGAATAAAGCTGTGGTGCTTCGAATAACCCGTTAAATTTGAAAGCATCGTATTGCGGATCATAATTTTCAGATGCATTTTCACTGAACCGGATAATTGTTTCATCGGTATAGCTGTTTGAACTCCCCGAAATTTTTAATTTAAGAAATTGACCTTGCTGATCGGCCATGGTATTTTTAAGAAACGATTTTGAAGAATGGATACGGGCATTGTTATTCACCGTTAGCGAGCCGGTTTCAAATCCGCTTGTTACATGCACAAAAAATCCCTGGCAGGATGGAATAATGCTGTCAATACCATTGGTTCCACTATTCGGATTGCCCAAAATATACGACCCATACTGACCTGCATTCGGATTCCATAAATAGATGGCATTGTCAATGTTCGACCGGGCCCAGCCATCGTCCTGTTCCCAGTTAACTGCTGACGGATAGGGATTACCGACAAAATTAAATCCTTTGCTGTGGTGCGCTGCCCCCCCATGATTGGTGAGATCAACACCGAGTGTCCCCGTGTTCAGGGTTCCGTTAAAAAAGACAGTCTTGTTTCCTGTAAGATTATTGGAAGCCCAGGCCGCATATCCCTTCATCGGAATCAAGGGTACATTTACCGACACAATGTAAGACCAGACACTGTCTTCTTCATTAAATTCTTTCAGGTAAATATTGAGAAAAGCCCCTGATAACGCATCTGCGATAGGAGAGGAAATATAATGCCAACTTTCTTCCTGAAGATAGCGTTCCACGGTATAGGTCCCGCTCCCTGTAATCGTTCCGTTATCAATAAATGAACCATCTCCATCCGGAGTCGACTCAATGGTGAACTGACCATTATTAATTAAATCGCCTTTGGCTCTCAGCGATCCATCGGGTTTAATATTCAAACTGGCACCCGAAGCAATATTGAGAATGAAGCAGCTTGCATCTCCATTTACAAATGGATAAGGATTGGGGTTAACATAAGGTATAATCACATCTGTGTATTCATCCGGTACACCGGATGACCAGTTTCCCGGGTTGAACCAATCATTGTCTACATTCCCTACCCATTGTGATGTGGATAGAAAGGACACTCCCCCCATTTATATAAAAGGAAGAAGTTGGGATATCATTTAAGTAATTAAAATTTCCATCACTCCACGCGCATGAATACCCATCATCAATCCATGTAAGCGATGAAGTACCAAAAGAGACTTTTGTAAAACTGATCGTAAAAATAACCGTCTCATCCGGTAAATTGACACCCGGATAGACAAACCAGCCTAATGTTATAACACCTGGTGTTGCAATATTGGAAGCCAGTGTTCCTGTCAGTAACGGCCCTTTTGAAGCTGTTGTAGCAATAATTATAGATGGGTCGTAGAGAAGTTTCAAATTGCAACTTCCAATGTTTGTAAAACCTGTTGTTGTAATCTGAACAACTGCTGTTGTCCCATAACTTACAATTGTTCCGGCAGTTGTAACAGGGGCATTTTGTGCGGTCACCTTTTGCACCGAAAAGGCAAGCACAATCCAAAGAATTAGTGTAGTTTTTTGCATAGTTTTTCCTTCCTTAATGTTTTAGATTAATAGAGAGGATTCAATGCTTCTTGCTCATAAGCATGATCCACTCTGGATTTACATGTTTTTATTATTTTCGAATTACATAGTACATTAACTGTTTTATTAAAAGATTAAATAATTACCTGATCACAATCTTTTGCGTGTATAATTTATGTTCCGCCCGATCTGTATATGTAACACAATACACTCCCCCGTTTTGAATCACAAGGCTGTACTGTCCGTATTATTAATTTGTTTTTGACAGATTGCTTTACCCATCACATCATAAACAATAAGTTCTCCGCTTAAAAATCCGGCTTCCTGACGCTGCAGAAAAACTTCATGACCCTGTGAAAAAATCAAAAGATCCTGTGCCGCTGAAGTTGTTGAAATACCTGAAGGATCCGCCAGAAAATGAATGGTGAACCGGGCAGGATCGTTCAATATACCAGCATAAAAACTATAATTGATCTGACTGGTGAGATCCGTAAATATATTCTCTTTTTTATCCTCAAGAATGATTTTTGTTGTTGGGCTGAAATTCAGTATATCTGTGGCTTCAATAGTATACATCTCATCGATCCCGACAGCTAAATCAAGGGGAATTATTCTATTTTTAGTAAGTGTTGGAAATGTATTAACAGCAAGGTTTATTGAATCTCCTGAAACTGAATAAAGCTGAGGTGCTTCGAATAACCCGTTAAATTTGAAAGCGTCATATTGCGGATCATAATTTTCAGATGCATTTTCACTGAACCGGATAATTGTTTCATCG
>CAVXTE010000002.1:0-13000 GCA_963764475.1 uncultured Bacteroidales bacterium
AAATAGCAGGTTCTAATAACTTCGTTTTTCTTTGCACCTTAGTGACGGAAACAAAGATTTGAAGCAAGTTTTGTCAATCTTATTCAGAATTTCAATGAATTTCCACAAATTTCATTTCAAAACTCCATCTCCAGTACCACCGGGCAATGGTCGGAATGTTTAGCCTGCGGAAGGATAACAGCGCGTTTGAGTGTTTTTTCGAGCGCGTTGCTCACCATATTGTAATCGATACGCCAGCCAAGGTTTCGTGCCCGGGCATTGGCCCTGAAGCTCCACCAGGTGTATTGATGCGGTTCCTGATTGAAATAACGAAATGAATCGATAAAACCGGAAGCCAGAAAACCGGACATCCATTCCCGTTCTTCGGGCAGAAAACCCGAACTGGTTGCATTGCGGATGGGATCGTGAATATCGATGGGTTTGTGACAAATATTGTAATCGCCTGACAGAACAAGATTAGGTCTGTTTTTCTTAAGATTGGTGATGTAGTTCTGAAAATCGGCAAGCCATACCATTTTAAACGCCTGGCGTTCATCGCCACTCGAACCTGAAGGATGATAGACGCTCATGACTGAAATATCACCGTAGTCGAGCCGCACCATTCGCCCTTCATCATCGTACTTTTGGATGCCCATGCCGTATTCCACATGATCGGGTTCATGCTTAGTAAACACCGCCACACCACTGTACCCTTTTTTCTTAGCCGAATAAATGTACGACCGGAATCCCAGCTTTTCAAGCTCAGAAACAGGAATCTGATCCGGCTGTGCTTTGGTTTCCTGAACACAAACAATATCAGGATTGGTAATTTTCAGCCAGTCGAGCCATCCTTTCTGAACAGCCGCCCGTATACCGTTTACGTTGTATGTAATTATTTTCATCGTCAGGTTGTTAAAACAGATAAATTTACGTTGCAGAAAATGCAAAAATAAACACAATCGATCCCAATTGAAAAATTCTTTATTTTAGCGGCCTTTATGAGAATGAAAACATGGGTTGAACGGATTACAAACTGGAGGGTCAAACACATTACTGACCGTCAGTTTATGGTCATTTTAAGCGTCGTGATCGGATTTCTCAGCGGTATGGGTGCCGTCATTATAAAGAATTCTGTTCACTTCATTCAGCAGTTGCTTACCGGGTCGTTCGCTGAAAGTTATGGGAATTACCTCTACATTGCCTATCCCGCTATCGGTATACTGATCGTTATGATCTTTATTAAATTTATCCTGAAAGATTATATCGGCGACGGGGTTCCGAATGTTTTGTATGCCATCTCGAAGACCAACGGGATCATGAAGCCTCACAACCTCTATTCATCCATCGTTTCAAGTGCCCTTACGGTAGGTTTCGGCGGATCGGTCGGACTGGAAGGCCCCACTGTAGCTACTGGCGGTGCCATCGGTTCGAATGTCGGCCGAATTCTTCACCTCAACTACAAACAGATCGTTTCGTTGCTCGGCTTTGCCAGTGCCGGAGCGATGTCGGCTATTTTTAAAGCACCCATTGCAGCCATTGTTTTTGCCCTTGAGGTCATCATGCTCGACCTTACCATGTCATCACTGGTGCCACTGCTTACTTCTTCCGTGATTGCAGCACTTACATCTTATTTTTTTCTTGGGCAGAATGTATTGTACCCGTTTGAAGTGAAAGATATGTTCAACATGAGTAATGTGCCATATTACTTAGTGCTTGGTGTTATTACGGCGCTTTATTCACTCTATTTTATCCGGACCATCGCCTATGCGCAGAAAAAATTTCTCCGGCTCAAAGGCTGGATTCCCCGGCTTGTTGCCGGTGCTTCCATTCTCGGTTTGCTCGTTTTCCTTTTTCCTGCACTGTTTGGTGAGGGATATCAATCCATCAATTCGAGTTTGGGCGGTAACTATTTTTCGCTTTTCGATAATAGCTTTTTTTATGATTTCAGGAACAGCATGCCGGCTGTGCTGATCCTGCTGGTGGTGATCTCATTGTTTAAAGTGATTGCGACTTCGGCTACATTTGGTGCCGGAGGGATTGGGGGAATTTTTGCTCCGACCTTGTTTACGGGTGCACATGTGGGGTTACTGTTTGCACTGGCGATTAATTATTTCGGACTGGGAAATCTTCCGATCAGTAACTTTGCGCTGGTCGGCATGGCAGGCCTTATTTCAGGAGTCATACATGGACCTCTTACAGCAATCTTCCTCATCGCTGAAATTTCGGGCGGCTATCAACTTATCATGCCGTTGATGATCGTTGCGACTATTTCGTATGCAACAGTGAAATTTTTTGAACCCGATTCGGTCTATACTATTCAGTTATCGAAAACAATCGGTCTGATCACTCATCATAAGGACAGGGCTGTGCTTTCGATGATGAACATCAACTCGCTGGTCGAAACAAATTTTACTGTTGTGCATCCAGATCAAACATTACGTGACCTTGTAAAGGTTATTTCCGAATCGAGCCGTAACATTTTCCCGGTTGTTGATGAAAAACAAAACTTTCAGGGCATTATTCTTATGGACCAGGTAAGGCATATCATGTTCAAACCCGAATTGTACGATATCACTTCTGTAAGAAACCTCATGTTCAGACCGACAAATGTCATCCAGTTGAATGAGCCAATGGAGTCGGTAGCTCATAAATTCCAGCATTCAGGAAAATACAATCTTGTTGTTCTCGACGCTAACAAGTACGTGGGTTTTGTATCGAGGGCAAATGTATTTTCGAAGTACAGGGAGCTCCTGAAAGACTTTTCGGAAGATTAGTATATTTGTACTTCTTGAACTAAATCAACAGCATTGAAACTACTGGAATTTATCGACAGGCTGACAGTCTGGAGAAACAGGAAACTCAATAACCATCAATTGATCATCGTCCTGAGCCTGGTGATAGGTATTTTGAGCGGACTGGCAGCTGTCGTTCTGAAAAACCTGGTTCACTATACATTTTACTGGATTTCGAGAGGCTTTCAGTTCGAAAAAGAAAATTTCCTTTACCTTGCTCTTCCTCTGATCGGTATAACACTTACGGTGTTGTTTCTGAAGTTTTTTATCAAGAAAGACATCGGGCACGGAATCAGCAGGATATTGTATGCCATTTCAAAACGGAAAGGAATACTGGAACTGCATCATACCTATTCTTCAATGATAGCAAGTACATTTACAGTGGCTTTTGGAGGATCCGTAGGACTGGAAGCACCCATCGTGTTGACCGGTTCAGCCATTGGATCAAACCTTGGAAGACTTTTTCACCTAAACCATAAAAGCCTTATCCTGCTTATTGGATGTGGTGGAGCCGGAGCCATAGCCGGAATTTTTAAATCCCCTATCGCGGCTGTCGTTTTTGCCATTGAAGTCCTGTTAATCGACCTGACGCTTGCCTCCCTGATCCCCTTACTGATCTCGGCAGTTACTGCTGCCGTAGTAGCCTATTTTCTGAGTGGCAAATCGGTTCTTTTTCTGTTCAAAGTCACTGAGGCTTTCGATCTTACACAAATTCCCGGATTTATTCTTCTCGGAATATTTACAGGCCTGGCCTCACTTTATTTTACACGAACCACGGTAGCCATTGAAGCCCGTTTCAGTAAAGTGAAAAGCCAGTACAAAAAAATTATTGTGGGCGGAGTGATCCTGGGTGTTCTGATTTTTGTTTTCCCTTCGTTGTTTGGTGAAGGCTATCCGATGCTACAGGAAATGCTGAGTGGCCATTCAAATGAGCTTGTCAATGAAGGTCTTTTTCATTCGTTGGGAGAAAATCCATGGTTTTTTCTTCTGATCGTTTTTTTAGTCCTCGTATTTAAGGCGGTTGCGACAGCTGTTACAAATGGCAGCGGAGGTGTTGGTGGAATCTTTGCCCCCTCACTGTTTATGGGTGGTATTGCCGGATTTTTTACGGCAAGAGTATTGAATCTGCTTCCCTTTTTCAATCTTTCTGAAAATAATTTGACGCTCGTGGGTATGGCCGGGATGATGTCGGGGATGATGCATGCACCCCTGACGGGTATCTTCCTGATCGCTGAAATTACAGGCGGATATGGATTGCTTACACCACTGATCATTACTGCAACTATTTCCTTTCTTACCATCCGTTATTTTGAACCCCATTCGATTTATGCAAAACGGCTTGCTGAACGGGGAGAACTGCTAACTCACGATAAGGACAAAGCCATGCTAACCCTTATGAAAGTGAAAAACATGATTGAAACCAATTTCAGTGCGGTTCATCCCGACGATACTTTGGGTGATTTCGTAAAGGTCGTTAAACAATCGCAGCGCAATGTTTTTCCTGTGATCGATGAAGAGAAGAATTTTTACGGCATCATTTTTATCAATGACATCCGAAAGATCATTTTTGAAAGTGATCTTTATGATTCGACCTATCTGAGAAACCTGATGTTTATGCCTGAAATTACAGTGAGTCCTGATAATACGATGGAAGAAGTGACCAACAAATTCAGTGAAACGGGTAATTACAACCTGGCTGTCCTGAAAAACGGAAAGTATTTGGGATTTGTCTCGCGAGCTACTGTTTTTTCAGCTTATCGTAAACTTCTTCAGGAGTTTTCTGACGAATAAGAAGATTTGCTAAAAATGCCTTTCCCAGTCCCTTATCTCTTTCTTTGGTTTACCATTCATAATTATCCGAATGATTTTAGCAATTATTTAACAAAGAACTCAGATCAGCAACGGATTTTAACCAACAATTTTAATACTTTTGTTTTTGAATAAATGTAATTTTTAAAGCATGAAAAATTATCTACTGTACTTTTTTGTAATTTCATTTTCCTGCCTGATCACTTTGGTTTACGGGCAACAGCCTGAAAATCAGGGATTCGAATTCTGGGAGGAAGTCGGTTTTGGTCCTGATACGCTTGAACCCGTGGGATGGAGTTCTTTAAAAACTTCTGACGGAGGTGACTTTATTAACAATGCCATTCCGGTTGTTTGGGAACGCAGTACCGATGCGCATTCCGGAATGTATTCCGTCAAGCTGACAAATGAACCGATACTGACACTGGTAGCTCCCGGAACACTGACCAACGGCCGTGTGCATGCTGCTTTACCTCCGACAGATGCCTATGTTTATACCATCGATTCATTGCCTGAATTCAGTACACCTTTTACCGGTTTGCCGGATAGTTTGGTTGCGTGGGGGAAATATTTTCCACAGGATAATGATATTGCGCATATCATTGCCATTTTACACAGCGACACAGCGAAAATTCCCGATCCGATGATGACCGACTGGATTGCCGTTGCGACCATCGATTTTGATGGACAGACCGGCAGCTGGACACGTTTTTCGTCTCCATTCATCTACCTTAACGGCAATACACCGGAATACATCCTGTTTGCTATTTTTGCAGGAGATGCTCAAAACGCACTGGCCGGCAGCCAGCTTTATCTCGATGACCTTCAGCTTGTTTATTACAATACGGGATTAAATGAAATTTCAGGACAAAAAACGCACATTTGGCTTTCAAATAGTAATCTTGTAATTGAAAGAAATCAAAGTTTTCAGAATGAACTGGTTTTGTTGGAAGTCTCGGATATGTTCGGCAGGATAATCTATCATCAAAAAATCAACCTGAATAAAACAACAAATCTGCAATTTGATCAACCACCAGGAATATATATTTGCAGAGTGGCCGGGACAACCTTTAACTTTTCACAAAAAATTATAAAACGATAATCAAACCTGCATTAAACAGTATTATTTAAATAATTATTTACTTATAAATTTAGCTATCATGAAAATATTTACTGCCATCATAAAACCAGGAATCACCTTATTTAGCATAGTGTTATCAGTAAGCTTGTTCAGCCAACAGCAACCTGAAAATGCCAGTTTTGAAAGCTGGGAAACCATTTCTGGTCTTTCGGTTCAGGAACCGGTTGACTGGAGCACAATTAAAACTTCTGACGGAGGATCGTTAATAAATGGCCTTGCTCCCTATAATTGGGATAAAAGTACGGATGCCCATACAGGGAGTTATTCTGTAAAGCTGTATAATGCTTCTGTGCTAAGCATTGTTGCTTCCGGGCTTGTTACCAATGGCCGTGTTCATGCAGATATTTCTGGGTCCGGTTGGGTTTTCACAGATGTATCCAATAGTCAATGGAATACGCCACTTACCCAAAAACCTGACAGCGTTGCAATCTGGGTAAAATATACTTCCGTCAGCGGAGATATTGCACAACTTAAAGCACTTCTGCATACAGGGACAGCAAAAATTCCTGATGATACGCAGGCTAACTGGATTGCTTTGGCGCAAATAGATGTCCCTAATTCAACTTCAACATGGACACGGTTTTCAGCACCTTTTATTTATTTCAACAATACGACCCCACAATATATACTTTTTGTAGTCAGTTCTGCCGGTTTAACAGCTCATGTAGGCACCACTGCCTATTATGACGACATTGAACTGATATATAATCCTGTTGAACTCGATTTAACAGTATTTCTACAGGGACCTTATGCTGGTTCAGGTCAGATGTCGACAGCACTGAATCCGGATTTTCTTCCCCTAAACCAGCCTTACTCGGGAGCTCCATGGAATTATAACGGAACCGAAAGTGTAGCTGCAATACCAAACAATCAGGTTGTTGATTGGGTTTTGGTTCAACTGAGAGATGCTGCTTCCGCAGCTACAGCGAGCAGCGCTACAGTGATCGCCGAACAAGCAGGATTTCTGCTGAGTGACGGTTCAATTGTCGGAACCGACGGTTCGGGCAGGTTGTCATTTCCGGTAACTGTAAGTCAAAATCTTTATGTTGTTGTTTGGCACCGGAACCATATCGGTATCATGTCGGCCAGTGCACTTGCCAAATCCGACGGGTATTACAGTTACAACTTTTCTGATGCTGGTAATAAAATTTACGGTAGTACAGCCGGATTTGTACAGGTGGATGCCGCCGGTACAGGGTTATGGGGAATGGCTGGCGGAGATGGCAATGCAGATGGTGTTGTCAATGTAAGCGATAAAAATAGTTTTTGGTCGATCCTGGTTGGCAGCAGTGGCTATTTATCTTCCGACTACAATATGAATGGGCAAATCAGCAACGAGGATAAAAACGATATCTGGCTTGGCAACCAGGGAAATAAAATTTGTCAGGTTCCTGAATAATATAATAGGACTGATTAATTTACAGACTACAGGTACTTTTTTTACCAAACCATTTGTATCTGTTTCTTGCAATAAAATCATATATTTTATCGGTAAGTTTCCTTGGCAATATCCTGAAAACCATTAACAGCATAAATACACCTCCTGTTTTCTGCATGATGTGGAAGAAAGCTTCCGATTTGCTGTAAATTTCACCGTTCTCATAATACAGAATAGAATCCACTTCATTCTGGTCGAACCGCAAAAATTTCAGTAATTCTTCCGATTCGGCAGATTGCAGCGAAACATAGC
Source organism: uncultured Bacteroidales bacterium (assembly GCA_963764475.1). Taxonomy (GTDB): domain Bacteria; phylum Bacteroidota; class Bacteroidia; order Bacteroidales; family JAADJA01; genus JAADJA01. The sequence continues at coordinate 7,409 of CAVXTE010000002.1, forward strand.
GGAATTTCTCCCGCTTATCGATTTTCCTGATAAATCTGACGACCCCGGTGCATAAATTGCACCATCCGTCAAAATAAATAATATGATCTGACCTGAGGACTTTCATCACAAGAATCACTTTTTCAGGTAAATTTATAACGAAATGGAACTAAGCACATCGCTCACTTTTTTAAACGGGAGCATACAGGCATTCTTTGAACAAACATAAATCAATGTTTTATTTTTTATAAACCGATTTTGGAAAACCGGTAAATCACTGTTGCCCATCGAAGCCGCTCTGACAATAAAAGGGAGGTATGATGAATTTAATTCCTCCATTTTTTTTTAAAGCATCATTTCCGGTTGCACATACGGAATAAAAAGGATAGACTGATATTCATAGCCAGTATGCCCCAATTTGAAAATGCCGATGGATATTTAACCATTTTGTCCTTTACGCTACTTAGCATTTTTTCAGCAGTTTTCTTGTATTTTTCCATCTCATAAATCTGACTCAATAAAAACAATGAATTTGCTATTGAGGAGTTTGAAGAGGGAATGACATTATCCATCAATTCAAATTTGCGTGTGAACAATTCATTACTTTCCCTTTGATTAAAAGAAAATAAACCCTTTTGTTCATTATAAAACCGGTTGATTGTGAAATCCATCAGTCTCCTGGCTTCATTAATCCATTGCTCATCAAAAGTTACCTGATAAAGGGAAATAAAAGCTTCGATCAGAAAAGCCTGATCATCCAGAAAACCGGGAATTACTGATTTTCCATTCTTGTACGTTCGGAAATATCCACCTTCAGGATTTTGCAGTTTTTCATGAAGAAACTCCGCATTTTTTAAAGCCGTATCAAGATAGTTCTTTTCTCCGGTTGCCGAATATGCATCCGAATATCCTTTCAGCATCAGTGCATTCCATGAAGTAAGGATCTTATCGTCCAGCCCCGGACGGATGCGTTCAGATCCTTTTTCCAGCAGTTTTTTCCTGCTTTCTGAAATGATCCTTCGAATATCATCTTCGGACTTGCTGAACTTTTCCGCCAGGGATGAAAGTGTATTTGCTTTTATCAGAACATTTTTCCCGTTTTCCCAATAAGCGTCCTTATTGACCCCGAAATAATCAATCGCAATGTCTGCATCCGATCCTAACAGGTCGCTGAATTCCTGCTTCTCCCAAACATAAAATTTTCCCTCTTCGCCTTCGCTGTCCGCATCTATAGCCGAATAAAATCCGCCTTCAGGATTTGTCATTTCGCGCTGAATGAATTCAAGTGTCTCAGCAATCACATGTTTATAGGTTTCCTTCCGGGTCAACTGATACGCTTCGGAATAAAGTGAAACAAGCTGTGCATTGTCATAAAGCATTTTCTCAAAATGCGGTATGTGCCAGTGTTCGTCGACCGAATAACGGGCAAAACCTCCACCTACCTGATCATAAATTCCGCCAGCTGCCATTTTCTGAAGTGTCAATAATACATGCTCCAAAATTTCTGGTCCTTTGGTTCGGGCATAGTACCTTAACAAAAACAAATAATTAGTAGGCATTGGGAATTTGGGGGCACCTTTCGTACCACCTTCAATAGTGTCAAAACGGGCCGAAAAATTGCGGACCATGTCATCAATCATCTCTTTATCAAAATCTGAGATTTCCTGATCAGCATTAATAAAATCATTTCTTTTGATCCCTTCGGTAATTTCAGCAGCTTGTTGCAAGCAACTTTTCACTTTGGGATAGAATTCAATTGAATAATGGTTTACAGGATTTCCATCCATTGTTCTTTCGGAAAATAGGTTCCACCCCAGAAAGGCCTTCCATCAGGCAGAGCAAAGCAATTCAACGGCCATCCTCCCCTCCCGCTGATCAGTTGCACTGCATCCATATAAACCTGATCGACATCCGGTCGCTCTTCGCGGTCAACCTTGATGCAAATAAAATTGTCATTCATCACTTTTGCCACCTCTTCATCCTCAAACGATTCATGAGCCATCACATGACACCAGTGGCAGGCGGAATAACCAACTGAAACTAAAATCAATTTATTTTCTGATTTTGCTTTTTCCAGCGTTTTTTCATTCCAGCCATGCCAGTCAACCGGATTGTGGGCATGCTGTAAAAGGTAGGGGCTTGTTTCATGAATGAGTTGATTTGTATGCTGTTGATTTTCATTTTTCATAGTAGTTTGATAACAATCTGCCTCCTGATTAGTTTATTAATGACCGAATAGAGGTACTTTTCGCCTCAAATTGAATTGTGCTAAAAATCGTTTGCATTTTGTACTTTTGATAAAAACTGACCATTATGAAAAAAATATTGTCATTACTTCTGATTTCAGTTTTATTTATTGGTTGCGCCACCGTGCCCGTTACCGGCCGAAAACAGTTATCGCTTTTTCCGAACAGTGAAATCCTTCCCTTAAGTTTCAGTAGTTACCAGGACGTGTTAAAAGAAAGTAAGCTGTCAACGAACCTGAAGGATGTAGCAATGGTAAAGAAAGTAGGTTTGCGCATCGAAAAAGCGGTTGAAACTTTTATGGCACAACATAAATTATCGGATGAACTCAAGGGTTATGCATGGGAATTTAACCTCATTGAGGACAAAACGGTGAATGCATGGTGTATGCCGGGCGGGAAAGTTGCTGTGTACACCGGTATATTGCCGGTTTGTCAGGGAGATAATGGCCTTGCCGTTGTGCTGGGTCATGAAATTGCCCATGCCATTGCAAACCATGGTCGCGAACGAATGAGCCAGGCGCTGTTACAGCAATTAGGCGGTGTGGCTCTTGCAGTTGCTGTACAGAACAAACCCGAAGAAACACAAGCTATTTTTAACAATGCCTATGCACTGGGTTCAACTTTTGGAGCTATTTTACCTTACAGTCGCTTGCAAGAATCTGAAGCAGATAAGCTTGGATTAGTTTTTATGGCAATGGCCGGTTATGATCCACACGAGGCACCCAAATTCTGGGAACGCATGAGTAAGGTGACGGCCGGTCAGGAACCGCCGGAATTTCTTTCCACACACCCATCGAATGAACACAGAATACAGGAAATTAAGGATTATATCCCGAAAGCGATGAAATATTATAAACCTTCAAATCAGTAATTCAGATAGAATTTAAAAGTGTTAGCACAATTCCAAAATTGAATCTTTATTTATTGTAATTTCTTATTAATTATTTTTAAAGAATAAAGAAGAAATACCGGTTCTGGGCAAAACATACGCATTCAATTTTCATCTCGCAAATTATTTCAAAACAGCAATTTATAAAGATAAATGATAAAGAATAGCGCGTGATAATAATTTTAACTATTTTTATTTTTCATATTAATTGTGATTTTCAAAAAAATAGCAGTGACAAAAAAGAATCGTAACCTGAAATTATAATGCATGGCAAAATCAAATAAATTTGGGGCATTTGGTGGTGTATTTACACCTTCCATCCTGACTATTCTCGGGGTGATAATGTACATGCGTCTTCCCATGATTGTTGGTCAGGCAGGACTGTTCGGCACACTTGGAATCATCCTTGTAGCACATATAATTTCGATTAGTACGGGCCTCAGCGTCTCCTCTATTGCAACCGATAAAAAAGTGAAAGCCGGAGGCACATACTTCATCATTTCCCGAAGTCTTGGTTTGCCAATTGGGGGAACTTTAGGACTGGCTTTATTTGTCGGATTGTCATTTAGTGTTAGCCTTTACCTGATCGGATTTGCTGAAAGTTTTCTTGGCTTTTTGAACCTTCCTATTAACATCAATAATATCCGATTAGCCGGAACTATAATTTTACTGACTGTGACAATAATTACGTTTATCAGTACCTCATTAGCTGTAAAAACACAATATATCATTATGGCTGCTATTGTCCTTTCTTTGATATCTGTGTTTTTTGGAAAACATGATTTTGCACCTGCTCACCCTAATTTTTTCGGTTCCAAATCTGCTATGCCACTGATGGTTTTATTTGGCATTTTTTTTCCGGCAGTTACCGGATTCGAAGCGGGTGTATCGATGTCGGGTGATTTGAAAGACCCAAAAAGGGCAATTCCTAAAGGCACGATAGCAGCTATCAGTATCGGTCTGGTCGTTTATATCATATTAGCATTTTTCCTATCATATACTGTAAACAGTGATTTGCTTGCAAACGATCCCAATGCATTGCTGAAAATTGCATGGATACCGGAACTGGTGGTTGCTGGTATTTGGGGAGCCACACTTTCCTCTGCACTTGGAAGTATATTGGCTGCACCCAGGATTCTGCAAGCGACAGCTATTGATAAAATTACCCCTAATTTTTTTGCGCGTGGGACAAAAATGAACAATGAACCGCGGAATGCACTATTGCTAACTTTTCTGATTGCTGAATGTGGTATTTTAATTGGTCAACTGGATGTCATTGCACGAATTGTATCCATTTTCTTTATAACAACATACGGTTTTCTCAATCTCAGCAGTGCTTTTGAGGCAAAAACCAGTCCTGATTTCAGGCCTGATTTTAAAGTGCCCTACTGGGTCGGTCTAATTGGTTCACTTGCATGTGTTCTTGTGATGATTCAGTTGGATTTTCTCGCCATGGTGGGCGCTATCGTGATATTAGGGTTGGTGTACCTCTTTATCAAACGGAAAGAATTGACACTCGAATCAGGAGATGCCTGGAGCAGTGTATGGGCCTCTCTGGTCAAAACAGCACTTCACCGGCTTGATAAATCCAGCCTGCATACCCGAAATTGGAGACCGAATATTATTATGTTTAGTGGGGATGTTACTGCACGGCCACACCTGACCGAAATGGGTATTGATCTTACCGGAAAGCTCGGAATGATCACAGGATTTGAACTAGAAACTTCCGGGGATCCTGTATTGATCAAAAATATAAGAACATTGACCCCGTTAAAAAAACCTGCTTCTCTTATTATTCATAAACATCAATGCAGGGACATTTATTCAGGCATTGACGAAATCGTCCGAACATATGGTTTTACAGGCATTGAACCGAATACCATTCTCATGGGATGGAGCAGAAAGGAAAGCAACAGGGATTCTTTCACTCAAATCTTCCGCAATTTTAAAAGAAATAATTATAATTCAGTCTTTTTGAATTACCATCCGGTGAGGAAATTCGGAAATTACAAAACTATTGACGTCTGGTGGGAAGGTTGGGGATACAATCTTGTATTTTCCATCAACCTGATTCGGCATTTGACTGCTATTGGAGAATGGAAGGATTCAAGAGTACGGTTACTGGTTATTAACAATAATAATCAATTGGCAGAAAAAATCCACAAAACGGTTTCGGGAGTCCTGGATCAATACCGTTTGAATATGGAAGTTAAAGTCTTCAATAACAGTGTGGATAATTATTTAACAGAAGATATTATCAGCAGAGAAAGTGCCTCAACCGATCTGACGATAATAGGATTCCCATGGGAAAAGACACAAAAGACAGAAACATTTTACGACCAGATTAATCATTTTTCAGTTCATATCGGTACTGCCTTATTCATTCACGCTTCATCTTCTTTCGAGGAGGTAGACATCGGACTGGAAAAATCAAAGACAGTGAAACAAAAAGCACCGTCTGCCATACCTGAACTCCAT
>CAVXTE010000003.1:0-7287 GCA_963764475.1 uncultured Bacteroidales bacterium
CGGTAAAGAAACTGTAAATTCAACTGGAAGAGGTGATAGCAAATCGACTGCAAAATGGTCGGCTGATGGTAAAAGCCTTACTATTACTACAACAAGATCTTTTAACGGAAATGAGAGAACCACAAAAGAGGTTTGGACTCTTAAAGATGCAAAAACGCTTGCCATTACTTCTACCAGACCTAACAGGGATGGAGAAGAAACAACAACAACCCGTGTTTACGACAAAAAGTAACCAGATTAATTTTTGAAATATAAGAAAGGGCTTGTTGTAAGCCCTTTTTTTTTGACACTGCAATTACAACGTACCTTATAAAATTATACTTTTAAAAGAAATTGTTGAATTAAAAATTAGAGAAAAGTGAGAAGAAAACAACGTAAAAGCATTGTATTTGTATTCGTACTGACATTACTTTGCATAAATCCCATACATGGTTTTTCGCAGTATATAGGACAATTTTCTGCAGAAGAAACCATTAAACCAAAAATTGATGTAAAAGCCTACAGTTTCGATTTAAGTGATGTTCGCCTGCTTGAAAGTCGTTTTAAAGAGAATATGGAACGCGACGGGAAATGGTTGTTAAGTATCGATAATAATCGATTGCTGCACAGTTGGCGTGTTAACGCAGGAATGCGTACTTATGCCCGTCCGTTTGGAGGCTGGGAAGGACTGGATGTTGAATTAAGAGGTCATACCATGGGACATGTACTTTCCGGCTTGTCGATGATGTACGCTTCAACAGGAGAAAACAGGTATAAAGTTAAAGGTGATTCATTGGTCTCTGCGCTGGCTGAAGTTCAGCAAGTGTTAAATCAGGGTGGATATTTAAGCGCATTTCCCCAAAATCTTATTGACCGCGTAATAGCAGGTAAACCGGTGTGGGCGCCGTGGTACACATTGCATAAAATTATGGAAGGACTGATTGATATGTATCAGTATGCCGGCAATAAACAGGCGCTGGATGTAGTTGAAAAAATGGCCGACTGGGCTTATAATAAGCTCAAAGATCTGACACCGGAACAATTGGCTACCATGCAAAGACAGGAATTTGGAGGCATGGAGGAAGCTGCCTATAATTTATATGCACTTACAGGAAATGAAAACGATAAAAAACTGGCCGAATGTTTTTATCATCATGCAGTTTTGGATCCGTTGGCAAATAAGGAAGATAAACTAAACGGGATTACATGCCAATACTCAAATTCCTAAAATAGTGGGAGAGGCAAGAGGATATGAACTTACCGGAAATGAAAGAGAGAAAAATATTGCTGATTTTTTCTGGCAAACGGTAATCGATCATCATACTTATGTAACCGGCGGAAACAGCGATCGCGAGCATTTCTTTCAACCCGATCAGATTTCAAAACATTTAACGCATGCAACAACAGAATCGTGCAATACTTACAATATGCTGAAACTTACCCGTCACCTGTTTACCTGGACTGCCGATGTAAAATATGCCGATTATTACGAACGGGCGCTTTACAATCATATCCTGGCATCGCAGGAACAGAAACAGGAATGGTTACCTATTTTTTACCTTACATTCCGGGAATGTTTAAAACTTACAGTACAAAAGACAGCTCATTCTGGTGCTGTGTAGGTACCGGCTTTGAAAATCATGCAAAATATGCCGAAGGAATTTATTATCATAACGACAATGGAATTTATGTAAACCTGTTTATTCCTTCTGAACTAACCTGGAGTGAAAAGGGAGTTAAACTGGTTCAGCAGACTGCTTTCCCGGAAGAGCCAACTACACATCTAACAGTAGAAAAAACAAATGGCGATAACTTGTCTTTATATATTCGTTATCCTTCCTGGGCAACTTCTGGTGTTACGGTGACGGTTAACGGTAAAAAAGTGAGGGTAAAACAGGATCCGGGAAGTTATATTGTTTTGACGCAGAAATGGAAAGCCGGCGATAAAATTGATGTAACTTATCCAATGTCGCTTCATTTGGTTGCAACGAACGATAATCCTGATATGGAAGCAGTTCTTTATGGTCCGATTGTTCTTGCCGGCGACATGGGAACCGAAGATATGAAAGCGCCGGAACCTTTTGCAAAAGATCAGCTTGACTACAGCCGTTTACCAATTCCCGACGATATCATTTCAACTTTAAATGTAAAAGGTAAAAAATTAACCGACTGGTTAAAACCGGTTGATGGAAAGCCGCTGGTATTTAAAACGAATGATGCTGCTTCAAGGGATATAACTTTACTGCCTTATTACCAGGTGGATAAGCAACGTTATGTATTGTACTGGAATCTGAAATAAAATAAATTTATAGCCTGAAATATCAAATCCGACTTTCATAATTTAGAGTTTAAAAGTTTATCCAAATCCTGTAGAAGATCGTCTGTTTATAGAATATGGAAACAATATTGAAAGAATTGATGTTTATACAATCGTGGGGAGTAAAGTGATATCGGAAAAGAATGTTTCTCATTTTGTTGACCTTTCAAAGCTCGATCCCGGTCAATATATCTTAAACATTTGCTCGGCTGATGAAAGTTTTAAATTGAAAATAATAAGGGAATAAACCTTGATTTGAAATTTTGCATTTTTTTTATATATAAAATATTTACTCATATACTTATGTTAAGGTGGCACGTTTATTGTGGTAATAATTTTATTCTATAACTACCAAAAAATCAGTTCCATGAAAAAGATCAAACGTTATCAAAAAGGATTCAATATCCTTTCAGTTTTTAAGCCTTTTCAGGCTGGTCTAAGTGTTCTGGTGGTGCTGTTTATTTTTATTCATCCGTTGAATGCCGGAGCACAATCCTACAAAGCTTTTCAGACAAATGCTTCATTTGCTGAAAAAATCTATTTGCAGCTGGATACAAAAGCTTACACGCCGGGTAACATTATCTGGTATAAATGTATTGTATTAAATGCCTGCGATCATGTACCTTCTCATTTAAGTAGAATACTATATGTTGAATTAATTACCCCTGAAGAAATTGTTCACGAAAAAAAGCTGATTAACATTGAAGATGGTATCGGACACGGGTATTTTTACCTGGATAAAAGCCTGCATCCCGGACGCTATATGATTAGAGCATATACTCAGTGGGATGAAAACTTCGATCAGAATTTCTTTTTTGAAGATTACATACAAGTGTATGCTAATAATTTGAAACCAAACGAAGAAAAACCGATAAGCAATGTAACTTTAGTAAAAGGGGCCGAACAATAAAAATAAACTGGAAGCTACGTTTCATCCATCGTTGATTGACAGTCTGCACCGGAAAAAATTCGATGTAATTATTGCGTTGGATAATAAAAAAGATACGCTGGAGGTAAAAAGCGACCGGAATGATAATTACACGCTCGACTATGAATTGGAAGGCGATAGTCAGTTAGCTACATTGCAAATGCTGACCGAAAACAAAAAGCGGTTCTCCCGAACGATAGTCGTTGATGAGGATATTCTTGATCTCCAGTTTTTCCCTGAAAGCGGGGAATTGATTAACGGTCTGCAAAGTAAAGTAGGCTTTAAAGCGCTTGATGCCAACGGTAAAGGGAAAATGGTGGAAGGTGAAATAATTGATGAAAATGATGATGTACTGTCCACATTTAAAAGTAACGAATTGGGAATGGGCACTTTTATGCTGCTTAAGCCCGATACAGTCAATCATTATTATGCGCGTTTAAAATCAAAAATGGATGACGATAAGGTTATGATATATCCTTTACCCAAAGTTGCTGCCCGGGGTAACCAGCTAACGGTTGAGCAACGCGGAGACAACATCCTTTTAGCTGCCCAGTCAAATTACATTAAAAATGATATTGTCAGTGTTAATGTTTCGTTTCGGGGAATGATACTTTATGACATGAAAGTAACTTTGCACGATGGGATTTCAAGTGTGTTAATACCAAGGGAAAAACTTCCGGAAGGAATAATTTCATTTACCATGAAAGACGACGCTTCACAACCCGTAGCAGCACGACTTTATTTTAACGAAAAACCCGAAAGCAGGATAAATTTATCCGTTTCAACAGATAAAAATGCCTACGCAAAACGAGAAAAAACTGATTTGGATATTAAAGCCACCGATGCCAAAGGCGATCCAATAGCAGCTAATTTATCGGTGCTGGTAATCAATAAAAAACAGTTGGGAAAATTTCAAAGCACCCGGCAAAATATACTTTCTTACTTTTTGCTGGAATCGGAATTAAAAGGGGAAATAGAGGATCCGGGCTATTATTTCAGCAGCGAAAACAGCAGGCAAAACGATTTGGATGCATTAATGCTTACGCAAGGATGGAGAAAATACAACTATTCAAAAAAATACAAGGAATTAACTTATGTTCCTGAGCGGAGACTTAGCGTAACTGGAGAAGTTAGCGGTGTTGTTTCAGAAAAAAAGAAAAAGGTAGCCAATTTAATTTTGATGACATTTGACAAGGAAAATCAAACGGCATACAGTGAAAAATCAGATAGTACCGGTTATTTCAGATTTAATCTTTATGATGAGTACGGTGATGATATTCAGGCGTTGATTCAGAGTTCAAAATTATCGGGGAAAAAGGTGGATTACAACATTAACCTGGATAAAAAGAGAACTCCACCCATCCATTTTACGCACGTGAAATCGGTTGAAAAACTGGATAGTGTATCAAAAGTATTGGTTGAAAAAAATATAGAACGACAAAAGGTAGAAGAAGCATTTCCGCTTGATTCCGGAAATATTCTTTTGCAACAGGTTGATGTGCAAGGCTACAAACTCACCCCGGAACGAAAAAAACTGGTTGAAAAGTATGGAATGCCAACTACAATAATTGGTGGAAAACAATTGAAGGAAGAAGAAGCAGACTGGTCTTGGGGGGTTACCAGCGTTCTAATGTTTAATCATGCTGAATTATTCCGGTTTAGAGAGCCCGATAGCAGCGCCCCGTATATAAGTTCGGCAGCAGTGTACGGAACAGACATGACTTTGTTGGCAATCGATGGTGAAATAGTTGATTACAGAGATTTGAATTTAGGAATTAACTTTATTCCAATTAATGAAATTATTAGTGTTGAGGTAATTAAAAATGCTAAAAACTTTGCCCAGGCATTTTGGGAATGCTACCATACTTTCCCGGGACCTGAAATATTAAGCGGAAGTATAATTTCGATTTATACACGCAGTGGTAAAGGTATTTATGCTTCGCAGACAAGAGGAATGACTTATATTGATATCCAGGGATTTTCAAAACCTATTGAATTTTATTCTCCAAAGTATGCGAACATAAAACAGGATGAGATGCAAAGGCCCGATTTAAGAGCCTTGGTAAAATGGTCACCCGAAGTACAAACCGACAGTTTGGGTAAAGCATCGGTAAGTTATTATAATGCAGATAACATTGGAGATATGACTGTGGTTGTTGAAGCAGTATCCGAATATGGTGAAATCGGTTATAAAGAAATAGATTATCCGGTAGAGGGAACTGAAGAGAAACATATTTTTGATTAGATACATTTTCGGTACTGGTTGAATAATTATTTCATTTTAGAATAAAAAGAATAGGCTGTCCAAAAAGTAAATATAGTCGTCATTTTGAACTTGTTTCAGAAATCTCAAGTTGCTGATAAAGAGATCCTGAAATAAATTCAGGATGACGTTCTAATATCAATTTTGTTCTTTTTGGACAGCCTCTTCAATTGAATAACAATTATAAAGAATAGAGAATTTTTTTAAGTTTGGTTATTAACTAATTTTGCAGCTGGCATATATCTTTTTAACTTATGGTAAAGAAAGATCTCGTTAAAATTTTATTTTTTTCAAAATGGATTAGAATAAAATTTCTTCATTCTATATACGTCGTCCTTCTTTTATTTTTATTTCCAGTGTATACCATCGCACAAACCAACGATGCCATTCAGTCGAACGCTTCCTTTGCCGAAAAAATCTACCTGCAATTAGATGCAAAAGCCTACACGTTGGGCAATATCGTGTGGTTTAAGGCTGTGGTTTTAAATGCGTGCGACCATGTTCCTTCCCATTTGAGCCATGTATTGTATGCAGAACTGATCACCCCTGAAGAAATCATAAAAGAGAAAGAAGTTGATCAAAATTGAAGACGGTATCGGCCAGGGCTTTTTCTTCCTGGATAAAAACATGAAAGAGGGGCTTTACCAAATCAGGGCCTACACCGAATGGGACAAAAACTTTGGCTCCGACTTTTTCTTTACGGAATATATCCATGTATTTGCCGGTAAACCGGAAGAAAACGATGAAGACCCGATCAGCAATGTTACTTTAATTAAAGAACAGGACAAGACGAAGCCGTTTAAAAGCAACATTCAACCCTAATTTACTGGACAGTCTTCAAAAAAGAAAACTTACAGTTATTGTATGCCATTGATGACAAAAAAGATACACTGGAAGTAAAGAAAGGTAAAGATGATAAATACACACTGGATTACGAGATTGGTGACGACAGCCGTTTTGCCACCCTCCAAATGCAAACCAAAAACGATAAACGTTTTACCAAAACAATTGTATTAAACGAAGACATCCTTGATTTGCAGTTTTTTCCTGAAAGCGGGGAAATGGTTCACGGGCTGCAAAGCAGGATAGGGTTTAAAGCGCTGGATGCCAACGGACAGGGAAAAAGGATTGAAGGCAATATTGTAGATGAGCGGGATTCGGTAATTACCTCTTTCAAAAGTAACATTCTTGGGATGGGCAGTTTTATATTGAATCAGGCCGACAGCACAAAAAAATACTATGCAAAGTTAAAATCAAATTCTGAAGAAAACGAAGTACTGATGTACCCGTTGCCAAAGGTAGCAGCAAAAGGAAACATTCTTGCTAGTTGAACGACGTGGTGATAATATTCATTTTGTCAGCCTTGTCAAACTATCTCAAAAATGACAGTATTAACCTCAGCATTACCTGTCGCGGGATGGACCTTTACGATATGAAGGTGGCTTTGGATGATGGTGTTGCCAGTGTATTGATACCGGTAGTGAAACTTCCCGAAGGAATAATTTCCTGTACGATGAAAGACAGAAACATGCAGCCGGTTGCAGAGCGGCTCTATTTTGTGGAAAAACCTGAAAGCAGGATTAACTTAAATATCACAACCGATAAAGAAAGCTATGCAAAGCGGGAAGAGACAAAACTGGATATTCAGGCCAGTAACTCGATGGGTGAACCTGTAAATGCTAACTTATCTGTTTTGGTGATCAACAAAAAACAGTTGGGAGAGATACAAAGCACCCGCCGGGATATTCTTTCGTACTTTTTACTGGAATCGGAATTAAAAGGAAATATCGAAAACCCGGG
>CAVXTE010000004.1:0-30975 GCA_963764475.1 uncultured Bacteroidales bacterium
ATCTAAGCAAACGCCAATACGCGATTTATCCTCAACTTTTTCAATGATGTGTGCCAGATGTTCAAATTTATAACCTACATTACTACCTTGTCCGGCGGTGTTCTCAATGACAGCCGTAACCCCTTTGGTTTTGTCAAGTGCAATATTTACCGATTCAGCGATCAGATCGAGGCATTCCTCTTCGGAAATCTGTTTCAGATGAGCACCCGGGTGAAAATTGAGCAATTTGATTCCAAGTTGCTCACTTCGTTTCATCTCGTCCAAAAAACTGTTTCTCGAGGTTTTCAGTTTTTCGGTATCCGGATTACCCAAATTGATCAGATAGCTATCGTGGGGCATGATATGATCAGTGGAATAACCGTATTTTTCACAATTGGATTTGAAAAGTTCTATGTTTTCCTTCGTCAATGGTTTTGAAAACCACTGTCGCTGATTTTTAGTAAAAAGGGCAAACGCTTTTGCACCGATTTCATGGGCATTAATAGGTGCATTTTCCACTCCACCTGAGGCACTTACATGGGCTCCGACATATTTCATCTGAAGAATTTTTTAAGGGTTAATCAATTATCCGTCATCAACCTTAATACATAGAGGTCGATTCAATAAACACTCGTTTCAACTAGTTTGTTTAGCAAGATTTTCAACAACGCAATTGAAAAGAAAATGCTTACCGATTTTACGCTTGATCCTGAATATAAAAACGATCATTAAACATTGAACCGGATGAGCATCATATCGCCATCTTCCACAATGTAATCCTTTCCTTCAAGTTTCATTTTGCCAGCTTCTTTAACGGCGTGTTCAGAAGCATATTTAATGAAATCATCGTATTTAATAACTTCAGCCCGAATGAATCCCCTTTCAAGATCGCTGTGAATGGTCCCTGCGGCTTGTTTAGCATTCATTCCCTTTTTAATGGTCCAGGCTCTCACCTCTTTCGGGCCTTCTGTAAAGAAAACTTCCAGGTTCAGCAGCTTAAATGCCGTTCGGATCATTTTATTTACACTTGGTTCTGTTAACCCCGCATCATTTAGAAATTCGAGCCTGTCTGCTTCCGTTTCAAGCTCGGCAATCTCTGCCTCCAGTTCACCGGCTATAATCAGAATTTCAGCATTCTTTTCGCTAAGTGCTTCTTTCACCTGATCTACATATTTATTACCCGAAATAGCGGAAGTGTCGTCCACATTACAGACATAAACAACGGGTTTATCAGTAAGCAGGAACAGATCAGATACCGCTTCCCTGTCTTTTTCATTCAAATCAATGTCGCGAGCATTCTGAAAATTTTCGAAATGGTCTTTATATTTTTTAAGGGATTCGATTACTTTCAGCGGTTCCTTTTCACCCGATTTGGCGAGTTTTTCCATCCGGATGATTTTCCGTTCAACCATTTCAAGGTCTTTAACCTGCAACTCGAGATCAACGATCTCCATATCGCGTACAGGGTTTACCGAACCTTCGATATGCGGCAGATTTTCATTGTCAAAACAACGCAGAACATGGATAATCGCATCCGTTCGTTGTATGTCTTCCAAAAATTTATTACCGATACCTTCCCCTTGACTGGCTCCTTTGGCTAAACCAGGAATATCTACTATTTCAACAGTTGCCGGTGTAATTTTAGCAGGATTCACAAGTTTTGCAATTTCATAAAGCCGGGGGTCGGGAACATCCACCACACCTAAATTTGACTTTGAAGCACTGAATGCAAAGTTGCTTGTTTGTGCTTTATTTTTCGAAATACAATTGAAAATTGTGGTTTTTCCGATGTTGGTTATTCCAATAATACCGCATTTTAGAGACATAATAACGATGTGTTGATTTTTAATTTAAACAGCCGGGTGAAAGAATGCCATTACAGTGCATTTTTATTCTTAACCTTTTTTGCAAAGATATGCGATAAATGAAAAAATATTGTACTTTTGCACCCCCGATTTAGGAAGTTTTGTTAAACAATTTCCGTAGAATTCAGTTGTTCCTGTGATCGGGGAGGAAAACTGAAGGAACGGGATACAAAGAATTACTTAATGTCAGAAGAAACTAAAGACAAAAAAGAGGGAGAAGTTGCAGCTGATATATCTGATGAAATGAAATCGGAAGAAACGGTTGCTGAGGAAACAAATCAAATTAAGGAAGAAGAAACTGAGGCTTCAGAATCTGTTGAAATGAAAGCAGAAGAGGACGCAACAGAAGACGCCAAAGAAACAGAAGAACAGAAAACTCCAGCAGAAGAACCTGTTGAAATGAAAGCAGAAGAGGGCGTAACAGAAGAAGCCAAAGAAACGGATGAACAGAAAGCTCCAGCAGAAGAACCTGTTGAAATGAAAGTGGCGGAAGAAATCCCTGAAGATACAACAGAAAAACCTGAAGAATCTAAGGGTGAAAAAGATGAACCAGAAACAAAAGATGAGCAGACTGAAGAAGTAACAGAACCACAGGCCGAATCATCCTCAGAAGTTGTGGCTGAAACTGAGGAACCTCCTGCCGAAGAAAAAGAAATACCACTTACAGTTTCAGCCGATGGAGCCGATTTTGACTGGGATTCCATTGGTAAGAAATATGAAAATTATACAACAACCGAACGGCAAAAACTGGAGGACATTTACGACAATACGCTGAAATCCATTGGAGAACATGAGGTTATAGATGGAAGTGTAGTTTCGATGAACAACAGGGAAGTTGTTGTAAATATTGGTTACAAATCAGATGGCGTAATTCCACTGAATGAACTGAGATACAATCCCAATCTGAAAGTTGGCGATAAAATCGAAGTATATGTTGAAAACCAGGAAGATGCTTCAGGACAACTCATCTTATCTCATAAAAAAGCCCGGACGCTTCGCTCGTGGGAAAGAATTAACGATGCCCATGATAAAGAAGAGATTGTAAACGGTTACGTGAAATGCCGCACAAAAGGCGGACTCATTGTAGATGTTTTCGGTATCGAAGCCTTTTTACCGGGATCGCAAATCGACGTTAGACCAATTCGCGATTACGATGTGTTTGTTGATAAAACGATGGAATTTAAAATCGTTAAGATCAACCATGAATATAAAAACGTTGTTGTTTCCCACAAAGCACTTATCGAGGATGAGCTCGAAGCACAGAAAATCGAGATCATGTCGAAACTCGAAAAAGGTCAGGTGCTGGAAGGTACGGTTAAGAACATCACATCGTATGGTGTGTTTATCGATCTCGGCGGTGTTGACGGACTTATTCACATTACCGATCTTTCGTGGGGACGTATCAACCATCCGGAAGAAATTGTCGAACTCGACCAGAAAATAAAGGTTGTTATCCTCGATTTCGACGACAATAAAAAGCGAATTGCTCTTGGTCTTAAACAATTGACTCCGCATCCCTGGGAGGCTTTGGATTCGAACATGAAAGTCGGCGATAAGGTGAAAGGAAAAGTTGTTGTGATCGCCGATTACGGTGCATTCATCGAAATTGCTCCAGGCGTTGAAGGACTTATCCATGTTTCCGAAATGTCATGGTCTCAACATTTGAGAACAGCACAAGATTTTCTCAATGTCGGTGATGAAATAGAAGCTGTGATCCTGACACTCGACCGCGAAGAACGGAAAATGTCATTGGGAATCAAACAACTGATACCCGATCCGTGGATCAACATTAAAGATCGCTATCCAATCAATTCGAAGCATACGGCAATCGTCAGAAATTTCACAAATTTCGGGATCTTTGTAGAACTCGAAGAAGGTGTTGACGGATTGATCCATATTTCGGACCTTTCATGGTCGAAAAAGATCAAACACCCGGCTGAATTTACGAAGATTGGAGAACAGATCGATGTGGTTGTGCTCGATGTAGATGAAGAAAACAGAAGGCTCAGTCTTGGCCACAAACAATTAGAAGAAAATCCATGGGATGTTTTTGAAACCGTATTTACAATCGGTTCAGAACACAAAGGAACTATTCTTGAACTGAATGATAAAGGCGCTGTTGTAGCGTTGCCATATGGTGTTGAAGGTTTTGTTCCGAAACGGCATCTTGCCAAAGAAGATAACAAAGCTGTAAAAGTTGACGACGGCCTCGATTTGAAGGTTATTGAGTTTTCGAAAGAAAATAAGAAAATTATCCTTTCTCATTCCAAAGTTTATCAGGATTTACAAGCTGAAAGCAAAGCGAAAGATTCAGCCAGGGCTAAAGGCGAAGAAAGATCGACTGCGCGTTCGATGAAGAAGGTGAAGGATAATGTCGAAAAAACGACTCTCGGTGATATCTCGGCACTTGCAGCGCTGAAATCAGACATGGAGCAGGAAGCCAGGGAAAAACTGGAAAAAATGTCGAAAGAAAAGAAAGGCAAAACAAAGGCAACCCGTAAAAAAGAAGATGAGGATGAAGAGGCTAAGGATAAACCTGCCAAAGATGAAGGAGAAAAATAACGGGTAATAATTACTGAAAAAATCCTCCTTTACAGGGAGGATTTTTTGTTTTAATTTATAATGAAATAAATAAATTGTGATTTTTACTGTAACGATTTTAGGCAGTAATTCGGCGATACCGACCACCCGGCGAAATCCGTCAGCACAACTGGTCAATCACAACGAAAGATTTTACTTAATCGATTGTGCAGAAGGAACCCAGATACAACTCCGGAAATTTAAAATAAAAATTCAGCGGATCAGCCATATTTTTATCAGTCATTTGCACGGCGATCACTTTTTCGGCCTGATCGGGCTGATATCTTCCATGCATCTTCTTGGAAGAACCCGGGAATTGCATATTTACGGACCTGCCCAGTTGGAAGAAATTCTTCAGGTTCAACTAAAAGCATCGCTGACAGAACTTAATTACCCTATGATATTTCATCCGCTAAATCCCGGTATAAATGAGGTTATATTTGATGAAAGCAATCTTGCTATTAGCACCATTCCTTTGGACCACAGGATTCCTACCTGCGGGTTTCTGTTTAAAGAGAAGCCCGGAAAACGGAAGCTGATCAGGGAAAAAATTAAGGAACTGAATATTCCAACGGAAAAATTACTGGGTATAAAAAATGGGGACGATTTCGTTAATGATGCCGGAGAAGAATTTCCAAATGATGCGATAACGAATGACCCGTCGGTTCCGCGTTCATACGCTTATTGTTCTGATACCGGTTATAATGAAAACATCATTCCTATTATTAAAGAAGCCGATGTACTATACCATGAGGCCACATTTATGAATGATATGGTTGAAGTCGCAAGGAATAAATTTCATTCAACAACCATCGACGCCGCTACAATTGCTAAAAAAGCACAGGTAAAAAAGCTTGTAATCGGTCATTTTTCAACCCGGTATGAAAGCTATGAACCCTTACTCGAAGAAGCCAGAACTGTATTCCCGGAAACGGATGCAGCATTTGACGGTAAGGTGATTCATATCGAAAATGAATGATAGAAATTTCTTTTCTGCCGTACCCATGTCAATGCAATTTTTCTATGACATCCTCCGGAACTTTTCTATCTTTTTTGAATTGTTCGATCTCTTCCTTTGAAAGAATTCCTTTTTTCACAAGAAAATCTTCATAACGCTTGTTAAAAGCCTCATGAAATTTGGCTGTATCTACATTTGGGTTCATGGTTTCGAGGGTCATCCCCGTATCCTTAATTCTTTCCATCGTATCCCTGCTGAACTCAGTTATCATGACCACCTTATCCTTCAGCCAGCTTATTTTTGCAATCCTGTTCAATCCTTTTTTCCGCCGGTCGACATTGGAATAAAGACTGTCATTATTCACCTTGTAATTGTAAATCTGGGCTATACCGTATTTCGCGTTGTAAGTGAGGTAGGTATTATCAGAAAAAAAAGCTTCGTTGTAATTTCCTCGTCCATCCAGAAAACACCAGTTGCCTTTTAATGTATTTTCCACATTGCTTTTTGATTCCTGTTTTGGATTACAAGCGAACAAAAAAAGAATCAGATAGATAATCGTTTTTTTCATGCGGTTTAAATTAATGCATCATATAAAATTTCAATGGGATGAAGGGCGGTTCTCCCGGTCCCGTCTTTGATTTGATGACGACAGCTTGTTCCGGGAGCAGCGATAATTTCATCGTCGGCTGACTTTCTGACTTCCGGGAATAAGACCAATTCACCTACTTTCATCGAAAGATCATAATGTTCTTTTTCAAATCCGAAGGAACCGGCCATTCCGCAACAACCTGATTTGATTTCTTCAACCGTATAATTTTCAGGTAGTGTCATCATTTTTTTGGTAGGTGCTGTTGAAGCAACCGATTTCTGCTGGCAATGCCCGTGAAGCTTAATTTTTTTTACTTCTTTTGTAAAATCAGCAGATGAAATATTGCCGTTATCAATTTCTCTTGTGATGAATTCATCGAACAACAATGCAGATTTTCCAAGTGCAATAGCAGATTGCTTGAGGCTTTCACCGACAAGATCGGGGTATTCGTCCCTGAATGTCAGTATACCGGAAGGCTCGACACCGACAAGCGGAGTTTCGTGTGTAATTACATCCTTCAAAAGGTTGACATTTTTAATAGCAATTTTCTTGGCTTTTCGCAACAATCCCTTCGAAATGAATGTACGGCCGCTGACAGTGTGGCTGGCAACCTCTACACCATAACCCAGTCTGTGCAACAGTTTTACTGCTTTGATCCCGATCTCCGTATCGTTGTAATTGGTAAACTCATCGACAAACAAATAAACCCTGCCTTTTTCGCCTGAAATAAATTTGTTTTTTTTGAGCCAGGCTGAAAGTGTGATTTTATAAAGTAAAGGAATGCTTCTTTTTGGGGCAAACCCGATCAGGCGTTTAATGAACCCGGAGATTTGTTTATTTGAAAGTATAAAATTCGTAACCGCCGGAATGATCGCGCCCAACCTGTTGATCTCACTGATATAAGCGATGAGTCTTGATCGCAAGGGAATTCCGTTAGCATCATAATAATGTTGCATGAATTCAGCTTTCAGCTTGGCCATATCCACACTCGAGGGACATTCGGATTTGCAGCCTTTGCATGAAAGACAAAGATCAAGAATGTCAAAAATTTCTTTTTGAGCAAACGGATTTTTTTTCTCCGGATATGTTATAAATTCCCGTAATGTGTTTGCACGCGCACGGGTTGTCGTATTTTCATCAGTCGTCGCCTGGTAACTAGGACACATGGTGCCTCCGATAATCGCAGATTTCCGGCAATCACCGGATCCATTGCATTTTTCAATCGCTCTTAAAAATCCTTTCTCTTCCGAAAAGTCAAAAATTGTTTGAATCTTTTGTTCTTCGATTCCTGTTGTGTACCGTAACGAAGTATTCATCACCGGTGTATCCACAATTTTACCCGGATTAAAAATGCCTTCAGGGTCCCATGTCCGCTTTATTTGTTTTAAAATTTCATAATTCTTTTCGCCGATCATCAGCGGAATAAATTCACCTCTGAGACGTCCATCACCGTGTTCGCCACTTAGCGAGCCTTTGTATTTTTTAACGATTTTTGCCGTTTCAAGCCCCACGGTATGGAACAACTCCACATCTTTCGGATCTTTTAGGTTCAGGACAGGACGAAGGTGCAGTTCACCGGTTGCAATGTGCGCGTAGAATACACAATTCAAGTTCAGCTTTGAAAGCATCACTTTAAATTCCTTTATGTAGTCAGGCAAAACTTCAGGGTTTACGGCAGTGTCTTCAATAACCGACACCGGTTTTGCATCTCCCGGAAGATTTGATAACAAACCAAGCCCTGCCTTTCGCAAAGCCCACACTTTAGAAATATCCGAATCGTAAAGAACAGGGAAATGATAACCATAGCCTGCTTCACGCATCTCTTTTTCCATTTCTGCCGCCGAAGTTTCAACCTCATTTTTAGTTTTTGCAGCAAATTCGATGATCAGCAAGGCAGCCGGTTCTCCTTTCAGAAAAAACCGGTTTTTACGCTGCTCAATGTTGTGTTTGGTTTGTTCCAGAACGATAGCATCCATCAGTTCCACTGCTACCGGTTTGTGTTTAAGCGCAATCAGATTTCCATGAAACGCATCTTCAAGTGAGTTGCAATGTACACAAACCAGTCCCTTAACTGGTGGTGGAAGAGGAACAAGGTTTAGTTTTATTTCTGTAATAAAACACAAAGTGCCTTCCGACCCGGCTATCAGTTTTGAAAAATTGAATTTTTCACCGGAAGGATTAAAAGGAAGTGTTTCTGATAATATATCGATTGCATATCCAGTATTCCTGCGCTCCAGCTTTTTATCAGGATATTGTTTTCTGATCTCTTCCTGGTTTTCAGGAACGGATAAAACAGAATGAATATTCCGGTAAAGTGCACCCTCAAGATTTTGTAACCGACGTTTTTCTTGAAATTCTTCCTGTTTCAGCGGCTCAAATTCTACATCCGAACCATCCGAAAGAATTGCTTTGATTGAAATCACATGGTTCCGTGTACTGCCATATATAAGTGAATGCGCTCCGCAAGCATTGTTACCGACCATCCCTCCAATCATACACCGGTTTGAGGTGGAAGTCTCCGGACCAAAAAATAATCCTTTTGGTTCGACAATTTTATTCAACTCATCCAGAACAACTCCCGGTTCAACCCGAACCCACTTTTCCTTTTCATTGATCTCCAGAACGCGGTTCATGTATTTTGAAACATCGGCAACGATTCCGCCACCAACCACCTGGCCTGCAAGCGAAGTGCCGGCTGTACGGGGAATTATAGAGGTTTTGTGATGTGTAGCAAATGTGATGAGCTTACGAATATCTTCTTTATTGCGGGGTCGCGTCACTCCAACAGGGATTTGGCGATAAGCAGATGCATCGGTAGCATATAAAAGACGGTTGGGAAGATCAGTAAAAATATCTCCGTCAAATTCACTGCGAAATTTCTTTAAAGCGGCTGCTATATTGGAATATCCATTATTTTCTTCCATTTCATCCCGGTTGAGCCAGCAAAGGTAGAAAAAGCATGGAGATCAGTAATGTCAATTTTTAATGAACCATTATTTAGCTTTTTTATAAAAATCTGTGCTCTCGAAAATTTTATCAGCCGATTTTGCGATAAATCCACCATACAGCCGGCCATCCTTATCTTTGTATCGCCTGGCAAATTCATAATAGCAGGAGGGAATGTTGTGGGTTCCTTCAACAAATTTAACCGGCAAAATTCCAGCCTTTGTGCTCGATTGTTCGAGGAGTTCTTCTGGTGTTCCTTTTATTTCCCCACCCGAATCGTTCAGCAAGAAACCATTGTCTTTCAAAAATTGATTTACTTTCTGTATCGATTCGAATTTTTTTAAAGCATTAATACTTACGGTAAAATGGTTTGCCCTGAATCCATACACATAAACCCATGCTGCGTATTCCGATTCTGATCTTAACTTCTGATAGGTTTCCCATGAAGGAGCTCCCCAAAGGTTTCCCGAATGAACAAGTTTTTCAGAATTCAGCATATCAGCAGGAATTTTATCGATGAGATTTTTAACCGTTTGCTGAAGGTATTCACTGAATTCCGAGAGTTTGAGCTGGCTGATAAAAATCCGTGGTGCATCTTTAAACGCCGTCAATTCAAAATGCCGCGCATAAAGATGTTTTTGACGGAATTCATATTCTCCCTGGTACTCGTAACCTGCTTTTAAAAAGGGCCTGGCAAGTACATCAATGTTCACCCTCGGGTCTTCAAATGTCCGAAAGGCAATGTGATCGTTAACCACATTTTCTCCTTCATTTTTAAATAGATTATAAATGTCACTGACTTCCGGGTTCTGCGAAAGATAATCCTTCCAGAGGATGTCGAACAAATGCTTTGCTTTTTTCATAAGTTAAGATTCAGATTAAAAAAATAAATTTAACAATTGCTGATGATTTAAATCCGGATCAGAATCCAGGGTTTGAAATAGATTTAACAGCGTCTTTTCCTCATGCTGTTGATTCAATATTGTCATTTTAACAAGATTCAAAAACTTTTGTTTGTTAATGGATGCTGAAAAATCCACGTTGATGATTTGACCATTTTTGACCTCAATCCTGGACTGAATCTGTTCCCTGCCAATTTTAATTGAATTCTCCAGTTCATACTGAGGTGAATACCCGAAATTCCATTTCCAGGTTGTATATTTTTCATTAACAAGTTGTTGAATAGAAGAAACATCGGATGATGTCAAAGAATAAAACCGTGAATTGTTGTTCGCATTTTTCAGGTATTGTAGAATTAAACCAGAAAAATCAGCTATGGAAATGGGTTCATTTAAAAAGTCTGAAATATTTGAAACCTTACTTTTCACCGATTTTATAGCTTTATCAGAAAACCGCTCAGAATCAGCTTTCAGTGCCTTTTTTAACAACCCAAGATCAGATGAAAAAAGCAATGTGCCATGATGAAGGACTCTGTTTTTATAGACATGTTCAGCATTACCCGAAATTTTCAAGCCGTTTACTTTAATATCATTTTTCCCTTCAAATCGGGCAGGTACACCCAATTGATTCAGGACAGTAATGATCGGATCAGTAAATTTCCTGTAATCGACAAGTTTTTCTCTTTCGCCTTGTGCGATAAATGAAAAATTTAAATTCCCCGGATCGTGAAAAACGGTACCACCTCCTGAAATACGGCGAATAACGGGTATATGGTGTTCTTTTACAAACGGGTAGTTAATTTCTGCCAGTGCATTTTGGTGCTTCCCGACGATGATAGATACATCATTCCGCCAAACCATAAAACAATCTTCTGCAACAGTTTTCAGCAGATATTCTTCGGCGGCAATATTAAAATACGGATCGGTTTGAGGTCTGTTGACTATTAACATGAAACCTTGAACTATATAAGGCAAAGGTAGTACAATTCAATTGAAAGGCAGGTTGCTGAGGGCATAAAAAAAGAATAGGGGAGAACGTCCCCTATTCAAGTCATAGCATAAAAGTAAGTTGTGAGAGGTATTATTTAGTTTCTACTACGGCATACTTTGAAACCTTCCAGAATTCTTCCGGATGATCTATCACCATGTATGCAATCTGTCCGTTATCTTCAATCCATTCATAAGAACCTTCGGGATGATTAGTGATTAATTTAGCCTTTTTTGAATGGACTGGGATTGTAGTAGTTTGAGTGATGTCGATTTTTTCAAAATTCAGCGGATCAACGTTATCAGCCAAAGTTACATTCTGGCCAAGAGTCAGAATTCCACCTTCTTTGGTGACAATTCCTTTTTCCTTTAATTCTTTATAATTGCCGTATGCAATATATCCTTTGTTCAGTTCAGCTTGCTTGTTACTGATAATTGTACTTTGAACATTTACAACACTGTCCATTTCTCCTACTTTCTCATTGAGTTGCGTAAGCTGGAAATCTTTTTGGGTTAGTTGGTCTTTCAGGTCTTCCATACTACTATCGCGCTGTTCGATTGCTTCACTCAGCATTTTGATCTTGTCGTTCAAGCCGGCAATTTCAATTCCCGAAAGTTTCAGCTTTTTATTCAATTCGACAATCCTTTTTTTATTCTGATCGATCAATGAATTAACCAGTTTAACATCATTCAGAATACTTTGCTTTTTATCTTTTGAAAATTCAGGATTTTTCGATTTTGTATCCAGGATATTTTCCTGTTCCTTAATGTAGCTCAGGTCCTTTTCTATCAGATTAAACGTAGTAACGTATTCGTTAATGAGCGAATCACGTTCATGAAGTTTGAGCGCAAGTACATCACTCCTGCCACTTACTAATTGTAGCTGAGTTTCTTGTTTATGTTCAATGTCGTTGTAATACACAGCGACAGCGACAATTACCGCAATTGCCAGAACACTAAATCCGATGATTAATAAATTCGTCCTTTTCATTTTTCCGTTTCCTTTCAATTAGTTAAACAAAGTTCATTTTTTCCGGAATTAAAATTTCTTTCGTCAAATTACCTCAGGTCTATAAAATATTCGCCGGATTTCGATTGTCCCAAGAAATGGAATTTCATTTATCACGGATGAATACTTTATATTGAACTCCCGGAATTGTTTCAACCTGTCAAATAACATTTGTCTTAGTCTGTGCAAATGCTATACCATGACTTTTTTAAAACATAACCCATTGTTTACAAACGTATTAAATAATATTTACGGAAAATAGCCGGTCAATTTGCAAGGGTTTTTCGCAATTTGACAAAGAAATTTAGAAATATCAGGATTTCGGAGTTAGGGATAAGAATAGAATTAATCAGTTTTCTCTTCTTTCAGCATGCGGTAAATCGTAGACACACTGATGTCTAGCTGGTCGGCAACTTTTTGATAATTGTCATCATTTTTTTTCAGGCTTGCTTTAATGATCCTGCGGTTGTATTCACGCAGACTCAAATTCTCATTGAGGATTTCCGGCAGCGGATCATCCGAACCGAATATCAGGTCTTCCGCTTCAATTTTATCGCCGTTTGACATAGCTGCTGCAAGTTCAACGACGGATTTTAGCTCTCTGACATTGCCAGGAAATGTATAGCTCAATAATTTTCGTTGTGCTTGTTCCGACAACGATTTCATCTCCAATTCATTTTCATTACAAAACCCTGAAATAAAATATTTGGCAAGCAGCAGTACATCATTGTCCCTTTCAACCAGTGGTGGAAGATGGATTGTCAAACCCAGCAACCGATAGTAAAGATCTTTCCGGAAAGCTCCGGATTTAATCTCTTTTTTCAGGTCTTTATTTGTGGCGACGATTATTCTGCAATCGGTTTTGACAGGAACATTGCTTCCGATCCGCGTAAATTCCCGTTCCTGTATGGCCCGAAGCATTTTGACCTGGAAATTTTGATCGATCTCGGCTATTTCATCTAGAAATAATGTTCCACCATCTGCTTCCTCAAACTTACCAATTCTTCGATAACTTGCACCGGTAAAAGCCCCCTTCTCATGTCCGAACAATTCACTTTCGATGAGTTCGGAAGGAACCGCCGCCACATTAACAGGTACAAAGTTGTTTTCCTTTCGTTTGGAATTGTAGTGAATGGCTTTTGCCACTAATTCCTTACCAGTTCCCGTATCTCCCGTTATTGTCACCGATATATTCGTCTCGCAAGCCTTTTTGATCAGTTCAAATACTTTTTTTATTGCATCACTTTCACCGATGATCGAATTTTGAAAATCATACTTTTTCTGAATCTCCTTTCGCAATATTGTGATCTCTTTTTTTAAACCGACGCCTTTGCGGATATTTTGGATCGTATTCAGGAGGCGTTCTTTGATGTCTTTTGATTTTACAATGTAATCATATGCTCCGTATTTCAGCAAATCGACAACTGTATCGATGTCGTTTTGCTCAGAAATAAGAATGACCTGGATATCGGGATTGATCGCTTTCACCTGTTTCAAAACTTCGAGGCCGCTGGTATCCGGTAATCGGTAATCCAGGGTAATGACATCAGGTGTTTCATGCAAATTTTCAATAGCAGATTTACCGTCATAAAAATTACGGATTTCATAATCGGGATTCAGACTAAGCGTATGCACCAGCAAACGGTTATACCAATCGTCATCCTCAACTACAAATATTTTGAATGGTTTATCCTCTGACATGATTCAACCTAAGCAATGACATTTCTAAATATAACAAAGATAACGAATTGTTGGTCAACTTTCTTTCTTTTTAATTTTCGTGAGGTGGTCTCCGATTTGTCGTTTGACTTCGGCAAATTCCTTTTCCACAGCACTGATACTAACCCTTATTTTATCGAATGAAGTATAGTCATCCGCAGTCATACTTTCAATTCTTTTTAATCCGTCCAGCAGGATATTTGCTCCGATGTGGCGGCAGGGAGAAGCCATTTTATGCGCTGCGTCACCAATTTGTTTTCTATTCTCATCACCAAATGATGATTGCATGTTTTTAAGACCGGTTTCAAATGATTCGATAAATTTTTCGAGCATTTCCTTTGCGAAATTTTCATCACGGTCAGCAAAACGATATAACTCCGTCAGATTGATACGATCCGGCTTAACAGTTTGATCTTTTACAAGGGTATCCGATTTGTTATTTCGAATTTTTTTATCCGCTTTAATCACCGACTTCAAGGTTCGATATAATTGTTCTTCTGTAAATGGTTTCGGGATGTAACCATTAAATCCCTGCGAGTTGAATTTTTTCTTATCCTCGTCAGAGAGAAGTGTAGCTGTTGACAGGATAACGGCTAACTGCTCCGGTTCTAAATGAAGCGATTCGCGAATATATTTTGTCGCCTGAAATCCATCCATACCGGGCATTCTCACATCCATCAGAACAACATCAAATTCACCTGTACCGATCTTTTCTATTGCATCGTGACCGTCAACAGCCACAGCATGAGGAAGCCCCCACTTAGTGAGAATAGCACTCATCAGTTCACGGTTATACGGCTCGTCGTCCACGCACAACACATTCAAATGCTTAATGGATTCGGGTAAATCAGTGTGATCGGTTAAAAACTTCTCGATTTTTGTTTCATCACCTACCCGGTAAGGAATTGTACATGTAAATATTGTTCCTTTGCCTTTTTCGCTCGACACCTCTATTGTTCCATTATGCAGATCAATAAGATGCTTTACGATGGAGAGACCAAGACCCGTACCACCATACTTACGTGAGGTACTTCGTTCGGCCTGGTTAAAATCCTGAAAAATCTGATCCAGGTCTTTGCTGTCTATCCCGATACCGGTATCCTCAACGATCAATTTCATATCAAAACTTTCCTCCCTTAAATTCACAGCGTTCAAACCCGCTTTCACTTTTCCCTGATGTGTAAATTTGATGGCATTGCCAATCAGATTAATCAGAATCTGTTTCAACCGGATCTGATCACCGAACAATACCGGTGGAAGGTTTTCACCCATACTTACTTCCAGCAGGATATTACTTTCTTCAGCTTTAGATCCAAAAAGCATTTGAACTTCCTCAATAATATCTTCGATTCGAAAATGCGTTGCATCCAGTTTCATTTTACCTGACTGCAGTTTTGAAAAATCGAGGATGTCCCCAATGATCCTGACAAGATGATCGGATGAAGATTTTATAATTCTTAGTGTTCTTTCTACACTTTTTTCGACAGGTTTCTTAAGGAGCTGTTCAACAAATCCGGAAATAATACCCATCGGTGTACGTAGTTCATGGCTGACATTGGCAATGAATCGTTCTTTTGTCTGAGCCAGCATTTCGGCTTCTTTTTTGGAAGCAACCAGGGCGCGCTGATAGGCCCTTGCACGGCGGAGATAACGTGATAAAACAAAAATCACAAGCAGCGCAGAAATTGTACCCGAAAAGGCAATCCAGCCAATCCACCGGTAAGTTTTATTTGCAAGAACGTCCGCTTCACTTGCTTTCATATTGAGCTTTTGCACCTCTTCGTCTTCCATTTTTTTTATCAGGCCGTAAAGTCGTTCGGTGATTTGACTGCTGCTTGTCGCAAGCTTTTGTTCTTTCTCCCTGATTTGCGAAGAATGCTCCTCTTTTTTAGCCTTCATCTGCTGGATATCCGTGATCATTTTTTCTTCATCCAGATCTACTTTTTTCTTTCGCTGAAATATTTTTTTGAAAACACTCCGGTTTTTTCTCAGGCTATCATTTTCAAATTTTGATTCAAGCTGTTTTGAAATCGTATCAAGATAGTGAGAAGCAATATTTGTATTATTCAGAATAAGGATTTCGTTCCAGACATTTATTTTATTATAGATCAAATTGCTAATGGTATCGATATTGAGCAGGAATTGGGGATTATCTTTTCCCGCCTGACGCAAAGCTTCTAAATCCGCATCAATGGTTTCAAGAAAATTTTTATACGGTTTTAAATCTTCTTCATCTTTTGAATACGTGTACATTCTGAATCCTTGTTCACCCTTATCAAGATTGGTAGCAATAGATTTTATCAGGTTCAGTTTTTGGTCCCGAACCGATTCACTGTGAATGGAAGCTACTATTGAAGAAAGGCTTTTGTACGACAGATAGCCCGAGGCCAGAACCAGCAAAACACTGACTGCCACCAAAAAACCGACAATTATTTCAATATAGCTCTTACGCATGTTTATTTATATTTTGCCGGAATGCTATACCCATTTACAGAATCGTATTCGGGTTTTTCGATAATTTTCATCATCATAACCATAGTCCTTTTAACGTATCGGGGAGTAATGTTGTTATTGATTTTTTTATCATTTCGGATCAATTTGCTTTTAATTATATATATAACAAGAAACCGGACTGTAAGGATTTCCTTTTTTGATTAAATTTTTCAAATTCACAGAAAAGAAATAGCCGAGGATATTAATTTTGCTGATTAAAATCCGTTAATTATAAGCAACCGTCTGAAATTATTGATTTTTTGGGCGATGACTATGATAATTTTTTTAATGCGAAAGCCTATCCACTTATTCAAACCAGTAATTTCTGTTTTCCTACTATTCAAAAAATGAGGCAGGCACTGAATAATAAATTTTACATTCTTGTTTACAGCAGGGGCAATAATCCGACTGTAAAGATATTGAGTAAAAAGCTGGCAGCAATCGAAGAAGCAGAAGAACGGATCATGACAGCAAGCGGATGTACCGCTTATTCATCGGCAATCCTTTCAAATATAAACGTCAAATATTAACAATGATGAGGTTTTATACAGGACTTGAAAATGCAAAAATGCTGATCAAGGATATTTTATAATCGCTGGAAAAGTTGGATTGAAAAAAAGAGCCTCTCATGGGACTCGAACCCACGACCTGCTCATTACGAGTGAGCTGCTCTACCAGCTGAGCTAAAGAGGCTTTTGGAATGATTGCTATTAATTTGTTAAAATTGTCGGGGTGGGGAGATTCGAACTCCCGACCTCTTCGTCCCGAACGAAGCGCGCTAACCGGGCTGCGCTACACCCCGAAAACAAGGCGGCAAAATTAGTTATTCTTTATTAAATCGAAAATAAATTTCAAAAATAACTGTGCAAATAAATCGACTTTCCATTAGAGTTCACGTTTTCCTTGGAATTAATTCAAATTAAATTGAAAAAATATTTTTATTAAAATAATTCATAAATTTGCGCATGCTAAAAATTTCACAATCATGCTAAATAACATTATCAAAATTGGATTACTCGTTGTTATTATTGTTTTGGCTTATTTTATATTCGAAAGCATTATGAGTCCGGTCCGGTTTAAAAAAGCTGTCGATACAAGAAGCAAAGCAGTTATTCAAAATCTGATTGATATTCGTACTGCAGAGATGACGTACAAACATATCAATGGCAAGTATACTGCCAGTTTTGATACATTAATCGAATTTCTAAAAACCGGCCATATACCGGTTGTGAAGATTATTCCCGATCCTACCGATACTACATATACCAGGACAATTCGTGATACGATCGGCTATATCGCTGTTATTGATTCATTATTCGGAAGACGACCAAATTTTGACGTGAATCGGATTAAATACGTACCCTACACTGAAAAAGAACAGTTCAGCCTTGATGCAGGTGTAGTTGATAAAGGGGGAGTAGCTGTTAATGTATTTCAAGCCGAAGCACCCTACAAAATCTTTCTTAATGGATTAGACAAACAGATGGTCGTGAACCTGATTGCCTCCAGGCAACAATTGGAAAAGTACGCCGGACTGAAAGTGGGCTCAATGACGGAAGCCTCAACCGACGGCAACTGGGAATAATTTATAAGGTCTGATGTCTGACCAACTTACGCGACTTGTTAAAAAATACGATCCGGTTTTAAATAAAGCTGATTCATTCAACTATAAACTTTTCCTTCAGCTATCTTCAAATGGGTTGTCATTCACTATTTTCGACGAAAAATTAAACAAATTCTTATCAATCGAAGACATTTCCTTTGAAAACATTAACCACGAAGCCGGTATTGATTCCTATATAACAAATCTGGTCGGTGAATCGGAATGGCTAACGCTGTCTTATCAATCCGTTCATATAATTTATGAATGCAATAAGTCTACACTGGTTCCAGCTCCTCTTTTTGCTGAAAATGAAAAAATGACCTTTTCGGAATTTAATTTTGAGCTGAGTAAAGATGCGCATCTTCACCAACAAAAACTTACAAACCTCGATGCGTTTATGTTGTATGAGGTGCCGGAGTCAATTCTGGAATCTGTAAATTCCCTTTTCCCGTCGCATCGGTTAATGCCTCATACAGCAGTTTTAATAGAAAATTTGCTGATCATGAATAAAAATCTTCCTTCACAAAAGAAGTTTTTTGTCAATTTACGACATTCATCAATGGATGTTTTGATCATTGATAAACGAAAACTTATTTACTCCAACTCATTCGAATATAAATCAAAGGAAGATTTCATCTATTTCGTGGTTTTTGTTCTCGAACAGATTCAGATAAATCCCGAAGAAATTGAGCTTGTACTATCAGGAAAAATAGACAAAAATTCGGAATTGTTTGAAATCCTTTATAAATATGTTCGGAATATCCGTTTTCAGGGCTTGCCCGAAGGATATAGCTACAGCTATATTTTCAATGAAATTCCTGTTCATTATTATTTCAATCTTTTAAGTACAGTTCTGTGCGAATAATCAGCGGAAAAAACAGAGGCCGGAAAATTATAACACCCAACGATTTGCCATTACGGCCTACAACAGATTATGCAAAAGAAAGCTTGTTCAACATTCTAAGCAATTATATTAATATTGGGAATACTGACGTGCTCGATCTTTTTGCCGGAACAGGGAATATTTCATATGAGTTTGTATCGCGAGGCTGCCATTCGGTTACTTCGATCGATCACAATACAAGGTGTATAAATTTTATCAGGCATATTGCAGAAAAATTGCATTATGATAATATAAATATTCTCCATTCCGATTGTTTTTATTTTTTGAATAAAACGAATGAGCATTGGGACCTCATTTTTGCCGATCCTCCTTATGATTTAAAAAGCATTGAAGAAATTTACAGGATCATATTTACACGCCATTTATTGAAAACGAATGGCTTGTTTATCCTGGAACACGGTAAATCACACAGCTTTTCAAAATTCATGGGTTTTTTGGAGCAACGGAGCTATGGCGCAGTTAATTTTAGTTTTTTTAGAAAAACAACGGAAACGCATTTGTGATTTGAATCTACAGAAAAGAAAAAAATTCTTCCAGTGTTTGATATTCTGTAAATATTATCTACTTTTGCCCTCCTTTTAAAAACAACAGTAATTAAATAAAAAAAATTGAAATTATGTTAAACCAGTATGAAACCGTTTTCATTATGACTCCCGTTTTATCTGAAGAACAGATGAAGGAAACGGTAAAAAAATTCCGGGACTATTTGGTCGACAAGAAGGCTGAAATAGTTTTCGATGATAACTGGGGTATGCGAAAACTTGCTTATCCAATTCAAAAAAAATCGACAGGTTTCTATCACCTGTTCGAATTTAAAGTTGATAGTTCTGCCATTTCTGATCTCGAAGTTACTTTTAAACGAGAAGAAAGAATCATGCGGTTTCTAACCGTCAAACTCGACAAACATGCAATTGCATATAATGAGAAGAAACGCAGAAAAGCCAAAGAAGAACAAAAGACAGAAGCTTAGTTATTAACTTTAAATTTTATTAAAATGGCACAGGAAAGTTCAGACATAAAATATTTGACCCCTATAGCGGTCGATACGAAAAAGAAAAAATATTGCCGGTTCAGAAAAAGCAGAATTAAATACATCGATTATAAAGATGCAAATTTTTTACTGAAATTCGTGAACGAACAAGGCAAAATATTACCAAGAAGAATAACCGGTACATCGACTAAATATCAGAAAAAAGTCGCTCAGGCAGTCAAAAGGGCGAGACATTTATCGTTGATGCCATATGTTGGTGACTTACTTAAATAAGGAGGTTAAAATGGAAGTAATTTTGAAACAAGACATTCACAAACTAGGATATGTGAATGATATCATAAAAGTAAAAGCCGGTTATGCCAGAAATTATCTGATCCCAAAAGGACTGGCTATTGCAGCTACGGAAACAAGTAAAAAAGTGTTATCCGAAAACCTAAAGCAAAAATCTTTCAAAGAAGAAAAGATTAAAAAAGAAGCCGAAACACTTGCAAAAGCGCTGAAGGGCATTACTGTTAAAATTGGTGCAAAAGCCGCTGAAACAGGGAAAATTTTCGGATCCGTAAATAATATTCAGATAGCGGATGCAATTAATCAACAGTTTAATTACGATATCGACAGAAAAAAAATCATTGTTGATGGTGAGCATATCAAAGAACTGGGGACCTATACCGCAGAAGTTATTCTGCATAAAGAAGTCAAGGTGAATATTAACTTTGAGGTTTTTGCAGAATAACTTAAAAATTAAGAAAAACCCGGATGACATCCGGGTTTTCCATTTCAGGTCGATTTGAGGGGAAGGAATATCCCACAGAAATCTGAGGAAATAGATTTCAACTGGTGGAATAAGCTTAATTTATCATCTCTATTTTTCACTTAATACTTTCAATGAACATTTTATTATTTGGTAGTTCTTTAGGGACTTTTTTGCTCACGGAAGAAGCCACGATCAATTTTATCAGGAGAAATAATGCAAAAGCATAAAGTATGATATAAATCAATGATTTATAATAATACTTTGTCATATGCACTTGCTTTTTCATTTTTCTTTTGTTCCAATCTTTTTGTTCAAATTATGTCAGTTATTTCCTGATTTCAATTTAAATTTTCATGTCAATAAAATCTACCACAATATTCAGCTGTGAAAATAATATAACTTTTTCTGAAATATATGGCAGAAAACCACTAAAAAAAAAATTAGTGGAAAACCACTGGTTTTTTGAAAATGAAGATGATGAATTATTCGAGGAAATCGTTTTCAATGACCCATCTGACAAGGCCTGCAGTATTTTTTACTCCGCATTTAGCCATCAGATTTGCCCTGTGGGTTCCGACGGTATGAATACTAATATAGAGTTTTTTTGCAATTTCGGTAGTCGAATATTCCTGACAGATCAGTTTTAAAATTTCACGTTCTCTATGCGACAAATTTGGAAATAATCGGTTTCCAGATCCACTCTCAGAATCCCCATTCATACGATTATCATATAAATCGTTGGAAAAGTATTTAGAATTTGCATGAACCCTTCTGATGGCAGTAACCAGTTCTTCCCTATCCGTTCCCTTTAGTAAATATCCTTTCGCTCCGCTTTTTATCATTTTATTCACTATCCTTTTCTCATCATATTGAGAAAGTGCAATCACTTTACATTTTGGAAATTTCTTTGTAACGTTCTGTAAACACTCTATCCCGTCCATCTTCGGCATTTTAATGTCCATTAAAATGACATCGGCATGCGTGGTTTCAAGAATTTTCAGAACATCCAGGCCGTCTTTAGCTTCTCCAATAATATTTATATCAGAGAAATCCTTCAGTGAAGTCTTTATACCATCAATGATTAACTGGTGATCATCAGCAATGAGCAAATCGATCATACATGAAAACTATTGAGCATAAAATTAATTAATTTCTCAATACATCTTTCATCTGGAATCTGTTTTATTATTGACACCATGATGATTCCTGATTGATTTTTGCTAAAGCGAGAATGGGTTTGAAGGAAAAAAGAATTTTAAATCGGAGTCGATACTGATTATGGGTGCGAACTTTGAATTTATAAAGGTTGGGAATAGCTAATTATATTGATAATATAAGAACAAGATTATTGCTCACTGATAAGGTTATTTTCAGCGGCCCATCGTACGAGACCAGCTGTGTTTTTTGTTCCGGATTTAAATAATAAACTCGACCGGTGGCCTTCAACGGTGTGGAAACTAATAAAAAGTTTATCCGCGATCTCCTGGCTCGAATATTCCTGACAAACAAGGCTTAAAACTTCCTTTTCACGTGCTGTTAAATGAAGAAATAAGCTATTTGTTTTTTCATTTTTTAGCTCTTGTTCAATGCGGGAAGCATTGATATGATCGGAAAAATATTTATTTCCGGCAAATACTTCCCGAATGGCAGTTTCTAAAATTTCTTTATCAGTATCTTTTAGTAAATAACCCATAGCACCATTTCTTAGCAAGCGTTTAATAAATCGCTTCTCATCATATTGAGAAAGCCCGATTATTTTAATCTCCGGGTAATTTTTAGTTACCTGCAGAGTACATTCCAGACCATCCATTTCGGGCATATTGATATCCATTAAAAT
Source organism: uncultured Bacteroidales bacterium (assembly GCA_963764475.1). Taxonomy (GTDB): domain Bacteria; phylum Bacteroidota; class Bacteroidia; order Bacteroidales; family JAADJA01; genus JAADJA01. The sequence goes on from CAVXTE010000004.1 coordinate 22,114, forward strand.
AATATCCACGCTAATACCTGATTCGAGGATTTCCAGTACCTTGCTCCCATTGAGAGCTTCAGCCACAATACTAAAATCTGAGATATCCTCGAGTGTACTTTTGATGCCATCAATTAATAACTGGTGGTCATCAGCTATTAAAATTTTTATCATCTCAAAAAATCTTATGGGTTTTCAACATTATTTAAATAAAAAACTGATTAAATTAATTCAAATCAGGTGTATATCTTTATCAAAGTTTATTTTGATTTTCCAGCGGTATTTCTATTTTATATTTCACACCCTCACCTGGTTTGGTTTTCAGATCTAATTTACCCCCCAAAAAATTTACTCTCGATTGAATACTTGTTACACCGATCGATTTTAACATGTCTGAATTTTTTAAATCAAAACCTTTACCGTCATCAGTATAAAGCAAAGTCAAACGATTTGGCAAAATATCAATTATCAGGGACACGTTGTTTGCTTGAGCATGTTTCAGGGTGTTATTTATAACTTCTTGCATAATTCTGTAAAGCATTATTTCCTTATTTTCCGGAAGACGTTCCTGTTCCCCATTAATTTTTATCGTTGCATTCAAACCTTTAATTGTTTCCAATTGATCAAACAAATCCTCTATCGCTTCATAAAGTCCGAACTTCGTCAATAGACCAGGCATCATATTGTGGGATATTTTCCTTACGTCAGTGCTTGCCTGCTCCAGTAATTTTGTCGCTTTTTCTATAAGGGGTTTATTTTCGGGATTTTTATCCTTAATGGCGGAGAATTGCATTCTCGTTGCAGAGAGCAATACACCCAAACCATCGTGCAATTCGTTGGCAATTCTTTTGCGTTCTTCTTCCTGTCCTTCGACTATGGCCCTGGCTGCGAAGAATTTTTTCTCCTCTTCCAACTGCTTTATTTTTTGTTCCGAAATAATTTTATCTTTTTTGGACTTATGATGATAAAATACCGAAAAGAATATTAACACTAAAACCAGACCCGATCCACTAAACAACAATACATTTTGCTTGTTCACACTCTTTCTTAAAAGTAAATCTTTTGCAAGATTATCATTTTCGAGGCCCAGAATAATCGTATTATTTTTCTCGTTGTCGTACTTAATCTGAAGATCGGCAATGGTTTTACTTTTTTCAAGGTTAAATATAGAATCTTTGATTTCATCATGGCTTAATAAATATTTATATGCATTTTTATAGTCCTGTTTAAGTTCATAGGTTTTGTAAATATTATAGTAAATCTCACGAATTGTGTACAATGCATTTAATTGTTTTCCCAATGCCAGACATGTGTCATATATCATGAGTGCCTTATCATAATCCTTTCTGCGTTCATAAATCAAAGCGATATTTTTATAAGCAATGATATATTCAGGCCATGCCTTGAGATCTTTATAAATATCTTTTGCCTTGGCATAAAGATCAAACGCTTTCTGGTAATTTTTTTCTAATTCGTAAGCATTCCCTATATTTGTGAATGCATTGGCGACACCTAATTTGTACCCTATTTTTTTACTTATGTCCAATGCATTATTCAGGTACTTCATGGAAGTAACGAAGTCGTTCTTTAAATAGGCTATATTTCCAAGATTAATATAGGCGATACTAACAGCACGCATATTTCCATATTTTTCATTAATCTTAAGGCTTTTTTCGAAATAAGGCAAAGCATCATCATAATTCTTCAATTCATAATAAGCTATACCAAGGTTTATATAGCCCTTTCCAAGGACTTCCTCAAATCCTAACTTCTCACAAATACTAATAAGTTCCAGATAACAATAAACAGCCGAATCATATTTTACCATACGGGAGTACATAACACCCATACCGTTCAATTCATCTGACATACCTAAAGAATCGGACAGTTGTTTATAAAGATTGTAACTCTTTTTAAAATATACTAATCCTTTTGAAGGACCTTCAGACTTATATAGTATTTTACCGTAAACTGCATAATTTTGAGCCTGCCGTTTTATATCTCCTGATTCATCAGCAAGCTTTATTGCCTTTTTTACATAATTTAATGAAGAATCAAATTGGTAGTTTGCTATGTAAACTTCACTCATTCCGGAAAATGCATCAATGATCCCTGATTTAATTCCCAGCTTGTGTGAAAGTTCATACACATATTGGAAGTACTTTAGTGCACTATCATTGCTAAATTTGGAATATTCATGTGCAATCAGTAACAACGTTTCGATTTTTGTCGAATCATCTTTTTGATTCACAAATACTTGTTTCAGACTATCGACGTTTGAAATCGTTTGGCTCTTACTTCCGGTGTACCACATTCCGAAGGTTACTAAAAAAATAATGGTAAGGAAATAATTTTTGCTTAATTTTTTCATAGTGCCAAGATTAATTCCATTCAAAGTTAGAAATTTAATAATGAACTGAAAAGTAAATAAATATTCATCTTGTGTGGATAAAATTCAAATGGAATAACAACAATAATTTTAAGTTCCGGGTTTATTGACAGAAATGAATACAAACTCTTTACAGGGCCATATCTGTCACCGTGGAAACATTTCCGCCCGGAGACTTCACAGTTATAGTGACTTCATGGGGGAAACCATTCACATTGTGTTCATAATATTCCGTCCTTGGGCTGGCGGGACTTTCGGTAAAACCATTGTAGCTGATAGCTGTAATAAATCCATCTATCCTGCTTCCATTTACACTGAAGGTTCCTTCATGTGTCTCAATCGTGTCGAATTTTATTTTTTCATTAATCCCAAGATCGATAGAAAAAGAAGAAATAACAGCATTGCCGTGTGGATCTTCAACTAAATTTGAATTAATTGCATAGGGATCAGGTGGTTTTGTTGTTCTTGCCATAGTTTGAAAATTTAGGTTAAACAATAAATGTTATTTTGTTAATACTCATGCTAAAATAGGCTTTATATTAAAATCAAGGTGTTTGCAGATATTTTCTAATTCTATTCCGCAGGCCTTGTGCCGATATTTTAGAAGAAGTAGAATATTATTTTCATTTAGAATTATATCAATTCAATATCTGAATTTTCAGCAGCATTGATCCGGATACCCTTAACCCAGCCCGGCAAATTTTTGACCTTTAAAACCACTTCAACATCTAGTTCTACATGGGTTACCTCTTCACCTGATTGATCAAGCAAGAAATCAAGCTCATAAATTCCATCATTCGGTATTGTATTGTAGTCTTTTGCGACAAGAACAGGCGTAATCAGTTTTTTTAGTTCGGCAATCCCTTTGGCTTTAATGGCGATCAATTCAGGTTCAGATAATTCTTTTACAATCCGTAAATCTTTTAGAAATCGTATTTTTTCCATCATTTGGCAATATTAATATAGAAAATCTAAATATATATGGCAGAAAACCACTAAAAAAAAAATAGTGGAAAACCACTGGTTTTTTCACTTATGCCCTTTACTGTAAATTAAATTTTATTCGTTAATTTTGTGAAATACATATAGTTAAATGTTATCAAAAAAGGATATCCAGTTTATTACATCCCTGAAAGTCAATAAATACAGAAAAATCCATCAGAAATTTATTGGCGAGGGACCTAAACTTGTAAATGAATTTTTGGAAAGTTCATTTAGCATTGATAAAATATTAGCGTTACCTGAATGGATAAAATTAAAAAAAGGATCAATAGGAAAACAAACTGAAGTAATTGAAATCAATGAAACTGAGCTTCACCGCATCAGCAGCTCAAAAACGCCAAACCAGGTCATTGCGATAATCAATATCCCTGAAGGCGGTCAGCAAATTCCACGTTCGTTTCCATCCGGACCTGCTCTGGTTCTGGATGAAATTAAAGACCCGGGAAACATGGGGACCATTTTGCGAACGGCTGACTGGTTTGGCCTGCAACCAATTATCTGTTCGACTGATACAGTCGATATTTATAATCCAAAAGTTGTTCAGAGTTCGATGGGTTCCTTGACCAGGGTTAATGTCTTTTATACCAACCTTTTTGACTATTTCCAGGAATTAACTCCAGAAACCAAAGTATATGGGGCAGTCCTCGATGGTGAAGATTTCCATCAGGCAACCATTGAAAACAACACTATCCTGCTGATCGGTAATGAGTCGCACGGAATTTCCGAAAAACTACTCCCATTTCTCACCCACCGGATCACTATACCGTACTATCCTGAAAATCGGATTCAAATTCCTGAATCTCTGAATGCTTCAATCGCTACTGCCATTTTATGTTCAGAAATCCGACGAAAATAAATCCATCTCTTTATGTATTTTTTGCCTAATAATTATAGGTACTTTTGCGTTCCATTATTAGAAAATTCGACACAATGATATTAAAGTTATTAATCGTATCGGTTTTGTTTGTAGGAGTGGCTATTGCTGGGATTGCGATTAAAATCCTGTTGCAAAAAAACGGGCAGTTTTCCAAAACCTGCAGCACAATTGATAACGAAGGTGGCGAAAAAGTGGGTTGTGTTTGTGGTGAAGGCGATCCGGAAAACTGCAGGTATTACGAGCAGCATCATGGAATTCTCAAAGATTCCTGAATCCAGCCTGAAACGCTTTAGAATTGTACAGTAGTGATCAAATTTTCAATATAACAAATTTCTACGAGGACTTTACTCCATTTCTTCCACAATCAGCGGTTTCATGCCTTGAGTGTAATAGGTTTGCATGGTTCCTGCCGTATCCGAAAAAATAAAATAGGCTTCCAAACCTTTGTGCTCAGCAAGAAAGTTTTTTGACTGATCTACTCCTAAAACCATAAAAGCAGTCGCATAGGCGTCAGCTGTAACACAGTCGTTGGCAAGAACAGATACGCTTAACAAAGTGTGCTGAACCGGATAGCCGGTTTTCGGATCGATGGTATGCGAATAACGAACACCGTTCTTAATATAAAATTTGCGATAACTCCCTGAAGTCGAAAGGGCCATATCATGCAAATGAAGAATGGCTTTTAATCCTTCACCATAAGCTGCATTATCCTTTGGCCGCTCAATCCCAACTTTCCAAAGTTCGCCATCAGGTTTTTTACCTTTTCCTAAAATTTCACCACCGATATCGATCAGGTAATTTGTTATGTTTTTACTTTCCAGATATTTTCCAACCAAATCCACCGCATATCCCTGGGCAATAGCATCAAAATCAAAGTGAATACGCGGATCTTCTTTAATAATTTTGTTACCACTGAGTTTTACCTTATTGAATCCGATCAGCGGCAAAAGGCTGTCGATAACATGCTGGTCGATATGCATGCTATCGGTAAAACCAAATCCCCAGGCATTCACCAGCGGGCCAACCGTCGGATCGAAAGCACCACCGGTTTGCTGATACACTTCTTTTGAAAGCCGGAATAATTCCCTAAAAGCAGAATCTGTTTTTATTGAAGTATCATTATTATTGATCCTGGAAATTACAGAAGATGGAACCCACAATGAAGCAGACTGGTCGAATGATTTAAGTAATGAGTCAATTCCGGATTGGTAATTCTTTCCTTCCTGCTCATAATAGGTAATTGCATAATAAGTCCCCTGTGTATCGCCGGCAAATTTAACAAGCACGTCCGCTGGTTTGGGCTTACACGATGCAAGGGCAAGTATTGAAATAAGAAGGATTAAAAATCTGTTCGACATTATTTATCATTATAAAGAAAAAATGAAAAGAAAGACAAACGATTCCCGCGTCGATTATCCTCCAAAGTCATCGAAAGCGATCATTTCCTGTGGCACTCCCAATTCGTCCAGCATTTTCTGAACCGCTTCATTCATCATTGGCGGACCGCAGAGATAATATTCGATCTCCTCCGGTTCGGGATGATTTTTCAGGTAGTTGTCGTAAATCACCTGGTGGATGAACCCTACATATCCGTTCCAGTCATCCTCCGGTAAAGGTTCGGAGAGCCCGATATGAAACTCGAAGTTTTGAAAATTCTTTTCAATTTCTTCAAATTGTTCTGTATAAAACAATTCGCGTAATGAGCGTCCGCCGTACCAGAAGGTGGCCTTGCGATCGGTCTTTTTTGTATTGAAGAGATCGAAAATATGCGACCGCATGGGTGCCATTCCGGCACCACCTCCGATAAACATCATTTCGCGCCGGGTATCTTTGATGAAGAATTCACCGTATGGACCGGAAATCATCACTTTGTCACCGGGTTTTCTGGAAAACACATAGGAAGAACAAATACCCGGATTGACATTCATAAACGCATTTTTCGAACGATCCCATGGCGGTGTGGCAATACGAATGTTCAGCATCACAATGTTTCCTTCGGCCGGATGGTTGGCCATGGAATAAGCACGGAAGATCGGTTCGGGATTCTTCATTTTTAAATCCCACATTTTAAATTTATCCCAATCGTCCCGGTATTTTTCATCTACAAAAATATCATTTCTTAAAATCGACTTCACATTTCGGAACATCGATCTGAATATAACCGCCCGATTTGAAATCGAGCCGTTCACCTTCCGGTAATTTAACCACAAATTCTTTGATAAACGTTGCTACATTTTTGTTTGAAACAACTTCACATTCCCATTTTTTAATGCCGAATATTTCAGGTGGCACTTCAATTTTCATGTCCTGCCTTACCTTGACCTGGCAACCCAGACGCCAGTTATTTATCTGTTCTTTGCGGGTAAAATAACCCACTTCCGTTGGGAGAATCGATCCACCGCCTTCGAGCACCCTGCATTTGCACATGGCACAGGTACCGCCTCCGCCACAGGCAGAAGGCAAAAAAATCTTTTGTCCTGCAAGTGTGGAGAGCAGGCTTGATCCACCGTTGACAGTAATGTCGCGCTCTTCATTTATATTGATATTAACCGGACCCGAAGGTGCTAATTTTGCTTTTGCCAGCAACAACATAGCCACAAGAAGTAAAATCACAAAAAGAAATACTCCGGTGGCGATTAATATCATACTAAAAATTCCCATAACTAGCTTCGTTATTGATTAAATCATCAGATTTTTATTCCCATAAAACTCATAAAAGCAATGGCCATAAGGCCGGTAAGGATAAACGAAATACCTAATCCCCTTAAAGGTGCTGGAATATTTGAATACCTTATTTTTTCTCTGATAGCCGCAATAGCCGTAATGGCAAGAAACCAGCCCACCCCCGACCCGGCAGCATATACAGTGACTTCACTGATTGACGGATATTCTCGTTCCTGAACAAATAGAGAAACACCCAAAATTGCACAGTTTACAGCAATCAATGGAAGAAATATTCCGAGTGCATTGTAAAGTGGAGGTGAAAATTTTTCAACAAACATCTCGACCAATTGTACCATGGCAGCAATAACTCCGATAAAGATCAGGAAGCTGAGATAACTAAGGTCGAGTCCGGAAAGTGAGGATGAGAGCCATGCCAAAGCGCCCTGTTTTAGAACATACGTATCGATTAACCAGTTGATAGGTGCTGTAATTATCAGTACAAATATTACGGCAATTCCCAAACCCACCGATGTTTTTACTGTTTTTGAAACGGCCAGATAGGAACACATGCCTAAAAAATAGGCAAAGATCATGTTATCAATGAAAATCGACCGTACAAATAAATTAAACAAATTTTCCATTTTTAAATTCTCCTGTCAGTTTATGATTTATCGATCAATTCCCGGCTTCTGCTTCGTTGCAGCCAAATGATAATCCCAATCAGGATTAGCGCCATGGGAGGTAGAATCATTAAACCGTTATTTACATACCCTGCTTTGTAAGCCGCGTCGGGAATAACCGCAAAACCATAGATTTTACCTGATCCTAGAAATTCCCTGAAAAAACCAACCGTAACCAGTATGGCTCCATATCCTAATCCATTCCCAATCCCGTCAAGAAATGATGGCCAGGGTTTGTTCGCCATGGCATAAGCTTCCAACCTTCCCATCAGAATGCAGTTTGTGATGATCAATCCTACAAATACCGATAATTTTTTACTCACATCGTATGCAAATGCTTTTAAAAGCTGATCGACAATGATTACCAGTGTCGCAATCACGACAAGCTGTACGATGATCCGGATGCGCGAAGGAATGGTATTTCTCACCGCCGAAATGATCAGGTTTGAGAAAGCCGTCACGATCATAACGGATAATGCCATTACAATGGCAGGCTTCAACTGCGCAGTAACCGCCAGTGCTGAACAAATACCAAGTACCTGAACGGTAATGGGATTATTCAGGTTAACGGGACTTTTTAATAACCTTAAGTTTTTTGCCGAAAATAACGGTTCACGGTCTTTTATAGTGGTGCTCATATTTTCGCTTGATTTTTAAAATAAACTTCATAATTCACCAGACAATCCTTCAGCATGTTTTCGAGACCTCTGCTTGTGATTGTTCCTCCAGAAATAGCATCGACGGCATGTTTATCTCCCGGAGGTGCGCCTCCTTTGTCAACATCGATGGACGTAAAGTCTCCCTGAAGATCGAAAATCTGTTTGCCTTCAAATTGTTTTTGAAAATCTTCTGTGGCGATCTCAGCTCCAAGACCCGGAGTCTCACCCTTGTGATCGAATGTTACACCATAAATCGTATTAAAATCATCCGTAAAAGAAACATATCCCCAAATAGGCCCCCAAAGTCCTTTTCCCCTGACCGGAACAATCGAATATTTCTCTCCGTCATCTAAAGTGGCTATAAACACAGGGAGACGCTGTTGGGCAGCTGGTTTTTTTAATTCAATGGCCATATCAACTGAAAAACCATCGACGCCTGGTATTTCTTCTCCTTTATTATTTACAACTTTTACTTCGGTGATGTATTTTTTGTAAGTTGCGATGGCTTTATCTGCCGGCACCCGTATTCTGACTGAGGCCAAAATATTCTGCATTTTCTCAATCCTGATGTTATCCTCCTGTATGGGTTTTAATCCCACGGCAACAAAGGTG
>CAVXTE010000005.1:0-75075 GCA_963764475.1 uncultured Bacteroidales bacterium
GAGCAGGTTACCGAACGAGTAGCAGTACATAATGTTACGGATTGCTCCCGCTACCTCTTACATAAAGCACATCATTCTTATCATCACCATTGGGTGAAAATGCAGTCGGTATCCCAAGTTTACTCGGTGGATACATGCCAACTTTCTTTTCTCCTTCACCAATACAACCACCCATTGTAACCTCCACACTATAGGTAATTGTGTCCAACAAACCAGGAACTGTAATATACCTGCTTTGCGGGTCGGTAATAGAAACCAGAGGATCGGAAGTCCACGAATACTGTTCTCCCGGTCCGGCATCAAGGGTAATGGATTCCCCGAATTTAAGGATTTGGTCCGGACCCAAAGACACCTCAGGTGTTGGAGTCGGTTTTACCAGGATATTCTGTGCAGGTGTTACCTTACAATTATTAGTAAGATCGGTTATTTCCACATTAATGTCGCCGGTATAATTAACCTGTGCTTCGATAGTTGATGTTGAATCCTGATTAAACCAATTATAGGTATAATTGTCTCCGGCTGGTGAAATTGTAACAGATATCGGATCACCTTCACAGAACGGTCCCGGATCAATAGAAGCAATAGGCGGATAATCAGCTTCTACAACAATATAGTCATCCAGCGTACATTCATCAGAATATTTGACTTTGATATGATAAGTTCCGGGTTGATTGACCGTGTATGTTTGCTCACCGGGTTTATCAGAACCTTCCCAGTAATAAGTAGTAAATGCGTCACCGTTAAAATTAGCCGCATCCAGTACAAGTTCATCACCCAAACAGAATCGTTCTGTCATCCCACTGAAACCATAAACATAACCCTGTGCATTATCGAAGATCCATCCGGGCGGCGGATCATTCGGATCGGGTAAAGGAGTACTGTTGATACCGGCATAAAAGTCCATATTTCCAACAGCGGCTACACTATTTATATTTAAGAAATCAGAAACAACATCATAACCATTACTTTTTCAATAAATGCATTTTTAGGTGGTGACAGAGAGGTCAGATTGATGTTGCTGCATTGGTTTCCTCTTAAATAGAGCGAATCTACTACTGTTTGTGTGGAATCTGCCTGAAAATAAAACCAGTTACCCGGCTTTGCTCATTCCCTCTCCCGGGATATAAAACGAGCGTATCAAATACATTATGACCGGTAAAAACTCCATCATCATTAAAAAGACAATATTTAAAATTGTTTTCACCCCGTACATAAGCAAATTTATTAACGATACATCTGTTGATGTTGTGAAAATTATTGATGGAACTATACAGGCCGTCAATAATTACCACATTGGTATTGGAATGATTGATCATAGCAGTAGCCTGTCCGTTCAATAAAACAGAATCTGCTGTAAAATTACCGGTAATCAACCTCATTGCACCGCCTTGATATCCACACATTATATTCCGTTACATTGAAACCGTTTATCAGAACTTCTCCCGCATTCAGCTCAAAATTATTATATTTAATATTGATTCCATTTTTCGTTATTAAACTATCCTGTGGTCCTTCATTATAAATCGTTGAATTATCTGAAACGAGATTCAGGTTATCGGCATCGATATACCAACTATATCCGTCAACCCTATAAAGCGAAACTTTAGAATTAACCATGTTCAGTGTACGTTGATTTTTATAGCCCGATAAGAACGATTGAACATATACGTGATTACCATTAAGCATAAGATCACCTTTCAAGGAAAACAGTACAAATTATAATAAAGACCTGCAACATCGGTTAAGTTCAGATCGTCTTTAAGATATACAACATCATTACATCCCTGAAAATAAAGGTCCGGGATTATTTGTCCGGCGGTTGTGATCGAATCCGGCAGATCACCTGAATCTTCAAACTGATCGAATAATAAAATGCCAGTATACTGATAGTTCATATTTGCTTTTAGTTCGAGCGAACCATAAATATACATCACCGCAGTGTCAGCACCAATGAAAGTCGGATTATAATTATCCGACATTTTCCAGTACATATTTTTACAATAGGAATTTCTTAACTGTATCGTAACAGTATCAGTTGGTGTTATAAAAGAATTATCATCAAATATTACGGTATTGATTTCCTTGGGGTACATTCATCAACAATGGGAGCACCTCCGCTGGTAAACGACCAGTGCTGCCAGTCGCTCCAATCACCATTACCACCGATCCAATAGTAGATATCATCTTCAGCAGAACCATTTAACCAAAACCAATTTGTATTATTACCCAAATCTACTGAATTAGAGGCTACATATGGTGTTCCGGTATAATCTGACATATTAATGTCTCTAAGTGAGGTATAATTCACAGTGAAATCGGTATTTGTAGGATTCTGCATTTTGTAAAGTATGGTTGCCTGCGTGCCTATTGAATCGGATTGCATTCGAATAGGAGAATCGCAGAATCCCTCTGCTATAAAATCATCGTTTATTGTCTGAATATAATCATAGCCAGGTAAATCATGCTGAAAATAATATCTTTTATTAGGTGATATGATTAGTTGGGAAAATGTATTCGTACCAAGTATTTCTGCATTACCTAATAAAACACATGTATCTATCGTATTGATAAAAAGCATTCTCATGGCTTTTTTAGCCCACATATAGCCGATATTATTATAACCGAAAAGTGCACCATCATCATAAAACAGTGCTGTATCAATGACCTGGTTACCCATGATGGTATCACCGTAACTTTCAGCGATCAGAAAATTAATATTGTAATTATTCCTGATTTTACATCCATCTGCACTGCTTAAAACATTTCCGCTTGCATCAACAGCCCTTTTATAGGTAATTGTATCAATAAATCCGGTGCCAAATGCATCTCCGTTCATGCAATAGTAATCAACAAGATTATAGGAGCACTGACATTCGCTGATCAGTTTAGATTTTTGAGCCAGCATGCCCGGCACATTAAACTGTACATTATTATACGTAACTATCGTATCTCCCTCTGTGGTTCTAACATTACAATATCCGGGTAATTGCCCCATAGGTACGCCCCAATCGCCCATAGAGAGGACAGTAGAATGGTCTGCATCAAACAAGGTTTTTGGTGGATCCTGAGTCATGCCGAAAGCTTTTAAAATCCATGCTTCCTGGTTCCAGGCATGTACGATTGCCAGTGTTTTTGGTCCATCTGGATCAGGAGAATCAAGCAAGTATAATCCTTTAGTAAGTGTGTCGTTAGCTTGAAAATTATAGGTGGAAAAAGTATCGCCGACCATTTTCAGTTCGCCCCAGTTAAGGAAAGCAGTATCATAATTTGTATAATTGCTTAAGAGTACCCATTTGCCGCCTTCTCCATACCAATAAGACTTGCTTAAAATGTCGTAAACTTTAGTGCCGGTATTATCCGGAGGCCAGGTATAACCTACATCAATCGTTTCATATTGGTCATCATTTTCTGAATCATAATATAGTTTCCCCCAAAAATCATAAGCCATGGAAGTCGATAATTTCACAGATCCCCAGATATGAAATCCGGATGTATCTCCTCCTTCAAGCATCGGCATATTCTGAATGTCGTCGGTCCATGTCATGTCATTGCACATGGCATATTTCACGTTTACGTTCACCAACATTCCGCTGTCGGTAAAACCGGAACCCGCATCGAAAAATATATTGTCGACAATTGTAGGCGGACACTGATCTCCCGGAGCACCTCCTGATGTCAATGACCAGTGGACAGGATCATTCCAGTCGCCGTCGCCACCAACCCAATACAAAGCTCGGCCTTGTAACGGATTAACAAAATCAAAACCGTCATTGTGGCCTAAATCTAAACCATTTTCTACAGTAATAAGGGTACCTGTATTTTTAATATAATTGGCCATAAAATAATCGAGGGTGATAGGAACTCCCGTGTAATTGAGAATAGCCTGAACACTTTTGTAGCTTGTAGACAGATATGTCAATCCTTTATAACAATCAGTACCTCCGACAATTTCCATTTGTGCAACCGTCTGTATAATTGAATTTGTATAGGCGCTTCCCGGTTGAGTAAGTGAATCATGACCCATTTGATACCAGTAACCTTTGGTCATTGTCAGAAGGTCGAAAGAATTATTACCCGACATAATTCCATCCTCATTAAAATAAAGATGATGGACGGTACTTGTGTATCCAGGCCAGCTGCTTATGATTCCATCAATCGTGAAATAGGCAATGTAATTGATCAGATGATCTCCTGCAATAGCTCCCTTGGCGGAGAAATTATTAAAAAATATCGAATCCATCTCCTCCTGCTTCCCCTTGGCATCGCTATCCCAATAGCCATTAAAGTCTACCCGGTGATAAAATGATTTGTCACTGTCGATATGTCCATCTACCAGGTTGACTTGTGTATAATGGATGTTGTTGAATACACCTTTAATATTACAAGGAATAGGACCAGCCATAGTGATGGCACCTTCCATCAAAACAGTATCTGCAATAAAACTTCCTTCCTGCCCTGCTGTTTTTTTCCCATCCAACGTACCACTTCCAAAAAAATGTATTTTCCGAAATTTGGTCTTAATATCCGTATTTTTAATAGCACCCTCAGGGAACATAAAATCAATATCATGATAAAATAGTGTATCACCGGCAACATTTGACATTTGCCCGAGCATTTTAATATAGGAATTCGAAGCATTAAAAGTAATTTTTTGCCCGCTAATTGCCCAATTACCAAGTATATAAATATTGCTGTTGTCAAAATCAAGTTCTCGGGTTTTATTGCTTGAGGATGCAAAACCGCGGCATACGATGGTTTGATTATTGCCGTTCAATCTTCCGTTATTATGAATAATCACAGGATTAGGCTTATCAGGAGCCGGATCAGGAGGAGCGGAAGGATCGTCGTCAAAAAATGCTTGCCAACCCCGGATTGTATCAAAAACTAACAAAGTATCCTGCAAAATCCATTCTCCTTTGCCATCAAAATAGATATCGCCGGCAAACGGAACACCGGAGCAGGTAATTGTATTGCCCGGAAGATCGGACAGAAACCTGATTTTACCGGTATAATTGTTTACCAAAAAGTGGTCGAATGTAACCGATCCGTAAATACTAAAAGTTGTCGTTGCGGAACCACCAAATAAGTATACTGTATCAATAAGATTTTGCCATATCATGTTCTTGCAGGTGGGATTCCCAGTAAGAACAAAAACGGTATCACTGCCTTCAGGAAAAGAATATTCATTAAAGATAACGTTGTCATTGGCATCCGGAACTTCACTGGGAATCGAACCGGTAATGGTCCTCCAGTTGTTAAGATTCGACCAGTTGCCCTGACCACCTACCCAGAAATAGTCAATTTGTGAAAAAAGCCTGATCGATAATAAAATGAAAATACCGATAAAGAATGAAATTTTAATTTTCATGACGTTTTAAAATTAGTGGTTAATTCCCAGTACCGAGTACGGTTACACTTCCTTTGTATATTTTTTTAAGATTTTCGTTTCCATAATAAACTTCGAGCACCCAGAAATAGGTCCCATCGGCCACATAATGTCCATTTTGTTTACCATCCCAACCGGAAGAAAAGTCCTTTGATTCCCAGACCTTTTCACCCCATCGGTTGAAGATGATAATATCGTGGCTGTTTACACCCGTGAGCGGTACTCTTGGTGTAAAAGTATCATTCCATCCGTCGCCGTTGGGAGTAAAAACGATGGGGACCTCCACGTTGTAAGCCTCGATGACAATCGACCCTGAATTTTTGCAATGCCCGTCATTGACCTCAACGGTAATGGTATCGCTGATGTTGATGTCATCATACGTAACGGTATACTGCTGCTGGTTGAAATCAGGATTTCCTTCCCAGACGAAGGATTGGAAATTACCGGCATCGAGTGTAATGCTTTCACCCGGGAAAAGTACAACTGTACTACCCAGATCGACATACGGGAGAGAAAACATCTCAACAGTCTTGTCATCCGTAGATTCACCACACATATTTTCCATTTTCAGGGTATAATTTCCTCCGGTGAAGACTTGCAGATCCGGCTCACCTGCCTGGTTGTTCCAGAAATACTGAAACTCACCCATGGGAGCATGCAACCAGATGGTGTCGCCCACACAGAAATTATCGGGACCTGTAATGGAAGCCACAGGCACCGGATGCTCATCCACATAAACCGAGTCAGCAGATTCGCAACCGAAGGTATAATTTACGCTGACGGAATACATCCCACCCGTATCAACATTGATGGACTGAACGCCATATTCGCCGTTGCTCCAGGTATAATAGTCAAACCCCGAACCAGCCGTCAGTGTTACGGTCTGGCCGGTACACAACAGGGTGGTATCGGCACCGAGATCCACTTTATCGGCAACATCCACATAAATGGTATCCGACCCGGTACAACCATGAATATCCGTAGCCTCACAATAATAAACTCCCGGCTCGGTCACCGTATAAAACGGAAAGGTAGAGTTATCCTGCCAAACATAAGAATAGCCGATCGGAGGTTCAAGGACGGTGGACTCCCCGTAACAAAGGTTTAAGTCGGGCCCGAGATTGACATTCACAGCAGGCCAGTTGCTGACAGTGATGCTGTCGGAAGTCTCCCCACATCCACTCAGAACGGTAAGATAATAGGTTCCCGGATTGGTAACAGTAATGGTCTGTGTAGTAGCCCCGGTGGACCATAAGTATGAGTTGAAAATTCCGAAAGCAGGCTGCAGGGTAACAGAAGTACCGGGACAGACCTTTTTGTCCGGACCCAGGTCGACAGAAATACTCGGGTCATCCACAAAGAGATTGATCGAATCGACAGCTGTACAGCCATCATCGTTGGATACTTGTACCCAGTATGTACCGGTTTGAGAGGCGGTAAATGTCTGGTTGGTTGAATTGTCCTGCCAGTGGTAAGAGGCATAGCCGGGGCCGGGGTCAAAGACAATACTTTCCCCGATACAAATGGTCGTATCGGCTCCCAGGTCGACTGAGGCAGAAGACATGGTAACAGTAATTTGATCCGTTGTCGAGCAGCCTCCCATTCCTGCTACGGTAACCGAATAGGTCCCTCCTGAAGTTACAGTGAATGTAGAATCCTGAGAACCGTTCTGCCAGTTATAGGCCAGGTAGCCGCCCCCCGCATGAAGCACCAGTGTATCGCCTTCACACAGGGTGGTTGAGTCGGGTCCGATATCGATATCGGGCGTTGGAAAGACTGTGACGTGTATGGAGTCAGTGAGTGTGTCCATGCACAAATCCATGACATTGATCATGTAGGTTGTGGTGGTATCGGGAGAGACCACAATGGTATCGTTATCCCCGGAAGGAGGCTCCCACTCGTAAGTATAGGGCGGAATGCCGAAGAACGTATTGACCCATAACTGAATTTGCTGCCCCTCACATAAAATGGTATTGGGGCTTTTTACATCTACCATGTCGACATAATCGAGGATTGTAAATTGCACAGTGTCGTACCGGACGATGCAGCCAAGGGTATTTGTGACAATGAGAATGATGCTTTCCGGTCCTTCTGTTATTCCGTCTTTAACAGGCACCACATGAATGACGGCCGAATCCACACCTTCTTCAAAAACAACAGAATCGGGTATAAAATTATAATCAACGCCATTAGTCGCGGTTCCTTCAATATCAAAATAGACAGTCAGAGGAGCATATTCAACATTAGGGAGTTTGAAAACAATATCCGCCTCCACACATCCTTCGATCATGTTGTTCGAAACGCCCACCGGATAGGGATTGGTTTGAACATCGATCTTCGGGCTGCTAAAACTGTTTTCCTCAATGAAGACACCCGAATCAAAAACATGATCACCTGCATCGGCCACACCAATTTTAATATGGTATTGTTGGCAGGGCACAACAAGGATAAAGGCTGTCAAAACGGTTGTAAAACCATCGTACTCGAGTGACAAACCACCCGTATTATCATGATAATATTGAGAATAAGATCCGGGTCCAGTCGGAGGAACTCTGCAGGGGAATAACCATTATTTATGCTGTTAACCTTTACGCTTATATTTGTTCCTGGAATGAGGGCAATGTTTTTGTCTAGTATAAATACCGCCCAAGGGGATTTGGTCCGGAAACAAAGTAACCAAATACATCATTGAATTGCGAATTGACGTAATCACTGTATTCTTCAGAACCGAAAACATATTTAAAATGCAGGGTATCGGATTCGGGAATAAAATCGAATTCGAGCATTGATGCATCATAAGTGGTGGTCGTTGTAATCCCGTTAAGAGTTGCGTTACCAGCTAGTTCCATTACTCACTCCTGAACCACATCCGGTATTGGGTCCCGGGAATAACATAACCCGCTCCGGAAGTAAGGAATATTCCACTATTAATCCCAAGATTTGTGCTGCCGCCATTGCTAAAAATGCCACGAGCAGCATTGGCACCGGTATACGTAACATTACTGTATTGGACACCTTCTCCAACAATATTTTCAACCATATCGACCGGCGTAATAATAGGTCCTGGCGAAATATTAATCTGACCAATAAGATTTACACTGATGAATAATAAACCGATTAATAATAGTTTCAAAAGGTCTTTTGTAAAATTTTTCACATTCAACGATATTTATATGTGGTTAATTTTTTCTTACACTAACAACAATCAAAATTAAATTTTGATAAAACATATAGCTATACCTATCTGCCTAAAGACAGTAACTATGTGTAAATAGTTGCCTGAAACGGCAATTTCATAAACAGCTATATCGTCAAGCTTTCGTGCAAAAATAATCAAATTTCATTTAGTATACAATCCTTTTGAATAAACAGCAAAGTAGCAATTAACAAAGCTTATAGAAAATGAAATTTTAATGAGAACTTTATGCCCTATTCATTTTTAAATTTGCCTGCATGGTGAATACTTGCATTTAACTCGAAGCCGATCAGCAAAATAATGGCATTAAAATAGATCCAAACGAGCAAAATCAATAAGGTACCGATGGAACCATAAAGTGCGTTGTAGCTGGAAAAATGCTGAACATAATAGTTAAACCCGATACATGCTATTAAGGATAAAAAAGTTGCAAGCGAAGACCCTGCAGAAATAAACCTGAACTTACTGACCCGAGCAGGCCCAAGATAATAGATAAAAGAGATGGTGAAAAAGAACATCGCAATCAGCAGGACCCATTTGGTGATTTCAAGAGCAAAATACATTAATCTGCTTGTCAGTATATGTTTATCCATCAGAAATGTTAAAAAAAGTGTACCAGTTGTTAATAAAATGATGGAGATGATAATAATTACACTGATGATTAAAAACAGCAAGGTTGAAATGAGTTTTTGTTTGATCCATGAACGGGTTTCGATGGTGTGATACGTGTGGTTAAAGGCATCAATGATACTGTCGAATCCGTTTGTGGCAAATACCAATGCCAGAATGAATGTGACTGACAGCAGTCCTCCGCGAGGTCGCTCGATGATATCGTGTAATGTGTTGCGGATGACAACCTCTGTTTTATCAGGAGTGATATTTTCTATAAAGTTGATCAGTGTGTCCTGGAAATTAGCGATGTGTACAAAAGGTATAAGCGTGAAGAAGACAATCAGCATTGGGAAAATTGCAATAAAAAAACTAAATGCAATCGATGAAGCTCTCGATGTAAGTGATCCTTTAAAAAGTCCCTGAAAAAAGAATACAGCTACATCAAATAGAGGCAAACCGTCGAAACCGGGTAATACGATGCGTTTTGTATATTTCAGGAATAAGTTGACAGGCTTCCAATTGACGATATTTTCCAGCAATTTATTTTTCAAAATGCGATCCCTAATTTCAGTTTGCTTTTAGTTATTTCCATCATTAACGGTTTTGACAGCCAGCAGGCTCATATCGAGGCTTTTGATGTGGTGGGTAAGTGCTCCGACCGAAATAAAATCGACACCGGTTTCTGCAACTTCACGGATATTTTCAATTGTGATCCCGCCAGATGCTTCTGTTTCAACTTTTCTGTCGATCTGCAGGACAGCCTTTGCAAGATCAGGAACTGTGAAATTATCCAGCATAATCCTGTCAATATTTCCGTTTTTTAAAACCTCGTCAAGTTCTCTAAAATTCCTGACTTCAATTTCGATTTTAAGGTTTTTGTTGTTTCTTTTTAAGTATTTATGTACAAGCTCAATGGCCTGTTGAGTACCCCCTGCAAAATCGATGTGATTGTCTTTGATCAGGATCATATCGTATAATCCCATCCTGTGATTTTCACCACCACCCGTTCTGACCGAATATTTTTCGAGATCCCTCAACAGGGGAGTGGTCTTTCGTGTATCGATCAATTTTGTATGAAGACCTTTAATCAGACCTGCAAGTTTATTCGTGTGTGTAGCAATTCCACTCATCCGTTGCATAAAATTAAGCGCAAGTCTTTCTGCTGATAATATGGAAACAGGGTTACCTATTACTTCAAATACAACATCACCCGGATTTACAGCAGAGCCATCATCCATGAAAATTTGAATCTTCAAGGAAGGATCGACTTTAAAAAAAACTTTTTCAGCAACGTGTACACCTGCAAGTATACCCTCTTCTTTTATCCTAAGTTGCGCTGTACCATTTAAATTTCCGGGAATTGTCGCAAGTGAAGTATGATCTCCCTCACCGACATCCTCTGCTATAGCTTTGTCGATAATTTCATCAATATTCATATGATTTACGGTAAATTAACGGTTCACACTATTCAAACTGCAATTGCTGAATAAGTAAAGACGACCCTTGTTTTTTCAAAAGAATGTAAACCCTGTATTCTTTTGTTTTGGTTTTATAAGTACCGATTGAGTATTTTGAGCCATCATCTGATGATCCCTGGTGATTCAGTGTATAGGAAACAAGTGGAGAATTTTTAAAAAAATCACGCATGATAAGTTCTGCTTGTGTTTTGCTGTAGCTACCGCTGATTTCTCCCAATTCAAGTTCGATAGTGGTACTGAAATATACTGCGAGCTTTTCCGCATCGGCCGCTTTAATAGCCTGCGAAATTTTTTGTATCTCATCACCTTCCGGAGGTACAACTCCACTAAAAAATGAATAAATGTAAAATATAATCAGAACTACCTTCATGGCTATAGACATTTAATTAATTTATTGCAATTTCCTGTCCAAAAACTCCAATTCCAAAACTTATACAATACAAAAGTACAAAATTTGATGCAGGAAAACATTTTCTGATAGCTTTATAGTTCGACGGGATGCAAAATTTATTCTGTGTAATTTTGCAATCAGGCGTTTGGATGATAAACAAATCCTATAATAACTTCAAATATGAATATTTTAATTACGGGAGCAAGCAAAGGGATTGGCTATGAACTTGTAAAAGCTTTCGCTGCAGATGAAAAATCAGTGATTGCTGCTGTTTCGAGAAATGAGAAAAAAATAGCTGCATTAAAAGAAAAGTGCACTGAAGATTTTCCTTCATCACAGGTATATGCTTTTGCAGTGGATATTCAAAAAGATGATCTGGTGAATGGTCTCTTGGGGAAATTTCCGGAAGAATTAAATTCAATTGATATTTTGATAAACAATGCTGGTTATCTCATCAATAAGCCATTTCAAAAACTCACAGATGAAGATGTAAATCTGCTATTCGGTACAAATGTAATGAGTGTTTTCAGGCTAATTCGTTCACTGTATCCTCTATTCAATGAAAATTCGCACATCATTAATATCAGCAGCATGGGAGGTGTACAAGGCAGCGTTAAGTTCCCTGGATTATCAGGCTATAGTGCGAGTAAGGGTGCTCTTGCTGTTCTGACCGAATGCCTCGCCGAAGAATTCAGGGAGAAAAAAATTTACGTTAATTGCCTTGCCCTCGGCGCCGTGCAAACAGAAATGCTGTCAACGGCTTTTCCGGGTTATAAAGCCCCACTAACATCTGCTGAAATGGCAAAGTTCATTAAAGATTTTGCTATGAATGGCCATCATTATTTCAATGGGAAAATTCTTCCGGTTTCACTTTCAACTCCTTAATAAATGAAGAAATTTAAAAGTGATCCAAACTGTGAGGTTAATTCTATTCGTCAACATGGGACTATTACAGATGAAAGTAAGGATTCTTATTACGTAAAAATAAGTGTTCAGTCAGCTTGTAGTTCTTGCCATGCAAACAATCTTTGTCACCTCACAGAAGTTCGTGATAAAATAATCGAAGTTGCTAAAAATGAAGATTCTCTTCATAAAACCGGAGACGAAGTTGAAATAATGATGGAAAAATCATTGGGAACCAAAGCAGTTGTTCTTGGGTATTTGTTGCCTTTCGCTCTCCTTATTATTTCGCTTTTAATAGTGAAGCAATTCATAAAAAGTGATGGTCTCGCAGGATTAATTTCAATCGGCGTGTTGGTGCCGTATTACCTTGTCCTTTACGCCTTTCGAAAACTTATTGGAAATACATTCGTATTTAGAATCCGATAATGTGTACTTTTGCAAAAAAATTAGAACAGTTTCAGCATACATCAATTATTGCGGTTTAATATGAATGAAAATGTTGAACAATAGCAATCTATAATTGTATTTTAAAGGGGTTTGCAGGTTAAATTTGAAGAAATTAACAAAGTAATAATCAAATATATAAATGTTTATGTTTAGGTGATATTATCCAATAATCTCAATTGTATATACTAAGGTTCATTTATATATAATATACATTCGTTTAAGCATAAAAATTGTCATATAGTAAACTTTTAAAAAAATGAAGAGAACTTTTATTTTATTCGTATCGATTTTAATTGCTTTTCAGCTTTTTAGTCAGGAAAGCTACACACCCAAAAAAGTCGTTAAAGCTGCTTTTTTTGATCAATCACCGCCACTCAGGGATATGAAGATCATCAAACCAGAGGATCAAAAAATTGGATGGGAAAACGGTGAAATAGAAAATGAGTTTTTGGAAGTGAAATCCCCCGAAAATTTCACAACAGATGCAGCGACCATTCAAAGTAAATCGGGAACAAAAGGGACAAAAGGCCCCATTATTAGTATAGATGGCACTGGTAATATCAATGGCGTTTATCCGCCTGATACCGATGGCGATATCGGGTTGACCAATTATATTCAAATGATCAACTTGTCATTTGCCGTTTATAACAAATCAGGAGTCAAAATATATGGGCCGGTTGCTAACAGCACGTTATGGAGCGGATTCCCGGACCATGGACAGGAACTAATGATGGTGATCCAATCATGTTGTATGATGAAATAGCAGATCGTTGGGTCGGTAGTCAGTTTGCATTGCCAAACTACCCGAACGGACCTTTCTATGAATTAATCGCCGTGTCACAAACAAGTGACCCGCTTGGTTCATGGAATCGATATGCTTTTCAATTTTCCTATATGCCGGATTATCCAAAACTCGCTGTTTGGTCTGATGGGTATTATGGTACATTTAATACATTCAATAACGGGAATTTTAAAGGAATGGCTGTTGCAGTATTTGAACGGGATAAAATGCTCAATGGCGACCCCAATGCCCAAATGGTTTATTTTGGAGAATATTCATCACGTTATGGGTATCTTCCGTCGGATGTAGATGGTGACGCGCCTCCTGCGGGGACACCTAATTGTATTGTTGGGATTAATTTCTTCGGCAACCATACGATGGAAATATGGAATGTAAATGTAGACTGGACGAATACGAATAATTCAACATTTATGCTGAATACAGTATTAACGCCAGCAACATTTAATGATAATATTAACGGCATTCCGCAGCCGGGTACAAGTACCAAACTGGATGAATTTACTGGTCGTGTAATGTTCCGCCTGCCTTACAGGAGTTTTAATGGCTACGATGTAATGCTCGCAAATCATACGATAAATGTTTCCAATCATGCTGCCATCAGGTGGTATGAACTCAGAAATGATGGTTCTGGGTGGTCAATATACCAGCAGGGGACTTATTCCCCTGATAATAGTAACCGGTGGATGGGGAGTATCGTTATGGCTCAAAACGGAGACATAGCCCTCGGCTATTCAGTTTCAAGTTCATCGATATATCCTTCCCTGCGCTATACTGGTCGAACGGCAGATGCACCTTTAGGCGAGATGAATATTGATGAAACGGAAATTGTTACCGGTCTTTCTTCACAATCCGGAATTGACCGCTGGGGTGATTATAGTTGTATGTCAGTTGATCCTGAAACAGATACTACTTTTTGGTTCACTGGTGAATACATGAAAAGTAATGGATGGGGAACACGCATATGTGAATTTGATTTCGGTGGATTACAGCCGCCAACAGCTTATGCAGGACCCGATGCAACTATTTGCGATAACGTACTATTTGAAACAGAACCTACGGCACAGTATTATAGTAGCGTGCATTGGGAAACTTCCGGAGATGGTACGTTTCAGAACGCAAATGTATTAATGGCGAAATATTTAAGAGGTAACGGTGATATTGAAAACGGTTCTGTTACTCTTACACTTACTGTTGATGGTTTGCAGTCGGGCTGGGAGGCAACCGATGATGTCATTGTTACAATCATTAAACAACCCGAGGCAATGGCAGGAAACGATACGACGACAACGACTCCTTCTGTTATGTTGAACGGAAATGCGATCAGTTATTCTTCGACAGAATGGACAACCGCAGGAGACGGGAGTTTTGATGATCCTTCCTTATTGCATGCTACCTATACACCCGGCACCAATGATATTAGTGCCGGACAGGTTCAGTTAACTTTGACTGCAAATGCACAGGATCCTTGTACAGGTTCGGACGCTGATAACATGACCCTGGGTATTAACCTCGGTACGGGCATAGGTCAGTTATCAACGAATGATCTTAATGTTTCAATTGTTCCGAATCCATCGAGCGGCAAGTTCAATGTTGTATTTGATAAGCAGAAGATCAGCAATTTTAACATTATTATTCGCGATTTGACAGGGAAAATGATATACACTAAGAATTTCGATAATCCTGCAAATGGTGAGGTTGAATTCGACCTTTCATCCTTTTCAAAAGGAATTTATATGCTTGAGTTCAATAAAGCAGATATAAAAAAGTTTTATAAAATTATTTTGAAATAATTCAATTAATTTTTTACAAACGGCGGCCCTTTTAAGGCTGCCGTTTTTTTTTGGCCTTTGGCCGGAAATTTAGAATCCATATAAACTAAAAACATAACCTTTTATGAATCAGGCTGTTTTTATTTAGTTTGAGCCGAAAAGCAATATATAAAATTCTATATCTATTTTATTATTAGCCGGTTACAAGCAAATAATTTTTCTCGCAAAACACTTCTAACTTACCTAAATGTTTATACATTTGCCAGCGTTAATTGATTAACAACAGGAATGTTTAATCTTAAAAGGTTAAAGCCGTGAACATTGAATTGATTTATTCAATTGCAACATTGGGTATGCTGGGAAGTATTGCGGCGATTATCTTGTATTTTGTCGCACAGAAATTCAAAGTCATCGAGGATCCGAAAATCGATGAGGTGGGGGAAGTATTGCCTGCTGCCAATTGTGGTGGATGCGGATTTGCCGGGTGCCGGGCTTTTGCAGAAACACTGGTAAATCAGAAAAATCAGCAGGGGAATATTGAAGGTTTAAAATGCCCGGTCGGTGGTAATGAGGTGATGGCTCAGGTTGGGAAAATTCTTGGACTGGAAGTCGAGGAACTGGATCCCGTCATAGCTGTCGTCAGGTGTAATGGATCATTCATAAATTCTCCAAAAAAAATACAATATGAGGGTGCTTCCTCTTGCTCTTTCGCGAATAATCTTTTCGCGGGAGAAGGTGGTTGTCCGTTTGGATGTCTTGGCCTGGGAGATTGTGTTAAAGCATGTCTGTTTGATGCAATACATATCAATCCGGAAACAGGTTTGCCCGAAGTTGGTGATAATTGCACCGCTTGCGGAGCTTGTGTTGAAGCATGCCCCAGAAATATTATCGAAATCAGGCCCAGAGGGAAAAAGGATAGAAGGATATATGTTTCATGTGTGAATGAAGAAAAAGGAGGACCGGCCAGGAAAAATTGCAACACAGCATGCATCGGGTGCGGTAAATGCGTGAAAATATGCCCTTTTGAAGCCATCACGCTTGAAAATAATCTGGCATATATTGATCCGGTAAAATGCAAATTGTGCAGAAAGTGCGTGACTGAATGCCCGACGGGTTCAATTCTGGAATTGAATTTTCCTCCAAGAAAAGATAAACCCGCTGAAGAACAGGAATCAAAAACGATGGCAGTTGTTTAAACTGAATTGGAGGGCAAAACCGGAAAAATCAATGTGGTAAATCAGAGGAAAAAAGAATAACATTTGGCAAAGCAACTTTTAACAGAATAAAAAAATAATAAAGGATAATCGGAATGCTTAAAACATTCAAACTTGGTGGAGTTCATCCTGCAGAAAACAAACTATCGGAAAAGCAGCCGATCGAAGTATTGTCGATCCCTAAGGTGGTCTTTATTCCGGTGTCGCAACATCTCGGGGCTCCTGCCAAAGTATTGGTAAATAAAGGAGATACCGTAAAGACAGGTCAGTTGATCGCGAAAGGTGAAGCCTTTATTTCTGCTAATATCCATTCGTCTGTTTCCGGCAAAGTCAATAAAATTGGAGAGATAACAGATGTAAGTGGTTATAAGAGAATGGCCGTTACAATCGATACTGAAGGAGACGAATGGGAGGAAAGCATTGATCGTAATCCTGTTGTCAAGAAAGATATTGTTCTTGGTCAAAAGGAGATCATTCAAAAAATTAATACAATGGGAATTGTTGGGCTTGGCGGTGCCACATTCCCTTCGCACGTAAAATTAATGGTTCCTGAAGGGAAGAAAGCAGAAGTTTTAATTATTAACGGTGTTGAATGTGAACCTTATCTTACCGCTGATCACAGGCTTATGCTCGAAAAAGGTGAAGAATTAATGGTTGGGATTAAACTTCTCATGACCGCTTTGGGAGTGAATAAAGCGATCATTGGCATTGAAAGCAATAAACCTGATGCCATTCAGCACATAGCGAGACTTGCAACAAATTATACGGGAATCGGCATAGCAGGGCTAAAGGTTAAATACCCGCAGGGGGCTGAGAAACAGCTCATCAAGGCATTGATAGACAGAGAAGTTCCCTCAGGTAAATTGCCGATCGAGGTTGGTACTGTGGTGCACAATGCAGGCACTGCCTTTGCCATTTATGAGGCGGTTCAAAAAAATAAACCGCTTTTCGAGCGGGTAGTTACTATAACAGGTAAATCAGTAAAAAAACCATCTAACTTTTTAGTCAGAATCGGTACACCAGTATCCCAACTAATTGAAGCTGCCGGAGGTTTACCGGAAGATACCGGCAAAGTGATCTGCGGCGGTCCCATGATGGGCAAAGCATTGAGTTCACTTGAAGTACCTGTTGTCAAAGGGACTTCGGGAATTTTAATATTAAATAATAAAGAAGCAGCAAGAACAGTTGTAACACATTGTATCCGCTGCGGAAAATGCGTAACTGTCTGCCCGATGGGACTTGAGCCTTATCTGCTCGAAAAACTTGTAATGATTGAAAATTTCGATAAAGCAGAAGCTGAACGCATCATGGATTGCATGGAATGCGGTTCATGCCATTTTACCTGTCCTTCAGGCAGGCCGTTGCTCGATTACATGCGGTACGGGAAAAGTGAAGTCGGTAAGATCATCAGAAACAGGAATAAAAAATGATGGCCGGGGTGAAACTGAATGAAGAATATCTTTTGGCTTGATAAAAAATCTGAATTAGTTAATTGCGCTTGAAAAAATTTTAATCAACAGGAATGAATATCTTGACCATATCAGGCTCGCCCCATGTTCACGGCGAAACATCGGTAAGTAAAATAATGTGGGGGGTGGTCATTGCACTTATTCCAGCCATGATCATATCGTTCTGGTACTTTGGATTAGGGGCGGTTATTCTTACGCTGACTTCCGTAGTTTTCTGCATGTTTATTGAATACCTTATCCAGATTTTTTTGCTGAAGGAATCTCCGACTTACAAGGATGGTTCAGCCGTAATCACAGGAATACTATTAGCCTTTAATGTTCCAAGCAGTTTACCGCTCTGGGAGCTGGTCATCGGTTGTATTGTTGCCATAGGGATAGCAAAAATGTCATATGGTGGTCTTGGTAAAAATCCCTTCAATCCTGCACTTATCGGCAGGGTTTTTCTTTTGATCTCCTTTCCGGTAGATATGACTTCCTGGCCGTTACCTTTAACAAACCGTTTTGTTCTGACAGATGCTATAACCGGCCCGACTTCTCTCGGTGTTTTAAAAGAAGGTCTCACAAATGGTGAAACGGTTTCGCAGTTAGCGGATAAACTTCCCGACTATTCGCAAATGTTCATTGGTAATATCGGCGGCTCTCTCGGAGAAGTATCAGCGATTGCTTTGCTTATCGGGGCAGCATACATGCTTTACAAAAAAATAATTACCTGGCATATTCCCATCTCCTATTTGCTCACGGTTTTTATCTTCACGGGTGTTTTGTACCTCATCAATCCCGAACATTACATAAGCCCTGTCTTTCATTTGCTGGCCGGCGGATTGTTGTTGGGTGCATTTTTTATGGCAACGGATATGGTTACATCTCCTATGACTTATAAAGGAATGTTGATTTTCGGAACAGGCTGCGGATTACTCACGGTGTTGATCCGGGTTTTCGGAGCTTATCCCGAGGGCGTTTCTTTTGCAATACTGATCATGAATGCATTTGTACCGCTCATCAACAGCAGTATTAAACCTAAACGATTTGGGGAGGTAATGATAAATGGCTAAACTGGAATCGACATTTAAAAATATGGTTTTGTCGCTGATGCTCATCTCGATGGCCATGGCGTGTGCACTCGGATTTGTGTATACAGTGACAAAGGGGCCAATTGAAGAAGCCAACAGAAAAAAGGAAATTCAGGCTATCCGTGATGTATTACCCCCTTTTGATAATGATCCAACCACAGCAAAAACTTCAGTCGACGGACTGGATTATTATACGGCAACTCGCGAAGGACAACCCATCGGTTATGCGGTCAAAACATATACGGATAAAGGATTCAGCGGCCATTTTACCCTCATGGTCGGTTTTAAGCCGGATGGAACAATCAAAAATGTAGCCGTATTGGATCAAAAGGAAACACCGGGACTTGGTAATAAAATGAAAGAACCCCGTTTCAAAGATCAGTTCATGAATAAAAATCCGGCAAATTTCAAACTTCAGGTTAAAAAAGACGGTGGTCAGGTAGATGCAATAACAGCTGCTACCATCAGTTCGCGTGCTTTTTGCGATGCGGTTCAGCGCGCATACGATGGATTTGAAACAAATCTGAAATCAGGAAAAATACAGGCAACCGCGGATTCACTCAAAACAGATACCACTGCTATTAAAGAAGGAGGCCAGCAATGAGCGAGATAAAATATTTTACAAACGGTTTGATCAAAAACAATCCGTCATTCGTTCTGGTTTTGGGTACCTGCCCAGCTTTAGCCGTTACAACCGCAGCCATGAACGGAGTCGGAATGGGACTGGCATCGACTTTTGTCCTTGTTTGTTCAAATCTTCTTGTATCCTTATTAAAGAATGTGATTCCGGATAAAGTGAGGATCGCAGCATTTATTGTGGTGATTGCTACATTTGTCACCATTGTCGATCTGGTAATGAAAGCATATACCCCGGATTTATACAAAACCCTCGGGATTTTTATTCCTTTGATCGTTGTAAACTGTATCATCCTTGGCCGGGCCGAAGCATTTGCTCAAAAAAATAAAGTTAGTCGAGCTGTTCTCGATGGACTTGGAATGGGATTAGGATTTACTCTGGCCCTGACCATTATGGGTGGTATCCGGGAGATTTTGGGAAACGGTTCGATTTTCGATATTCGTTTAATGTCGCAGGAAACTAAAACTATTCTAATCTTCATCCTGCCTCCGGGCGCATTTCTTACGTATGGTTACCTGATTGCCATTATGAACAGGATAAAAAGCAGGTATTCTATTTAATAATTGGAGTGTTGTAATTCGATAAAAAAAGAAAAATGGATCTAATAAAAATTGTCATCATTGCCCTTATAGTCAACAATGTGGTACTTGCCCAGTTCCTTGGCATTTGCCCATTTTTGGGGGTTTCGAACCGAGTACAAACTTCGTTGGGAATGGGTGCTGCGGTCATTTTTGTTATGGCCCTTGCCAATCTTGTTACTTTCCTCATACAATTTTATGTATTGAATCCGCTGCACATTCAGTTCATGCAAACCATCACCTTTATTCTTGTTATTGCCTTTCTGGTTCAGGTTGTCGAAATAATTTTAAAGAAGTCGGCTCCACCTTTATACCAGGCTTTGGGTATTTACCTCCCGCTTATTACCACAAATTGCGCAGTCCTTGGAATCGCTATTCTTGCTGTTCAAAAGGATTTCAACCTAATCAGTAGTGTCGTTTATGCATCAGCAACTGCTGCCGGTTTTACCCTTGCCCTGCTTTTAATGGCAGGAATTCGCGAACAACTTGAACTTACTGGTGTTCCCAAAGGTATGAAAGGATTTCCTATCACACTCCTCACGGCCGGTCTACTTTCCCTTGCTTTTATGGGATTTACCAACCTGGTAAAATAATTATTTTTATCACTATGATTCCTGTCCCGATCTTTTTCACAGTCACTTGTGATTTTTTTTAGGATCGAGAAAAAATATTTTATAATATTGGATATTTTTATTCAGCTTGATTTCACTTGCAGCTTGTGAATTCAGAAAGTTATCGTGTAGTTTTAAATGCCAACGTATGAAAAAATCATTACTTTTTTTTCTAATCCTTTTTACAATAACCGGAAAACTCTTTGCCCAGGAAAGAACCATTAGCGGGAAAGTTACCTCAGCTGAGGACGGCCAGCCATTGCCCGGAGTTTCGGTTTACATCAAAGGTACCACCATCGGAACCGTAACCGATATTGACGGGAATTATAAGCTATCTGGTGTTGTTTCTGACAATGTTCTTGTTTTTAGTTTTGTAGGATTTGAAATGGTGGAATTTCCTGCAGGAACACAACATACTATTGATATTAAACTGAAGCCAAGTGCGAAAGAACTTGATGAACTGGTTGTCACTGCTTTGGGGATCAAACGCCAGCAAAGAGAAATCGGTTATTCTACCGAGAAAATCGACAAAGACATCATCGTGAGTTCCAACACGCCAAATGTTATCAGTGCAATAACTGGCCGGTCGGCTGGCGTTCAGGTTTCGAACAACGATGGAGTTGATGGCGGATCAACACGGATCACTATCAGAGGGAATAATAATATCGATGCCAACAATCAGCCGCTGATCGTGGTTGATGGCATTCCAATGGAAAATACTCCCGGTCTCACCGACATCGGCAGGGGTGTCGATTGGGGAAGTCCTGTGGCCGATATCAATGCAGAAGACATTGAAACCTATACAGTATTGAAAGGAGGTGCAGCTTCGGCCCTTTATGGTTCAAGAGGGGCAAATGGAGTCATTGAAATTACAACTAAACGCGGAACAAAGAGAAGCGGGATTGGTGTTTCGTATAACTTTTCCTATAAAATCACACATCCGTATCGTTACAGGGAAGTACAGAACACCTATGGTGCCGGTGGCCCGATTTCATTTACACCACCGACGTTTCCTACTACTGTAAATGGTGATACATTGTTGTATCCCGGAATTTATGGTACGGATAATTTAATCCTTAACCAGGAAGGCGAAACATCCTCCACAACTGCTGAATTCGGATATTACGGTTCAGCGGTATCATGGGGACCGAAAATGGATGGTCAGATGGTTAAATGGTGGGATGGTACGATGCGGCCCTATTCACCGCAGCCCGATAACCTGAAAATACCCTTTCATGATGGATTTACTACAACCCATAATATTGCTGCAACTGGAGGTGGAGAAAAAGGCACCATGAGGGTTTCGCTTACAAGACAGGATCATGACGCGGTCATCGACAACAGCAATTATAACCGTACAACGATTAATCTTGCAGGAAATCTGAAAGTTTCGGATAAAGTTAGAACCGATCTTTCGGTTTCTTACGTGAAATTTCACAGGCTGAACAGCCCGATTTTGGGCGAAGATAGAAATTCATTCAATAAAGGTTTTTTGTATTGCTGGCCGAGAAGTTATCAGGCCATTGATAAAGAGAATTTGGCCCTTCCCGATGGTTCGCAGAATCCGATGGAAGGATATCCATTTAACGACATCAACCCCACGTTATGGTGGAATTATTATAATAACAATACGACGCTCGACAGGGATAAGCTTCTTGGAGCTTTGACCCTCACTTACGATATCACTACCTGGCTCAATGCAACCGGTCGTGCCGGACTCGATTTTACAATCGACCAATACGAAACGAAAAACAAACCTACAGATGTCATCGGTTTACAGAATGGCTATTACGCAAATAGTCTGTCGCGTGATGTTGGAGAGAACTATGATTTTATTCTGACGGCGACAAAAGACAAACTATTTAATTCAAAATTTAATGTCGTCCTTACCGCCGGAGCCGGGCAATGGAACAAATATTATTATGCCATCAATGGGCATTCTGGAACCTGGTATTATCCGAATATGTATACATTTTTCAATTATACCGACAATACCTATTATACCGATCCAAACAATGTAACATACGTTGAATCATTCGGGAATTCAGCGGAGTCGGTAATTCCGGGGGAAATTATATCAAAGCGGAAAACAAATTCTGTTTATTCATTTTTAAACCTGTCGTATGCCAATTATCTTTTTCTTGAATTAACAGGCAGAAATGACTGGTCATCTACATTACCTCCTGAGAACAATTCGTACTTTTATCCTTCCGCATCACTTAGTTTTATTGCTACAGAAGCTTTTAAAATACAGGAAAAGATACCCTGGCTGAATTTCCTGAAATTCCGGGGCGGGATCGCTCAGATCGCTTCCGATACGGATCCATACCAAACAGAATTTTATTACACTACCGGCCGGTTTGGGGGACAACAGACTTCTTTTGTCCCGAGCGTTATTCCTCCTTATCAATTGAAACCTCAGCGGGTGAATGCCTATGAAGGCGGGATGAACCTTGGGTTGTTCGAAAACCGGATCGATTTTGATTTTACCTATTATTATATGTATTCCTTCGATCAGATCATCACTGCTCCGCTGGCACTTTCATCCGGAGCTGAAAACATTAAGATCAATGAGGGTACCCTTACAAACAAAGGGTATGAGATCACTCTCAATACAGTTCCGTTACAAACAAAGAATTTGATCATCAAAACAGGAATTAATTTTTCGCGGAACAGGAATTATGTGGTGAGTCTTGGTGATTATGCCGATTCATATGAACTCGCTAATATTTGGGGTTTGAATGGTCCTGCGATGATCCTTCATGAAGGGGACGAATATGGAACAATCAGCGGTTATGACTATATTTATAATTCCGATGGTCAGCGCGTATTAAACGATGAAGGAACAAAATACCTGATAACTGACACACGTGTCCCTATCGGGAATGCTTCACCCGATTTTCTGGCGGGATGGCAGACAAGCATCCGGTACAAAAATTTTACGCTTGGGGCATTGGTTGATACCAAATGGGGAGGCGATATCTACTGCGGTTCGTATGTTATCGGACTTCAAACCGGTCAAAGTCCCGAAACCCTGATTGAAAGGGAAGGAGGGGGACTTCCCTACACCGACCCAGAAGGAAACACAAGCAACATCGGGGTCATCCTTGACGGCGTATATGATGACGGAACGCCCAACAATAAAGTGGTTCACTATTATTATAAATACCTGCCCAATGCCGGTGGTTGGGGAAAATTTATTTCAACTCCCGGGATCATTGAAAATACATGGGTAAAAATGAGAGAAATTTCTTTGTCTTATAATTTACCACACAAGCTGATCGACAAATCAAAAATTTTCCAGGAATTAACATTATCTGTTGTCGGAAGGGACCTGTTTTATATTTATACCACATTGCCCGATAAAATTAACCCCGAAGGAATTATGGGAGCAGGTAATGCTCAGGGTTTCGAGTGGGCTTCTTATCCTGGCATGCGTTCGGTCACCTTTAGTATAAATGCTTCTTTTTGAAATTATTTAAATTAAAAATTTGCAAAACGATTATAATGTACAGCAATAAAATAAAATATAGTTCTGAAAACACTGAATTTCTGAATAGCAGCCGAAAGGTTTCTGATGATAACCGCCACCACAAACTTTTCAAATCGTGGCATTCAGTACTGATTATTTTTGTATCGGGACTGCTTGCTTCGTTATTTTTACTTTCATCCTGCAGGAAAGATCTTGAAGAATTAAATAAAAATCAACAGGGATTTACAACGGCCAGCGCTGGCTCCCTGTTTAACGGCGTTCTTCAGTCGCTCGTCCTGACCGGTAATGAGCAATTTTATATCAACAATGAAATTTTATATGATCAGACGCAATTAGCTGCGCTTACAAAAAAGGCCTGGGGAAATTTCACCATCGGAACAGAGGCCATGTGGTCGAACTATTACCTCACACTTCCGAATATAAGAGAACTTGAAAAACGGATGGATGAGATGGAGAATTCTGGTGAAGTAACCAATATTAAAGCCATGCTTAAAATAGTACTGGCTTATAAAACCTTTAAATTGACGGATATTTTTGGTGATATTCCTTTTTTTGATGCGGGTTATGGCTTTCAGGATTTGGAGCATTTACACCCGAAATATGATTCACAGCGGGATATCTACCTCTATCTTTTGGATGA
Organism: uncultured Bacteroidales bacterium; assembly: GCA_963764475.1. Lineage (GTDB taxonomy): Bacteria > Bacteroidota > Bacteroidia > Bacteroidales > JAADJA01 > JAADJA01. The sequence goes on from CAVXTE010000005.1 coordinate 24,697, forward strand.
ATTGAAATGGTGTGATGAAAATATCAGCGATACGGCTACTGTTGAGGAACCCTTTAAAACATTCAGCACATTCGATAAACTTTTTAACGGCGATATGCTTCAATGGCAAAAATTTGCAAATTCGTTACGCATGCGTTATGCAATGCGTATGTCGGGCAGGGAACCGCAACTTGCCGGTGATATCATAAAAGATATCATGGAAAATGATCGCCCGGTATTCCTTGGTTATGATTTTATAACCTATGTCGGTGAAAGTGCATGCATCTGGCCGGCAGCCATGGGGTTTAAAAACGAAAGTCTCAACTGGTCGTTCAGGGAACATAAGAATTTACGCATGGGTTCCAACATCTGGCACCAGTTATCGGAGAACGACAGTAGTGATGGCAGCGGCATTTTTGATCCGCGTGCCTATATATTTTTCGAAACAAACAATGCTGGCAAATGGGTGCCTTTTCCACAATTTCCCGGAATCAATACTCCTGCGGAAGGAGGAATTCCATATCAGAGTCATCGTGATCAGGCTGGAGCATATCAGATTAAAGGAGAAACCTGTATATATTCACCATTTGATTATTTTATCATCCGCGATGAGGATTTTATGCCGATTCCGTTGATCACAGGAGCGGAAGTACAATTTATCAGGGCAGAAGCCTATTTTAGAGGAATAGGTATAGCAGTGGATAAAAATATGGCTGATATAGAATATACAAGTGGGATCGACGCTTCTTTAAAATGGTGGAAGAATGTAGCAGGCAACTCAAAATTACCCCTTTCAGGTTTGACTTTTTCCTCGATGATAAGTATTCCTCAAGACCTTAATCTTGTATCTGTTCTCAATCATTGTGGATTATGGCTTGCATTAACGGATGAAGAGAAACTCAAATTTATTTATACTCAAAGGTGGCTTGATGCCTTTCGGCAACCCTGGGAAGCATATGCCCTTGCGCGTAGAACAAAAATGACTCCAAGAGAAGGTGGTCCCATCCAGCATTTCAGATTGCCTTATCCGCCTTCTGAAGTTGAATACAACTCGGCGAACTGGGCCAATGCACTAACCAACCAGGGTGGTGGTGATACACCTGAATTCAAAATATGGTGGATTTCTGATTGAAGGTTCGGTTTTGAAAAAAATTTGCAACACATGATAAAATCAAGTATTTTTATAACATAATCTTAAAATCATCAACATGAAAAAAGTCTACAAAAATTTTCGTATGCTGGTCATTTTCTTTCTTGTTGTCCAGCCTCTATTACTCCTTTCACAATCCAATCAGTACCTCCACTTTGATAAGGTTGACGACTTTGTGATACTTAATGGAGCTTCACAATACATAGCCAATAGTCCGGGAATTTCCATGACCGGTTGGTTTTACTGTGATGAACTTAGCTACGGTCAGGGCATGATGGGATTCAGGACAAGCGGAAACGGCTTTTACCTGATTCAGTTGAACAACGGTCAGGTAGAATGCAGGCTCGAAACAGCCAATGGCCTTTTTGAGGTTCGTTGCTCCAGTAAATGCCACTATCCCGCAGGTTTGGCAGCATTGGGCATGGATATACGACGGAAGCCAGGTAAAACTTTATATAAATGGTTCTCTCGTTGGAAGTGCCTCCGCATCCGGTCAGTTTACCAACACCGGTGTCTCTTTTGCCATCGGAAAAAGCACACTCAGCGGTTTTAACTTTGTTTACGGCGGACGCATCGATGAGGTATCTGTTTGGAATAAGGCCTTGTCGCAAACGGAAATTCAGGATATCATGGCCGATGAACTCACAGGGAATGAAGCCAGTTTGCAGTTGTATTACAAGATGAACCAGGGTGTTCCGGGCGGGAATAACACAACGATTACGCAACTCGTTTGCGAAGTTGGAAGTGGTGAACGCGACGCCGATCTGATGAACTTTGCAATGAATGGACCAACGTCCAATTTTAACGGAACTGTGGACCCGGGATATCAGGCCATTTCATTTGCACAGATACCCAGCCACCTTACAACCGATCCGCCTTTTACACTGGAAGCTACAGCTACATCAGGTCTGGGCGTGTTATTTGAAGTGCTTTCCGGACCAGCAACAGTCAATGGGAATGTGCTTACACTGACAGGAACTTCCGGGGAAGTAACCATTGAAGCAACTCAACCTGGAAATGGTACATATGATCCGGCTGATCCGGTTCAGAATTCCTTTATGGTTCTCGATCCTGCCATGCATGTTCCCGATATTGATCCGCGGAATCCACTGGCAGGGGATGTGTATGTCCCCGACCTGGATTATATCCAAATTGCAGCCATAGCCACAATTACATATCCGGAATTGTTCGCGGTTCAGGATGTTGAATTCAGTATTAACGGACAAACGTTTACTCCGACAAACTGGGGCGATGGTTATTATTCAGGCTGGTGGGCACCACCTTCATACGGAAGTTATACCCTTACTATTCATGCTTCCAATAATTTTGGAGCCATCGCAACACAAGATGTAAATTTCAATGTTGTCAACCAGGCCAACGATATGGAGGCTGTAGCTGCTGAAAATGTCTGGCTGAGCACCGATAATCCATCGCAAGTTGTGGAAGCCGAACTGCCGTCGTATACAGGCGCATTCGATCAGATCACGGCTACGCTGAACGTACATTGTCCGACAGGAGGTTGCGGAGAATGGGACCGTGTAGCCAGTATAGATGCACGGGGAGCCGATGGCAAATGGGTCGAGATCATTCGCTATATTACTCCATACGGAGTTGCCTGTGTTCATACTATTGATTTGACCGACTATATGTCGATATTGCAAGGCAAAATCTCCGTTCGTCTCAATTGTTATACGTTGGATAACGGATATTTATACGACCTGACATTTGATTACCATGCAGGGGCTCCGGCTCATAAATACAGCGATATCAGCATAGTTTGGGACAGTACATACTGGTTTGGCGATTATGCCAATCTCGAGCCGGTTGAACCTTATTCATTTACTTTTCCTGAAAATACTCAGGACGCGACATTAAAACTGGTTTCCACAGGTCATGGATGGGGTGATCTCAATACCGGTGATGCTGCCGAGTTTCATGAAGATACTCACCACATCTGGGTAAACGGTGTACAAACGTTTGAACAGCACAACTGGCAGATATGCAACCCCAATCCAGATGGCTGTCAGCCTCAGCTTGGCACCTATCAATTCAACCGAGCCGGCTGGTGTCCCGGATCGATAGCTCCCTGGTTCGATTTCAATATGACACAGTTTATTTCGCAGGGCGATGTGACACTCGATTATGTTTTTGATGAGGATTACATGGATTTATGTCATCCGAACAATCCTACCTGTGTTACCGGTGTCACCTGTGCTGACTGCAACGATGGATTTAATCCCAATCTTGTTGTTGCCTGTAATCTTATTGTATTTTCCGATAGCCCGATCGACAGTGGTTTCATCGTCGGGATCGACAAAAACTATTACAACATCGGTTCATATATTACCTTGTTCCCCAATCCGACAAGTGGTCTTACTGAACTTTCATTCAAAGGAAAAGCTTCACTTGAAAAAGGAACCGTACAAATCCACAACCTTACCGGTGGGCTGCTTGACCAGTTTCAATGGTCAGGAGAAACAAAGGACATCGATTTTTCGGGTTATTCCAGAGGTGTGTATTTACTAAAGATTGACGTTGGAAATTGGGTTGAATCACGTAAAATTGTAGTACAGTAATATATCCAAACCCATGGATTTATTCATGGGGCATCAAAATTATTCATTATCGCCCATGGTGTTTAACATGGGCGATTTTATTTTCCATACATATCAATCAGAAGTTTGGCCATAATCGAATCCCAGATATAATTGGGAGGACAATCCAGTACCTCATTGTCCGGGCTAAACGATTCCCAAAAATTGTGGTTGTTCGATAATTGAGTCGTAACTGCAAGCATCATTTTATCGCCAAGTTCTTTTGCAATGGTGCTATAGCCGTATTTTTTCAAGCCGTCATAAACCATATAATCCCAAAGCATCCACACAGGGCCGTTCCATTTGCAGCAATAATCCACATATGGACTGTACCATTCATCATCAGCTGCCAATGTTGGTACACCGTATTTCCGCCAGAATTTAGTACTATCCGTTAATGTCTTCACCAGCAGGTCGGCCCGTTTTTTATCAACGGCTTCCGCCCACAACGGAAGAAAACCGATGATTTCCTGTCGTTTCAAATCCCGGCCCCTATAATTAAAAGTATGATCCTTCATGTTCACATGATAAAAAAAGTTGCTTTTGTCGTCCCACATTGTAGTATTTGCAAGTTCCGACGTTTTATCTGCTTTCTTTTTCCAGGATTTTGCTTCTTCATCTTTTCCCAACTCTTTGGCCATTTTGGAAAGCGATCGCATCTCGTTAATCACCATCATGGTTAGATCAAGGCATTCGAGTTCATCCGAAATATCTTCCTTATCGACATCAAGATAGCGTTCGGCCGAAACCTGGAACACCGCATTGTACCAGTCCCTTACATTTTCTATGATCCCGTAAGGCCCCCATTCAAACAAGCCGTCGTTATCCTTATCCCGGTTCTTGATAAGCCAGTTGGTATATTTTACACCCGATTCATAGGCATCGATAAGAAACAATCGGCTTTTGCTTACCTTGTAAATTTCCCAGTTGATCCAGCTATAAAAAGGTGCAGATGTAGTGGGCTGACCTTTATGTTCATATGTTTGAGCTCCCCTGGGCCCGTGGCGGTAGGCAATGAGTCCGTCAGCTCCCTGTTGTTCCATATATACCCTTTCCGATTCCTCTGCTGAACCGGCATCTAAATAAGCATATGCCATCATGCTAAGTGATTCATGCAGTACCTGGTGTCCATGTCCCCAGCCCCAAATGGGATTTCTCGAGAAAACATAAAAATTATGAGTTGTCTCACCAGTAGGCGGAAGCATGCATCCTCTTACAAGATTGAATGCACCAAGGTATACCATTTTTTCATTTTCTGAAGGAAAATTGATTCTTGGAACCGAAGCAAATAAACGGATATTATCATCGATATACGATTGCAGATTTACTGTTTTCAATGTATTGATCTCATCAGCCAGTTGCGGATAAAATTCTTTTTGGTCTTGTTCTCCTCTGAAATAGCGGAGCATTTTAGTCCCTCCCGGCATCAGGTCAAATTTATAGTGCAATGAAACAAAGTCTTTGTAACCGCTCAGCGCCATATTCAACGAATCGTCTGAATGGTTCTCAGCATAAAAGTCGGTTTTGATCTTGTTGTAAAAATCATCCAAAGTGCCTAAATAGCCACCGTATGAATAAGGTTTTTCACTTCCACAGAAAAAATCCCTGACATTGGTAGGATAAGGTGCTTTTGCATACAAATTACTGATAAGCCGTTTTTTGGTTTCAAAATGCTGAGTGACATAACCAAATCCGTTATCATCAAAACCCATGATCTGAAGTGAATCGTTTTCAAAATAAAGCACCGGAAAGAATTCGATATTTTGTTTTAAATCGGTTGTGTTTTCGATATGAACCTGAACCATGGCGATGGTTGAACTGTAAACAAAAAAACATTCCTGCACCCTGATCCCGTTAAAGGGTTCGTATTCGATAACGGCCATATCCGGGAATGAAACTTTGACGACGGGTTTTTGATAGTACTTTGAAATCCTGTCGACCACAAGTTTGTCGATCATCCAAATACCGAAGATACTTCCGGCCTGATCGCTGGAATAATGCAGTGGCATACAATCGGTGTAATAATCCATTTTATATGCTTTGTCGCCATAAAGCCTCGATCGGGCCATAGCCGCTGCATAAGTCGTATAAAGCGGATCATGGGCTGAAGCATTGATTTGTAAATATTCATCAGAAACTACAACCTTTTGTGGAAAACCATTTATATAAAGTAGAAAACAAAGCAGGTAAAGAATAAAACTTTTCATGGGATAAATCATTTCGATAAAAATAATAAAATTTCGTATTTTTGAAATTAATTTTCGGAATGTACAGAAAGTTTTCCATCGGTTTGGTCATTTTTATTTCAGCCTTTATGCTGAATGTTTCTGCTATGTCTCTTCAGGAGCGATACACCCGCAAAGAGGATGAAAATGAAAACGATCCGTTTGTGATCGAAATGACCGATCTCCACGTCTTTAAATTTTTGAAAAGCACCTATTTTTTTGATTTTCCTCAAACAGTGCAAGCAGAAGAAAAAAAGACTTATTTTATCAATGATGACCTGGGTTTTGGAAACCGATACGAAGGTTCGTTCAAGCCGTTTCTTACCTGTCAGCTTAAATTCCTTTTGATCGACTACATCGGGTTTTATGAAAAAAAATTACCTGACAAGACATATTATTATTAGAAAGATTCCGGGCATTGACCCGGAATCTTTGTTATCAATGAAATTTCTGAACCTTAAGGAAGCGATCCGTTTTAAAAACCGGAATCAACTTAAAGCCTCTTCGACCAACATTGTAAACAATTCGGTGAGTGTGAAGCCCTGGCATTTGGCCATTTTAGGTACGATGCTGGCTTCCGTCAATCCGGGTACGGTATTTACTTCAAGGAAGTACATCCCATCATCATTAAAAATATAATCGAAGCGGACAACTCCTTTGCAGTTTAGTTTTTCATAGAGCATCGACGATGTTTCCTTACATTCTTTCTCAACCTCAACCGGAATTTGAGCAGGTACAATTTCGTTTGCAAGTGCCGGATCATATTTAGCTTCAAAATCGAAATATTCTTTTTTACTAACAATCTCTGTAACCGGCAGTACTACTAATTTCCCTTTATGCCTCAATACACCGCACGTGATCTCTCTTCCTTTAACGAATTCTTCGACAAGGATTTCATTGTCTTCTTTAAAAGCGCGATCGAGAGCCGGAGCAAGTTCAGATTCCATATTTACCTTCGACATGCCTACACTGGATCCGCCATTGTTGGGTTTGACAAACAATGGAAGCGTCAGCTTTTTCAGAATCTTCTCCGCAGTAACAGGATCCGGTTGGCTGAAATAGAGTGATTGCGCCATTTTAATGCCGAAATATGCGACAAAATTTTTGCAGAAGTATTTATTAAATGTCAAAGCAGAAGTTGCCTGGTTGCATGTTGTATAAGGAATACCCACCATATCGAAATAACCTTGCAATTTGCCGTCTTCTCCTGGTGTACCATGGATTGCAACAAACACACAATCGAACATTATTTTCTCTGATCCGATCGTAACTGAAAAATCATTTTTGTCGACAGGGTAGGAATTCGTGTGTTCACATTCGTGAAACCATTCATTTCCTTTGATAAGGATTGGATAAGCTTTGTAAATATTCGGATCAAGAAATTTGGCTACCACAAGACCGCTTTGAACAGAAATCCCAAACTCACCTGAATCCCCACCGCTAACGACTGCAATTTGTTTTTTCATACTACGTATTTAAAGGCAAAAGTAATCAGATTCTGATAAAATGATGGACAAAATTTGTGTTTAAAACTATCAACCGATCTTTCGGCTGAATGATTGGATTTTCCATTTATCTTTGCAAACAGAAAGCAATAAATCAGGCTGTTTAAAGTTATAAACTAAATTTTTCAGAGGGGATCAAACAGGGTGAAGCATACTTCAAAATCAGACAAGGGACTCTTTTGGCGATTTTTAATTAGCAGGACATTTTTTGTAAATCTGGGTATTGCTATAGTGATTGTGATTGTTTTTCTCTTGCTGTCGATGAAATTCCTTGACATTTACACGCGCCATGGAAAAGAACTCGCAGTCCCGGATGTCAGGGGGATGACGATGAAAGAAATTAAAGATTACGGTCTCGATAAAAGCTTTGATTTCTCAGTGACGGATTCACTTTATGACGATAATAGCAAAAAAGGATCGGTAATCTTGCAGGATCCTTTGCCCGGCTCAAAAGTAAAGAAAGGAAGAAGTATTTATGTCTCTGTTGTTGCTATGCTGCCCGAACGGGTCATTATGCCTGATCTCAGGGATTTGTCGGTAAGGCAGGCAGTAAACATTCTCGAATCGAAAAAAATGACAGTCGGTAAACTCATATATGAACCCAGCTTTGACAAAAATGCCGTACTCGAGCAATTTTATCAAGGGGATACGGTGAAGCCGGGTGATACGCTGGTAAAAGGCTCTGTCATCGACCTTATCGTCGGTTCGGGAGACAAACAATACCGGATACCGATTCCTTTTCTTATAGGTAAAACAAGGGAAGAGGCAATTTACACCTTGAATATTGCTTCTTTTAACCTCGGACGGGAATTTTATATGGACAGCGTTACGGATAACACTGCAAGGGTGTATATGCAGGATCCGAGATGGGATTCGAATATTCCTTATTTTCCTGGCGATTCCATTCACCTGTGGTACCGATCGGATGAATTGTTTAATTTTGAACCTTATGTGAATTCATTCCTGAACGATTCCCTGCAGCCTGACAGCATGCAGACAGATACATTTAGTTTTTAACCGGATGAGGAAATTCTTTACATATATACTTTTAATAATTATTCCAATAACTGCATGGACTCAGGAATACCTCACCGGTACGCTCAGTAATCAGGCGATTAAAAGTTATCTAAATAAAACAGAATCCTCACCTTCCTTAAAATCTTCTGTACAAAAATATTCACCATTGCTGTTGCCTTTTCGGGATGATTTTTCAGGTTCATCAGTTTATCCAGATACGAGCAAATGGGTCGATAATTATACTTATATTAATGGTGAGTATCCTGTGTTTCCGGTGAATCGTGGAGTCGCTACTTTTGATGTTCTTAATGCAAGGGGCGATTTGTATTCCAATGCTGGTACTTTTCCTTTCATCGCCGATTACATGACTTCCTATCCTATCCGGCTCGATTCTGTTTATGATGAAAGTATTGGGGGGCTGCGCAAAATCACGCCAGCTGATTCGGTATACCTGAGTTTTTATTACCAGCCTCAGGGGTTCGGCGATATTCCATTGACTGATGATTCGCTGGTTCTGGAATTTGGCTATTACGACACCCTGACTGTGTTTTCTCATGTCGACTCAGTTTTGGTTTATGCTTCAGATATTCCGGGGATCGATACGGTGGGCTATTTCACTCCCGGAACAATTTTGCATCCACAGGTGCCCTGCAATGCACTTCTAAGCCTTACACTCGCGGACACTCTTTTTCCGGGTGATTCGATTGTCTTACCTTGCGATTCAGTTTTTACGGTTAAAGGTGCATCGGTTTTTTCACATATCGATTCAAATTTTATTAAAGTTACATCGTCTATCTATCCTGATATTGACAGCCTGGGTTATTTTCCTCCCGGCAGCTTAATACAGTCGCCATACCCCTGTGATACAAGTATGCGGCTTTTACTTTCTGATACACTTTTTGTTAATGATACGATTGCAGTGCCATGTGATTCTGTTTTTGTGTATAAGAATAATTGGACACATATATGGTCGGCGAAAGGTGATTCATTGTCAAAATTTCTCATCAACAACGATGTGTATTTTAAAAGAGTGATGATCCCCATTACTGATACTAACTGGTTTAAGAAGGATTTTCAGTTCAGGTTTTATAACTACGGAAGCTTATCGGATATTCCGAGCTGGCAAAGCAATACGGATCACTGGAATATAGATGAGGTTTACCTGAATATCGGCAGGAGTAAAAATGATATATATTCACGTGAAGTCAAATTTGTTCAGCCACCCGAATCATTTATTAAAGATTTTTATTCAATGCCCTTCAGACAATATTCAGGAAAATTACAAAAAGACTCACTTCAAGTGTATGTCAACAATACGGACTCTGTTGCGCATAATTGCTCATATCATTACCAGGTTTATGATCCGGATGGAAATCATTCTGGACGTCCTTTAGCTTATGCAACTGAAGAATGTTCTACAACCACTTAATTCACAATCGGTAAATACGTATTCGCCTTTCGTAAAGCCACCGATGAAAGGGTTTTTCGAGTATTTCGGTTCGGGTGAACCGGATTTCAGAATTGACCAGGTAGTCAATGAAACAGATTCGGTAACTATTGGGGATACACTTGCATTTGTCCAGCATTTCAGCAATTATATGGCTTATGATGACGGAAGTGCAGAAAGGAGTTACGGTTCATCGGTAGCAGGAGGGGAGTTTGTCGTAAAATTCGCAACCGAACTGGACGATACGCTGCGTGGTATACAGATATTTTTTAATAAAGTCAAAAACAACAATAACGATCGTTATTTTCATATCGTTGTCCTGAACGATAACAATGGCAAGCCCGGTGTTCAGCGCTATGAAATGAAGAACCAGATACCCGTTTTCAGTGGTTTGAATGAATTTCATACTTACGTAATACCCAGCGATACATTGATTAAATTGCCTGTTGGTGTCTTTTATGTGGGAATTATACAAACCACCTCCGATAACCTAAACATTGGGTTCGACAGGAATACCAATACCCGCAAAAAAATATTTTACCTTTCGGAAAACGGGTGGGTAAATTCAAGTTTTGATGGTTCGTTAATGATTCGCCCTGTTTTAGGGCCACCAATTGCCGGTTCATCAACGGGAACAAAAAGTACACAAGCCGAATTGAAAATATTTCCCAATCCACCAGTAAATTCCGGAAGTATTCAAATATCGCTTCCTTCAGAAGCGTCTGATCCGAAATACAGAAAATATTTAACTTTGCAAATATTTGATCTTTCAGGGAGATTACTCTATAAAGCTCCGTTTAATGAAGAACTAAAAACAAGCTGGTTTGAACCGGGCTTTTACATTGTGGATGTATTTAACGAAGCATTTACCAAACATTATACAGCTAAACTGTTAATAACAAAATAATACAATTGGTTCAGTAAAATGGCTGAGGATATCGCAGCACGTGAAGGAGAAATTGAACAGGAACAGGAATTGTACGAACACTTCAAATTTGAGGCTGACAAAGGTCAGAGTTTGCTGAGGGTCGATAAATTCCTGATGTCGCGTATTGATAATGTTTCACGCAGTAAAATTCAGGATGCCGCCAATGCCGGGAGTATAATTGTCAATGGGAATTCAGTAAAACCTTCGTATAAAGTAAAACCGGAAGATGTAATTTCTGTGATGCTTCCCCATCCTGTACGTGAGTTCAAACTGATCGCCGAAGACATCCCGATCGAAGTTCTGTATGAGGATGATGATGTAATTGTGGTGAACAAACCTTCGGGGATGGTCGTTCATCCAGCTTATGGAAATTATTATGGTACCCTTGTAAACGCCTTGCTTTTCCATTTTCAGCAACAATCAGCCGAAGAGAAAAAAGGAATGGGGCCGGGTCCATATCTTGTGCACCGGATCGATAAAGATACTTCAGGAATCCTTCTTTCTGCCAAAAATGAAGAAGCTCAGATGAGGCTTGGTAAACAGTTTTACAGGCATACCATCGAAAGAAAATATCTGGCACTTGTTTGGGGAGATCTTAAAAATGACCAGGGGACGATAACCGGTAACATCGGACGCAGCCTTAAAAACAGGAAAGTTTTTACCGTTTTCCCCGACGGCGATTATGGAAAAACTGCAATCACTCATTACAAGGTAGTTGAACGATTCGGCTATGTGACACTCATCGAATGTGAGCTTGAAACAGGCCGCACACACCAGATCAGGGTTCACCTGAAATATATCGGCCATCCGATTTTTAATGATGAAACCTACGGAGGCAATGAAATACTGAAAGGAACTACATTTTCTAAATACAGGCAGTTTGTCGAAAATTGCTTTGGGATTTGTTCACGGCAGGTACTGCATGCCAAATCACTGGGTTTTGCACATCCGGTAACCGGTAATAGAATGTATTTTGAGAAAAATCCACCGGAAGATATTACTCTCCTTCTTGACAAATGGAGGAAATACGCGGTGCACAAATCATCGGAAGGGCAGGCTTGATCCTTCAGATATCAATTTGGATCATGTCTTTCATTTCGAAATAACCTTTTTTCCCTTTCAGCCATTCGGCAGCCATTAACGCACCGTTCGCAAATCCTCTTCTGTTTTTGGCCGTATGTACGATGTTGATTTCATCGATATCCGAAGAATATTTCACTGAATGTGTGCCCGGATCTTCATGGATCCGTTTTGAAAAAATTGATAACTGAGACGGATGGCTCGAAGGCGGTACCGTCCACTTATCGATCCTGTTCAGGCTGTCGGCTATATCATTGGCCAGATGGATAGCAGTTCCGCTTGGTTTTTCTCTTTTATGTGCAGGATGTACTTCCTCAATAACGACATTGTACTCAGAATAAGGATTCATTAATTGGGCAAGTCGTTTATTCAACGTAAAAAAAATATTTGCCCCAATACTGAAATTGGGTGCAAAAAACATCGTACATCCTTTTTCAATACAATGTTTACGGATTTCATTATGCTGATCATACCACCCGGAAGTACCGACTACAATGGGTATACCGGCATCGAAACAACGCAAAATATTATGTACAGCAGCCTCCGGAATACTAAAATCCAAAACTAAATCCGAATCCAAAAAATTTGCTGAATATTTATCCCAGTCTATCTCACTATTGATGATGGCTGCAATGGTATGGTTTCTTTCGATCGCCACCTGTTCAATTTCTTTACCCATTTTTCCGTAACCTGAAATCGTTAGTTTCATAGCTAATAATGATTCAAATTTATTTAAAATGAAGGGATAGCCTCAGTCCGCCATTAGGCCGGTAACCGTAAAGAGGTCCTGTTAGAGTCGGTTCGAACCGGATGGAGAGATTGTCATCCACATTCCAGGTGTAAAGATTTGCATCCACCGTCGCATCGACTACGTTCAGTATATACCAAACTCCGGTTAGAATATAGGACAGATCGCGATTTCTGCGATAGTAATTTTTCTGATCTTTTAAAATATTCGGATCCGCACCATACAAACGTTCATAATCATTCACCGGAGGTTCGGTTCCATCTGTATTCTCAAGGGCATGGTAGTATGCAGCCCGCCATTTTCTGTATTCAATATCATTGGAAGTAATAAAATAGTATAAAGTGCCAAAACCCACATAAACGATTGGTATTTTCCAGTATTTCCGGTTATAGGCCTGGCCCAGTCCCGGAAGAACCATTGAATAAATGGTGGCCCGGGTTGGATTATGACTTTTCTTGCTTAGTGTATCGGGTACACTACTTTCTTTCTTTACATTTTTAATGGTATCGGTGGTACTCTCCTGGCTTTTTACAAACAGAGGGAGGGACATGCACAACATTAGAATCAAACAACATCTTTTAATAAGGAGATGTTTCGATATAAACGTTCTATCGCAGAGTGTAACTTTTTTCAGGTTACGCAAGGTCTCCTTTTTCAAAAAAAGAAATGATTTTTTCAAACTCATTGTCTGATTTGAATGGGATAACGATGCTTCCTTTGCCTTTATTATTTCGTTTGATTTCGATCATTGTTCCCAAACTATCTGTAAGTTTGGTCTGCAGCGCTTCATGTTTTTCGGGCAATTGCCCGGAAACTTTTTTTCCGTTCGATTTAACAGGATCGTTCACTTTTTTTACGATCTGCTCTACTTCCCTTACAGAAAGACCTTTATTTATGATCGTGTTCAGAATTTCAAGCTGTTGATCAACATTTTCGACCGAAATAATAGCCCTTGCATGACCCATTGATATCTTATCTTGTTTTAAGGCAAGCTGTACCTGGGGCGGTAGCTTTAACAACCGGATGTAATTCGTTATGGTTGACCGGTCCTTCCCGACGCGGCTGCTTAATTGTTCCTGAGTGACGCTGCATTCTTCAATTAGTCGCTGGTAGCTGATCGCAATATCGAGGGAGTTTAAATCTTCCCGGTGAATGTTTTCTATCAGTGCCATTTCGAGCATTTGCTGATCATTTGCCACTCTAATAAACGTAGGAATCGTACTGATTCCTGCCAGTTTAGCAGCTCTGTATCTTCTTTCACCAGCAATGAGCTGGTATTTATCGAACCCAAGTTTTCTAACAGTAATGGGTTGAATAATCCCCTGTTCTTTAATTGAAGAGGCCAGTTCCTTTAACCGGTTTTCTTCAAAAGAATTGCGTGGCTGAAAGGGGTTGGCTTCAATTTTTTCAAGCGGAATATTTGCAATGGCTCCTACCACATAATTTCCTGATATATCCGCAGAAGTTATATCTGTTTCAGGGCTTTCGAGAATAGCACTTAATCCTCTGCCAAGAGCTGATCGTTTAGTTTTCATTTACAATCGGAATTTGTTTATCAGATTCATCGATCCTGGTCATTCCGTATTTTTGCAGAATCTCCCGTGCAAGATTCAGGTAGTTAATGGCCCCGGTACTGCCTGCATCGTGCATGATGATCGTTTCACCATAGCTTGGCGCTTCACTCAGCCTGGTATTTCGGTGAATGATCGTTTCAAATACCATTTGCTGAAAATGTGTTTTGACTTCTTCAACAACTTGTTTGGCCAGCCTGAGCCGTTGATCGAACATTGTGAGAACGATGCCTTCGATATCAAGGTCGGGATTTAACCGGGCCTGCACTATTTTTATTGTATTCAATAATTTTCCAAGACCTTCAAGGGCAAAATATTCACACTGAACCGGAATCATGACGGAATCGGCGGCCGTAAGCGCGTTTACAGTAATAAGCCCAAGCGAGGGTGAACAATCTATGATAATAAAATCATAGTTATCCTTGATTTTGGAAATTACTTTCCGCATCATTTTTTCACGGTTTGGCAGGTTGATCATTTCTATTTCTGCTCCGACAAGGTCGATATGTGCAGGCAGCAGATCAAGATTGGGGGTCGCAGTATTGAGGATAATTTTTCCCGGTTCAACATCATCAATGATGCATTCGTAGATACTGGTTGTGATGTTTCGCGGATCGAAACCCACACCCGAAGTTGCATTCGCCTGTGGATCGGCATCAATCACAAGTGTCTTGAATTCGAGAACGGCAAAACTTCCTGCAAGATTTATTGCCGTAGTGGTTTTGCCAACACCTCCTTTTTGATTGGCTATAGCGATTATTTTGCCCATAATTAATCCTTCGAAATCGTGTATTTTATGAATACCTGTTGTGGCAAATGTACAATAATAACCTCCAGAAGTGTTTAAGAAAATATCAACAATTAAAGGTTGGCTGTTAATATCGGACGGAAATAAAACATAATTAAAATTGGGTACAAAGCAAGGAACAGCAATAAATAGAGATCAATCCTTTCGGGTCAGTCTTTGCTTTCTTCCTCCTGAGTTTCGTCTGTGGTAGTTTCCTTGCCCAGGTCTTCAAAATCTACATTTGAATGTATATCCTCAGCAGGTACTGATTTGGGTTCTTCAACCGGTTCTGCAGGAGCTACCCCTGTTTGTATAAATTCGATAGCAGCATTTAATCCGACTGTGAACTTTTCAAAGTCTTCTTTATATAAAAACAACTTGTGCTTTTCATAAAAAAATTTCCCCTGATCGTTATTAAATCTTCGTTTGCTTTCCGTTATCGTCAGGTACTGTTCTTCCGAACGGGTGGCTTTTACATCAAAGAAATAGGTTCTCTTTCCAGCTCTTACAGTCCTTGAAAAAATTTCTTCCCTAACATTGTTCTGTTCTTTGTTCTCTAACTCTTCCATGCTTTATCGATTGAATATTTAACAATTTCCATCGCAAATATATATAAATATAAATTTAAAATAGAAAAATTATTAAATTAATATATTCCCGTAGATTCAACTCACAAATGCGACAAATTAAGCAACTAAATTAAAGAATAGTTTTTTAGGCGAATTAAATTCCATATTTTTTCTTGGTCTTCGATTGATTTTGTACTGAACTTCAGCGATATACTCATCATTGTAATCTTCAAATTTGGATTTTTTCAAGATGTATTGCCTTATTAATTTATTGGTGTATTCATTTAAGCCTCTTTCCCATGAAGAATAAGGATGTGCAAAAAAGAAATCGACCTCAAGGCTCTTACTGATTTTCATATGTTCAGCGAATTCGGTTCCATTATCTGAGGTAATTGAATGAATCTGGTTTTTATATGGCCTGAGCATGTCAATAACATTATCAGCCAGACTTTCCGCATTTTTACCCTTGGGTAGCTTTCTCATCATCAAAAAGGCTGTAGTTCTTTCTACTATTGTCACGATAGCCCCTTTGCCATCTTTGCCAATAATTGTATCAATTTCCCAATCTCCAAAGCGCTGTTTGTTATTGATGACCTGGGAGCGATCATCTATTGAGACCCGGTTTTTTATGGGAATATGTTTTCCTCCTACAGGACGCTTACGATGTTTAAGTCGATGCCTAAGGTGTTTATACAAACCACCACCTTGTTCTTTATCTTGCCTGATGTATTGATAAATACGTTCGTGACTAACCATCGCGATTCCTTTCTTTTTACAATATCCAACAATTTGCTCTGGGGACCATTGTTCTTGTTCGATATAATCCTTAATAAGACTTTCCTTAGACTGATCAAAAGAACGTTGTCGCTTTAACCGCTCTTTGCGCTCATCACAAAGCATCTGGGCATAGGAGGCACTATAACTGCCTCTTTTTTGTGAATTGCGCTTTACTTCCCTGAAAATATTTGACCGATGGACTGTTAACTGACTGGCAATATAATCTTTTGATTTCCCAGATCTTAAATATGCCTCAATTTGATACCTTTGTTCACGGGTTATTTGTTTCATCTGCAACTTATTTTTGGCGATTTAGGGGGCAAATAAAGAAACTTTTAACCACTCAGCGAAAGTGGCAGAGGTTATTATTTCCTCTGCTCTTTCCTGAAAAATTTATTTCTCTTCTTTCTCCATTATCGCGATTATAAGTCGCATTTTTTAGTTGAACTTAATTCCTGAATTAGTATCGTTGCGGATGAGGTCTCAGCAAAATTCCTGTCATTTAAGATTCAATTCGGTCCTTCTGTTTTAATGATTTTAGACTGATTGAAAATGGTATACAGTGTATCTAAACTGCAAAATCTTTAGCAGACAAAATGATTATCGAAGCGAATGAAAAATCAGAGGGAACGATACGATTGCAAACGAAGTTATAGACTGCTATTCTTTTCCTTGTCTTTACCAGAATTTAATAGTTTTGCAGAAAAGTTGAAGATTGAAAAATTTTGTCGAATCACAGGTTTTTAGGTGCATTGCTGAAGCAGCAGAAGAGCTTGGATTTCCTGCTTTTGTTGTGGGAGGGTTTGTACGTGATTGTATTTTGGGCCGTCAAAGTGAAGATATCGATGTAGTAGCAGTCGGAAGCGGGATAGAACTGGCAAAAAAATTTGCTTCTTGCATTGGAAATGAGGCTAAAGTCAAAACTTTTGCAAATTTTGGAACAGCGATGGTCAACTACCGTGAGGATGCTGAATGGCAGATCGAATTTGTAGGAGCACGAAAAGAATCGTACCGAAAAAATTCCCGGAAACCCATTGTGGAAGATGGTTCTCTCGAAGACGACCAGAACCGCCGTGATTTCACTATCAACGCCTTGGCAATCAGCCTTAACAAAGATGATTTTGGAAAACTTATCGATCCGTTCGATGGGATCAGCGATATCGAAAGCAAGATTATTCGTACACCACTTGATCCTGATATCACTTTTTCGGATGATCCGTTGCGGATGATGCGGGCTATCAGGTTTGCAGCACAACTCAATTTTACGATCGAAGAAAAATGCCTTCTCTCTATTCGTAAAAATGCGGAACGCATCGCAATTGTTTCGAAAGAACGGATAACAGACGAACTGAATAAGATCATTTTAACCGGGAAACCTTCCTCCGGATTCAGACTGCTTGATGAAACCGGACTGCTAAAAATAATCTTTCCACAGTTTCATGAACTGAAAGGAGCCGAAACCATTGAGGGCAAAGGTCATAAAGATAATTTTTATCACACGTTGAAAGTGCTCGATAATCTTTCCCGGAAGTCGGATTCTCTCTGGCTTCGATGGGCAGCACTTTTGCATGACATCGGTAAACCAGTTACTAAAAAATTCGATAATTCTGCCGGATGGACGTTTCATGGCCACGAATATGTCGGTGCAAAAATGGTTCCCGAAATATTTTCATTTTTGAAACTCCCGCTGAATGAAAAGATGAAATATGTACAAAAACTTGTATTGCTGCATCTGAGGCCGATTATTCTTTCCGAAAATCATGTGACCGATTCCGCGATCCGGCGCCTGCTTTTCGAAACCGGGGATGATATCGATGATTTGATGATGCTGTGTGAAGCTGATATTACTTCAAAGAACAGGGAAAAGGTCAATCGTTATCTCAATAATTTCAAGATCGTTAGGACGAAAATGGCCGAAATCGAAGAAAAAGATAAACTTCGTGAATGGCAACCTCCGGTAACAGGAGAGATCATCATGAAAACCTTTGATGTCGCTCCGGGAAAGGTGATCGGTGAAATTAAAACCGCTATTCGTGAAGCCATTTTAGATGGACAGATCGACAATAATTTTGAAGATGCTTACCGGTTCATGCTTGAAAAAGGCAGGGAAATGGGTTTGGAACCGGTGAAAAATTTCTTAGAAAAATAAATGACTCATTTAAAAAGTAAATATTTGTTTTGTAATAATTTTTTTAATTTTATAGCTGAATAACAAATAAGGTAGTTATGCACATCTATAAATTCAGATTGTTGTCCGATTTAAGTGATGAGTTTGTGAGGGATATTGAGATACAGGCGACTCAAACATTTGAGGATTTCCATAACATGATAGCCACATGCACCAGTCTGAATATTCAGGATCTCGCATCTTTTCATATTTGCGACCAGAAATGGAACAAAATGAAAGAAATAACACTCATCGATATGTTTAATGGGGAGGTAGAAACCGATGAGGATAAGAATGCCAAAATGGTAGAGGAGACCTTTATCATGAGAGATTCACGTATCAAGGATTTTATTGATGAACCTCATCAACGGCTTATTTATGTATATGATTTTTTGAACATGAATGCCTTGTACATTGAGCTTTTGAGTGTTCATAAACAAAAAGATGAAGCGGAATTTCCAAGGTGTACGCTCAACAGGGGAGAGCTGCTTCAACCGACCACTGCAATACCGCCATTAATGGAAACACTGGATGAAGATGATGAACTGTCCGATGACCAATTAGAAGATATTGGCGGATTGCTCGATGATACATTTGATTACAAGGAGGATAACGACTCAATTGAAAATTCTCCGTTGTAAAATTTCTGATGCTTTTTATGCAGGTTTTTCATCCCCTTGTTTTTATTAATCCTTCAACTTAAATTTAATTTTTGAAAAATTATCTGATCGTTATCCTTGGACCCACTGCAATCGGAAAAACCGGAATTGCTATCAAGATAGCCAGGCATTTCGGGTCGGAAATTATATCAGCCGATTCACGTCAGTTTTATAAAGAACTTAGGATCGGAACTGCTTATCCGACCGAGGCAGAATTAAAAGCCGTAACGCACCATTTTGTCGGTCATCTTTCTATTACCGTCAACTACAATATTTCTCAGTTTGAAAAAGAAGTCCTCGGTTTTTTGCAGGTTTATTTTAATAACCATACTAATGCAGTTCTTGCAGGGGGTTCGGGATTATATATCGATGCTGTTTGCCATGGGATTGATGACTTACCTGATGCTGATCCGAAAATCCGGATGGCCTTGCTTGAAACATTTCAAAAAGAGGGCATTAATTCACTTCAGAAAAAACTTCTCGAATTGGACCCTGATTATTATGAAGCCGTCGATTTGAACAATCCGAACCGCGTTATCCGGGCACTGGAAGTCAGCATGGTTACAGGTAAAAAGTTCAGTTCACTCAGGTCAAATAATCCAAGGAAAAGGGATTTTGAAATAATTAAGATAGGATTAAACAGGCCACGGCAGGAACTTTTTGATGTCATAGACAAACGCGTTGACTTGATGATTGAAAAAGGGCTCGTTGAAGAGGTGAAGAATCTACTCGAATTTCGTAGATTAAATGCGCTGAACACTGTCGGTTACAAAGAAATCATTAATTATCTCGACGGACAATGGCCTCTTGAAAAGGCAATAGAAAAAATAAAGACGAACACACGAAGGTATGCCAAACGTCAATTGACATGGTTCAAGAAAGATCCTTTAATTCAATGGTTTCATCCGGATGAAAAAGAAAAAATAATCCGGTTTATCGAAGATTGTCAGAAAACTTAATAAAATTAAAGATTCCGCAGGTATGCAATGAGTTTACGGACCGCTTTACCACGATGACTGATTCGGTTTTTCGTTTCAATATCCATTTCCGCAAACGTCTTATTAAAACCATCCGGCCTGAAAACAGGGTCATAACCAAATCCGCTGCTTCCCGATTTTTTTTCTGTAATGACACCTTCCACAATTCCTTCAAAAGTCAATTCTTGTCCTTCAATGAGTAGTGAAATAACTGTCCTGAAACGTGCTTTCCGGTTGTGTATCCCTTTCAGTTCTTTTAAAACTTTTTCAATGTTTTTCAGGTGATCATGTTCCGGACCGGCGTACCGTGCCGAATAAACACCCGGCCTGCCGTCGAGGGCATCGATTTCGAGTCCCGTGTCATCAGCAAAGCAATTCCGGTGATATGTATCATAGATATAATGAGACTTAAGGGTTGCATTCCCTTCAAGTGTATTTGCAGTTTCAGGAATATCCTCATTGCATCCTATTTCAGCCAGTGATAATATTTTAACGTAATCACCGACAGCATACATGATCTCCTCTATTTTGTGGGGATTGTTTGTAGCAAATACGAGTTCTGTCATAAGGCAATAGAAGATAAAAAAAGAGAAATCCGGTATTTCCGGATTTCTCTTTTTAACAAAATAAGTTTCTTAGGGTAAAACAACCGACTGATATGCAGCTATGCTCACCATTGGAATATTCGCTCCGAATTTCGCATTGATCGCCATGATGAACTGATTTGCAGTATATGCGTAGCCCATTGGTGTCAGATGAATTCCGTCCAGCGAAAATGCATTGCCCGTCACCAGTTCGGATGTCAGGGTAACCCCATCCTGTATTATTCCATCTTTCAAATCTTTCAGACTTGAGTTCGCATCCACATATGCAAGCCCAAATTGGTCTGCAAGCATTTTAATGGTTTGATTATACCCCTCAACTGCTGTATTGATCTTTGCAATTTCATCAAGCGTCAGGACATATTGACCCGGGATGGGTACCGGTAAAAGTAAATACGGATTAAATCCACCCCAGAAAGCACATTTCAATGAATCTTGTGGAAGTGTAAGGAGTAATAGTTCACCTTGTTTCATCTGCCTAAACCCCAGTTGCGATGCTGTATCTTCAATAATAAAAGGATTTGGTCCGGCCTGATAAGTAAACCCGAATTGTCCTAAAAACAGATTCAGCGTATCCGCCTGTCCCTGGTTTAATACATAACCCATGGATGGAATGGTCGTAAAGAATGGCACATCCGTAATATCCGGTATATTGGCGATGGCGCCTTTTGCTTCATTGGCAGTAATTCCGCCAAGTATCGAATTCAGAAAGAAGGCAAAGGATTGCTGTCCGGTAATTGAATCTCCCATTCCTCCTGAGGTTGCATAACCCAATACATCGTTATTCCCGATCCATAAAGTAAAAAATGTGGGGTTTAAAGCCATAGCGTCTTGTAAAACAGTTGATCCGGGGCCATCTGCAAACCTGACAAAATACGGATTGGCTGTATGAGTGAGAAGTCCGGCAGGGTCACCATATCCCGGTGCAAGTAAATGGAAAGATTTCGAGCCGGGCACTCCCATGTTGTTTACCTGTGTATAGGAAGGGGCAATCGGATCCAAAGTACCGATATCAGGAACCGGTGACAGGGATGTATTTCCAAGACAATCGGTTGCATAA
Organism: uncultured Bacteroidales bacterium; assembly: GCA_963764475.1. GTDB lineage: Bacteria > Bacteroidota > Bacteroidia > Bacteroidales > JAADJA01 > JAADJA01. The sequence goes on from CAVXTE010000005.1 coordinate 46,539, forward strand.
CCAAGCTTTAATTTACCGGGTAAAATACCATATTCCCCGTCAAGGAGTGGTTGTTTGAATGCGCCACCACCAGCTTTCATAAATTGTTCGGCCAAAATATTCGGAAAAGAATTCATTTGGCCCGATCTGTATAAAGACCCATCGGCATATCCGGCTGTTAGTGAATTTCCCAGGGCTACATAAGTTGAAAAATTGGCATTTCCTGCCGATGGTGTAAATTCATCTAATTCCGGTTTGCAGGCAAACGTAAAAACCAGTAAGCTTATAAATAGGATATATCTGTTTTTCATGTTGATCAATTTTTAAGATTAAAAACTATAGGTAAGACCGATTCCTGGAATGAATGCATTAGATTTATAAGTACCGCTGAAATTTTCGGGCTTATAAGTTTTGTCTGCTTTTAATCCGAGTAATTGCAAGTATGACAAATCGATGCAAAGTCCTTTGACTGGCTTTAAAGAAATACCGGCTGTAAATGCAAGCTGATCCAGGCTTACAGTTTCAGGACTAAAATAGGTTTCGTTTGTGGGGGTTTTATCATAATAAAATCCAAGGCGAACAATCAATTTATCACTAAATTTATATTGACCACCGATTCTCGGAATTACCCTGTTGGCATATTCGCGTGGATTACGCGAATCAGCCAGTTGGTCGGTATTATTTTTAAAATCAATGATCAGAGAATCATAAGCAGACCAGTACACATAATTCAACTCGGCAGCAAGCAATAGTTTATCGGTAACCTGCCATGAAACTCCGCCGTCGAGGTTTGCGGGTAATGGTAATTCGGCATTGAAACTATTGGTGGCAGGAAAATATGTTTGAAGACTGGCCGGTATATCGGTAAATTTAGCATCACCATTGTCTATCTGCATATTGATTTTGGACCGGTAATCAACACCGATTGAAATTTTATCCGATATTTTCAGAAAGGCACCCGCGTTGAAACCGAAAGCGGTGGTTTTCCCATTTATATTGACTTCTGCATTTCCACTAATCGGCAATGCTTTTGTTAGGTCAACATTTCCTGTAGCGATTGTAAGACCAGCCCCAATACCCAACCAGTTATTGATCTGATAAGATACCGTTGGCTGATAAAAAATCGTCTTAAGTGAAATATTTCTGATCAGAAAACGTCCGTCCCAATTCGGATCCCATGTTGTAGAACTGCCGAAGGGCGTATAAACTCCTAATCCGACGGCCAAATCATCTAAAATTTTTACAGCACCGTATGCATAAAAAGGTGTTCCGGTCGGATTGTTCGTTTCGGCTTTATAGTCCGAACCGCTGGCCTGATAAATGGCATTTGAAAAGATCGGGCTGACCCCGGCTGAAAAGCAATTGGCGTGTTTCATGAATGTTAATGCACCCGGATTGTAAAAGATGCTGCTGGCACCAAATGCAAAGGGTGTTCCGATCAGACCGATCCCCGTCTGTTTCTGACCCTGAAGCCGAACCTGGTATCCGCCTGCGAATAAATTGAATACTGAAAATGAAATGATCAGCATCAAGAGCGTAAATTTTCTCATATAAATTTAATTTGATTTATAAATTGCGGGCGAAGATAAATAAAAAATTAATTGTTAGCAGTGGTTTTTTAGGGCTGGCAGTGAATCCAGACCTCTTTCCGAAAAAATTTGGTTCATTAAAAAGCCGGAAGATCAATTCAAATTAATGATTATTAAGTAGAAAATGCCTGCCTGGTAATAAAGAATGGCATGAAATAGGAAATAAACGATAGTAATAATTTCGGATATCAGAAAAGAAGTGGCATCTTGCTTCGCTCGTTCCAACCGGCGTCGTATTTATTCTCAACAAAAAACACAACCAGGTCGGCATCGTATTTATTTTCAACAAAGAAGATCGATTTATCCGCATCGTATTTGTTCTCAACAAAGAACCATAGACCTTTATTTCCTTCAGCATCATACTTGTTTTCTAATTTGTAAACCCAAAGATCTGCATCGTATTTATTCTCTGCGACAAATACTTTAAAGTCTGCGTCGTATTTGTTATTACAGGAAAATATTTTTTGAGCTTGCAAACTGTCAACGGCTGAAAGCAACACTATCACGAAAAAAGCAAGTTGAAAACGAAATTTATTTTTCATAGTATTAGATTTGAAATCAGAACTTTTATCTGCAAGAATAATTCCAATTTATTTTAAATGAAGATAATAATCATTGGTCAGTTGGATATATGCTGTAGTAAAAGAAGAATCGATATTTCTGATTTTGATTTCACTTTCAAGACATTCATTAGGTTTATGATAAGAAAATTCAAGAATTACCCGGTTGGGAAGTTTACCTGTTTTGGGGATGACGGTTAATTGTTTCGTGCAAAAAAGCCCTTCCTGTCGGGCGGTTTCCCTGAACTTCATGCCTGACGTATAAGGCAGGATCACACAAAATATACCATTGCTATCCAGAAGTTTTGTAGCTGAATCAATCAATTCCTTCTGTGTGAGTGTTTGATCATGCTTCGACAATGATTTTAGTGCTGAAGGAGATTTAAGGCTTTGTGAAAAATAGGGCGGATTGCAAACGATCAGATCATAATTCTTGTTCGTTTCTCTTACAAATTCCTGAATGGAAATGCATTTAGCTGATAGCCTGTTTTTCCATGGACTATTTTTAAAATTGACGTCAGCATCCTCAATTGAGCCTTTGTGAATATCGATTGCATCGATTACTGCAGATGTTCGCTGGGCCAGCATCAATGAGATCACGCCACAGCCTGTGCCAATATCAAGGATGTTTTTTGAACGCTTCATTGACAACCATGAACCAAGTAATACTGCGTCAGTTCCGATTTTTAGTGCGCTGCGGTCGTCGGTCACACTGAATTTTTTAAACTGAAACGGTTCCCGTACTGACATGTTTTTTCTTTATCGTGGAGGTGAAAACTTAAGAATGATTACGGAGTTAAAGATAAATGTCAATCAACCCCTGCGGAGCTTCTATCTCGATTATTTTATTTTCCCTGTCAATGTTCTTAATAATTTCATCGGAGGCAGGTATCAGTATTTCTTTTCCTTTGAACCGAACAGACAGGATCGGCTGGCCTGTACTTTCGTAAACCCATTCAATTGTTCCGATTGGCCCGGCATTTTTATCTTTAATAGTAAATCCCACAATCTCGTGAAAATAAAACTTGTTTCCTGTAAGCGGAGGTAAATAGGATAGAGGAAGGTAAAGTTCGTTTCCGGTAAGTGCTAATGCTGCTGTTTCATCTGTTACTTCTTCCAGTTTTACAATGGCTGTCCGTTTGGAATTAAAGGTGAGTTTCGCGATAACGAAAGGGATCAGTTCGTTTCCTATTTCAATGAAAATGGCATCCAGATTTCGATAAGGTGTGATGTCATCCACGTCAAAAAAAAACACCAGGTTACCTGAATAACCTGATGTTTTAACTATTTTTCCAAGAAAGTAGAAATCTTTCTTTTCCATGCTGAGAGAATTAGGATTCTATTCAGCCTTTTTTTCGTCCTCTTTGTCCGGTTCTGTATTTTCTTCTTTTGCTTCTGGCTCCTCACTGACCGGTTCAATATTTTCCTTCTTTGCTTCGGGCTTTTCAACAACTTCTTCTTCTGCCGGGGCTTCTTTTTTCATATCAGCGGCTTCGCTAATAGGTTCTTCTACTGTAGCTTCCTCCGTTGTTTCAGAAACTTTATTTTCCGGTTCTTCTGTCTTCTTTTATTACCTCTTTTTTCTTCAGCTTTAACCTCTGTTGCGTCTTCAACGTTAACCTCAGTTACATTTTCAACTGATTCTTCAGCAACTGCCTCATCTTTAACTTCCCCGGTTTCTGCCTCTGCAACTTCTTTTTTTGATTTAGCAGCTGCTTCAGCTTTCATCTCGGCTGCTCTTTTAGCAGCAATCTCCTGTGCTCTTTCCTCGTTGACTTTCTTTTCAGCATCAAGGCGTTTCTTCTCTTCATTTTTACTTTCCTGCGATGTTTCTTTGATCTTATTCAAGACCTTTTCTTGTTTTTCCTTCAGCCAGGCATCGAAACGTGCATCAGCTTGTTCCTGAGTAAGTGCACCTTTTTTCACACCTTTTGCAAGATGATTTTTATAAAGAACACCTTTGTAAGATAAAATAGTCCGCACCGTTTCGGTGGGCTGGGCACCTGCCTGTAACCAGTATAGTGCCCTGTCGAAATCAATATCAATGTCGGCTGGATTGGTCAACGGATTATATGTGCCAATTTTTTCGATAAATTTCCCGTCACGTGGTGCACGACCATCCGCAATGATAATGTGGTAAAAAGCTTGTCCTTTTTTACCCCTTCTCTGCAGTCTTAATTTTGTTGGCATAAAATTATTTGTTAATTTATTTTGCTCTAATTCAGTTACACTAAAGTACCTGAATCATTTGAGCTGTTTGTATTTTATTGTTTTCCTTTTTTTGAAAAAGGGCTGCAAAGATGCGGTTTTTTTTTGATAACCTAAAGAAATATGTCGAAAATAATTATCAGATACATTTTCACTAAAACCCAACCCTTCGGTAAACACTTATAAGCATTCATTAATTCATTCATTTTAACAATAAATGACTGGCAAGAAAATTCATTTGATCCGTCAATTCCGGTGTTGCGGTCTGATCAGGTCGTTCACTGTTTTTACCGGATTAAAAGTGCTAACCGGAACCTCAACGAAAAGCGTGATCCATTCTGCCATTGCTCCATTCCATAATCCGGGAAGTTCCTGTGCTTTCAGGTTTTTCCCGTTTTTCGATTTAACGGATATAAAACCGGTTTCAGGATCAACAAATTTTAGAAGATCGAACGGCTCACCTTTGTAATTTTTTATTCCGCAAACCAGATCAACAGGATTAAAATGTGTCGCAGATTTCAGGATTTCGGTTTGAGAAGGGTTGTTCGCATCCACCTGTGATGATTCAACGATTTGCAACGAGATTTCATTGCTGGAGTTTTTAACCCAGAAAGGCCCGCCACCCGGTTCACCTTCATTTTTCACCATACCGCAAACACGTATCGGCCTGTTAAGCCGGTGATGCACATTTTCTCTTTTCTTTTCCGCACTCAGTTTTTCAAATCCTTCGGGAAAGGTGATGTTCAATTTGTTTTTGGCAAAATCGATAGCCTTCAATACGAGATCTTCGTCCATATTTTCAGCATCGAGTTTCCGAAGCAAATCAAATGTTTGTGCCTGAAGATTGAGTAAAAGTCCGCCAATTGCCTTTTTGTATAATGTTGTATCGGATTTCAGTCTGTCGGGTACAACATTATCGATGTTTTTTATAAAGACCAGGTCCCCATCAAGATCATTCAGGTTTTCGATCAAAGCACCATGTCCGGCAGGCCTGAACAAAATGCTTCCATCTTCATCGATAAAGGGATTGTTTTCCATATCTACTGCAATGGTATCGGTCGATGATTTTTGCAGCGAAAATGTTATATCATGTTTAAGATTGTGTTTTTTTTCGTAATGCGGTTTTAAACGATCGACATGTTCAGCAAATCTATCCAAATGTTCAGGAGAAACAGTGAAATGAACCTGCGTGAAGTTATCTTTCGATCTTCCATAAAGTGCAGCCTCTTCAAGATGTTCTTCCAGGGGAATTCTTGATTTCTCTTCGTGCCGGTGAAATTTCAATAAACCTTTTGGCAGGTTTCCATAGCCAAGGCCTTTATCATTCAGGAGATAATCGATGATGACACGGTATTCGCCCTTTTTAAGCTTATCCTCCAAACGGATCTCGTCCTTTTGCATGGCTGATTTGAGATCGTCATAAAATGCAAACTCTTTAATACCGGAAATGAATTCGAGGATAGGTTTCAGTCGCTTATCGATTTTCGGATCGGAGGGATCAACAAATGATTCTTCATATTCTTCCAGGTACCAGAAAAGATCTTTGAACATCCGGCTGGCAGCTCCCGAAGCAGGAACAAATTTTATGATCTGCAAACCTTTTGAGGTTTTTTCATAATAATTCGCCAGAGAAGCGGTCTGCTCCGTATTCAGGTTTTCAATACCATCACCAATGGTAGCTGGTCTGACGAGATGTGCAAATGGAAATCCTTTCCGGAAGTTTTCCAGCTGTTTTTCAACTGTTTTAACATCAATTCCTTTGTTTTTGAACTGTGTTAAGTCTTTATGTTGAAAAACAGTCATAGAATTTCATAATTTAATTTTTTCATCAAATCGGTATCGATAAACTCATTTATAAGTTTAACGTGATCCGAGCGCAGATTTCGTTTCCAGCTTTCCTTCAGGTAATAATCTTTGTGAAATTTACCAGGTAGCATACCCCTCGAATTAGATAGCTGATTATTGATGTTCCTGAACATGGAGGGTTTGTCATAATCATATCGTTCAGCAATGAGATTGACTACATTAGCTGGTTCGGCAAGAATGTCCTCATAACGGAAAAATTCGTAATGTTCAACATAATTCCGCATTTCCCAATACGAATTGTTTTTTTGATTCCACATGACAACAGGATTACGATAATCACCGTAGGAATATTTAATAAAATCGGAAAACCCCAGTTTCTTAAGGCATTCGTGGAGGTATGGACGCATATGCAGGGAAAGCAGCCAGGAATAAGGATTTTTGACAAGACAAAGAAAAACAACATTCTTTTTAATGCTCTCATTCAATTCATCATTCGAAGGTGCTATGCGGTGTTTCCATCCTAAATCATACGTTTCGGCAATATCAATTTTCAGGTTTTTCTTGAGCAGCCATTCGAGATAAATCGTACCTGAATTTCTTTCACCATAGATCTTAACATATTTCATTAAACCCTAATTTATCAAAACTTTTACAAAATTAGTAAAATCCCGCAATGGATAAATCATCAAATCATGGAATTAAAAAAAAGTTAAAAGATAGAGGTCATATATTAAAATTATTACTTTTGCAAACCCTTTGCCCAGATGGTGAAATTGGTAGACACGCCAGCTTGAGGGGCTGGTGTCTGCAAGGACGTGCAAGTTCGAGTCTTGTCCTGGGCACGAATGAATTCAAGGTTACGGATTCGAAGTTTTTAACTTTAATCTTGAACATTTAAAATAATTGGCCCAGATGGCGGAATTGGTAGACGCGCTGGTTTCAGGGACCAGTGACCGCAAGGCCGTGCAGGTTCGAGTCCTGTTCTGGGCACATATCAATGCAAAAGTTCCGATTTTCTACTCGGGACTTTTTTTATTTCCGACATACTCATTATAAATACTTTTCTGAAAGTTAAATTATTACGATTGTATTTTTTATAAAAACTTCATTCAATATGCAACTTAACTTGTCGTTACCGTATAAAGTTTATTAAAACCCAAATGTTCATAATATTGGCATAAGTAAGTTTTAACTGAAAATTGTAATGGTATTTTTACGGAAACGATTTAACAGACAGATGGTGCGTTCATTATTCATTAAAATTTTTATACTATCTAATTTATTAACGACAGAAGTTGTTTTTGCCACCGATACTGTTTACGAAAAGACTGAGAATAATTCTTTTGCATTTGAATATTCATCATCAGAACTTAATAAAAATTCGATAAACAACTTTTTTATCCGCGAAATTGCAAAATTCAATTATACGAGCTTATACAATACCAGCTTTGTTTATAGATATTCCATCCATCAAAGAATCACCCAGACTTCCCCCAATTTCTTTGTCGTTTCAGTTGAATTGACGGGAGAACAATGTACGGGAGATGTTTTTTACCGCAATTTTGACATTTCCGATATACTTGCTCCTGAAAATGCTGATATGAAAATTACTGTCGTTGATAAAGGAAATTATGTTGTGACAAGGGAGTTCAAGGAGATTGAGGTGAATGACCAGAATAAATTTTCTGTTGAATTCTCATTTGAGGCACCTGCTCAAAAAGATGCCTATGTTCTTAAACTCAGCGGAATAGATTTTTATTCAGAAAAAGAAGACCGAAAACAATTTTTTGACAGGATTAACAGCATCGACAACTACTATGCATCAGTTGCATCCATTGATTTTGCCCTTGACCAGTTTACGAAAATCCAGTTAAAGCCTTCTGCAATTGTAGAAACTTATTTACAAATTAAAGAACTTGAGCGGATTTATGGACGGATTACAAATTCGGGTTTTCTGAAAGTCCTCGATATCGAACACAACGATGTTGCCGGATATTATCAAAAGGTTGGTCAATTTAAGAAAAACCTGCTTCGTTACGATGCCTATTACGATATTCTCCTGAATTCGGTGGATTTTATAAAATTAAATATTAAACCTGCTGAAGTAGCTGAAAATTATGCGAATACAATAACGGGTTATTTTACATTGTCGCAACAGGTCACTCATTCGCAATCGGCCTATTTTTATAATCTCGGGCGAATCGATTATAATCATACATTTATAAATAGCATCCAGAGCGGATTAAGTAAAATCCTTTTGAAAACTCCCTATTGTAATGAATTGCCACAGGTGTTCAGGGTTTTTGAGGAAGAAGTTTTTAATTCTTATATTGAACGGGCGACCAGTCTGATTAGACAGGAAAATTATTACCTGGCTAAAGGAATTCTCGATAATGCCGAAAGTTTTTACAGGACGATATCACGGAATTCAGAACCAGTTTCACTGAGTATTTTGATTTCAAAAGCAGATTACGGAATATATGATTCGTATCTGCACCTCATCGACCGCGCCATCGATGTCGGGAATTACGACCTTGCTGAGAATTATATCGATAAAGCACAGCTTTTTCAGAAAGAAAACAGTGCTTCAATTATTTCGGATGAACACATTCGGCGGGTTTCAGAGAAACTGGCAAAATTGTACATTCAGAAAGGAAGCCAGCTCGATGAAGAAGAAGATTATTCGAATGCCCTTTATTGTTTTGAACAAGCGCAAAAAATATATTTTAATATTCATGAATACAATTTTGGGTATGAGATCAGGCACGGTCTAATAGAATCAAGGAATGGATGGTACGACAGCCTGATCGAACTGGCAGGGGCTGATCTTGAAAGCGGCTTGATAGGGCAGGCTATTGCACTCATGGAAGAAGCAAAATCGCTGATGAATAAATATGATTCAAAAATTCTGCCTTCTGAGAAATCGAACCAGATTATATCACGAATAAACTATTATTATTATAACAAGCTGATAGAAGAAGGACAGGACTTACTGGATTCGGGAAATTATAACCTCGCCTACGATAAATTACTTAATGCTTTTACCCTGGAAGAAAATTCAGATTTTGCATACAGCGACAAACTTCCGCAGTTATTTGCCCGGGCAGCCACACCTGTTTTGGAGGATCTTTGCAGTTTGGGTGAGGTAAAAGTACAAAACCAACAGCTAGATGCCGCACGCGAACTTTATGATAAATGCTTCAACCTTCAGCAGGAATACGGACTCATTTATGAGCCTAAATTACAGCAAAGCCTGACATTACTTAATAACAATATCTTTAATGCGCACTGTGAGTACGAAAACCAGGAATTTGATGCCATTATCGTTTTGTTTAACAATGCCGTAAAGCAGTGTGATTTTGTTGCTGCTATGGATTTTCTTGATCAAACCGACGATCTTGTTTACAAAAATTATTATTGTGAGTTTGACCAGGCACTTGTGGCAGAGCTGAAACAAACCTATTCACCTGCAGCAAAATACCAGAAATTAGCCAAGTCGGCACAGGATGCACTTAATACCAACGATCATCAGAAGTTTATTGATGTTCAGCAAAAGATGGAAGAATTGTCGGAAAGGTATGAAGTGATCAGGAAATACATTGAGCCTTTACCTTTACATTATTTGTTCTCAGTAAAGAAAAATTTGGCATTGCTTGAATCGACCGTCAATTATTTCGAAAACCGTGATGAATACGAAACAGCGTTAAAATTACTCAAAGTCATTGAGGCAAATAATTTTACTGATAAAGATACCAGGGGCATTCAACAAGCATTGGCCAGTAAATTTGCCCTTGCTGATAAAGAAGATACTGCGTCCATTGATCCAAAACTGAAAGTGGAAAAATACACTGAGGGTAACCCTTATTACAAATACTTCAAAAAAGCTTACATCAAAAGCTGGTAATTTCAGAATATTTACTAAATATTTTAATAAAAAAAGCCGCTCTATTAATTAGGTTTTGTATATTAGCGACTGATTCTGTGAATCAGTCATTAAAATAGGAATAACATCATGAAAAAGAGGCTGTTATTAATTAGTAACTCAACAAATTTTACGGAAAATTACCTTGAGTGGCCACAACAGTATATAAAAGACTTTTTAGACAAAACAGGAGTGAAAAGAGCCCTTTTTATTCCCTATGCAGGATTGGCACTTTCAGATGTAAGTATTGAGGCCTCATACGATGCCTATGAAGAAAGAGTAAATGGTGTTTTTAATAAGCTCGGGTTCGAAGTTTATTCCATTCACAGAGAACTGGACCCTGTTCGGTCGATAAAGGATGCACTCGCAATTGTGGTTGGTGGAGGCAATACTTTTCATCTTGTGTACATGCTGCACCAGCTCAGACTGATGAAAGCTATCAAAGAGACGGTCGAAGAGGGAATCCCTTATTTGGGCTGGAGTGCAGGGGCAAATATCGCCTGTCCTACAATGCGAACAACCAATGATATGCCTATTGTTGAGCCGGAAAGTTTGAATTGCCTTAACCTGGTAAATTTCCAGATAAATCCGCATTACATTGATTCGGGTATCGAAGGTCATGGTGGTGAAACACGCGAACAGCGGATCGAGGAGTTTATGGTTGTAAACAGCAACATTTATGTCGTTGGTCTACGCGAAAGTTCATTGTTATTGATTGATAATAGCTCCATTGAATTAATGGGCTCTAAGCCTGCCCGTATATTTAAATTCGGAATGGATCCGAAAGAGATGATCCCAGGGTCGAATATCCGGTTTTTATTATAGCAAATTGGATAATGAAATTCCTTATGACCCAGGAATTCTTAAAATTTCAATTCATTTGAGGTGATTTCTTAAATGTATAAAAAAACTATTTTTGCAACTTATCCTGGAGCGTTCAAAAACATCGGATAATTTTTTCACCGACACAGAATCTTAGCGACACTCTCGTTTTGTCAGGTCGACTTTAGGATATTAAATTTGTTATTGATCATGGGGATAGACATTTTAGGGCAGAAAAATAAATTGGTAAATCAGTTAATTGGCAACATTCCACTCGCCTTTGCAAGTTTTAAATTTGAATTTGACCCTGCCGGAAGCCTTGCTGATATGATCATTCTGTCTTCTAATGAAGCGTTTAAAGATATTGCCGGATTGGATCGAAACGAAATCAATGGCTCAAAGCTGAGCAGTAATGCCAACAATTTTACGAAGGATTTACGGGATAAGCTTTCTGATTACGCTTCCCATTTTAATGATAATATTCCTTTTGAACTGGAATATTTTTCTGAGGCGAAAAACAAATGGTATGATGTTTTTGTGAATGGATCGGGTAAAAACCAGGTAATTGTTTTGTTAAGCGAATCTTCGAAGCGCAAAGATATTGAGGAAAAACTGCGGCAAAGCGAGCAAAAATTCAAGAGTTTTTATGAAGATGCCAATATCGGGTTTTATCGCACAACACCTTCTGGACAGATATTGATGGCCAATCAGATTCTCGTGAATATTTTAGGGTTTTCTTCAGTTGAAGAGCTACTGCAAAACAATCTTGATAAAATTGATTTTCTCAAAAATAACCGTGCCGAATTTCGCAAAGTAATTGAGAAGAAAGGGGAAGTAATCGGTTTTGAATCATCGTGGACAACCAGAGAAGGCCGGTTGACATATGTAAGAGAAAATGCTCGTGCTGTACATCAGAAAGATGGTAAAATAGTTGTTTATGAAGGAACCGTTGAGGATATTACCGATAAAAAAATTGCTGAAGTACAGATAACCAAGCTTAACGGACTGTTCCTTGAATTGGGTGTCGACCCGCTTACAAACATTGATACTATTGTAAGAAAGACCTGCGAGATCATCGATGGTGTTTGTTCGCTTTACAACCGGCTTGATGAAAAAGAAAAATCCCTGATAACCTGGTCTGAATACAATGCCCCTCCAAGCCTCGATAAAAAAGACAAACCGGATGGCCATATTTGCTATGAAGCGACCATTAGAGGTGGAAACAAGACCATTGTTATTGACGATATTAAAGAAACCGAATATTTTAAAACAGATCGGAATGTTGCTAAATTCGGATTGAGATCCTATATTGGAAGTCCTGTAATCGTCAACGGTAAAACAATTGGGTCGCTTTGTGTAGTTGATGTAAAACCTAAAAAATTTACTGAAACCGAAATCAAGATTATTTCTACTCTTGCAAAGGCACTTTCACTCGAACAAAAAAGGTATTCAGTTGAACAAGAGCTCAAAACAGCTATGCAGGAAGCTGACAATGCCAACAAAGCCAAAAGCCAGTTCCTGGCCAACATGAGCCATGAAATCAGGACGCCGTTAAACAGTATTATGGGCTTTTACGAAATGCTCACCGTTCAGGAACGGGACGAAAAAAAGCTAAAAATGCTAAAAATGATTGAAGAATCCGGTGACCAACTCATGCAGATCATCAATGATATTTTTAATTATTCACAAATAGAATCAGGTAAAGTTGAACTCAGTGAATCCAATTTTTATTTAGATGAAATTCTGAACGAAACGACCGGTTTTTTCATGCCTCTGGTAAAAAAGAAAAATTTGGAAATAGTGGTCAGTTTAGAAAAAATCCAGGAAAATGAACTATACGGGGATTTCTTCAAATTGAGGCAAATATTGGTCAACGTAATCAGCAATGCAATAAAATTTACCGATGAAGGCTCAATTCTGGTGATTGCAGGAGCAGAAAAGTCGGGAGGAATTATAAAAACAAAATTTACAATAGAAGATACCGGCATCGGAATAGATAAAGATCAGGTAAATAAAATATTCGATGAATTCAGACAGCTTGAATATTACCTTACGAAAAGAATAAAAGGAACCGGATTGGGATTGGCAATTACCAAAAAATTGGTAAATTTGTTACACGGAACTATTACAGTTGAATCTGAGCCAGGTAAAGGAAGCAGGTTTACAATTGAAATTCCATTTCGACACAAAAAAGAAGAAAAAAATATAAAAATGACGGATGACCCTACAAACCAACCTGTTGAAGATTTAAGGAAAATCAAAATTTTGCTGGCTGAAGATAATGAGGCAAATCAATTTCTAATAAAAGCAATTACTAAATCCAAAGGTTGGGAAATAACAGTGGTGGATGATGGTAAGCAAGCTGTGGATGCTTTCAGTAAGGACCATTTCGATATGATATTGATGGATGTTCAGATGCCGGTAATGAATGGCTATGAAGCAACAAAGCTCATCCGTGAAAAAGAAACCGGAAAGGAAAACCGGATACCAATCATTGCCCTTACTGCATATGCAATGCAGTCGGATAAAGAATTATGCCTCAAAGCCGGAATGGATAACTACATTTCAAAGCCTTTCAGAAGGCAGCAATTTCTCGATGTCATCAGTGAAGTCTTAAAAGAAAATCGCTGATATTCGGGATATCGAAAAACACTTGTACCCATTCTTTTTATGAATTTCTTTTACGGAATTTGTTCGGTATTATCGAACTTAAAAATCGATTTTAATTTCATCCTCTCGCAAAGCATTCCTATCTTAGCAGGCTAAAATAAAATTACAAGCGATGACCAAAAAAATAATACTCCTGCTGGCATGCGTTTCATTTCTTTTAGCCTGTTCAAAAATGAAAGATAATTACAAAACAGTACTTCCATCGCCCGATACCAGGATTCATATATACTTCAACCTGAATCATGGTGAACCCTATTATATGGTTTACTACCGCGATGAAGAAGTGCTCAACTGGTCGCCCCTGGGATTTATTTTAAAAGGCAATGACTCACTGGTTAGGAATTTTGTGATCACGGGTAGTGAAACTGCTTCGGCAAACGAAACGTGGAAACCGGTTTGGGGACAATTTTCATCTTATACTAATAATTACAACCAATTGACAGTAAGCTTACAGGAAAAAGAGAAGCCCAACAGAAAAATTGATATTATTTTCAGGGCCTATGACGATGGTATTGCTTTCAGGTATGAATTTCCCGAACAGGAAACCTTAAAGGATGTTGAAATTCAATCGGAAGAAACGGCATTCCGAATCAATACGGACGGGACAGCCTGGTGGGAAAAGGCCGATTGGGACAGTTACGAACATTTATACAACACCACACCGGTAAGTGCTATCGATTCGGCAAACGTCCCGGTTACCATTGAATTGAATAACGGTGTTTTTATTTCCATCCACGAAGCCAACCTCACCGATTATGCAGGAATGACACTGATCAGAGATAAAAAAGAGGAACTCAAGCTGAATTGCAACCTTGTTCCCTGGCCGGATGGAATAAAAGTAAAAACGAAAACGCCCTTTTGCACTCCCTGGCGGACAGTTCAGGTCGCGGATTCGGCGGGTAAGCTGATCGAATCGGGTCTTATTCTGAATCTGAATGAACCCAATAAGTTAACTGATGTTTCCTGGATCAAACCCACTAAGTTTGTTGGTATTTGGTGGGGGATGCATCTGGGTGTTTATACCTGGAGCGCTGGCAACCGGCATGGAGCCACAACCGAAAGAGCAAAACAATACATCAATTTTGCTGCTGACCATAATATCGGTGCAGTCCTCGTTGAAGGCTGGAACACCGGATGGGAGAGCTGGTTCAAAGGTGATAATTTTGATTTTATTACGCCGTACCCCGATTACAATTTGAAAGAAGTTGCAGATTATGCTAAAGAAAAAGGAATTGCCTTAATCGGGCATGACGAGACTGGCGGACAGGTCCCGCTTTTTGAAAAATACATCGATACCGCATTTGCTTTGTACCAGAGTCTGGGAATTCATGCAGTTAAAACAGGCTATGCAGGCAAGATCAGGCCTGAAGGCCAGCATCACCACGGACAATGGATGGTGAACCATTATCGCATGGTTGTTGAAAAAGCAGCATCTCATAAAATTATGGTCGATGCCCATGAACCGATCGAACCAACAGGCATTGAACGCACCTGGCCCAATATGATGACCCGTGAAGGATCACGCGGTATGGAATATAATGCCTGGAGCGATGGCAATCCCCCAGAACATACCACCATTTTGCCTTTTACACGTATTCTTGCAGGACCGATGGATTATACTCCGGGTATCTTTGATATTAAATGTGAGAATTATAAAAAGATCAGGGAAAAATATGCACCGGATAACGCCGATAAGCATGTGCACACAACTTTAGCTAAGCAACTGGCCTTGTATGTAGTCCTTTTCAGCCCAATGCAGATGGCTGCTGACATGATTGAAAATTACAAAGACCAGCCGGCCTTTGAGTTTATCGAAAAGGTCCCGGTTTCCTGGGACGAGACGAAAGTACTGAATGCTAAAATCGGGGATTACGTCACCATTGCCCGAAAAAACGGTGAAAACTGGTACATCGGTGGAATTACAGATGAGAATGCAAGAAAATTGTCGCTGCACTTTGATTTTCTGAACCCGGATAAAAAATATACCATTAAAATTTTTGAGGATGGCGAAAATGCCGATTATGAAACGAATCCGTTGCCAATAAAGATATATTCCAAAGAAATTGCAAATACTGATGAACTTGAATTATCTTTGGCACGGGGAGGCGGATTTGCTGCTATTATTGAAGCACATTAATCTCACGCCGTATTTTATTAAATTTTTATGGTAAAATATTTTTTATGAAGAGTGATTATCGTTCTGGAAACAGCCTGAAAGCACTTCCCATTTTCTTTGCATTCCTCTGTATGGGATTTGGAGATGCGGTCGGACCGCTGGTTAGCCTTGTAAAGGAATCGTTTTTCCTTACCAATTTTGAAGCCCAGTTGATTTCTTTGTCTGGTTTTATCATGTTCGGATTATTATCTGTTCCCCTTGGACTTATCCAGGATAAAAATGGGAAGAAAGTGATCATGAACCTGGGATTGATGATTGCTTTCATTGGACTGATCATTCCTGTTTTTAACGGCATGTATGGGCCGAGCGTAGCCATTGAGGACGCAACAACAGGCCGATTTATAATCCTCTTGTTTTCAATCCTGTTGTTGGGTGCCGGAGCGACAACTTTGCAGGTTGTGGGTAATCCAATTATGCGTGATGTTTCACCCGAAGGCAAATATTCGAGCAACCTTTCCTTTGCTCAAAGTGTGAAAGCTATCGGATCATCCCTCGGATTTTTATTACCACCGATAGCCGTTAAATTTTTTAATCTCGATTGGCCCGTTTTATTTCCCATTTATGCCATTTTGATCCTGATAAATTACATCTGGTTCAATTCCTCTAAATTTCATGAAAAAGCAGATGAAAAGGGCCATAGTGCCACATTCAGATCATGTTTTGCACTGCTTGGCAACAGGTACGTATTGCTAATGGTGCTTGCAATATTTCTGTATGTCGGTGCTGAAGTATCGATGAGTTCAGGTGTTCCGATCTTGCTGAAAGAAAAATTCGGAATCGGGGAATTTGGTTTGTGGGTTGCCTGGGCATTGTTCTTTTTGCCCATCTTAGTGGGGCGGTTTCTCGGCGGATTGATCCTGCGGGTACTGGCTGCAAAAGTTTTTTTGATCGTAACGGTTTTACTCGCACTGATCGGTCTTGTGCTTCTGTTTACGGGAAATGAAGCGTTGACATTTGCTTCAATTATCGCCATCGGGCTTGGCTTTGCAAATGTCTTTCCGTTGATTTTTTCAATTACAGTGGATAAGATGCCTGAACGGTCGAATGAGCTTTCCGGTCTGATGGTCACGGCGATTGTGGGCGGAGCGATTCTTCCACCCATCATGGGATTTGTCGCCGATCAGACCTCCGTTTTATTCGGTTTTATCGTGCCTTTACTGGCTATCGTATATATTTTATTTGTGTCGTTTAATTCATCAAAATCATCAGTATGAAACAAACAGCTATTGGAATCGATATCGGCGGAACCAATACGGTAATGGGTATCGTTAATAAAGAAGGTAAAATACTTGCAAGAAAAACCATTCCTACAGAAACCGAACCGGATTATAAACTATTCATGAAACGGTTGGCCGACGGGATCACATCTTTAATGAAGGATGCCAAACAAAAAACTGAAATACAGGGAATAGGTGTTGGTGCGCCAAACGGTAACTACTATAACGGAACGATCGAATTTGCACCCAACCTGAATTTTAAAGGCATTGTGCCGGTCGTAGATTATTTAAAAGAAAACTTTGATTTAAAAGTCATTGTTTTAACGAATGATGCCAATGCTGCAGCTATCGGGGAAATGATCTACGGCGGAGCAAAAGAAATGAAGGATTTCATTATGATCACCCTTGGTACAGGTGTAGGAAGTGGAATTGTCGTAAACGGTGAAATGGTTTACGGTCATGATGGCTTTGCCGGAGAAATCGGGCATACTATAGTTGATCCTAACGGCAGGGATTGTGGTTGTGGTCGACAGGGTTGCCTCGAAACGTATACATCAGCTCCGGGAATCAAGCGAACGGTTTTTGAACTCTTGTCAAGTTCGAACAAGCCAAGTGTTCTTCGGGACGTTAGTTACAATGCGCTTTCGGCTAGAAAGATCGATGAAGCTGCCCGCAATGATGATAAAATTGCTTTAGAGGCATTTGATTATACTGGTGAAATACTCGGAATTAAACTAGCAGATGCAGTTGCGCACACAAGCCCGGAAGCAATTTTTCTGTTTGGCGGACTGGCGCAAGCAGGGGATCTGATTTTTGGCCCGACAAAATATTACATGGAAGAAAATATGCTGAATATTTACCGGAATAAGGTAAAGTTGCTTCCATCCGAACTGCCGGCTGGTGATGCAGCCATCCTTGGTGCCAGTGCACTCGTCTGGAAAGAACTGGACTCGAAAAATTAATTGAAAAGATCCGATTTATCTGCTAATTTAAAAGCAGCATCTTTCTTACTTGGTGGGTAGTTCCTGCGTTCAGAATCAGATAATAAATGCCATTTACCTTTTGTTGTGGGAGCCATGTAAATGAATACGTTCCTTTTGGCAGATTTTCTTTTGCCAGGATATCGATGACCTTTCCATTCACATCCGTAATTTCAAGGGTTACTTTGCATTGATCTCCGACGATGAGATCAACTTTTGTTGAGGTTGAAAAAGGATTCGGAAAATTTTGTCCCAGATGAACAGCTGTTTTTGTTCCTGCATAAAAATCGGAAAACCCTGACATTGATGGACTACCGGCATCGACCCAGGCTGTATAAATCAGTTCCGCCAAAGCATGAGATGCATTTTTGAACAGTATTGTGGTAAATGTTTTGGTTTTGTCCCACAATGCATTTTTATAAGCTAATGAACTGGTGTTGCTGGAAAATGTCTTTGCATAATCGTCGGCCGCCAGTACCGAATCAACATAAACGTAATTAGCATACAAGTAATCGAATATATATTGATTAACATCCGATATTACCTCAACTGGTTCACCTGAATAAATTATTTCATCCACATGGTTATTGATCATGGTCGATTCATACCGTGAATGGATACCATTGTTACCAGTCATCTGGCCGTTGTAATTTGCTGTAATGTGCAGGGGCATGTGGCCGTCTCCAACATAATGGCCTAAATCGGCTGCGAATAAAACTGCTTTATCCCAATCGTTTCGTTCAAAGCAACTTTTTAATGAATCGAAAGCAATATGCGTAGCCCATGGCACTATTCCCTGATCGTAAACAAACGAAGATCCATGAATGGCAATCACCGAATCAAGTGTTTGTGGAATTCTACCGGTCGATACAAATTCGGAGTAGTTATCGATATCGATGTAGTGCTTTGGTGCTTCGGTGGGATCCGTGTCTTTCCTGTAATCCGCATCCGAAGCATGATCGGCAAGAATGGTCGACCAGGCAAAAAATTGAGCCATTTCCTCGTTAAATGAGAGGGAAGCATCATAGTTGATCTTATAATGACCGGTCGATCCCCAACTCATCAGTATTACAGCAACAGCCGGAAGGGTGATAGAGAATAGTATACGTTTAAATGCTTTCATTTACCTGCCAAAGTTAGTCGAATTTCTTTTATGCCTTGTTTTAAAACACACTTTCATTGACATAACCGATTCGTTATTCGTTGCATTGTAAAACAGGAATAGCCGGGTTTTTGCGTTTTTTTACGTTCTGTAGGTTCATTAAGCGTTGATACAAAAGGTATTCATGTTTTAAATTTATTTTAGTAATAGTTGGGTCGGTTTTTTTTATAATTTTAGTAGTTCAAATTTTTTAAATCAATCCGTATTTAAACATTAAGCAATGCCGGAAATTCTTGTGATCGGGAGCACCAACACGGATATGGTCGTAAAATCAGAACGGTTGCCTAAGCCAGGTGAAACAGTGATTGGTGGAACGTTCCTGATGAATCCTGGCGGGAAAGGAGCAAACCAGGCGGTTGCGGCAGCAAGACTTGGTGGAAATGTCGTTTTTATTACAAAAGTCGGGAATGATATCTTCGGGGAAAAAGCCATCGCCGGATTTCGTGAGGAGGGAATTTCGACGGATGCTGTTTTCACTGATCCAGCCAATCCTTCAGGTGTTGCTTTGATCACAGTTGATTCAAAAGGCGAGAATTGCATTTCGGTGGCATCAGGCGCGAATTCAAACCTTACGATTGAAGATATTAAACAGGCTGATCGATTTGTCAGGCAGGCTGAAATCATTTTACTTCAACTGGAAATACCCTTCGAGACAAATGAATACATATTGGAACTGGGTAAAAAATTACATATAAAAATTATTCTGAATCCTGCGCCTGCACATCCGCTGGTTGACAAATTACTGAAAGGATCGTATCTGATCACACCAAATGAAACCGAAGCCGAAATGATCACAGGTCAAAAAGTAACTGATTTTGAAACTGCGGATCTGGCGGCTGGAATACTCCTCGCTAAAGGTGTTCAACATGTGGCCATTACGATGGGAGCCTCGGGTGTATTTTACAAGTCGGGAGATAAAAAAATAATGTTGCCTGCACCGAAAGTAAAAGCAAAAGATACTACAGCGGCCGGTGATGTGTTTAACGGAGCCATAGCTGTCGGATTAGGTGAAGACCTGCAAATGGAAAAAGCGATTGAATTTGCCATAAAAGCAGCTTCGCTTTCTGTGACCCGAATGGGTGCGCAGAATTCGGCGCCTTACAGAAGAGAAATGAAAGACATTTAATCAAATATTCGTTAACTAACAAATCTATTCTGTCGTATATGAATACTAAAAAAAATATAAATAATTCAGGTAATTCTTGTTATTTTAGTCAATCCATCCAGTTAAGTCATTAAAATCGTTTCCCATGTATATCGTACCTAATTATTCCATAGCTGTTGTTTTCACGATCATTACCATGCTGTGCTGGGGATCGTGGGCAAACACACAGAAACTTGCCGGCAAGACATGGCGGTTCGAACTCTTTTACTGGGATTATGTTATCGGTATTCTGTTGACATCCCTGCTGTTTGCATTCACGCTTGGAAGTATTGGTGATCATGGAAGGAGTTTTATTACCGATTGGCAGCAGGCAGATTCGGTGAATCTTATCAATGCATTCATCGGAGGTGTGATTTTTAACCTGGCTAATATTTTACTGGCTGCAGCCATTTCAATTGCCGGGATGTCCATTGCTTTTCCAGTAGGGATCGGATTGGCGCTTGTGCTGGGAGTGGTGATAAATTATATTTATACGCCTTTAGGCAATCCTGTTTTTTTGTTTGTCGGAGTAACACTCATTGTTTTTGCGATCTTACTGGATGCGGTTGCTTACCGAAAACAGGCCGGAGATCAGCAAAAGCCGGTTGCTAAAGGACTGCTCATCTCAATTGCAGCGGGATTACTCATGTCCTTTTTTTATCGGTTTGTCGCAAAATCCATCACCACCGATTTTATGTTCCCTGAACCCGGCAAGCTCACACCTTATACGGCACTTGTGTTTTTTTCGCTGGGAATATTTCTGAGCAACTTTCTCATTAATTCTTTTTTTATGTACCGGCCTGTTGCCGGGAAAGCGGTTTCCTATTCTCAATATTTTTTAGGTAAATCAAAGATCCATCTGGTCGGTATTCTGGGAGGATTTATTTGGTGCATCGGAATGTCGTTGAGCATTATCGCTGCCGGTAAAGCAGGTTATGCCATTTCGTATGGACTTGGCCAGGGTGCAACCCTGGTAGCCGCTTTGTGGGGTGTTTTTATCTGGCATGAATTTAAAAATGCATCCAAAAGTACCAGTTACCTTTTGGGACTGATGTTTATCTTATTTGTAACAGGCCTGTCAGTCATCGTATATGCAGGCGTTCAATAACAAGATCATTTGAGAAAAATGTCCTTTGATCTGGGAATAAATGGTGACATTACTTTTTCAGAAATTCAAGAAAAGCATCTTTGTATTTCATCCCGATGGGAAGTTCTGTACCATATAAATTCACCGTATTCCCTTCGATAAAGCTGATTTTGCCGGTACAAATCACATACGATTTATGAACCTGAAAAAAAGATTCTGCCGGAAGCTGATCAGCCAGTGCATGAAGCGTACTGTGGACAAGAAGGCTTGAATTGGCCATATGAACCTTCACATAGTCGCCTACCGCTTCAAGATAGCTGATCTCATCCACATCAATTTTATGAATTTTTTTATCCGCGTTGAGCAGAATAAATTTTTCAGCAATTTGTTCAGTTTCCTTATTCATAAGACGGTCGATAGCCTTGTTTACCGCTTTCATAAACCGGTCGAAAGAAAAGGGTTTTAACAGGTAATCTACGGCATCCACTTCATAGCCTTCAAGTGCATATTCGGAATAAGCCGTTGTAAAAATTACAAGCGGGGGATCTGTCAGCGATTTGAGAAAGCTCATTCCCGACAGTTTTGGCATATTGATGTCAAGAAACATGAGTTGTACCGGGTTCTCAATCAATGCATCCTTTGCTTCGAAAGCGTTGTTGCAAACACAAACTAGTCTAAGCTGGGGAGTATCGCCTACGTATTTGACAAGCACATCCTGCGAAACGGGTTCGTCTTCCACAATAATGCAATTGACTTTCATGCCGTCTTGTTATTTTTTTAAATTGATTTCCAGTGTAACTTTAAATGTGTTTTCTGAAGCTGCAACATCAAATTTATGTTTTTCAGGATAAATAAGTTCGAGACGGTTTTTAATATTTTTTAGTCCAACCCCTCCGCTTCTTCCCTTCTCAGTTTGTTCAGAGGAACCTTTGTTGTTTTCGACACAGAAATGGACAGAATCATCGTTTGCTGTTAATTCTATCTCAACAAAAGTATTTTCTATATCGCCCTTGATGCCGTGCTTAAAACTATTTTCGACCAAAGGTAAAAATAACATGGGCGCAACGGTAAGCTGATCATTTGTTACATTAGTATTAAAGTTGATCTGTGTACCTTTCATCGTTCGGAAACGCTGCAAGTCAATGAAATCGTTAATCACCCTTATTTCCGATTGCAGGGTGACTTCTGCGGTAACCGAATCATAAATCACATACCGCATGATATCGGACAGTTTTAGGATGGCTTCGGGAGCCTCTTTCCGGTTGTTCATCGCAAGAGAATAAAGGACATTTAGGCTGTTGAACAAAAAATGAGGATTGACCTGGTTGCTTAGGGCCTTCAGTTCGGCATCCGCCTTTTCTTTTTCAAGCAAAACCATCCGCTGTCGTGTTTCATTCAGTTCAAACCATTCCTTCGAAAGATGCAGAAGTGTTGTGATGGCTAAAAACACAAAGAAAAATTTCAGGATATCACCAAAGGTGTAATAGGAGATAAAATAATAACCGGGTAGTACTTTATCGATTAGGGAATCAAAGGTAATCTGATTAAAATAGCTAAAAAAAATGAGATTTACGATGAAGGCAAAACCATACAGCCCGTACTTTTTTCTGTTGAGGAGGTTGGGTACAAGTACGAGCAGGTTCAATTCAACAGGAACTGCAAGGGTGATCATAAAAATTGCTGTGTAGATGAAATCGATCTTCTGAAAACTGCTTGAACCGGAAAAAATATTTAACAGTACATAGCCCGAAAGAACCCAGAAAAGCAGGTGCTGGACAACGATATTGCGGGCAACAGGTAATAGAATTGATTTTAGAATCTTTTTCATTTCATCCGTTTGAGTTTTACAGAGATAGCGTTTTTATCACTGCTACCATAAGCAGCTTCATTGTTTCCATATTTCATAATGAATTTCTGTAACTCATCCGTGGATGCCGTCAGAACATATTCGTCCGGGTAATTCGGGTCGGTTGCTTTGATAACTTCATGAGAAATTTTCACCCTATTTTCCTCAAACAGTTTGCTTAGCCATTCCTCACTGAACCAACTGATCAACAGTTCATGATTCGGACTGATTTCTATCCGTGCCAGCGAATGTGCCGGTACATAATGGAGATCGACCATTTGTTCATCTTTGTCTTCACGTATGGGAGCGAAGTCCAGGTAGCTAATTCCATCCAGTTTAAACAAATGGACATTGAAACGGGATACATGGTTTTGTTTTTCGTACATCTCAACCAGGTACGAGTTGTCGATGCTATCGCCGCTGAATAATCCCTTTGGAAAAACATACTGTTTGATAACCCATGTAGCCGAGTCTTCATCGAGCCAGGTTCCAAGTAGTCCGGGATCGAAAACAACATCACTTTCTTTATAAAAAGGATGCAGTGATTTTACCAGGCAACCCGAAAGAATTATAGCAATGAGTCCGATGAGAAGAATGATACGTGTTTTCATGACTGCTAAATTTAATTAAAATTTTCAGAAGCAAAGAAAAGGATGGAAATGATGGTGGACAAATTAATTCGTTAAACACATGGATTTTGTCGATGAAAATGAGAGTTCAGTAATGAACCCATTATGGAATGAATTTTACTTTCTTTTATATAAATTAAAAAGGACAACTGAAAATTTTGAGCAGCCGTCCCTGGAGTGATCCCGGCGCGATTCGAACGCGCGACCCACAGCTTAGAAGGCTGTTGCTCTATCCAGCTGAGCTACGGGACCTGAATTTTAAACCGGCGCAAAGGTATTAAAATAAAATAATTTCTAAAACAGCTCCTGATGCAAAAAAAGACAAATAAAATGACGTCATTCGCAAACAAAAAATTCTGGTACACGTATACCAGAATTTAATGAGTATTGCGTGAACATTAACAGAATTCGGGATTAATATTTATATAGTTGAAATTAACCATACTATTTTACCTGCAAATCTTTTTTTTGTTGCTTTGCTTCCGGGCATTTGCAAAAGATCATACCATCGACTCCCTGGAAATGAAAGTCGAAACGACAGAGGGGACAGAAAAAATAGACCTTTTAAACAATCTCTCGAATGCATATATTTACAGGCAACCTGACCAGGCTATCAACCTGGCCCGGCAAGCCTTAGAAATTTCAGACACTTTGAATGATTCATTACGAGCTGCACAGTCATTGTTCAATATTGCAGACGGGTACCGGGTTGAAGGTGAAAACAGTAAATCATTGAGCTATTTTTTGCGTTCACTCGAAATCTATAAATGCCTCGAAAACCAGGAAGGTATTGCAAAAAATTACAACAGTATCGGTTATATTTACAGGCTGCTCGGGGATTTTAATTCAGCATTGAATTACCATCTCGATGCTCTCTCCATCTATGACGAACTGGGAAACACCTCCGGAATTTGTACCTCCATGATCAATACGGGGGTCATATACAGAAACCTGGGTAAAACCGGCATAGCACTCGATTATTACAAAAAAGCGATGGAAATATCCAAACAAAACAACGATCTGGAGAACTATGAAAATTCTTTGGTTTCTATCGGAAATGTTTATTGGTACGACAATGAAAACGACAAAGCCCTCAAATATTATGAAGATGCTCTTGCAATTACACAACGCGAGGATTATAAAGGAGATCCTTCGTCAGGAATTTTAAACAATATCGGTAATGTTTACCGTCAGAAAAACAACTTTGATAAAGCCCTCGATTATTATTTTCAATCACTTGATGTAAGCCGCAAATTGGGAGATAAAAATGGTATTGCTGTCACGTTAAAGAATATCGGAATTGCTTACAAAGAAACATCCAAATTATCGCAGGCCATCCAATATTTGAATGAAAGTAAAGACCTGGCCGATGAAATTCACCTGCTCAGAATAAAACGTGAAACCCTTGAGCAATTATCACAAACCTATACTTTGTTGGCCGATTATAAAAAAGCATTGGATTACTACATTGAGTTTTCTGGTTTAAAGG
Source organism: uncultured Bacteroidales bacterium (assembly GCA_963764475.1). Lineage (GTDB taxonomy): Bacteria > Bacteroidota > Bacteroidia > Bacteroidales > JAADJA01 > JAADJA01. Next base: position 71,825 of record CAVXTE010000005.1, read on the forward strand.
ATTCGATATTCGATCAGGAAGCAAGTAATAAAATATCGATCATCCAGTTGAAAAGCAACATCAAAGAGAAAGAGCAGGAGAACACCATCAAGGAAAAAGATACCGACCTGGCCTTATCGCATGAGCGCAATATCCGCAATTTTATCATTTTTATCACGCTGCTAGCGATCCTGTTGTTGTTTATTTTGTGGAACAGGTACCAGATGAAGCTTAAAACCAACAATGAACTCAGGGTACTGAATTCCGATCTCGAAAAAAGGGTTGAGGAGCGTACGCTCAGGCTTCGTGAGGAAAATGAACAACGACGTATCGCGCAGGAGCAGGCTGAGCTCGCCAACGATACCAAGAACCGTTTTCTGGCTACCATTAGTCATGAAGTACGTACGCCGGTGAATGCTATAATTGGATTTTGCGACCTGACGATCAAATCGGACATCGATCCAAAACATAAAGAGAACCTGATGCGGGTAAAAGATTCGTCGGAGCATCTGCTGGGATTGATTAAAGATATACTGGATTTCTCGCAGATCGAAAGCGGAAAAATGGAACTCAAGAACGCCTCATTCGAAATCAAAAAGTTGATTTTGTCGGTGTTGAATGCATTTTACCTGGATACGAAAACAAAAGGTATCAATCTTACCCATACAATCGATCCTGCAGTTCCGGAGTATGCCATCGGTGATGCAGATGCGGTGAGGCAGGTTTTGTATAGCCTGATAGGCAATGCTGTAAAATTTACGGATGTCGGTGATGTGAAAGTGGATGTCAGCAGGGAAAGTACCGAAAATGATGCTGAAAACCTGGAATTGAAATTTACCGTTTCGGATACTGGCATCGGGATTTCAAAGTTGAAACAGAAACTGATCTTTCTGGATTTTACACAGGTTGATAGTTCACCTAACCGGCGGTTTGGCGGAGCCGGACTCGGCTTGACTATCAGTAAATATTTCGTGGAATTGATGGGAGGCAAAATTACGGTTGAGAGTGAAAAAGGACAGGGAAGCAAATTTGTCTTTTCCGTTGTACTGAAAACAGACAGCAAGAAAGGGGATAAGTCAGGTGTCCCGAAATTTAAAGAAAGCAGGCCCTTACATATTTTGGTCGCTGAAGATAATATGCTTAATTCCCAGATCGTCATGGCATTCCTTAGCCGGCTTGGCCATTCCTCGAAAGTTGCTGTAAATGGTAAAGTGGCACTCGATATCCTTGCCGAAGAAGATTTTGATGCCGTACTGATGGATATAGAAATGCCCGAAATGGACGGCTTTGAAGCCACTGAAGCAATACGCAGCGGGTTCGACGGTATACGAAATCCCAACATCCCGATCATAGCGCTTACGGCTCATGCACTGAAGGACTACGAATTGAAGTGTTATAAAGCCGGTATGGATAACTACCTCACCAAACCGATCGATATCGACAAGTTATCCGAAGTACTGCAGGCCGTTTAATGTTGCATTTCCAGCCACTCTTTCAGCGTGTTTATTACTCTTTCCTTTTGATTTTCGGGCAGGTTCATGATCCGTGTGAGATGATTCCCTCCTGGTTTAATGATTTCAATGGAATTGGTATTGTATGTAAGTTGCACGGCTGTGGATGACCACGGATCGAGTTCTCCGTAAATGAAAATCATGTTTTGGGCAATATGCCTCACAAAATAATCCACCTGGTACATCGGAACCGGATCATAGGTAATTTGAATTCCCTCAGGAGCAGTAAATTCAAACGTGGCGTTTGAGGTAAAACTGACATAGTTTTTAAAAGGTGCAATATCATATCCGTAAAATCCGATTTCTGTCAGCGCCTGGTAAAAGAACGGCTGCATTTGTTTGATACCCTCATCAGAAACCCAGTCGATATTCACTACTTTATCGAGATGCCGGATCATTTTTTCGGGAGAAGTTCCGGGTTCGGGAATAGATTTTGAATCGATTGCTCCCCATTGCCAGAATGAAAATGAATATTCTAAAACGGTAAGTTCAAAGGCTTTTTCCATACCGATTTGATATGTCAGGTTTCGTTTTTCTGCCAATTTGGTAAATTCGGGCATATACAGGTTATTATTTTTCAGCAATTCGGTTTGATATTGAAGTATTTTATTTCTGGTTAATGAATCGCCCACCTGCTGTAAGAACCTGTAAACTCTTTTATCTTCCGTTGAAAAATTTAGCGGGGCAACGTAATCCACACTAGCATTCACATCATCCGGATAGAAATACTTGTAGTACATGGCTGTCTGGCCTCCTTTACTGATGCCAGTACTGATCCATTTCGTCCGGTAAATTTGTTTCATTATTTCAGCTACATGATGATGATCGGAGGCTGCATTGAAAATTGTCAGATCGGCCCAGTTCAGGGTGTCGGGAACCGATTCACCGAAAAATCTGTGTTCAACACAGACCTGGTTAGCATCTAAAATCTCACTCAATTCGTTTATGTATTTCGGGCTTGCTGCATAATCTGCTGCATATCCTTCTGTAATGAAAACCACAGGCCTGCCAAAATCTTTATGTGCTAAAAAAACCCGTTGTGTAAATTTTTTCACGGAATTAGCTTTATGATCGAGTGGTTGTTCGATCTTCAGCAAATATTTTTCCCTGAAAAACGAATCGGTCTGCAATTTCTCGAATGTAAAGGAATAAATTGCTGAAAGCGAATCGAGCCGTTCCTCCAGCGATTGTGATATCCCCTGTACGACGATAAGGCTGAATAGATAAATGGCAAGTGCTTTCCTGGTAGATTTTTTCATGTGCGGTTTTGTTAACGTAAGATAAATCCGTTTTTTAATGGATCATCAGGATCAAAATAAAATGTGTTTTTTCCTGTAAAATAGGATGTTCCAGAAACTTCCGGCAGTACAGCTTCATGAGTGCCAAATAGAAGGGTGTCAGCGATCTTAACAGACATCGTTGTCCCGATAATACTTTCTATGATGTATTCTCTTCCCTTAACCATTTCCCCGTTTAAATAATGAAAAGCGGCTCTGGCGCTTATTCCTGTCCCGGTGGCTGATCGGTCTACCTCGCCATCAGCAAATACGCACACATTGCGGCTGTGGTGCGAAGGGTTTTGTGCTTTACCTGTCAAAATTGTCCCGTACAAAAAACTGAGGTCTTTTTCAAACGGGTGCAAAATTTCAAAATTCTGGATTACTGCATATTTGATCCGTCTGCCATAATCAATTAACTGCTGGTAGTCTGATGGATCAAGTTTAAGCCCCAGTCCTTCAGCATCACAAATAGCATAAAAGG
>CAVXTE010000006.1:0-4183 GCA_963764475.1 uncultured Bacteroidales bacterium
AACGCACATTTGTCAGATTATTCAAAGGATTAAAAAAAGCCCTGATTGTTTTATAATAAGGATTTTTTTCTTCGGGATAAAAGCGAAGAAGAAAATAAAGCGTGACCTTGCTGCGGTAAATGACGTGCAGAAATTGCGTAATATTGCAGACTGAACAGTATCTGCCTGTACTTAATGAAACTCGACAATAAAGAATTTTTCAAACTCTCTTTTCTTTATACTGCAGTTGCAGCATTTCCTCCTGTTCTTAACCTTCTCGTACGACCATTGATCGAAGGTGAAGGGAAACTGGGCCCCGTTGATTTTTCGCAGATCGAAATAACTGAAACCATTATTTCGCTGGTATTTACCATCGCGACCTTTGCCATGTCAAATGCTATTTCACGGTTCTATTATGACTATCTTGATGATAAAAATGGCCGGAATAAGCTGGTTTCAGGCATTTTCAATTCAATATTGCTGAGGGGTGCTGTTTTATTTGTAATTGCTTTTATTCTAAGAAATCAGATAGGCAGACTTTTTACACAGCCTGCTTTACAAAATTTTCCGGAATACGGTTTTGCTGCCGTTGTAATTGGTATAAACAGAGCCATAAATATCACTGCATTTGCATTGTACCGGAATGAAAAAAAGGTAAGAAAATTCCTGGTTATCAGCCTTGCGCTTGGTCTTTTAAGGTCGGTTTTTCAGCTTGCAGGCGTCTATTACTACGACATGAGTTTCATCGGATATACATATGGAAGCGCCGTCGGAACGTCAATTATTTCTGTCGTCATACTCATTTTGATTTATCGCCAATCGGGGTTTCATTTTAATCTCAGTTTCCTGAAACCGGTGAATCATTTTTCGTTTCCATTATTTGAATATGCTATTGTTGCCTGGGGTATAACCTTTGCCGACCGGTATTTTCTTGAGAGCTCACCAACGTTGTTGGGTATTTATTCACAGGCATTAATTTTAGGTAGAGGAATGGAAATCATCCTTCAGGGATTGCAGGGAGCCTCGCAACCGGAGATGTTCCGTCTGATGAAAGACGGGATCAGCAGGAATATCGATGAAATAAAAAAACTATCACACCTCCTGATGGCACAAAGTCAACTTATTATCGCGATAGCCATCATTCCGGCAATGATCTACTGCATGATCTTTAAAACAGAATTAAGATTGGCCAGCGGACTGATTGCTATTATATTCATGCGGTACATTCAGCGAACACAGTACATTATATTTTCCTTTCCGGTCTATTTTGAAAAGAAAACAAAAGTTTTCCTTTACCAAAATCTTGTGGTCCTTGCAGTAAACCTTGTGCTGCTTTATTTTTTAGTCCCGATATGGGGAGCTTACGGAGCAATTGCAGCGATACTGACTTCACAGACGTTACAGGTCATTGGGATTTATTGGTACCAGAATTTAATTCTGCACATTCCCTGGAATCTTAATAAGCTGTTGATATATCCGTTTATTATTATCGGTCTTACCATTGCGCTCGAAATCATAAAACTAAAAACCAATCTGAATCCTTTTGTGACGAGTTCCATCGTTGTTATTGCGATTTTACTGAGCATGGTTATACTCTATCGAAATGAATTAGCCAAATACATTGCAAGAAAATGGAGGTAATCCTTATCAACAGGCCGTTAAACAGGAATGAGGAAAATAGCCTTATTGAACAGCTTATTGCCGGCAAAGACACTGTTCATTTATTTTCAAATGTTGTGGTATCAGAAAGACTGGTTGAATTTTCGAAAGGTTCCATTGAACTTAGCGATGAAGAAAAAAAAGAGATCAATTATAAAATGTTCGATCATGTTCTGAATTTTGGTGAAAATATGGTGAACGGAAAAGCCATCACCGACCTTCTGATGGTTGAAAATGCAAGCATCTGGCATTATCATAAGTTCAGGACTTATTTTTTTATCCGTAACCTGATGTTTGAAATCAGGCTGATTGAAAAACTCACGAGTCAATACGAAAAAATTGTGTATTATGGAGAATCGGCCTTCTTAAAGAAATATCCTTTCAAATTTCCAGGACTTACACTCAACATTAAAGAGACTAAAAAAAAATCCGTCAGGTATAGTACCATTATTAATTACGCAATCTTTTTTAGTTTACGGGTCAGGATAGCTTTGTTTCAACTGCCAAAATTGAAAAATACAAAGCACATTGTCATCGATCATTCCATAAGGCAAACCTGTTTAAATATTCATACCCTCAAACCTGAATTGGGGAATTATAACCTCGAATATTTATTTGATAAACTGGATAAGGGAGTTTCATCATCCTTGACGATGTCGATATTCCTAAGTTTCAAAAAGGATCAGATTTCAAATTGAAAAAGTGGCATTTCAGATCAAAGGGAAGAAGATTAAACGGAGAAATCATCCTGTTGAGAGGCCTGTGTTCGCGATTCATCAGAAAACAAAATAAAATAGAATCAGCCCAACTAAACGAAAAATATGATCAAATTGAATCCAAACTCATCGGAGTCCCTTGATTTGATTATCCTTTCCTATCTGAGGTCGCTGCATTCCTCAACTAAATTTTTTATTTTTAAATACCTTGCCTACAAGAAATTTTTCACAAATCACAAATTTCAATCAATCAGTTCTATCGATGAAAACAGTCCACGGATAAAAACCATCCTGGATGCAGCAAAAATATTCAGTATTAAAACAGCAGGGATCCAGCACGGTACCATCCATGAGTTGCATCCGGCATATATGCATACTGCAAAGGATATGGCAAGAAAAATCGTTCCTGATTATACTTTAGTATGGGGCGAACGCTGGAAAGAATTGCTGGCAGGCAAAGGCCATTACAGCCCTGAATCATTGATTATAACGGGACAAATAAGGACGGATATCATTCCTGTTTTGCAAAAGCAGACATTAAAAAGATATCCTGATGTTCCTGAAAATTCGAAAATCATCTTATTTGCTTCTCAGCCACAACAGGATCCCAAACTTAGAGAGCGATCGGCACTCGATGTTTTTAATGCAGTAAAAGAACTTCGGGAAGCTTTTCTCATCATTAAACTTCATCCTGCAGAATTTAATGACTTTGATTTTTACAGAAAATTAGCTAAAAAATCCGGATGTTCTAATTACCAAATCGTATTGCAAGAGGATCTTTATTTTTTAATATCAATCAGTGATATTATCATTACTTGTTTTTCGACTGTTGGTGCCGAAAGTGTCTATTTCAGCAAACCATTGATCATTCTTGATCATTTAAAGCAGGATATTCAAAAATACGTGAAGGAAGCCGCGACGCGGCTGGCCGGCTCGCCCGCTATCTGCTCAACACCCCCCGTGACGCCGAGGGCCTGATCGAGCTGCCGATGCTCAAGCGGCACCTGGCCAGCCACCTCAACCTGACCAGCGAGACCTTTTCGCGGAGCATCCGACGGCTCATCAACGCCGGGCTGATCGACGAGCCGGACGGCACCCACCTGAGAATCCTCGATCGCGAGCAACTGGAGCACGTCGCCGCGGGCGCAACGCCCGAGACGGCGTAGGGCCGCGACCTATTGACGTTTCGGGCCGAGGGTCTCTATCGTAGGGGGTTGAGGATGGGTAGGGTGCGTGAAACGCACCAGCACACAATGCGTTGTGGTCCATCGTGGTGCGTTTCACGCACCCTACAAAGTGGTCCATCCTGGTGCGTTTCACGCACCCTACAAAGGCTGACCGCCGATAGTTGACTGGACCATACGGTCGAAGGAGTCTCAAGCGTGGAACGAACCACCGTCGCCCAGGTGCGCCTCGCGGAGGCCGTCGGCAAGGAGGTCGAGATCGCCGGCTGGATTCGCACCCGCCGCGACTCGAAGGCCGGCTTCAGCTTTCTCGAACTCAACGACGGCTCGTCGATGGGCAACATCCAGGTCGTCGTCCCGGGCGCGCTGGCAAATTACGAGACGGAAGTCAAGAAACTCACCGCCGGTGCGAGCGTCACCGTGGCGGGACTTGTCAAAGAGTCGCCGGGCAAGGGCCAGGCCACCGAGGTCGAGGCGTCGAGGTCACCGTGCACGGCCTCGCCGACGCCGAGACCTATCCGCTGCAGAAGAAGCGTCACTCCTTCGAGTTTCTCCGCACCATCGCCCACCTGCGGCCGCGGACCAACACCTTCGGCGCGGTCGCCCGGGTGCGAAACTGCGTGTCGAACTCGATCCACCAGTTCT
>CAVXTE010000007.1:0-35751 GCA_963764475.1 uncultured Bacteroidales bacterium
CCTGTTTTCCGCACTTGATTGCAACACCCTCTAAAACCATTGATATTGTTGATTTTTATTTTAAATTTGGGTGTTGCAAACATACAATAAATGTATATACGAAAGTTAAAGAATCGTTCTGGAAGTACATCAATACAAGTGATCCAGAAGATCAAAGGCAAGTATAAAGTGCTCAAAACGGTTGGTTGCGCCACGACATGGCAAGAGATTGAAAATTTGGAGCATATTGCTCGCCAGGAGATTGAGCGGATACAAGTTCAACCTGAGCTATTCACTTCAGAGGAAGACCAGATTATCGAAAAACTTGTTGCCTCTATTGGTAATTCAGACATCCAGACAGTGGGCCCGGAAATCATATTCGGCAGGATCTATGACAGTATTGGATTTGGAGCAATCAAAGAAGAGCTTTTTCGACATTTGGTATTGGCCCGACTGGCTTTCCCACTCAGTAAGTTAAAGACAATAGATTATCTGTATCGCTACCAGAGAGTCTGGTTAGACAGTGATGCGGTTTATCGCTTTCTGGATAAGCTCAACAGTAAATTAAAGCCACAGGTGGAGCAGATTGCATACAAAAACACATTGAAAATTCTTCAGGGCGATATCAGCATCGTATTCTATGATATGACAACGCTATACTTTGAGGCCAGCGATGAAGATGATTTACGCAAAACAGGCTTTAGCAAGGACGGGAAACATCAGAATCCGCAGATTTACGTCGGTCTTCTTGTTGGAATTGGAGGTTATCCCATCGGTTATGATATTTTTGAAGGCAATACTTACGAAGGGCATACACTGATTCCGTTCATTGAGAAAATGAGCTTGAAATTTAATTTAAAAAAGCCAGTAATTGTGGCAGATGCGGGATTATTATCCAATGACAATATAAAAGCATTGGAAAGCAAACAATACGAGTACATCATTGGAGCAAGGATCAAAAACGAAACAGATCAGATCAAAAAGCAAATATTAGAAACTCAATTTAAGGATGGATCGGTCCATAGCTTCAAGCACAAAGGAATGTCAAGGCTGATTGTGCATTATGCTGCAAGCAGGGCTAAAAAGGATGCGTATAATCGCAAACGAGGTTTTACGCGCTTAGAAAAGAGAATAAAGGCAGGTAAATTGACCAAATCAAGCATTAACAATAAAGGTTACAATAAATACTTGAAGCTAATCGGCCAGGTAAGCATAGAGATTGATTATGAAAAATTTGCCAGGGATGATCAATGGGATGGACTCAAAGGTTATATCACCAACACAAAGCTCATCGATCAGCAAGTATTGGATAGTTACAAACATCTGTGGCAGATTGAAAAGGCCTTCCGAATGTCGAAAACAGATTTGCGCATACGTCCTATTTATCACCGGTTGCGTCATCGAATTGAAGCCCATATCTGCATCGCTTTCACCGCATATAGTATTTACAAAGAACTCGAAAGAGCTTTATATGAAGTAAATTCAAGTCTGTCATTGAAGAAAGCAGCAGAAATAACGCATAACATCTATCAACTATCATACACGCTTCCCGGTGCAAAACAGCGGAAATCACGCCTATTAAAAATGGACGGTAAACAGACGGAACTTGTCAGAATAGTTAACGAAAAATTTTAGGGTGTTGCAAAGCGGAAAACAGGAGAAATAATCTTTTTGAAATTGAACTGATAAAAAAGTCCACCTGAAAAACCAATTGTCGTTTTTTGGGTTTTATCTATAAAGTCATTGCCCCTAAGAAAAGTTAAACCAGGGCTTCCTTCTATTCCAATGTCAAACCTGTTAGTTTGTCCATAAATTGTTTCCGTTGTCAAGATAATAAGTCCGATAAAAATTAATTTAAGATTGTTCATTGTCGTTATTTTTTGTGAATCCTTGCGCACCGGATTTTTGAATTTGTATTTCAGGCTCATGATGCAAATATAATTATTATAGCCTGAATTATAAGTTTTCAATGGCACGAGTCACCACACACATGCCTGGCTTCAGAACCACACTAGTTGGATAAAAGCATTCAGCAATCCTTTATTCAATAAAAAGGAAATTCTCTTTTCTTTGCATCACTTCGCCGATGACAGCGCTTCGGGGATAACCGGCCGCTTGAAGTTCTGCAAGCATGTTTGGGGCTTTTCCGGCAGGAACTGCAATCAGCATTCCTCCTGATGTCTGTGCATCAACCACCAACATTTTATGAGTGTAATCTACACCGCTATCAAAAGCACAATGATTTTCGACAAATTCGATGTTGCGGAAAGCAGCGCCAGGTATGCAGCCCATCTCGATCAGTCCGGGAACATTATTCAAATACGGAACAGAATCAGCATTGATGCGCATGGAAACATTGCTTCCTTGTGCCATTTTCAGGGCATGGCCGAGGATCCCGAAACCGGTAATATCGGTAGCTCCTTTGATATCATATTTTCGCATCACTTCAGCAGCGTCCTTATTCAGTTGTTTCATCGTATCAACGGCTGAACGGTAGGTTTCTTCATCGGTAAGATCATTTCGTTTCGCAGAAATAATGATCCCCGTCCCGACAGGTTTGGTAAGGATGAGGACATCGCCCGGGCTGGCGCCGGTATTGGTGATGATCTTTTCGGGATGAACCCAGCCCGTAACGGATAATCCGACAACCGGCACATCGTTGGCGATGGTATGCCCTCCGACGATCACTCCTCCTGCTTCAGCAACCTTATCCTGAGCACCCCGCAGTATTTCTTTTAAGATTTCGAGCGGCAATGCTGCAGGGAACAGAACGATGTTCAAAGCCGTAAGCACCTCCCCTCCCATGGCATACACATCACTGAGGGCATTGGCTGCTGAAACCTGTCCGAAATCAAAGGGATCAGAACAAACCGGCGGAAAAAAATCCGTTGTCTGCACCAGCGCATAATCTTCCCTGATCTTATACACACCTGCATCATCATGTGTCGTAATATCGACCAGAATGTTTTCATTTAAAATTCCAGGCAAGCCAGCCAGGGCCTTTTCAAGTTCTTCAGCAGAAAGCTTGGCGGAACATCCCCCCTGGTCGACTAATTGTAACAGATCGTGTTTCATGTTCTGAGTTCTGTGTTTTGTGTTCAGGTTTCAAGTTACCAGTTGCCAAAAACCAGCCACCCGACTAAAATCTAATTTCTACCATCTAAGTACTAAATATTAACCACCTTCCCCGCTTTCAGCAGGCTGTCAAGAATTTCATACATGTTCGTGACTCTTCCGACCGCAAGCTGGTCTTCTTTTTCAAAATAATTGAGGCAGGTTCCGCAGGTGATCAGTTCGACACCCTTCTTTTCAAGCTCCGTAAGATGAACCAGCGACGGCGCCCCTTTCAGAACGAGGTTTATTCCTGAATTCATAAAGATGATCTTCTGAGGAAGTACTTCATATTCCTTTATCGTATTCAGCATACTGCCGGCGAGAACATATCCCAGGTCGTTATCTCCTTCTCCGATACGGTCTTTGGCGAACACAACCACATAGCTTTTATCTGTTGGAACATGTGTTTCGCAATACGGATCGACCTCGGTGAGTTCGACTTCATTAACGGATTTATTCACAACTATTTCAAATTCCTTCCCATTGTTTTGTTTTTCTGCGGCTATGCCGTTGTCGTTAAGGTAGCGCATCACATTCTGAACAGAAGTTTCGCTGTCGAGTATCACTTTTAGCGATTCATCCTGTTTCATTTCTTTTAGCGCCTTTTTTGTTTCTATCAAAGGCATCGGACATTTTCTGCCTTTTACATCAATTGTTTTCATCCAGTGAAGTTAGTTTTAGTTTATCATTTCTTTGCCTTTATCGGTAATGTCGATAAAGAACGACCGTTTGGCGATGATGCCTTCATCGAGATAAATACCCTGCAGAACCTGAACCAGTTTTTTTGTTCCGTCGATCAGCAGGCGGAATTCCTTTTCGTTGATTCCCTTTTCTTTTGTTATGAGATTGCTGAGTAACATCCTGCGGCAATTATCGACGATGGAACGATGCAAGTAATTTCCATCGAAGAAGATCAGCTTCTGCTCCCTGACGAGGTATTTCTGAAGCATTTTCAACCGGTCCTTATTTATTTTCATGGTCAATGCTGTGGCTTCTGTATCTGTGTCGACAGGCACTTCCATTCCTGTATGCTGATAATAGTTTTCAAGCCAGTCGAGTTGTTCCTGCGTCCGGCGGTCAATATTTACCTGATGCTGTGCAAGAGCCCAGGTTTTCCCTGATTTTCTTATCAAGCCATCCTGATGGATCTGCCTGATCAGTTCATCGAGGTAAAGACGTCCTGCTTCGTTTTTTATAAATCCCAGCTTGCCAATGAAATCTACGGTATCAAGGCCTTCTTCCAGGATCGGGTTTTTCTGATGCCAGGCAAGTAATTCATCGACCACTTTCTGGTAGTAATCCTGATTCAATTTTCCACTTACGAGTACATTTTTCCCCTCTTTACTAATAACCAGAACCGATTGATCTCCGTTATTCATGCATTCCTCAACCAGTTCCGGTTCGGGTTTGTTCAGCCGCTGAGCAATCGTGTTCGCCATTACGGGGGCATTTTCCTTGTTCAGCTCAATTTTGATCAGGTTGATGAATTTATCACTGTTTTGGGATGCATCGGACAAATCCTTTAAACTGCCGATTAATTTGGGTGTTCTTTTCTTATGATGAAGCGGTTTGGTGTCGATAACGAAACCACCGCCCAGTGTCAGATCATTGGAAGAATTTCGGATGATGAATTTATCCTTATTCAAAAGGATGGCAGGCTTATTCAGGTGAATCTGAACGATAGCCGTTTCACCGGGTTGCAATGAATCTTTGTCGAGCAGATGCATGCGGGCCGCACATTCGAAGGTTCCGGTATAGAAAAAGATGGTCGACCACAAACCGAGGTGCACATTGCAATCGAAAAATGTGAAAGTAGCATCAATCAGGTGTGTTTCATCCAATTGTTTTTCAGCCAACAACATACCCCGTTCAAAATCTTCTGATTTGAGGCCGGCAAGGTTCAGGGCTGCCCTATCGCCGCAATAAACCTTGTCAACCGGTTCACCGTGGCGTTCGATATTCCTGACCTTGATCCTTTTTGCTTTTCCGGGAAGTAAATACACATCGCTACCTGTACTTATTGCACCTTCCAGAACCGAACCGGTGACGACGAAACCAATGCCTTTTACATTAAAAATACGGTCGATGTACATTCGAAAATTACCTGTTTGTTCTCGTTCTTTTAGTCGGGGGACAATTTCGGTTATACAGCTTACAAGTTCATCCAGCCCTTTGCCGGTCACTGATGAAACACCAACTACCGGTGCGTTTTCAAGTTTGGTTCCTTCAAGAAATTCTGCGATTTCGAGATGAGCAAGCTCAAGCGTCTCTTCATCCACAAGATCCGTTTTTGTAAGTACGACGATGCCATGCTCAACACCCAACATCTCAATGATATTAAAGTGTTCGATGGTTTGCGGCATAATCCCGCTGTCAGCGGCAATGACAAGCATAACGATATCGATACCGTAGGCTCCGGCAACCATGGTGCGGATAAAATCCTTATGACCCGGGACATCCACAATGCCAAACGATTCGCCGGTAGGCAGCGTAATGTGGGAAAAGCCAAGGTTGATTGTGATACCGCGATCCTTCTCTTCTTTATGCGTATCGCAATCGATGCCTGTGAGTGCTTTTATCAGGGCAGTCTTGCCGTGATCCACATGGCCTGCTGTTCCGATTATAAAATGCTTCATGCCGGAATTATTTTTTTGTAAATCTCATCGATCATCAATACTAAAACAGGAATCTGCTCTTCAGGTACCGTTGTTAAATCAAAATAGACATCACCCTTACGCAGAATGGCGACAATCGGCGTTTTATTACGCATCAGCCCATAATAAAGCTTTTCTGAAAATTCCGAACGCTTTTTTCCGGTCTGTTCATCGCTTTCAATTCTGACTGCAAAACTGTCGAATTCTTTTCCGGGTAATGCACCACCACCACATTGGGCCTTGCTTTTAACCACCGTACTTTTAATTGAAATTGCAGTCAATGATTCCTTTAACTTTTGGGCTTTCAACTTCAGTTCTTTCGGTTTTTGGTTCAACATTCGGAAAAGCGTATTTTTTTCAAGGAGGATTTTATCATCCATATAATAGGATAAAGCGGCCTGCATATAAGCCAGGGTTGTCTTTCCAACTCTAAGCGCCCGTACCATCGGTTCTTTTTTCAGGCGGGCTATCAGCTCTTTTTTACCGGCTATGATACCGGCCTGATCACCACCCAGCAGTTTGTCTCCGCTGAAACAAACGAGGTCGACTCCGAGTGACAGGGTTTCTCTGACGTCGGGTTCATCCTTCAGCATTTCGATGCCTGTTTTACGCAATAAACCTGAACCCATGTCGTATACAACCGGAAGATTCTTTTGCCTTCCAAGGGCAACCAATTCAGCCAGGGAAGCTTCCAGTGTAAATCCCATGATCACATAATTTGATTTGTGGGCTTTCAACAGGAGGGCGGTCGAATCATCAATGGCTTTTTCATAATCGGTAATACCCGTTTTATTGGTTGTCCCTACTTCAATCATTCTACAATCGGATGCCGCCATGATATCGGGCAGACGGAACGATCCACCAATCTCGATGAGTTCGCCCCGCGAAACGATCACGCCTTTATTTTTGGCAAATGTCCGCAGGATCAGCATCAGGGCCGCTGCGTTGTTATTCACCACAAGCACATCTTCAGCGCCTGTAAGGTATTTCAAAACAGAATATAAATGCTTATTCCGTGAGCCCCTCTCCCCTTTGCTCAGATCGAATTCGAGGTTGTTATATCCTGTTAATATTGCTGAGGTTTCCTTTACAAGTTCGTCGCTGAAAGGAGCCCGGCCAAGGTTTGTATGAATAATAACACCGGTAGCATTGATCACATTCCGCAGGCTTTTTTCGGTAAGTGACGATAATTCGGACTTAATCTGTTCAAGGATATCTGTGATGGAAGGAACCGGCTTTGCATTCAAAGCCTGCTGCCTTAAACTGTCAATGGTCGATCGGACAGCATGTTTTACCAACTGTTCATTATACGTTAGTTTTAACTTTTTAATTTCGGGTAGATTAAGGATTTTATCTACTCCAGGCAGACGTTTTAAACCATCTTGTATTTGTGCCATAGTTTCAAATTGTTAACAAAAGCAATTTTAAAAAGCAGAGAGGGCAGGGATCGAACCTGCCACAGCCGGTTTTATCCGTCTGCTACTGGTTTTGAAGACCAGGTGAGACACCAGTCCCGTCCTCTCTGGGTAAACAAAACCCGGCTCAACGTTAATTCTTTTGTCCGGGTTTACTGCTTAATGCTGACAATATTGAAATTCAATGAACGGGTTCAGCGTAATAAGATCATTTTTTCAGCTTTTGAATGATGACCAACGCTGATTTTATAAAAATAAAAACCGTTTTTAACCAGTTTACCATTTCCGTCAGTTGCATCCCAGATTACAGAATAGTTACCGGGCGTTAAATCTTCGCTGACCAGTTGCCTGATCAGTCGTCCGTCGGCGTTATAAACACTGACTTCCACACTCCCACTTTCCTGTATCGTATAGTCGATGGTCGTTTCGCGGCTGAACGGATTCGGGTAATTCTTCCCGGAAAGCAAATCCTTAACGTTTTCAGTCAACGAAGTTGACGGGTCAAAATCCATGAAATAGTTAACCATTTCGCTAATCAGAAAAGGCTTCATGTTAATGGTGTCGCTGTTCGTCATAGCACCAAGAATAATTGAGGAAGAGATGGCCTTGTAGTTTCCGTTTTCATAAAGAAACATCCTGCCGAATCCATCCTCACTACTGAACAATAGCGTGGCTTCATCAGCTCCCAAACGATCGACGCTGAAATGCGGATCGTAGCCACCCGAATACTCAATTTTCATCCCTGCCGTAAGATATCCCTGGTTTCCTTTCACTTTCGTCACTTCCTGTTCGCCGCCATCATCGATATACGTAATCCCAAAATGTTCAAAGAACTCTGTTCCGGTATAGTTATTACCGATATCAACACTTTCAAAATAAATCCTGCCGCCATTTTCGAGGTAATCCATCAGCTTTACCTGGTTTGTTGCATTTACAAAACCAGGAGGTGTGGTACTTCAGTCGACACAATAGCACCCCATGGTGCAGAAAATCATATCATAGTTGTATAAATCGTTCGGCAAATAATCCGTAAATTCATACGCCAGCCCTGCTTCATCCAGCGCATGTTTCAGGGCAACAGAAGACGTAACTTCTTCGTCTGATTCGGGCTCTGTAACTGTGGGTAAGCCGTTATCATTGTCCCAAATTAAAATGGACATCGGGATATCGGGGCTTACCCTTACAAAATACCCGTTCGAACTATTATTTGTCAAATATTCATCGTTGTCAAGAACCACAACACCATAAAGTACCGTATTCTGCATTTCGCCCGGGCTCCAGTCAAAATCATAGGATCTGGTTTGGAGTGATTCCAGGACTTCAGGATCAGTAAAGCTATTGATCACTTCACCCGTTTTCCATGAAAAGAGTTTTACGGAGAACCCCGATTGCGGAAGTGTACCGTTATTTTTTACAGTTACAATCCATGTACCCTGCTGTGAAACATTGATATTAACCGGTCCCGATATGCCTACCATTGATAAATCATTATCCAGAAAACTGGATATGCTTACATGGAGAATATCCCAGTAATACCATGCATTGGTTGTTGGGCCGAAGGTTCTTAATTTAATCTGTATATCCTGATTTGCAAAAGCATTCAAATCGAACGAAATTTCCGTACCCTCAACGTCACCCCAAATACCATTCGCCAGATCATAGCTCCAGATCACCGTTTCCTGACCATCTGCCAGGATACTTATTTCCGCTTTTTCAGTCGTTACGCTAAAATCGTAAGGTTCCAGGTATTGGAGCAAATGGAGTTCATAAATAGCGTCTCCCAGTGAAATAACAGGAGAAACAGCCGAATAATCGAAGTCTGTAATGATGGGCGTCCATTCGAACCGCATATCACTGGTATAAATTGTCCAGTTACCTTCAGTCGACCATTCCTGTGCCGGGTTAAAATTTTCCGACCAGAATGTCGTTTGGGCAACGCCTGGCAATTTCAGTAAAAGGAATAGCAATCCAAGGTAAAGCCAAATTTTCATAGTAGATATTTAAAAACTTGCGTGCGTAAAAATAGTAAAATCTGCATATATGACAAGAAAAAAACAGATTCGGTTGGCAATCGTTGATTTATGTTTTATTCATATCCCGTGAGGGACTAAAACGATGGGATCATTGATAAAGTTTCACATTCACTGTTTTTCCCGATTCAACCTCAAATCGTTTTTCGACTGTATAAACCGATCTCTTTGAATATTTTGAACGGTAAATAACCCGGTACGAACCCGGTTGCAATACAATGGTTTCACGCTGACCAGCACTGTCCCGGAAATTATAAACCCATTTCAGTTCGTTATTATCTTCTAAAAATATACCGCCATAACCGCTTGCCTTCTTTTCGATAACGGCGATTCCCGGCAGAGGTATTTCAATTGTTGTCGTATGACTTTGGGTTACTTCGACATCATTGATGTAAATCCGGGGAAGGGAAAGTACTTCGAGGTCGTATAAACCAGTAATGTATTTTTCGACTGTGCCAAATTGCTGTACATTCAGTGTATTTGTTTTCCCATTCTGCCTGACGATGCATTTCAGGTCACGTGTTGTTTTGTCCCTGTTGTCCATTTTCAGGTCAAGATAGCCCTGAGGCGTACTTATGGCAATGATCGTATGTTTCCCCGGAGTCAGCTTAACACTGTCAACCCTCCGCGGTGGAATGGTATGAACAACAATGTTGTATGACATAAGTGGATCGATAAAGAGTGTATCGGGCAATCCCTTGTTATTCATTGTGTGAATAAAATCATACTTTATAAGACCCGAAAAATCGTCATAAAATGTCATGGCAACATCGGTTTCAGTGGGTTTGCCGTATTCATCCAGCAAATTGACTTGTGCGGTTGTGGAATTCAGAGCCTGAGAGATCACGACATTCAGCGCTTTGCTGAAATCCCTTTCATTGGATGCATCAAAATAGGTTCCGACACAATCGAAGGCATCTGAAAAATTCCTTCCGATCCCGATGATGAAGGGTTTCAGGACAATTCCTCTTTTCTGAAGCGATTTGGAAACAGCACACGGGTCACCGTTGCATTCTTCGATACCGTCTGTGATCAACACAATGATATTACGGCAATTGTCGCAAGCCGGAAAATCAGATCCGGCCTGTTCAAGGGAATAGGCGATCGGGGTAGTACCTTTGGGCACAAGGGTCTTAAGCTTTTTCTTGATCTCCGGAATATTGTTTTCCGAAAACGGTACCATCAACCGGGTATCATTACAAACCTGAGGCGGAAAACTATACTGATGCCCGTAAACACGAAGTGCAAGTTCAATATTTTTTAAATTCTGAATACTATCGAGCAAATTGATCAGTAATTTTCGTGCGATGTTGATCTTCATATCGCTTTGCCAGCGTCCGTACATACTCTGGGAGGCGTCCATTACAAAGAGAATACGTGTAAGCGGCGGCGGTTTGGGTTTTTCTTCTTCCTGTGTTTGGCCGGATAATCCAAGGCCTGAGATCAGAAGAATGAATACTGCAAGTAATTTTATTATTTTCAAGAGCGGAATAGTTGATATTGTAACAAATTCGTTTTATTAACGTTCACAAAAAGAAAGTATTATATTTTAAATTGTTCTTCTTAATTGTCTGGCAAACAGCAAAACCAGACATGGATTTTCGCAAGTTTTTCCGTATCTGATAAAATGAGCGACTTTTTTGTGTGCCCAAAGGTAAAAGAAATTCAAAACAGTTGGTACAGGTTCTTACAAATATATAAACAGAAAATTGTTAGGAAATACGGGGAATTTAGGATTATCCAGTATGACACAATTTATAATTTAGCCGGAATTTATTGGTAAGTCTTTAATGAAATTAAAATATACGATAGGTTGCTTTTTTGTAGCAGCATTATTTTCAAGTGTGCATGGCATCGCTAATGCTGAACCGGTTTCAGATAAAACCGATAGTCTTCAGGTTGCATGGGCTGATTCTGTTTTATCGTCCCTTTCGCTTGATGAGAAAATAGCCCAGTTGATGATGCTGCGCACCTATTCGAACAAAGACAGGGCATATTATGACCATACTGCTGATCTTATCCGGAAGTATAACATTGGCGGGCTTTGTTTTTTTCAAGGCGGACCAATTGAGCAGGCGAAACTGACCAATCGCTACCAGGGTATTTCAAAAACACCCCTTTTCATTGCAATGGATGCCGAATGGGGTCTCGGTATGCGCCTCGACAGTTGTTTTTCATTCCCTTACCAAATGACACTCGGAGCCATTGATGACAATGATCTGATCTATGAAATGAGTAGCGAAATTGCCCGTCAGCTGAAAGAAATAGGAGTCAACATCAATTTTGCCCCGGTAGTCGACATCAACAACAACCCTATGAATCCCGTGATTAACAGCCGTTCATTCGGCGAGGATAAATTTTCGGTTGCTGAGAAAGGGATCGCCTATATGAAAGGATTGCAGGACAACGGCATCATTGCTACCGGAAAACATTTTCCTGGCCATGGCGATACCGATTCCGATTCACATCTTACGCTTCCGGTTGTGCCATATACCAGGCAACGTCTCGATTCGCTTGAATTGTTCCCTTTCCGGCAACTGATCAAGAACGACCTTGAAGCAGTTATGGTTGCACACCTATTTGTGCCGCAATTAGACAGTACACCAAATACGCCAACTACACTCAGTAACAAGGTAGTGACCGGCTTGCTGAGAAATGAGCTTGGATTTAAAGGCCTTATTATTACGGACGCACTTGACATGAAAGGTGTTACCAGCCATTTCAAACCTGGTGAAATTGAAGTGAAAGCGTTCCGTGCCGGAAATGATATTCTCCTGCTCCCGCAGGATGTCGGCAAAGCGATCGAAAGCATGAAAAAAGCTGTCGATTCGGGATTGATCACAGAAGAAATGATTGACGAAAGGTGCTTTAAAATTCTCACTTATAAATACAGAGCAGGACTTGAAAATCTTCAGCCCGTAAATACAGATTCGCTTTTTGTCAGGATCAACCCGGTGGAAAATGAACTTATTTCGCGCAAAATTTATCAGTCGGCTATTACGGTTGTTCAAAATCAGGATTCGATCCTTCCACTCAAGGCACTTGACACGCTGAAAGTTGCCAGTCTGGCGATCGGTTCTCCACAAATCAATCCGTTTCAGGAAATGCTTGGAAATTATTTACCGATTGATAATTTTAATTTGTACAAAGACTTTACGGATGCTAAAGCTGAAGAAGTGAGAGAAAAGTTATCAGCGTACAACCTGGTAGTTGTAAGCATTCACAACACCAATATTTACGCGACTAAAAATTTCGGTATTACTTCACAAAGCATTCAATTGATCAATGACATTGCTGATTCTGCAAAAGTGATTGTTGTTCTTTTCAGCAATCCATATAGCCTTGCCTTGCTTGATGAACCGAAAAAACCTGTAGCCATCGTGATGGGATACGAAGATAACAGGTTGTCCAACGAAATTGCTGCTCAGATCATCATGGGAGGTCTTCCTTCAAGGGGACGGCTACCTGTTTCTGCTGCTGAGATATACCCTGTCAAAACCGGTTTGTTCGTGAATTCTGCCGGCCGTTTGCGTTATACTATCCCGGAAGAAGCGGGTATATGTTCGACTGATCTTAATCGTATCGATTCAATTGCACTGGATTGCATCGATCAAAAGGCTGCCCCCGGATGTGAAATTCTTGTAGCGAAAGACGGCATGGTTATTTACCGGAAATCGTTCGGGTATCATACTTACAAGAAAGGAGAGTTTGTAAAAAATACCGACCTCTACGACCTTGCCTCGATTACAAAAGTTGCGGCAACCACCCTTTCCATCATGAAACTGAGCGACGAGAAAAAAATCGACATCGATTTCAAACTTTCATCTTACCTTCCTTCTTTGAAAAGAACCAATAAAAAAGACCTGATCATCCGGGAGATAATGGCACATCAGGCCAGACTCAAACCCTGGATACCGTTTTACATGAATACATTAAAAGATAATAAACCGGACACCAATTTTTACAGTGCAGTTCCTGATAAAAGACACACTTTGATGGTCACAAGCAATCTTTATCTCCGGAATGATTATCCAACTGCAATGTACGATACAATTCTGGCGACAAGGCTGCTCAAAAAAAAGGAATACAGGTACAGCGATCTTGGCTTTTACCTATTAAAACAGGCCATAGAGACAATCACCGGGCAGCCTTTGACAGAATATGTACAAAAAACATTTTATAAACCATTAGGGCTGCAAACCATGGGATTCAATCCATCGGAGCGCTTTCCGTTGTCGTCCATCGTTCCGACCGAGAATGATGACTATTTCCGGATGCAACTCATACACGGCTTTGTGCATGATCCGGGTGCCGCAATGTTGGGCGGTGTTTCCGGCCATGCAGGGCTGTTTTCAGATGCCAATGATCTGGCTATCATCATGCAAATGCTATTGCAGAAAGGGGAATATGGCGATGTCAGATACATTGATTCAAATACCGTAAAAGAATTTACCAAACAGCAATATCCGCTCAACAACAACAGACGAGGAATCGGATTTGATAAACCGGAACCGCAAAACCATGACGAAGGCCCGACTTGCGAGAGTGCTTCGAATGAAAGTTATGGACATACTGGATTTACGGGGACCTATTCATGGAATGATCCAAAATACAACCTGGTTTATATCTTTCTCTCCAACCGGGTCAATCCTACCGCCTCAAACAACAAGTTAACCAAATTGAATATCCGTACAAACATTCAACAGGTGATCTATGACGCCATATTGAAATCAGAAAAAAGAAAAGCACCAACGGAATCCGTTGGTGCCCTGAAATAAATTGGCAATTCTTTCTCCTTATTCTAAAATGGATCTTAAATCAACACGTTTACCGTTTTTAAATCCAACGATAAATGCATCCCGTATGGTGTGTGTCTTGAGCTTGTTCCTTAATTTTGCAGCTTCCTGGTAGGTTGTAAAATTACCAACAGTATATTGGAACCAGCCATTTGAAAATTCTTTGTAAACATCCAGGTCTATTTCGTACATTTCACGGATTGCCGTGGCTGAAATCGTGCCATCGTGACTGGCCATCACCTGAACTCCATAAGCCAAAGGAAGAACAGGACGCTGGTTTTCGACGATAAGTGCGTTTGTATCCGAACTGAAATTATAATTAACAAGATTGGCCAGGGTAATCCGTTTACCTTCCCTTTCAGCCACCACAAAAGCACCTTTAACATTGTTTTGCGTCATCAGGAAATTTCTGTACTCGCGTGCCCGCCAGTACTTGATCTGCCTTCCGATGGTGTACCTGTACCATCCGCCTTCTTCCGACACAGTAACAGTTCCGCTTATATTGAACTGTGCTGCAATTTTTTTCGGATCGATCAGGGTTTTTGAAGCAGCAATTTGTACCGTGAATTCAACACCCGGCCATGGGGATTCATACATACCGGTTTTGGCGTCTTCTTCAAGCAACAGATCCTCCAGTGTTTTAGCCTGAATTTTTTTAGTCTCCGCAATTTCCATCGGTTCTTTTACCGGGTTTTCAGGTTCTTTTTCCTTTACCTGGGGAGTTTCAACAGCAATCATTTCTTTCGATGGCAGCTTCGGTGTCTTCTTTTCCTTAGCACCGAAATTATAGGTAACACCGACAAAATTATAACTGTAAAAATCAAACGGGTAGCCGCCTGAATTGCCATCGAGGACGTCGGAATTAACGGGGCGAAGTGTTCCTTCTAAATTAATACTCCACCTATCGTTTACCCTGAAATTTGCACCCATTCCAAATGGGACAACCCCTTCAAGTGTTCTGCCGAATAATCCGCTGCCGGTATTGTGTCCATTCCCGGAAATGCCCTGATCCGATTCCCTGTCCTTTAATTCGGTTTTCCAGTGTGATAAACCGATACCTGCCATAGCGTAAACCGACATAAACCTTTTTTTATTCCCGAGTACAAGATTTGTCAGATCAAGTGTCGCACTCATACTTGTTTCGATCACACTGTTTTCGAACCATGTGCCGTCTTTCCGTTTAGAACCTGACAATTTTCCGTTTAATATTTGTCCGCGAAGCGTAAAAAGCGGGCTTACTTTTTTCTGAAGCATCAGGCCATAAGCTATCCGCCATTCCGAATTATTCCGGAAGACTCTATAGAAGCGGTAATTGTCAATATCGCCGTAAAATAAATTGGGCCCGGCGTTTACATTCACCGACCATCCATTTTTTAAACCGCGTTCAGAATTTTGCGGAAAGGATGGCTGATAGACAAATATAAAGATCAAAAGTGTTAGACCTGTTATATACTGAGCGTAAACTATTTTTTTCATACATCTGTATTTATTCATTTCCAAATTAGTAGAAAAAATGTACCAAATTTGAATGAACCCAAAACCATCGTCTGAAAGCATCCAAAAAACCGGAGATTAAAGAATATTAAAAAGGAATTGTTACTTTTGCCCGGTTTATTCTGCTTCCCATAATGGGATTGTACAGATGGTGAAACAATCATTTTGAAACAGAAATTTAATTTTTAGTATAGAATGAAGAATTCAGTATTGTGGTGGATATTTGCGATTATATTTACGATGAGCATAGCAGTCTATCAGAGGGTCACCGGTCCGACATATCCGGTAAAAGGCAGAGCTGAAATCAACGGTCATGTTCTGAAAAGCAAATTGTTGACTTCAAATGACAGCGATGAACCTGCAAAAATTGAAGTCGAAGGAGCTACAGAGGATATAACCGGTCTTATAGAATACAAAAAATTCAAAACCAACGAAGCATGGCAGAAAGTACCGATGCAAAATAAGAATGGGAAACTGACAGGTGAAATGCCTCAGCAGCCACCGGCCGGTAAACTCGTCTACAAGGTGACACTTGAATATGCCGGCCAATCGTATAGTCTATCGGATAATCCTGTTGTTCTCCGGTTTAAGGGACCAGTACCGCTCTTTATTTTGCTTCCTCATATATTGCTCATGTTTCTGGCCATGTTGTTCTCAACACGAACTGGCATAGAAGCTTTGATAAAAGGAGATAAAACATACAGATACTCACTTTATACATTGATATTTTTGTTGTTAGGCGGATTGTTCCTCGGTCCGGTTGTTCAAAAATATGCATTCGGAGAGCTTTGGACCGGCTGGCCATTTGGTGGTGACCTTACCGACAACAAAACATTTGTTGCTTTTCTTGCATGGGTTATTGCCTGGTGGCGGTTGCGGAAAGACCCGACAAAAAGAGGATGGGTAATCGCAGCAGCCATCATTCTCCTGCTTGTTTATCTGATACCACACAGTATGTTCGGTTCGGAACTGGATTATAATACAGGTGTTATCGAAACAGGAAAATAGGATCCCATATGACAATAGGCATCATCGTCGTCACAGCGATTATTTCATTTCTTGCTTTCGGAAACAGGGCTCTGTTCGACAAGCTGAAATTCAATGCCTATCTCATCTACAGCGATAAAGAGTGGTATCGGTTCATTACATACGGGTTTCTGCATGCCAACTTGATGCACTTACTCATCAACATGTTTGTCTTCTATTCATTCGGGCAAATTGTGGAAACCATCTTTGTTTACCGGTTCATGGGACGGGGTTACATTTATTACCTGCTTCTGTATATCGGTGGAATCGCATTTTCAACCCTTTTCGATTTTGGCAGACACAAGGACGATTTTTCCTACAATGCAGTCGGTGCTTCCGGTGCTGTTTCGTCAGTTGTGTTTTCAAGTATTATTTTGTATCCGGCAGGAAAAATATTTTTGTTTTTCATCCCGATTGGAATTCCTTCCCCTTTGTTTGGAATTGCTTATCTTGCCTATTCGGCATACATGGGTAAAATGGGAAGAAGCAATATCGGGCACAATGCCCACTTTTGGGGTGCCATCTTTGGCATTGTCTTTACCATTGCCCTCGATTATCACTTTTTACTCGCTTTTATCGATCATATATTCTGAATCATGAATGTTTAGTGAAAAGTGAGAACAGGAGCGTTTCTAATTTCCCGGGGGTTCAAAATTTGAAATCAAATCGTCTGCCATAAAAAAACCGTACAACCCCAACCTGGTATGTCAGCGAATTCTCCTGGTTTTTTCCTGTATTTCCGTTATAGCTGTCATCGGTGGCAGTTAATCCGAAATACGACCGCTGTGTGTTGTAAACAACAGAAAACCTTCCGAGAAATCTTAAGGATACGTATGAACCCTTAATCTGTTCTCGGGCTGTCAGATAGTTTACATTATAATTTTGAAAAGAAATACCGGGTGAAAGGGCAAGTGATAACGAAAGTTTTTTCCACATCACAAAAGTGTGTGTATACCCGAATGCAACGCCAAGATCGGAGACTTCAAGCTGATTGAACAGCAGATCAGGATTAAATTCAGGCTGTAACTGATAGGGAATAAAAGAAGAATCACCAGCCAACGCAAATAGAGAAAGGAATCCACCCAGCAAAAAAGAACCTGCACTTTTTTTCTGTACTTCGGTTTGAATAAAAGCCGCACGAGAAGAATATTTTCTGTGGTTAAAGATGTAGAGACAGCTTGCTCCTAATGTGGTCGTGATCGCATCAGGTCTTTGAGGGAATGGGTCCCCTGCAATCCAGTTTTTATCATATGTATCGGGATTTTCGATATAAAAGCCCTGGTAATACTGCAGGTTCAAATCAACAGCAAGACTTTTGGTAAAAATATTGGTTTGCACATCCAGCCGGTTTGTATGTCCGTATTTCTTATCGTCGTTATTGATAAATGGAAAATCGAAAGCAACAGCCAGGCCAAACCACCTGTAGTTTATACCAAAACCGAGGTTGACAGAACTATTTGGGGAATATTTAACGGTGTAGCCGGCTTGTTTATCATGAATATCGAACCGGTTGAATTTATTTATTCCGTATAACCTGATAGAAAGTTTATTTGAAACATCACGAATATATGCCGTATCGAATTTCAGGGGTTTTGATGTTTTGTCCTGACCAAAAACAGATTGAAAGATGATTAAAAACAAAAGTAATATGTTCAATCTTCCCGGCATATGTCAAAAAATTTTGGTGACAAATATACTATGTTAATGGAAATGATAAAAATACACCTTTACAAGGTAAACGTATTTAAATCAAATTATTTAACAATTTTTAAATCCGTTGAGTCAACATCTGACAATCTAATTTGTTAATATTGCTTTCTGGTGAAAAGCATTTCAATTAAGCTTTTATCAGCAGGTAAAAAATAGGATATATGCATGTTAGGAAAAAGTTGACTCATTTAATAATGGATCATTATAATAAACCTGAACAGTTTTCTGAAATAATCAACAAAAGAATGCTATGCATTATTTAAGCCGGTTTGCAATCATAACAATAGCCTTATGTATGCTCAATATCTGGCTTATATCCGGAATTTTGTACGGACAGAACCGGGTGGATATCAACTCAAACAGTTTGAGTCTCAATGAGTGTATTTCATTTGCATTTAAAAACCAGCCGCTGATAAAGCAATTAAACCTTGATGAAGAAATGGCTCGACAGGACATTCGAATTGCTCTCTCTGACTGGCTGCCACAGATAAATTCCAGTGCTTCCCTGCAACATAACCTGAAACAACCTGTTTCGATCGTCCCCAACTTCACAAATCCTGAAGGACCCAAACAAGAGTTTAAGTTTGGAGTGATTAATTCTTCGACGATAGCATTTTCAGCAGACCAAACGATATTTGATAATAGTGTGTACATCGCCGGAAAATCTGCAAAATTTTATAAGCTCCGTGCACAACAAACTACCCAGGATGCTCTTGTTGCATTTGTTACCGAAATAAGTAAAGCTTTTTACAATGTACTGCTTTCACAGCAGCAAATGAAAATTTTTAACGAAGACATCGATCGACTAAACCAGAGCCTCAAGGATGCATATGCTCAATACCAAAGCGGTGCCAGCGATAAAATCGATTACAAACGGGCTACCATCGCTTTAAATACGGCAACTGCGCAAAAAATAGCCGCAAGTGAAGCGATAAAAGCCAAAATAGCTAATTTAAAAGAACTGATCGGTTATCCTGATAAGGAGTCACTCTCACTTGATTATGACAGTACCGCTCTTCAGAATGATATTCTTATTGATACATCACAGTTGGTAAATTATAGAAACCGTATTGAATACCAGTTGCTGCAGACCAACCTGATGCTTAAAAAATCGGCTGTTGATTATTACAAGTTCAGCTATGTTCCTTCATTATCGGGATTTGCCAATTATAACATTGTTTATCAAAACGATCTTTTTTCCGAATTGTACAATAAAAATTTTCCGAATGCAAATATCGGACTTGAACTGACTTTACCGATATTCGAGGGAAACCGTCGCGGGCATGATTTAAAAAAAGCAAAGCTGGATTTTGAAAAAACATCACTCGACACACTCAATTTGCGGCGACTGATAAATTCAGAATATGTGCAGGCAATCGCAACTTACAAAAGCAGCCTGGCGGCTTACAATATATCCCGGGAGAACATTGCCATCGCCAGGGATGTTTACAATACTGTGAAACTACAATACAAGCAGGGGATAAAAAGTTACCTCGAAGTCATTGTTTCGGAAACGGATCTTCGAACAGCTCAAATTAATAACCTGAATGCCCTATTTGTTGTCCTGTCAGGCAAAATTGATGTAGAACGTGCATTGGGTAAAATATCGACAAATTATTAAATGAAAACTAGTAGAAAATGAGAGCCAATAAATATGAGCGTCTTTTCTTCCTGATCAGTTTCATTCTGTTTATGAGTTCATGCAATCAGCAACAGAAGCAAGGATACTATGGAGGTCCGGTTCCGGTGAACCTAACAACAGTGACCACCGAACATGTTGTTTATTACAATACCTATCCGGGAACCGTTACACCGCTGAATGAAGTTGAAATGCACAGCGAAGTAAGTGGATTTATCACAGGAATTTCATTTACTGAGGGAACGCATGTAGAAAAAGGTCAAAAACTGTATGAAATCGACCGCATCAAATACCAGGCAAACTATGACCAGGCCAAAGCCACTGTTGACATTGCCGAAGCAAACCTTGAAAAAGCAAAGCGCGATGCAATCCGTTACTCAAAATTAGAAGAACAAGATGCCATAGCCAAACAAATTGTTGATGACTCAAAAACTGCAGAGCAAAATGCACAATTACAACTTGTGGCTGCCCGGGCCAATTTACAAAAAGCAGAATCTGACCTGAATTATTCCCTGTTAAAAGCTCCGTTTTCAGGAACCATAGGAATTTCACAAGTAAAGCTGGGGGCATTTATCAATGCCGGCCAAACCATTTTGAACACACTGTCGTCTACTGATCCA
Source organism: uncultured Bacteroidales bacterium (assembly GCA_963764475.1). Classification (GTDB taxonomy): domain Bacteria; phylum Bacteroidota; class Bacteroidia; order Bacteroidales; family JAADJA01; genus JAADJA01. The sequence goes on from CAVXTE010000007.1 coordinate 20,478, forward strand.
ATCGGTGTAGATATACTGGCCGATGAAAAAGATCTCGGACGCTTTCTTCAAATAAAAGAAATGGCTGCGACTGATAATGATTCTACTTTCAGGCTGGTTCTGGCGGGGAATTCGGTTTATCCACAACCGGGGATCATCAGTGTAATTGACAGGGCTATTGATCCGCAGACCGGTACAATCCGGGTCAGGATAATTTTTCCGAATAAAAACGGGACTTTGCGCGATGGGATGAATTGTACTGTAAAAGTGTTAAACCGAAGTTCAGGTGAACGAATTGTGATCCCCTATAAAGCCGTCATCGAACAAATGAGCGAATATTTCGTGTTTGTTGCAGATAGTGGAAAGGTTCATCAACAAAGAATTGAACCCGGGTTAAATCTGGGCGATAAAATTGTTGTGAATAACGGACTGAAACCGGGCGAAAAAATTGTACTGGACGGTGTACAAAAACTTCGCGACGGTTCGCAGATAATAACCGACCAGGATCAGGGAACCCGGAAATCCGGTTATGATAGACAATCAGGTAAATAAACGGTAAGAATGATCGCCAATACATTTATAAAAAGACCTGTAACAGCAATTGTAATTTCAATTGTGATCGTCATTTTGGGGATCATTTCGATCACCAATCTGCCCGTCAGCCAGTATCCCGATATTACACCACCCGTCGTTCAGGTTTCGGGCAACTACATCGGAGCCAATGCACAGGCAGTCGAGCAATCCGTCGCAATTCCCATCGAATCGCAGGTAAACGGGGTTCCGGGAATGGCTTACATTCAGTCGAACAGTACCAATACAGGTCAAATGAGCATGAATGTAACTTTCAACATTGGAACCGATATCGATATTGCTGCATTAGATGTTCAAAACCGTGTGAACATTGCTTATCCGCAATTACCGAATGAAGTCAAAAACCTTGGTGTCACGATACGGAAAAGAACACCGAGTATTCTCATGGTGATTGCAGTTTATTCTCCAAAAAGAACACACAGTGTTGAATTCATTGACAACTACACCAATATTTTCATTAAAGGATGCACTTTTAAGGGTTCCCGGTGTAGGTGATGTTTTTACCCGTGCCGAAGATTTCAGCATGCGTATTTGGCTTGAACCCGATAAGCTGGCTTTGATGGGATTAACGCCCATGGATGTTATCGCTGCGGTTCAGGAACAAAATGTCCAGGTTGCAGCCGGAGTGGTTGGTGCATCTCCGCAACCGGCATCGCAGACATTTGAATATACGGCCTTCGTAAATGGCAGGTTAAAATCGGAAAAGGAATTTGGAAATATCATCGTCAAAACCCGTCCCGAGGACGGTTCGCTGGTTTACCTGAAAGATGTCGCCCGTGTCGCTCTCGGGAAATTCAGCTATTCCGGCAGTTCTTATGTCGACGGAAAAAGAGCTTCATTCCTCATCATCTTTCAGTCACCCGGCAGTAATGCCATCGAAACCGCCGACGGAATCTATACATCGATGAAAACACTGGAAAAATCATTTCCGGCTGATGTAAGTTATGAAGTTCCCTATGAAACAGTATCGGTAGTAGAAGTTTCCATCGGCGAAGTTGTAAAGACTCTGTTAATAGCGTTATTGCTGGTTTTACTGGTCGTGTTCCTGTTTCTGCAAAACTGGCGTGCAACCCTGATCCCCATTCTTGCCATTCCGGTTTCGATCATCGGGACATTCATTTTCTTTATTCCGATGGGATTTACGGTGAACACACTGACACTTTTTGCGCTTGTGCTTGCTATCGGTATCGTTGTCGATGATGCCATCATTGTAGTCGAGGCAGTCCAGCACTACATTGACGACCAGCATCTTTCTCCGAAGGAAGCAACAGTGCATGCAATGAAAGATATTTCCGGGCCTGTTGTCGCCATTGCACTGATACTGGCCGCCGTTTTCGTTCCTGTTGGCTTTATACCGGGAATTGTCGGGAGACTTTACCAGCAGTTTGCTGTGACGATAGCTTTTTCGGTTTTACTTTCTGCGTTTGTCGCACTCAGCCTAACTCCTGCTCTAAGCTCACTAATGCTGGTCCCGCGGAAAAAAGAAAACGGAAACCATCACGCCAACCGTTTTTTCAAGCTTTTCAACAGATTTTACGAACGCGGTGTGAATACCTATACTAAAAGTGTTCAGACCAGCATCAACTATTCACGTTATATAGTCATCCTGCTTTTGTTTGTTCTGGTGGGAACCTACTTGCTTTTTAAATTCAAACCAACCTCATTTATTCCAACTGAGGATGACGGACGGCTTTTCATAACTTTTGAGCTTCCTGAAGCATCATCATTCACACGTACTGAAGTGACTTTAAAAAAAGTGATGGGAATACTCAATGAAGTGAACGGTATCGGTCATTATGCTGGAATTGCTGGGCTTAATGTAGTGACATTTTCGAGCAAATCGAATAGCGGAACCGTATTTTGCCAGTTCAAACCCTGGGATGAACGTAAGAAAAAATCGGAACAACTTGCCGGTATCATGGCTGAGTTGAAAAAGCGGTTTGCGGTGATCAAGGAAGCCAATATTTATGTAATTGCACCACCGGCTATTTCAGGATTGGGAGCTACCGGTGGGTTCAGTTTCATCCTGCAGCAACGTGAAAGTTCCGATGATATCAAGGGTTTTGAAAAGGTGGTAAGGGAATTTATGATGGAAGCAAACAAGCGACCCGAAATTGCAAGAGCATATACCTTTTTTACTGCAAGTACACCTGGTTACGATATCAAAGTCGACCGTGAAAAAAGCAAGAAATTAGGTGTATCGCTATCAAATGTTTTTACTACGCTGGGAACATTTTTAGGTGGTTCTTATATTAATGATTTTACACTGTACAACCGGAATTTCAGGGTGGTTGCACAGGCTGATACGGCATATCGAAAAGATATTTCTGTCCTGAATGATTATTATGTCCGGAATAACCAGGGAAAGATGATCCCGTTGAGCACGCTGGTCGATTATAAGTTGACGGAAAGTGCGCCATTGATTTCACATTATAATTTATACCGCTCGGCAGAATTTGACGGAGATGCCGCACAGGGTTACAGCAGTGGCCAGGCCATCGAGGCATTACAAGAAGTTGCAGCGAAAGTGCTTCCTGCAGGTTACGGTTATGAATTTACCGGTCTGAGCCGGGAAGAGATCAGAGCAGGGAACAAGTCGATCATGATCTTTTCTATTTCGATTCTATTTGTGTTCCTCTTTCTTACCGCACTATATGAAAGCTGGTCGGTACCGTTTTCCGTATTGCTGGCTGTTCCTCTGGGTGCTTTCGGGGCTATCCTTGCACTTACCGTTGTTACCAAACTAACCGACAATATTTATGCACAGATCGGATTGATCACACTGATCGGACTGGCTGCCAAAAACTCGATCCTGATCGTTGAATTTGCCAAAGTGAGGGTCGATGGGGGGATGGATTTGATAAAGGCAGTACTTGAGTCGGTGAGGCTGCGTTTACGTCCCATTCTGATGACATCTATGGCTTTTATTTTTGGTATTTCGCCGCTGATCTTTGCCGGAGGTGCAGGTGCAGTTGCCCGGCAGACCATTGGCTGGACAGTACTTGGTGGAATGCTCGCAGCTACTTTTATGGGCGTATTTATGGTCCCGGTTTTATTTGTCCTGATAACCCGGATTGCCTATGGTAAAAAGAAACTGGAACAGTTGAAAAAATTGGGTGAAGGTCAAAAGGAATATCATGTGTAAAATGAATATGCCGACCTGAACCAGTGAAAAGAAAGATTAATCGAAAATATCCAATGCCAGGTCGCCAAGTCCATAGATAACGGCAAGCCAGATCAGACCTTTAATGAGAAAAAATAAAAATCCGATCAATCCCATCCGGACAAACCAAATTTTTAATTTCTTCACTACTCTGCGATCACTTTATATGTTTTGAATACGCTTTTTACTGGAGGTTCAAGTCCCGATTTACGAGCTTCAGCGATGTCAGCAAATCCCCGTCTGTGGCCTTCGAGGAATTCTGTGGATGTACTCCACTTTTTAAAATTATCTTCATGTTCCCAATGACTGACAATCAGGTAATCTCCTTTTTCATTACTGGGTTTCAGAACTTCCATGTATTTAAAGCCCGGTATTCTGTCAATGGCTTTGGCACGCGTAGAAAACAAGTGTTCAAACCGTTGTTTGTATTCTTCAGTACAACTTATATAGTTAATAGCAACAAACATAATTTAAGTATTTTGGTGCAAAAATAACACTATTTAAAAAGCTTCTAAATAAATTCGTTATTTTCTTGATCTTGTGGATTGAAAAAATCCTGTAGTGTTTGATTCTGTTTTACTTGAAGTCAAAAAATTTCATGAGGATATATCGACTGATTGAAGGATAATGCAAGGACATTATGAATGTAATCGCTATGCCTGAATATTTACCTGAACAGCCGGATCAGCTTCATTCAAATATAAAAGCAAACCCTGCGTACTTGTGTAGTTCATCTCTTTCAATTGCTTTAAATAGCGGGCAATCTGTTCGCGATGCTTATCTTCGTGCTTACCGGTTTTAAAATCGATGATTGTCACTTTATCATCATGAAATACCAGCCGATCGGGACGAAAGGTTTTACCATTTTTCAAAAGGATCTCCGCCTCCGTTTTTATATTCAGTCCCGGCTCAAACCAGGGGCTTACATCAGGATGGTTTAGAAAAGACAAAAGTTGATTCTCAATATCTGCTTTTTCATCCGGCCCGATGATTCCATCAGCAAAAAACTGATCGAGTACTGGTGTTACATCGCTTTTCGTTCTGATCTTCGATAAAACCAAATGGATAAGATTACCCCACTCCTTTTTTTTATCCGGCAGTTCAGCATCCCAGTATTCGGGGGCCTGGAGACTTAACAACATCCGGTTATGCCACGCATTCGATATAAACCTGTCGAGGGTGATTGACGGAGTACCCTTTTCCTCTTTTTCTTCTCTGTCATTCAAATTCCCAAAGGTGTAAATCTTCTGATCATCCGACCAGATCTCTTTTGAAACCAGGTATCGTTTGTATAAACCGGGGACTGATAAGGCTGCATCGCTCTTTTCCGGAGGTTTACCGGCAAAAATAAAAAGGCTTTTCGAAGGACGGGTCATCACAACATAAAGCAGGTTCATCAGATCGAGGACTGATTTATTCTCCTCTTCCATGTATAACCCTCCAAAAGTTGTTTCGGTCAAAGACTTTGACGTATTAACCAGTGCTGCGGATAATTCCTGGATTTCCTTTACCTGAGGATCAATCCAGAGCTTTTCCTTTGTCTTCCGCATCTTTTCGGAGGCAAATGGAAACAGCACAACAGGAAATTCAAGGCCTTTGGATTTATGGATTGTCATGACCTGAACCGCATCAATGCCAGGCGGTACGACAATCGACAACTTTTCTCTATTCTCTTCCCACCAATCGGGCAGATCTGATAATCCTGTATTTTCGCGGCTGCTTAACTGCTGAATAGCATCAAGAAAAAACTGGATATACGGATCCGGCTGAAGGTCCAATCCGAATATCCGCACGAGCTCTTCAAACAGGTCATAAATTTGCAGGTTCAAAAGGTGCTCCCGGTTCAGGGTAAAACCTTTTTCATCCAGTAACCGATAGAAATCTTTTTTGGTTTCCGTTAAAAGTTGATCAGACCGGAGAATACCAAAAAGTTTAAGATTTTGGTGAAGGTCATTATTCAACCGGCCATTTTTTGTAAGCCAGGTGATCAATTCCGTTTTTGCTATCGCATCATCGTTATTGAGAAGCAACCATACAACCGACATCAACATCCTCACCCCGGACGAATTGGCAAGCATTAACGACTCCGAAGAGACAACATTAATCCTGTTTTCGAGCAAATCCGCAGCAATTAAACTCGCCTGCTTGTTATTCCTGCAAAGAATAGCGATATCTTTCCATTTGAATCCTTTGAGCAAAAGTTCCCCAATCGTCAATTTGATCCGGTTCAGATTAAAATCTTCAAACTCCGTATCACTTTCATTATCAGAATAAAATTCCAGGTGAATTGAACCCCCTGCATTCTTTTCATCCGGTATCTGGATGACATCCGCATAAATTGAACGGTAGGCTTCATCGAGATTAGTAGCAATGAAGGAAAAAAAATCATTGTTAAATTCTACTATCTCCTTTTTCGATCTGAAATTCCGGTTAAGGATTTTTTCTTCGTAATTTCGTTTAAGTGTCTGTTCGCGCTGAACCTGCAATGGGTCATCCGTTCGATTGTAAATTTCCGGAAGCTTTGCAAACTGTTCGACTTCCCCGTTTCGCCAGCGGTATATCGCCTGTTTACCGTCGCCCACGATCATATTGAAGTTCCCTTCCGCAAGCGAATTATCGATGAGTGGCAGGAGGTTTTGCCATTGCAACACAGATGTATCCTGAAACTCATCAACAAGGTAATGCCTGAATTTCTCCCCTGTCCGTTCGTAGATAAATGGCACCGGCTCATGAAGAACTACTTCAGCAATCCGCTTATTGAATTCCGAAATAAGCAGGATGTTGTTGTCGGATTTGTATTCATCCATCACATTCCCAATCTCATTTAATACGGCAAGGGGGTAAATATTTTTCCTGATCTCATTCATCAGCGTATAAACCGGGTATTCCGATTCAATAAATGTTTCCATCCTGTGATAAACCGATCTCAGATCATCCTTTATCCCATCGATTGCAGAAGCTTCGGAAGGCGTTATCTTTCCTGAATACCATTTATCATTTTCAATTGTCGCAGTAACATAAGAATTAGGTTGGATTTTATCGAACCTTTCATTCGCAAGGTTTTCAAAGTATTTGCCGATACCCGATGCTCCGTGATAAAATGATTTAATATCTATATTTTTCGATTTTACGAGGGTATCTCCTTCCCCGGCAATATCTTTAAGCGTATTCTCAAATTTGTGAACGACGGCATGTATTTTTTTGCTGATCGCACTGAAATCGTCGAGGCTGAGATTTTTTAGTTTTGCGATATGCAATTGCCCGTCTTCTTTTAACAGATAAGCTGCAATGCCGGTCAGATCGCGTACGATATCCCAGCTTTTTTCTTCCTGCGTTTTGGTTTGGATAAAGTTGATAAGCACCTGTGTCAGCTTTTCATCCGTCCCGACACGACTGATAAGAATATCTACTGCTTTTTGTATCAGTTCATCCGAATCAAGTTCCACTTCAAAATTAACCGGCAGATGAAGATCGAAGGCAAAACTCCGGATGATTGTATGAACAAAACTATCGATGGTTGAAATGGCGAAATCGGAATAATTGTGTAAAATTAATTTAAGAACCAATTGTGCGTTTACGGTAAGCATTTCCTGATCCAGCCCTGTCTCTTCGATCAGATCCGGCAGCATGAACCTGGCAGTTTTCGATTCGGGATGACCTGCAGCTTCGCTGATCTCTTTCAGGCTGCTGATGATCCGCTCCTTCATTTCATTGGCAGCCTTATTGGTAAATGTTATGGCCAGCACATGCCTGAATTCTTTGGGGTCTTTCAAAACCATCCGAAGATACTCCCTGACCAGTGTAAATGTTTTGCCTGAACCGGCGGAAGATTTATAGACGGTGAAATTCATGCTGAATATTTGATGTAAAAATAGCAAGGAAATTTGAATCTTGTCCTGACAGATAAAAAAACCCCCCGCCTTTGGCGGGGGGAAAAATGATCATGAAGAGGATATTTAGGGCGGAATATTTTTAATATAACCTGAACACAAATCGCAGGTTGTATGGTTTGTTCATCTTAACAGCGCAATTTCGTGGCTGCATTCCGTGTATTTTATTCAGTACATAATCTTCGAGTTGCGGATCACTTCCAAAAGAATCCAGGATCACCACATCACCGTTTTCATTAAATTTTATCGTTGCAGCCACAACTCCTTCCAGATGCTTTTGTTTTGCAAATTCCGGATAGGTGATCATCTTCTGCAAGCATTCCTGTGACTGCTGCTCGAAACTCGTCGTTACTACTACTTCGTTCAAATCAATTACAATCGTATCATCAGGTTTATGACGCGTCAATGTCTTTTTTTCCAAATCGTTATCCACAGACATCCAAACCACTGGGTTCAGCCAGACATTCATATTATCCACCGGATTATCGAATACATAGCCCGGGGGCAAATAGAAAATAGTATATGCGTTTGCGGAACAGCAAAACAAAGCTCCGCTGAGTAACGCGAGAATCGTTAGTGTTTTCATGGTTTATGAGGCTTGTTGTTTTCATGTTTTAAAATATGGTTATTTAAATTCATTCTATTCACATGCCACAAACATTAACAAGTTTATTTTGTGTAACTTAACCGTTGTATGGAACAGGTTTTTATGTGTCCGGATGTTCATTAAATTACAAAAATGTCCGCTACCGCTCAACCGGATAAATTCGGGTTTGAATGGCAAAAAATAAAACAGAACATTTACCTTTACGAAAAATTCAATTGGTCTTTGCTAACAGGAATAAATATCGATATCGTTTATTGTTTCATGCTGAAAAATTAAGAGATTGTTTAAAAATGATAAACTATTGTTTTTTAATGCCACAAAAACACGAAAACACAAAGTTTCACGAGGGGGTTTATTCATTCTCAACTCTTTGTGTTTTCTTTGTGTCTTAGCGACTTAGTGGCAAAATTGGTAGTGTCTAATTTTTTATTTAATTTTAAACAGTTTCTAAGTAAATTTTACCCAATGAAGAAAATAATTGTTATTGCACTTTCTTTTTTAATCATGGCTTCAGGCTTTTCTCAAAATCCTGCCGGAAAAGATGAAGCTGTTTATAAAGAAGCCAAAAACGGATTTTACCAGGATTCGATCCTGAAAAAAATTCAGGAATATCAGGCAAAGAAAAATGCCAAAGAGAAACACAAATACTTGTCGGTTGATTTCAGTGGAAAGAAATTTCCGACCGAACCCAGTCTTTATAAACAGGTATGGCATAACGACCCGGTTTCACAAGGTAATACGGGAACCTGCTGGAGCTTTGCATCCACTTCCTTTCTCGAATCCGAAATTTACCGGATCACCGGGCAAAAGATAAAGTTATCCGAAATGTACTTCGTTTATTGGCAATATGTCGAAAAGGCCCGTTATTATGCGGATCATCATGGAGAGATGTTTTTCGGTGAAGGTTCCGAAGCTAATGCCAGTCCTGAAATGATCAAACTGCACGGAGCCGTACCGTTGAGTTCGTATTCGGGAAAGCTTTTCGGACAGTCGGTTTATAATCATGAACAAATGTTCGCCGAACTGAAATCGTACCTGAAAAAAGTAAAGGAAAACAATGCCTGGAATGAAGACGTCATCGTATCGACTGTCAGGCAAATTCTGGATTATTACATGGGCAAACCGCCGGATATTATAACTGTGAAAAATGTGAATTATACACCGAAGGATTATGCTGAAAAGGTATTGCAGGTGAATCCGGATGATTATTTCAACTTTATGTCGACTGAATCATTAACGTACGACCAGCGGGGCATCCTCGACGAACCCGATAACTGGTGGCGCAGCAACAATTATTACAATATAAAACTGGATGATTTCACCGGAATCGCCAAAGATGCACTTTCGAAAGGTTATTCGGTTTGTGTGTGCGGCGATGTCAGTGAGCCCGGTTACGACAAATATGCCAAAGTGGGTATCATCCCGACGTTCGATATACCTTCTGATTACATCGATGCAGATGCACGGGAATACCGCCTCAATAACAAGATCACCTTCGACGACCATTGCATCCACCTGATCGGTTACACGGAAAAGGACGGCAAAACATGGTTCATGCTCAAGGATTCGGGTTCCGGTGGTTTCGATGCCGAACCGAGAGGATACCGTTTTATCAGCGAAGATTATTTCAGGCTGAAGATCATTTCGATGATGGTTTATAAGGAGGCTGCAAGGAAAGTCCTCGACAAGATCATAAAGTAGTGAGAAGTGACTAAAGTGACTAAAGTTTTGAGTGACTAAAATTGGCATAGAGGGTAATGACTAAATTGACTAAAGTTTTGAGTGACTAAAATTGGGGAAAAGCCGTCCACAGTTTATTGAACATTCCTCCTGATTTCCATAATCGGTTATAGCAGTATACTTCAGTCGCAGGACCAGTTTTGCAACATAGCTTCATGTTGGGTTTCCGCCACACGAAGCCTTATTTATGAGCGGTAGTTATTTAGAATCTCATCTGTTGTTTTCAATTTTGCAAACCATCGTCCAATTATTTTATTATGATAATCAATAATTTTATCTGCTTTCATAAAAGAATTATCATATGTGCTATGTCCATCACTTATCAAAATTGTTGGAATGCCTTTTCCAAAAGCACTTTTACAGGTCGCATCAATACAATAGTCAGTTTGAAGTCCTGCGATAACAATGGAATCGATGTTATTTTTCTTTAAAACATTCAATAACTCCGTTTTAAAGAATGAATCAGGCGTGGTTTTATCAACATACAAATCATCAGATTTTGAGTGAACTTTTGAATATACTTCCCAACGTCTTGTTCCTTTTACCAAATCTTCGTCTGTATGACGAACAAAGATAATTGGCTTACCGTGCTTTCTGAAAGAATCAATAAGTTGATTAATATTATGTATCAAATTTTTTTCATTGTATACAGGATCAATAGGGTCAGAGAAAAACCCTTCCTGAACGTCAATTACGATTAGTGCTTCATCCATTTTTTACATTCGTTTTATAGGATTTATGTGAACTTCACGAAATTATAATACGGGCCATACATATTCAACCCAACCTATTAAGATTTCATGAAATTTCTGCAGGTAATTATCCAGCATATACAAAGGTTTCATAATGCATTACATTTTCCTCAAATTCTAAAAGGTATTTCTTATCGTTCTCATAATATCTTGCCTTCTCAAAGTTTTCACCAGCAAATTTTTTAATACTTTCATAAGAATCCCATTCTGTTATTGTAAGGAAGTGACAAATATCATTGTCAATGCTTCTCAATATTTTAGCAGATAAATTTCCCTTGATATTTTTATAATCTGATATACCTGTTTTTTCAATATACTTTAAGTATACATCGGCATCCTCTGCTTTTGTTTTTCCATGCCAAATTCTTGTTATCATAAAATTAATTTTAAGTTTATTGCATTATTACTGCCAACGTTCACTCTATGAAAAGCAGGCAACTTCGTCGCACTTTCGTATCAGGTTACAACAAAGTTGAAGCGGGCTGCAATGCCTGAATTTACTGTTTTCTCCGCCATTTTAAATATTGTGTGTTAGTGGTTGTTCTTCATTTGTTTAACCCTATTGCCATTTTATAGGCCAGGGTAGCGTCGGGAAATGGTGTCAGAGAATCCAATAAAACAGTATAAGTTCCTTTTTCCGATAGTTCGTCAGCCACTTTTTTAATTAAAGCTAACGTAGCTTTCATCAAACCTGAACCCAGACTTACGCGGGCAACACCTAAATCCTGCAGTTCACTGACGGAAAGTGGTAATCCTGATCCAATCGTAGGATTTGAAAGAATATTAATTGGCGCATTTATTTCCTTAACAAGTGTTGAAATCGTTTCTTTTTCCCATACAGGTTGTATGAATATGCAGTCAGCACCTGCTTCCCGGTATTTATTGCCGCGCTTTATTGATTCTGATAATTTTTCTTGTGGCGAACCTGACGACGTATAAAATGAATCCGTCCGTGCATTAATTACCAAATGAAAGCCCAGTGAATCTGATAATGCACGGATCGCTGATATCCGTTCACAAAATCCCATCTCGTCAATTAATTCCGGACTTAAATCAATACTGTCTTCAATGTTTATTCCAACAATTCCGGTTGCAATTATCTTTTTAACCGACTCAATTATTTCATTAACATTATTTCCATATCCGGCTTCTATATCTACCGTTACCGGAACGTGTACTGCGTTTACGATCCCCGTTATAACTTGAATCATTTCCGATAATTGTATAACCTCGCAGTCAGGATAACCCAATGAGGCAGCGATTCCCATACTTGTTGTTGCGATTGCTTTGTAGCCACATGCTTCTATTAATTTAGAACTTCCGATGTCCCATGAGTTTAACAAAACCAAAATTTCTTTGTCGTGATGAAATTTCAGGAACATTTCAGCTTTTTCTTTTTGAATATTTGAAACCATAGTCTGTTATTTTTTAGTTTTACGAGTCGTGCGGTTTAATTCTTTTACATGTTGACTTAGTGCATCTTAGAGCCTTTGTGCTTCCCGATAGTTATCGGGACAGGAGCAAACAGGACTTTTACATTTCAGCATTTTCAATTCAACTTTTCAATTCCGGCCAGGTCCTTTTCATCATACAAATGAATCGCTAAGCCAAAATTAAGGAAATATTCTTTTTACCGATTATTATTAAAGTGTTTTTACATTACAAATGCATCCTCGTTGAAAAGGATGACGAGTTGAGGAACACTGCGAAGCTAAACCCGCATACACTATACCATATGTTGTGCATTCGTGCTTTATCATAATTATTTTATATCGTATTCTTTCTGTATAAATGTCACAAGCCGCGCACCTTCTTGATGAACTTCCTCCAGCCAACTGATCAACCCTATCAGACCCCTGTTCCATAGCTGAAGACGAGCATACGCTTCATTCAATGATTTCTTACCCTGCTCTGTTAAGGGTACAGGAATATTCATATTTTTATCGAGCCTGATAAAATCGAAAACCTGGGTGTAGCTGGTCATATTGACGACCGCATCATACATTAGATCGGACTGTTTATAATATTTTTTCAATGTTTGCTCGTAGATCATAATTCTGTCAGAAACCGCTTTATTTCTTATCAGTCTTAACTCACCGCTGCTTAATAATTGCTGGATGGTGCGGTCGTTAGAAACAAAAACTTCCAACCCCAGGTTTTTGGTCCATAACCTGTATGCGTTATTTGAATTATCTACTATTTCAGGAGATGACAACAGAATTAATACACTATCGATACCTGTGTGTAATCTTTTTAATTGTAATAATGTTCGATTCGACTGGACCGTATCTGATTTAATATCCTCTACTATTGAATATATAAATTCCTTTTCGCGCTTATGCTCCTGCAATTGTTCGCGCCAGTTATCTGCAAGAAATCCGCAAAACACCGCAAGAAACATCATCACGAATTCAAAGAAATAATGCCGGATATTTTTCCCGAACGAATTAAATAAATGATGCTTGCGGGTAAGCCTGTTTTCAGATTCAACAATAGGAATTTTTATATCAGATGGTATTTCTGATTCATTATTTGTTGAATTCTCCAAATTTTTGTCAGCGTTATCAACATTTTCTTCCATTTGAAGTATTTGTTAGTTTATCAAATTATTCAGGAGTCCTCGGGCATGAAACACAACTTGTTTACAACCTTCCTTTTGGTGGGATATTCGCCACCTCTTTTTGAATAACCTTACCCCATCACCAGTTCTCCTTTAGGTTTGTAACGAGGACTGGTTCATTTCAGCATTTTCAATGCAACTTTTCAATTCCGGCCAGGTCTTTTTCATCATACAAATGAATCACCAAGCCAAAATTAAGGAAATATTCTTTTTACCGACTATTATTAGAGAGTTTTTGCATTACAAATGCATTTGTAAATGCATCATCGTTAAAAAATAGGACGAGTTGATTGACTTGACGAAAGTCTCCTGAAAGGGCTGCAAGCCCAACTATAGCTTTTCTAATGTTGATTCTTGCTGCGGTTGTAAAGCTTTGGGTTGCAAAGCCAAAGCAGCGAGGGGGGAATCTTAATAACCTAAATCATCTTGTAATTTATCCATATTACCACCTAAATCTTTCCAATCATCATAATCTCCGTATTGACCATCAGTTAAAGCATCAAAATTGTCTCTTTCATAGTCATTTTCTGAAGGATCTATTTTTGCATATTCAGAGTAATCAAAATCATCAACATCATCAATATCCTCTTCGTCTTCAATATAAAATTGCTCATGATTGAATATTTTGAAAAAATTATTGATTGCAATGTCACATTCTATTTTAGGGTCAATTTTTAAAAATTCATCAATAGGCAATGGTTCAGCAAAGGAATAATTTGCTTGGTTTATTACACTGAAAATATATGTTCCTACACTTATAACACTTGTTTTTCTTCGTGAAGGATATATATATTTTAACCCATAATCCTTAAGGAAGTAAGCCAATAAATAAACATCTTGAAAACAACAACTATCACTAAATGCTAAAACAAAATCCGGAGCAATATGATCCTTTTCTTTGGTCCAATTTTGAAATATCATCTTGTTGAATTCAAAAATTTCTTTAATTACTCCAAAGTTTGGCAAGTCAGTATTAATTTTTAAAGAAAATTGCTCTTTATTAATTAACTTGAACAATAATTTATCCATGGAATGTCATTTTTTCTAAATGCAAATTTTAATGAAAAATCAGTTCTGAAAACTATTTTTTACTGTCCTAACTAGCAAGTCTTGCTTATAAGCCCTGTATGCAGTTGCCTTGCGCCTTGTGCCTTGACATCTCATCGATTATTAGTTGAAATTTGAATCCAGAACCATTAAATCAAAAGTACAAATATTTTCGAAGGATGTTTTCGTTTTGCCCGGCAAGTCTTCAAGCCAGTGCCTGTGCGATAGAGCGACTTGTTGTTTTCCTTAATTACAATTAATTATAGTTCACATTAGAGAGTAAGCATCCGCTTGTGCTTTTGTTCAATACCGTATTCTTATTCATTCTTTGTTTCAATTATTCGGTTCTTTCAAAACCAATCCGTCCTTTTTGTTCCTGAATAATTACATAAACAAGTGTTAAAATACTATTTATTTGAACAAGCGGACGCTTGCACCATTTGGGGGCAATTTTTGTGGAAGATGAATTTTTTGGAAATGAACACTGAAACCTGTCGTTTTAAATGATTAAAGATAGCGACGGACTTTAAGCGTGGAGGATTAAGCTGAGAGCGAGGCCGGGAATTTGCATTATAAATGCTTTACTAAATACGGCTTCGTTATAAACGAGGCCGAGTTAGGAATTTTTACATCAGATGGTTTTTCTGATTCATTATTTGTTGAATTCTTCAAATTTTTGTCAGCGTTATCAACATTTTCTTCCATTTGAAGTATTTGTTAGTTTATCAAATTATTCAGGTGTCCTCGGGCATGAAACACAACTTGTTTACAACCTTCCTTTTGGTTGCGTTATTTGCCACCCCATCACCAGTCCTTGCTTGCAACGAAGACTTGTTCATTTCAGCATTTTCAATGCAACTTTTTAATTCCGGCCAGGTCCTTTTC
>CAVXTE010000008.1:0-10199 GCA_963764475.1 uncultured Bacteroidales bacterium
TGTTCCCTCACTTGGTAAGAGATTACGTATTGCTACATGGTTAAGAGGCCAACCAGTAGTATAATAACAAAAACAGAAAGGGCAATTATTGTTCTCCATGGATTTAATTCGTGCACATGCATAGCCTGATTTTTTTATTTTTAACAATAGATTGATTAGCACCCACCGGTAACAACATTTGTTTTTTCTCTTCGTTTAACCTGTACTTTGATTTTTGAGGTCTCCATATTTTCGGATTTTGACCCTGTGAAATACAATTGTGCACCTTTGCGGAATGAATAGGTTTCGAAGGCCGTGGCCGGCTCCGCTTCGTCGGGTTCCTTTGGATCAATGATGGTTCCCATCCACAGGTTCAGCCCACCTTCCATTACATAAGTGCTGTTGAAACCAAGACGTTTGGTTAAAACCCAGGCCTGGTCGGCTGCAATATCATCGTTCGAAATAAAAACTATTTTTGTACCAGGAATTCCAAAGTATAAAAGGTTATTCTTATTCAAAAGACTATCCAGAGGAATATTGATAGCATTAGGAAGCGAAAAATTATTGAATTCATCTTCACTTCTCACATCAATGAGTTCCAGGGATGGATCTTTTTGAATTATCAATTTAGCTACCTGATCGGTGGTTACATACCTTGTTGGCTGGATTAGTTCCCTCAATAGTTGTTGCGGTTCAATTTGTTTCGGTTCGCTGGTCTTTTTAATAATCAAAGTGCCAAAAGCCAAAAGAACCATTAAAATGGTAAGAAAAATATAATTTCTGTTCATCGGATTAGAATTTGTATTCAGTTATATTTTTTCTGACACGTTTTTCAATAAACATGGTTCCCCAAAATGCGGCCAGTGCCACAACTGTAAAAGTCATGGCAAACCAATGGGCAGGGATTCCGGTTAATATCAGTCAACGTAACATTTCCCAGATATCCGCTGTTATAAAAGTCTGCGAATATATGGATAGATCAAAGTGAAACCGGCAATTCCCAGATACAGACCTACCGTAAATACAAGTCCGTCCAATTTACCGATGGCAATGGCTGTAAAACTCGTTCCCGGACAAAAGCCCCCCATAATAAATCCGACGCCCATAATTACTCCACCTGAAATCATTGGTGCAACATACGTTGGAAGAATAAATATTTTCGAAAGGTCGATCCATCCGAAATAATCGAAATACAACAATCCAACCATTGCAACAATGACTGCTGTAAAAAATACGCGTAAAACCACAAAGTTGTAGCCATAAAATACTCCGACAATATTTCTTGATGATGAAAATCCTGAAGCTTCAAGAATAAATCCAAAAGCGACTCCAAGAAGAATGGCAATTACGAAACTCCATTCGCCACTAATTATACCATTAGGAATTAAAGGTCCCATAATTATTCTCTTTTAATGATTTAGTTCTAATATTTTTTAAAATTGTATTCTCAACTTTTATTTATTTCTGAAACCCCTGCCGGGGATTTTTAATATTTGCTTAATTATCTTTTCAGATCACAGGGGTGTATGAAATGACGGCCTTTTTAAATCCATAATTTTCTGAAAAAATAGGCCACGACATAGCCGGTTCCAAATATGGCAAACATGACTATCACACCGCCAAGTGCAAAGGTTGCTGAGCCGCTAAGTGCTGCACCGCTGGTACATCCCCTTCCGAACTGACTGCCAAATCCAAATAATGCACCGCCAATAAGGGCAAAAATGAGTCTCCTTCTACCAGTGATCTTTGGGTTATGCTCAATATGGAATTTTTTTACTCTTCCGAAAATGATTCCTGAGAGCAGTCCGCCAATGAAAATACCAATAGATTCAAATACCAGCCATGTGTACAAAGGAGTATGGTCGTCACTGATAAACTGACTTGTATATGCATTTTCTTTGGCCATCGTTGGTGTAATAGCCTCGGCGGTTGTTACAACTGTGCTTTTGATGGCTCCGCTGGCTCCAAGTCCACGACCTGTAATAAAGACGGTAAGAAGTACCAGAAGACCTAATAATACACCCCCCAAATAGGGATTAATATATTTTGGTTCGTTATTCGTTGATTTATTCATTTATTCAGCATTTTAGGAGGTTAATATAAATAACGCGTGATTTGTCCTGCTTCAACTATGACGAAACGGAACATCAATCCTCCAAAAAGGATTAAAACAGATGGTATCCATTTGGGAACATGATATCCCCACAATTCAAGCGCTTCCAATACTGCCGGAAAAATCAGTCCAAGCAAGACAACAAATACCCAGAAACTCACGGTAAATGAACCACCCAGAAATAATTTTGCAGCTTCGATGGCAGTTTCCGATCCGGCCAAAAACCCCATAAATAAATGAACAATCAGAAAGAGTTCCACCCCGATAAAAGCCAGGTCAATTCGACTCAATAATTTTCGTTCTTCGGCATCTTTACTAATCCAAATAGTGGTTGCCAGACCTGTGGAAAAACCGGAAACAAGGAATAGTGGTCCGAGAATTGACGTATTCCAAAGGGGACGGGCATTGAACGCCGACAACAAAATTCCAGTGTAAATTCCAAGGATGATAGCATAGATCATCATGATCCAGGCCAAAGGAATCCGGTTTTTGATTACCCATGCTTCAAAACGGTTTAGAAACTTAAATTTCCAGTCCCATTTGGGGAATATCTCTTTCATATAACTGCCGACCCAGAGCATTGATAAGGGAGTGATGACCATCAACGTCCATGCCCCCCAATCCATCGGAGATCCCAGGCGAATAGTGGTATAAAGTTGCCAGAAATAGAGTTTATGTTTTAAATCCCAGAACAGGGCAATAAGTCCGAGGACAAGAACCAATGGGGCCAGGATCGGTGCCCATTTCACAGTAGCCTGCATCTTTTGTTCTTTTCCCCTGACATACAAAGAATCCGGCAAAGAACAGGATCCCGGCAGCAAGTCCGCCAAGGAATAGGTACAAAGGGATCTGCCAGTGCCAAATATTCAGGTAAGGATCAATGTTGGGGATATTGCGTCCGCTTACAAATAATTCTTCGTTCATCTTATTCTATTTTTAGCATTTTAGGTCAGAAAATATAACTGTGGTTTAGTACCTGCTTCCGGAGCCAGTACTTTCCACTTGCGATCTTTCAGTGCCTGTGAAACATCACTGTTAGGATCATCCAGATCGCCAAAATACAGACAGTGCGTCGGACAAACATCAACACATGCCGGATTTTGTCC
The DNA here is from genome assembly GCA_963764475.1 of uncultured Bacteroidales bacterium. GTDB lineage: Bacteria > Bacteroidota > Bacteroidia > Bacteroidales > JAADJA01 > JAADJA01. Next base: position 3,199 of record CAVXTE010000008.1, read on the forward strand.
TTTTACAACCCGATGCATACAGAAGGTACATTTATCAACATATCCATCAGGGTGAGGATAACGGGCATCGTAAGGACAGGATTCTATACAGGCACCGCAGCCAATACATTTGTTGTGGGTAACTAAAACAGCTCCCCCTTCAACTTTGTGACTGGCACCTGTAGGACAGCAGCGCACACAGGGCGCATTTTCACAATGGTTGCATCGTTCCGACCTGAATTCCAGATCCAGGCTGGGATAGGTTCCGGCGACACTCTCCACAACCCAGTCGCGGCAATAACCGTGCGGAACATTATTTTCTGTCTGACAGGCTACAACACAGTCGCTACATCCGACACATTTTTTTGTGTCAATTGCCATTGCAAATCTCATGCTTTAACCTCCTCTTTATTAATTGCAGGATCTTCTTTCAAAAAAGTAACAAAGTTTCCTCTCATTCCTGCTCCCCCCATTACAGGGTCAACAGCAACATGAGTTATCATCTCTTCATCGCTTGCCCCATGACCATAAGCCCGTGACAATTTTTTATCAGAATGACCGAAACCGTGAACCATATAAACCGAATCCCACCGGATTCTTTCTGTGACACGAACAGCAACAGGGAAAGAGGTGACAGCCTCATCCTGATTTTTCAACCATACTTTTTGACCTTTTTTTAATCCCCATAAAACAGCGACTTTGGGATTCACCCATACACTGTTTTCACTCATTAAGTCCCATAGGTTATGATTATTGGATGTGCGACTAAAGGTATGCATGGGAGCACGTCCGTAAATCAGCCTGTAAAAATTTTGAGGAGGTTCGGGGTGTGGCGTATAGACCGGAAGAGGATCAAAACCTTTATCAGCGAAATCAATAGAATACAACTCAATTTTGCCTGTATTTGTATTAAATGTAAAATCTTCGTTTTCACCTAAATAGAGTGGTCCGCTTTTCCTTGGAAATGATTTTACCCCGATTTTTTTCATCTCTTCCAGCGAAGTTCCTAACTGTTTTAATTGCCAGTCGATGACCTCAGAATAATCATTATAATTGAAATAGTCATGAAGCCCCAGCCGCTCACCAATTTGTTTGGTAATCCACCAGGCTGGTTTTGAATTGTATTTGGGTTCAACGGCAGGCATGCGAAGAGCAATATTCGGGTGTGCGGTTTTGAGCTGCCCTCAGAAAATCATATCTTTCAAGATATGTTGCTTCCGGTAAAATGACATCGGCATATCCGGTTACTTCCATTGGCATGGTGTCCATGACTGCAATAAATTCGACAGAATCAGTAGCTTCCTTAAACAATTTTTTATTGGGCATTGAGAGTGGCAGATTCGTTCCGCCAACCAGCCATGCTTTTACCTGGTGCTTGTAATTCAGCCGTGGAATGGATGCTTTCAACAATTCAGTTGTAATTCCCATTGTTGCCAACGGAAATTTACCTTCGTTGAGATCTTTCCATGCCCATTTCGGCTCCGGATATTCCGGTTGCGGATATCTTGGAAGACTGACAGCTTCAGGCAGGTACAAACTTCCTCTTTTTCCCCAGGCACCCAACAAGGCAGTTAAGATAGCCATTGCCCTTTCCCTTTGGGTATCATCGCCATACCAAACGGTATGTCGTCCGGGATGAATGACAACTGCCGGAGCTGCTCCCGCCATGGCTCTGGCCGTTTTTCGAATAACATCCGGCTCAATATCGGTAATACCAAATGCCCACTCGGGGGTCATATTTTTTACATGTTTCTTGAGCAGATCAAAGCCAAAAGTATATTTCTCAACAAAATCCTTATTGTATAATTTATCATAAATCAACACATGTATCCAGGCCATGAGCAAAGCAATATCAGTTGATGGTTTTATAGGCAACCAAAATGTTGAATGTCCGGCTGCTGTTGAAAACCGGGGATCAACCGTAATAATTGTTGCTTTGTTGTCGATGGCTGCCGACATTTCCTGAACCTGGGTATTGTGCATGTTTTCACCAATGTGTGACCCAATTAAAACCAAACATTGTGTGTCACGGATATCTGTGTTTTCAGGCGAACCGATGAACGCACCAAATGTGGAATAATAAGCCGTAGAACGTGGGCCGCGACAGTTGGCATAAGCCGGTTCAGCATTGGTTTCCGAACCATAGGCACGCAACAGATGTTCGAGGTGTGCTCCGGGACTCCCGTGGTTAAATAAGCCAAATGCTTCGGGCCCGTACTTCGCTTTTACCTCTTTCATTTTATTTGCCACCATATCGAGAGCTTCTTCCCATGAAGCTTCCCTGAAATATTGAGAGCCATCTTTTCCTGTTTCCCTTATTAATGGAGTTTTCAGCCTGTCTTCATCATAGTACATGCCTACTCCGCCGGTACCCCGGGGGCACAAACGGCCATTACTGTGAGGGTCGTTCTTATTTCCCACTATCTTCCTGATACGTCCGCTTTTATCAACATAGGTCCATCCGGCACATTTCCAGAAACATACTTCGCAATAGGTGGCAAATGGAGTCAGATCTTCATCGCTTACCAAATCATCCGTTTCTGATTCGAACCACTTGAACATCCCTGCACCAAAGGCATTCAGTCCAAGTGCAGTTGCTCCGGCACCGATAGTTGAAATTTTGATGAATTCACGTCTAGTTTTCATTAACGACTGGTTTATTGTGTCTGTTAAAAAAATAACACTTCGCAAATCTATAAAAAAAAATACTACACAAGTATATACATAAGTGGATGTTTGAGATAAAAAGAGATCATATTATCTATAAATATTGATCTGTAGATATCTACATTATTGCATATGAGTTATTTATATAAACAACTAACATTTATTTAAATAAAATTGTTTTAAAAAAGTAATCTAAAACTCTAATTTAAAAGGGTTATAAATAACGAGTTGTAGCTTTCCTATTGATGGTTGTCTTAGATATAATCTAAATATTTGTAAATTAATAGAGTGATGTTTTAAAAAACAGTATAGCTTTTATTTGCCTAGTTGAAGCAATAATGGTTTTGATTGTAACTTAGGTATTTGCGAAAAGAATCTGTGATTTGATCGTGTGTTATCTAAATAATATTTTGTTCAGGTAATGCGTTTGAGGGTTTGACATATTTTTAATTAAGTCAGGTGAAACTTTGCTTTCTCCGGGAATACCAGAGAAATCTTTCTGGATATTTATGGGTTTCATTTTATTACTTTTACTCATAAAATTTGAGGATATGGAAAAAGTCGGCAGACGTTCTTTCTTTCGTATGGCAATGATTGGTATGGTTGCGTTGTTTGTTTTTATCTGGGATAAGCTGGTCCTTGCCCATTTGGAAATGAAGAAACAGAAAACAAATATTTTACCTTTTAATAAAAATAAGCAAGTCTCTTTTGCTGGCAATTATCTGATCATTAATCATAATGAAAAAACGACTGTTTTTTCCGCGCATTGTACCCATTTGGGTTGCACGATCAACAAAACGGAGATGGGCAGACTGGTTTGCCCATGTCATGGCTCGGAATACGATCTTGAGGGAAATGTGGTTAAAGGGGCCTGCCTGGAAAAGTCTTGAAAAGATTCCTTCTAAAATAACGTCAGATGGGACTCACATCGAAATTAACGGTTAACAGGCCCGTGAACAGGGACAAGATGACTTTTGGGACACTGGCATTGTCTATGTTCTGGATTGTTCTTGTATCGGGAGTTCTGCTCGCCGTACCATTCGATGTTAAAATGCCTTATTTAAGCATTAGTGGTTTTATTGTGAGCAATCCATGGGCGTCACTAATACGGAACCTTCATTTTTGGAGTGCCCAGTTCTTTTTGATTTTCAGTCTGATACATATTTACGATCATTTTCATTATAAAGAAATGATCGGTATGAAGAAAGGGATTGCCTGGCGGTTAAGCGCAGGTGTTTTGATTATTTTTCTTGCTATGATCACGGGGTTTCTGTTAAAAGGCGACGCCGACAGCGTGCAGGCAAGACAAATTTTGGAGACACTGGCGCAACGCATTCCCCTGATCGGGAAGTCGCTGGCGTATTCATTGCTTGGAGACTCAGGCAGTTTCCAGCTTATATACGTACACCACATTGCCACGTTTACGGTTTTTGTTTCCATCATGATGGTAGAACACAGCCGGAAATTCTGGCCCACTGCCCATGACTTTCTCCTTTCTTTTTTTGCTATACTAATACTGAGTTGTTTTTTTAGTGCCCCGTTGCACGATAACATAAATCCTACGGTTAAAGGCCCGTGGTATTTCGTTGGATTTCAGGAAATACTGCATTGGCTGAGTCACCCCGAATGGTCTTTATTGCTGTTTCTGGCAGTACTAATATTGATTTATATTGTCAATGCAGGAAAAGGGAAAGCTGTTTTTGTGAGCAAAAGAAGCCTGTTGGCTTTTACAGGGTTCTATTTGATATTGACCGTTATCGGGCTTTTTTTCAGGGGTGAAGACTGGACCCTGACAGCTCCGGGATCCAAGGATTATCGCTATAAAGTCCTGCATAATTTCAAGTCACCACGGGTTAATTTTTCGCCTGATTTTAGTATTCAGGATGCAGCTGGTTCTCCGGTTATTATGGGAAGGAAAGAAAGCTGTCTGGTCTGCCATAAAGAAACATACGGATTCACGGATTCCCACAAACCGGATGCTATTGGATGTTTTTCCTGTCATGGCGGAGATCCCTTCGCGACAGCCAAATCTCAGGCCCACCGGAATATGATCCTCATACCCGGAAACCTGGCGGAATCAGGGCAAACCTGTGGAACAACCCAGTGTCACCCAGATATTGCCGAGCGCGTGCCAACAGGACTGATGTCTACCCTCAGCGGCATGATCAGCGTCGACCGGTTCGTGTTCAACGAGCAAAGAAATCCCGACATCCTGACCGATGTTCACCACCTGGGAGAATCAGCAGCCGATGTGCACCTGAAAAATCTGTGTGTGCGATGCCATCTTGGGAATCCGAAAACAGAATTTGGTCCGGTAAATGAAATGAGCAGGGGAGGAGGATGCCTGGCCTGCCACCTGAATTACAGCCCGGAAGCTGAAAAAGCTCTGGCCCAAAATTCCGGTACTATGATGAACGTTCATCCTTCGGTGAGTCTAAAGGTGTCGGATACCCATTGTTTAGGTTGTCACAGCCGCTCAGGACGTATTTCAACCAATTACCAGGGATGGCATGAAACGACACTTGAAGCAGATCAGATGCCAGATAGCCTCAATTATGAACTGGTGGAGGGAAGCCGCGTATTTACCAGAGAACCGGAAGATGTTCACCATAAACTGGGAATGGAATGTATCGATTGTCATCATTCCTACGAATTGATGGGCGACGGGAAATACTATGCTCATGAGGAAGATCAGGAGGATGTTCAGTGTATTGACTGCCATTTTACTGGTAAGCCATTGACTGTTGGCATAGCAGATCTGGATAATGAGTCAGCGATCATCGCCACATTGCGTTTTGGGAATATTAACGACAGACAATTCCTGAAAACCCATAAGCACGGACATGCTTTGATCAATACGTATTTTGAAAATGATTCCGTGTTATTCCTTACCAAAAACACTGCTAAAAAGATGGTTATGAAACCGCCGGCCTCTCATTTGTACCCGTAACAATGCACATGCTGGCCTGTCATGCTCAAGCTGCCACAGTTCATGGGCTCCAAGCTGTATCGGCTGCCACAATACCTATGATCCGGACATATCTGGTTACGACATGATACGGAATAAGGAGATAAGAGGCAGCTGGGTTGAATATATTGGAAGCTATTCAGCCAAACAACCGGCGCTTGGGATCAGGACCAAAGGAAATCAAAAAGAAGTTATTCCTGTAACTCCCGGCATGGTGCTGACTATTGATAAAAAATCATTTACTCATGAAAAAGGACGATTCATTGATTTTTCATCGATTGTTTGCACCTGTTGCTCCACATACTACAGCAGCCATAGGACGTGACTGTAAAAGCTGCCATAACAACCCGGTCGCCCTTGGTTTTGGTGAAGGTAAATTGATCTATAAAATTGAACGTGGAAATGGGAAATGGACATTTGAACCGCTTTATGAAAACGATGTGCATGATGGACTGCCGGGTGACGCATGGACAGGATTTCTTATGAACAGAACCGATGATGTTTCTACCCGAACAAATGTGGTTCCTTTTGATATCGAGATGCAGAAAAAGATACTGACAGTCGGTGCCTGTTTAACATGTCACGACCAAAAGTCGAAAGTGATGGAGCGTTCACTGACCAATTATCAGGAAGTGCTTGATCAAAGAAGCCCGAAATGTGTTTTGCCAGGTTGGTAAATCCACCTGGATTGCTACGGATTCAAAATAAGATTTATACCTGGAATGCCAGGGGCCGGTTCTATATGGGAGGATTTACAAAATGATCTTCGGAAGGCCCATTCTGCATTTTAGTAAACTGGGTCAACAGAAATACTAGTACCATAAAAACAGTACTGATCTTTACTGAATAATGGAATGTATATTTCATAATGGTTGTGAAATTATAGTCTGCTCCCAATACTGAAATAATCAGGAATGTCAGGGTATCAAATTTTCATTATTTTTTCTGGGCCGTGGTCCGTAATGTGGTAAAGGCTTGCCAATTTCATATGCACCAATATCTGGTGTTTTTCCGGTAAAATCATTTTGTTCATAGCACCTCTTTTTTTTCACAATTTAAGAAATTACAGTATGGGGGTCTCAATTGTCAGGATAAAATCTGTAATATTTTTTCAGTATAAAAAAACACTGATGTCAGGTAAAAAAATACATTGATGGTTAAACGGTTCCCCATGACGGACCATTCTGGATACAAAAAAATCTGTCCCCGAAGTGCAAAGAGATGAAGATGGTTTCAACTTTTGCTTTACCGGGACAGATCAGGTTGTAGTTGGTAACATGGAATTTATGCTACCTTCATTAAATACAGATCAGTTTAAAACACAGATGTCTAGTTTCATGAGAAAATATTTAGTTAATCTATTGGCCTCATAGCCTGCTTCCATGCG
>CAVXTE010000009.1:0-7885 GCA_963764475.1 uncultured Bacteroidales bacterium
CTACGGGGCGCCGGGAACCCACACTGTCAAATATTTTATCGCTCTCTTACCCGATGGGGCCTCCATAACCCCATAACTCCATAACTTTTCCAAAGAGTTATGAGGTTATGAAGATGTTAATTCGGGGGCCTCTTTCTAACTCCCTAACTCTCTAACTCCTAACTCCATAACTCCATAACTCCATAACTTTTCCAAAGAGTTATGAGGTTATGAAGACGTTAATCCGGTTCACGAAATCTGCACGGTCTGGCATATCGGAATGATTAATTGCCGCTGTTATCTCCACATTTTGTCTCTCAATTCCTTAATTCCCTCATCCGTAATATAATCATCATAATGCCATCAGCTTATCGATTACTCCCCCGGGCGTCAGTTCGACGATCCTGTTACAGACCGACTGAATAAATTCGTGGTCGTGAGAGGACATGAAAATATTCCCGGGAAATTTTATCAGGCTATTATTGAATGCCTGGATGGATTCGAGGTCGAGATGATTGGTCGGGGTATCGAGCACCAGGGCATTGGGATTGTTCAGCATCATGCGTGAAATCATGCAGCGCATTTTCTCGCCTCCCGAAAGGACATTCACCTTTTTATAGACTTCTTCACCGGAAAAGAGCATTTTCCCGAGGTAACCACGGATGTAAAATTCCGTAGTGTCATTGGTGAACTGGCACAGCCAGTCGAAGAGGCTCATTCTGGCTGTTGAAGAACGTCGGAGTTATCCAGCGGTAGATATGCCGGCGTAATGGTCTGTCCCCACTGGTAGCTTCCGCTGTCGGCTTTGCGCCTGCCGTTGATGATCTCGAAAAGGGCAGTGGCGGCACGGGAATCCCGTGAGAGGAAGACGATCTTATCTCCTTTGTTGGCAACCAGGTTCAGGTTACTGAACAAAATGGTTCCGTCGATGCTTGCGCTCAGATTGTGAATATCGAGGATCTTGTCACCGGCTTCACGCTCAGGAGTGAAGATGATGCCGGGATATTTGCGGGTGGAAGGTTTGATATCTTCGATCCGGAGTTTCTCCAGCATTTTTTTGCGGCTGGTGGTTTGTTTGGATTTGGATACATTGGCGCTGAAGCGGGCAATGAACTCGAGCAGTTCCTTTTTTTTCTCTTCGGACTTCTTGTTTTGCGTCTGTTGCTGGCGCAGGGCAAGCTGACTGCTCTGGTACCAGAAACTGTAATTCCCGGCAAAAAGTTGAATTTTGCCGAAATCGATGTCGATGGTATGCGTGCTTATCGCATCCAGAAAATGCCGGTCGTGAGATACCACCAGCACCGTATTTTCATAATTGGAAAGATAATTCTCCAGCCATACTACCGTTTCCAGGTCCAGATCGTTGGTTGGCTCATCCAGCAGCAGGTTATCCGGCTTCCCAAAGAGAGCCTGGGCAAGAAGAACCCGCACCTTCTGCTTTCCGCTGAGGTTTTTCATCAGGCTGTAATGCAGTTCCTCTTTTATCCCGAGATTGCTGAGCAGGGTGGATGCATCATTTTCCGCATTCCAACCGTTGAGGTCGGCAAATTTCCCTTCCAGCTCAGCGGCCCTGATGCCGTCCTCTTCCGAGAAATCGGGTTTCATATAGATCCCGTTTTTTTCCTGCATCAGGTTCCATAGAAGATTATGGCCTTTCAGTACGGTATCGATGACCGTGTTGTCATCGAAAGCATGATGATCCTGGTTCAGAACCGAAAGCCTTTCACCGGGTCCCAGGCTTATGTGTCCGGCGGTGGGATCAAGCTCTCCCGAGATGGCTTTCAGGAAGGTGGATTTTCCGGCACCATTTGCGCCAATCACCCCGTAACAGTTCCCTGCCGTAAACTTCATGTTCACATCCTGGAACAATATTCTCTTCCCAAACTGTATTCTTAAATTCGCAACGTTAATCATTCTTCGCTATTCCTTTCAAAATCATTGTCTAAAAAGGCTGCAAAGATAGGAATAAATAACGATTAATATCCCTGACAGGGTCCGAAACCCTGTCAGGGAGGACCGGTTATCCGAACGGATTCTTCCTGGCATTATTCTTTTTCCTTTAGTTTAAAATAGCAAAACAACGGCCATGTATGCGGGTGTGAACAAAAGCCCTGGAAGGCTTGAGATAAATCCGGGACTGAAACCCAGAAACTATACAAACCTTCGCGGTAAAGCGTTGAATTCACTTCGTCGTTAGCCGTCCATCGCCCTACCCAATAATCCGGGTACTGTTCGGAATAATTTTGAAAAGAAAATTTCTTCAACAGTGACTCTGCCTCTTCTTTATCAAAAGTGGCAACTCCTAAAAGCAAAGGATATTCCAATGAAAACCAAATTCCGCCATCTTCCCCGTTATTCTTTCCCCATAAGGGTTTTTCCCTTGTTCGGGCGCCAATTTTTTCAGGAGATAAAATTTTGCTTTTCACATATTCGTAGATTTCCCTTTTTCGCTTTACTGGCAGGTTGGGAATCTGTAACAGGTAACCTTGAGGCTCAATACAGACAATATCCTGTCCAAACCTTATTTCTCTGTTCAAATAAGCGCGCGGTGCGAATTTGCGGTCGCCCAGGTCTTTCATAAAAGCATCTTCAACAGATGAACGATATTCCTCCAGAGCAGCAATGAAGGAGAGGGCCTCTTTATTATTTGATTGCTTCAGCGCGGTAATTAATTTTGGGAATACAGCTAAAACCATTGCCGAATTCAATTGAGATTCCGCCGACCCGGAATAAACATTGGGGGAATAGTCATGAAAAAAGCTGTCGCTCCAATCGGAATTCAGCATTCTCACCAAACCGTTTGGACCGCGCCCAACTTCGTCGCGGAGGTATATAAAATATTTCTTTAAGATATTAAGAACAACATCTGTTTTTCCATATTCAGCAGGAAAATACGTCACTTTTTCCTTTAAAAACCCGTAGTCTTTGGTAATTAAAAGGTATTCCGAAATGGTGTTGAAAAAGTACAATTGTTCATCGCTTTCTTTGTATAGGGAAGGTGGGTAGTAGCCATAACCTGAATCGCCACGCTTGATTTCGCCATCAACTTCCGAATGTTTTATCACGAATCGGATGCAGGATTTAGCCAGTTCCGGATTCGTATAGCAGGCCGGAAGAGCAGCTTGCAAATGGTCACGGTTTGAAATGTTATCGCCAAAGAGAAAGGTGTAAACGGTACCTTGTGGAATAAAGGTTTCCTGATAGTATTCGCTAAAAGTTGCAAGCGCTTCAACAACATGTGCATTCCACAACATTTCCCGCCTTAATACTTCATCTTTTTCAGCCGATAAATCTGGTAATTTGGTTTTCCAGAGCTTGGCAAAAAGGCCCTCAGAAGGAGAGTCAGTATCGGCATCCAGAAATAAATCATCTACTTCTTTTTGAATTTCCTGAAAAGTTGTTCCGTCGGCAATTCCAATAACAACATTGAACATTTTGGTTTCGCCTGGTTTTAAAAAAGTTCTGATTTCCGCATCCAACGTATCCTTTTCTGCACTTATTTTCGAAACAATTTTACCATTGACGTCTTTTGTAAACATGAAAACCGATGGTGGATTGATTTCATAGGGGTACCGTTCATTCTTTTGTGGAAGCAGGAGAAATTTGTTTGTCTTAAAGGTGAATTTCGCTATGGCAACTTGTTGATCTTCATTAAACTCAATATTCGGATTGTATAAAAGTGGTTGATTATCTTTTTTGATATATTGGGTTCTGTTCATGCCAAAATTCAGCAAAATACGCTCTAAATAGGACAGTTCCTGCGTTTTTCTTCCATCGTTTTTCAAAACAACCGTAACCACGAAAGAAGGATTTCCAGTATTTATTTTTTCTGATGGTTTTACCGAGATAATTCTTGTACATGTAATGTTATTCTCCAGGGAATATTCGTACCTGGCAAAACCAACACCAAAATATTTCTTCACCATATCATTGTCAGTTGCCACTGATTTTAACCCGGTTAAAACGACTTTCTCATCATTTTTAAATTTTAGACTTGACTCATTCCAACCATAATTGGGTTGTTCAGCTTCATTTATCCTTGCCCAAACCCTTTCTCCTGTTAAGAACTGGTAAATTCCACTTGCATGAGTAATTAACTTTATACGGTAATTGCCCAGCAGAAAATATGGGTCGTTGGGTAAATTAGTTTTCGTGCCGTTTTTTTCTTTTAAACTAAATGGCAGTTTCCCTTGATACTGGTAAACAGGCAATCCTTCCTTTGAAAACGACCAGGTGCCAATGTCATCAGCATTTAACCTGTTTACGAACCCAACTAACAGAATGAGTAAAATAAGCGTGTGTCTCATTTTTCGATGATTATTGTTTTCACATAAAATAAGTCTCCATCTATCATCCTTAAGAGGTTAATTCCTGAAGGAATATTCGTATCCTGAAATTAAACATTTTTATCACTTTTTAATTAGAAATGCTTTTTCGGAAAGTAACACAGGGGAATCATACAATGGAATACTAAAGGTTAAATTGTTTCCTGATTTGCTCCATTGTGTTGTAGTGATTTCATAAATACTTCCTGTCATCAGGTCAACCCAAACAGGAGATTTAAAATCGATGTTTTCAAGCGTGATACTAACTGTTGTTGTATTGAATGAGTTGGTTGCATTTTTCCCATCGAGCCAAAGCGCTACCAAAGGTGTATCGTCCGGTTGGTGCTGATAACCATACACCGAAATTGATTCATTGGTAGTAGTTGTATATTTAAAATCAGGGGTTAAAACCATATCGTTATCAAATATTGCGGCTACATTCTGAACAGCGTAGTAGGCTACTTTTGGCCTTATTGCAGCCATCGTAATGTCTGACTGAATCAATCCTTTGGTATTGAGAACAGCCCGATCGCCCCAATTGTAATAGATATCGATAATAGTAAAAACCGAAGTTTCAATATTGTGGCCCAAATCGCCCAGCAAACGGCGCATATCATATTTTGCCTGGGTATATTCTGTCCAATAATATTCCGCTAATGCAAAACCCGGAATATAGGTTGACGGCGCTCCATTTTCACCCTGACGCAACAGAATTTTATCTGAATACTTTTGAATCACCGACCTTAGGCCAAGTACTTTTTCTTTGGTATAAGCATCTTCAGGTCTCATGGTATAGCTGTGGTAGCTAATCCACTGAAATAAATCCAGCTTCCCTGAGTCGGCAATTACATTTAGAAAACGGTCGAGATATTCCTGGTTGCTGTTTGACGCAAATGCAAGTCCGGCAATTTTTGCATCAGGCTGTATGCGCTTAATAATTTCTGCAGTACGAATATTTAATTTGGCTGTTGTTTCAGGACTGATTTTCTGCATCGGATGGTCAGGTTCGTTCCAAATTTCCCATTCTTTTACGCGGTCTTTATATCGGGTAACCAATGCTTCCACCCAACGGTCCCATGCAGTGTAAGCTTCTTCCGAAGACATTAATGAATTCAGGAAATTAATTCCTCCACCCCCTTTGTATATTGGGTTTCCATACGAAAGTTGAAGCCAGGGTTCGAGTCCATTGGCTACCGCGTAATCGATAATTTCATCCAGCCATTTCCAGTTGTAAACTCCCTGAACTTTTTCACATTTTGCCCAGCCAGCCTGTAAACGGATTTTCTTTACTCCAAGTGGAGGTAAATAATCTTTGTAGTTGTCCCAAACAGTGTGATCTCTGTCAAGAGTTTCACAGCCTACGGTAATTCTTGAGGATTTTATTTCTTTGGTGTTGCGGGGTTTGATACTTCCAATCCGCTTCATGTTTACTTCCAATGGAGTTTTAACACGAGCAATAGAAGAATCGATGAATTGAGCCCTGGAGTGACCAAACGCAAGTAATAGAAGAATAATTAAAAAGATTGGTTTGTTAGTTTTCATTTTCATGATTAATAATAACTAAAGTTTCGCACTTAAAAAAGTGTTGGTAACCAGAGCAATAAAATGAAACTCACATGATCGGCTATTATAAGTACGTTTAGCTCTGCTGAGCTCGCAGGTTCGGTTGTGTTGTCATCCATCATGTGAGGGTTTATTCTGTTACCTGAAAAGTGGACTAATATAATCGAATATAATCAACTAGTAAAGAATATCTCTGTAACCAAACGAATGGGATTTTTGGCTGAATGGCTTGAAAGGAAAGAATTGGATCCCTTTATCACTTATGCCAGGAGTATGATAAATGAAAAATACACCCTTTTCGACAAATTTGGCCTGGGGAAAGGGGAATTTGTAAAAGAACTTGGCGCCCGGGGGGTGTATCTTTCTTATTCGTATCCAGTTACTCGATATGGGTATGACCGGTATTGCTTTCTCCCATGTCCCTTATCTCTTCATTAAAAGGGATGAACTTACGAATGAAATCATCGCCGCCAATGAATTTTTCTCATCATTGAATTTCAGATAATCACCAATCACCAAATCCCAAAGAATAAATCCGTGATGATCCGCTCAATCTGTGTCATCCGCTTTCCTTCTTCTCATTACTACAAACCTTCCCAAAAATCCTTCTTCTAATCTGTGTCCTCCATGTAATCTGCGGTAAACCATCTTCTCTTCCCCTTAATCATCAATCGTCGTTTCCACCATCTGCCGGAATTTCCATCCTGTATTATCAGAGGGGATATCCTGGGTTTGTTTCATGAGTATACCGATGATTTGTTCTTTGGGATCAGCAAAGTACTGGGTGTTGAAATATCCGCCCCACTGGAAGGTGCCGGCATGACCTTTACCTCCCAGGTTTTGGGCTTTTTCATCTTCACCCCCGAAAACGAGTCCGTAGTAGTCTCCCTGGTCATCCATCAGTGTGCCGATCTGGTTAGTGAGGATAAACTCAACAGTGGTCCTGCTAAAGGCGTTTGCCGTTCAGCTCACCTGGTTTACATACATCCTGCAGGAAGGTCGCGTAATCTTTTGCTGTACTGCTAAGTCCCGCACCTCCTGCAAAATAGCTTTTTCGGACCTTTCACCGGGTATTCCGTGTCGTAAAATGAGGGGAAGGGAAATGCATCCATTTATTATCCTGCCAGGCCTGGACAGGGACCAGCCGTGCAGCTCTTGAATCGGGGGAGATAAAACCAGGTATCATCCATTCCCAGGGGATTCCAAGCGCGCTCACGAAGAACTGATCGAGAGGCTTGCCCGACAGATCGCCACGAATACCGCAGCACACAAGACCTTCGCTGTAAAAAGAATGGTTACCCGGATCAAACCGCAGGGGCAGCTTTGCCAGTTTTTAGATCATATCCGCCAGCAAGACAGGCTTGGCGGCGAAGGCGTAGATGATACCGGCTTTCTGGTAAATTTTCCTGAAGCGGGGATCCCAGTCAATCATTCCGTAACCTATTCCCGAGGTATGGGTGAGCACATCCCGATCGTAACAGGGCCAACAGCAGGCCGGGTAGTATAGGAGGAATCGGCCTCGTTAAAGGTGACCAGTACCTGCGGGTTATAAAATTCGGGGATGTATTTTGCGATAGGATCATCGAGCTGTAATTTCCCTTCCTCCCAGAGCATCATAACGGCAGTTGCCGTGACGGCCTTGGTCTGTGAGGCGATCCGGAAGATGTCGTTGGTTTTGAAATCACCCGGCCGGCATCTGCTTTTCCATAGGCTTTATAAAAGACGATTTTCCCATGCCGGAAAAGGGTGACCGCACCCGGAATTTCGTTTTCCTTAACCGATGCTGCCAGCATGCTGTCGATACGGGCGAGCCGCACTTCGGAGATGCCTTCTGACGCAGGTGTGCCATGGAAAGTGGTGAGGAACTTTGATCCGGCCCGGTTTGCATTGTACAGGCAGCCAGCAGGGCGAGGAACACTGTGAAAAAAGCAGTTTTCATGGGTAAGCGGAATTAAAGGTTATAAATTAAGTCTATAAAAATACATTTTCCTTGTCGTTTTCGCAATATCCGGAGTTTT
>CAVXTE010000010.1:0-36768 GCA_963764475.1 uncultured Bacteroidales bacterium
TTTTCCTCAAGTTGGGCCCAAACTTGCGAGATGCTTAATACTGCATTTTAAATCTGTTTCAAAGATCATGAATGCGTCTGTTCAGGCCTTGACAGAGGTCGATGGAGTCGGAATAATATCTGCCCAGAAAATCCGAGAGGTTCTTGACGCAGAAGTTTGTTGAGGTATTTTTAAGATTGACTTTCCAGCTATCTTTTCCGTCCACTGACTTATAACACCGCCATTTTCATTTAACAGCGGCGCAGCTGCGTTTTATAAAATCGCGAAGCGATTTTATTTCTTGACATGATCCCCTATATATGTTCATTTATTGAACAAGCAACAAATCAAGCTTAAATCTCATCAAATATAGCCTAAAATTACGAATGGTTAATTTATAGTTCGTATGAGACCTTTGAAAAATGTTCATCTTTGTTCAAGTTCAAGCCTCCGGCCAGTAGGGCCTACGCCCCGGAGGGGAAGGCTAAAATTTATATCCGGCTTTGTTCATGTATCCTGATCGGACGTATGGCTATCAACTGGCGATACAATGATTCACGGTTGTACCCGGCCACCAGGTCGGCGAAAACATCAGATACATGATTTATTTCGGTCGCCATGTATGCTTTGGCTCCTGCAAATGCAAATCCTTCATCCATGATACCCTGAGCAGAATTGAACAGCGCTTTGGCAATGCAGAAAGGTGCTTCTTTATAATTGCAAGATATAAGGCATTTCCAGGGACATTTAAACGGTTTTGCCTCACCGTTCATGATCTGTTCAACAAATTTGTTTTTTACAACCCTTCCGGGCAATCCTACAGGGCTGTCGATGATCACAATATCTTCCTTACTTGCAGAAAGATAGCTTTCTTTATAAAGAATAGAAGCATCACATTCGTGTGTGGTTACAAATCGGGTTCCTATTTTCACGCCTTTGGCTCCAGCCTGCATAATGTCGTAGATATCCTTTCCTGTTTGCAATCCTCCTCCGGCAATTACAGGAATGGATTTCCCGGAAGCTAATTCAAACGGACGAATTATGTCTACGGTTTCTTCTACGAGGTCGCGAAGAGGTACCCTGTTTGCTTCGAGGTTTTCCTTTTTAAATCCAAGATGACCACCTGCCATTGGTCCTTCGACCACAACAGCATCGGGAATAAAATTATAACGTGAAGCCCAGTGGCGGAATATCAAACCTGCTGCTTTGGCCGAGGATACTTTTGGGATCAGTTTTGTGTGATGCCCGTTGAGTCCGGCTTCTGCAATAACAGCAGGTATTTTGAGGGGCAAACCGGCTCCCATAAAAATAACATCTATCTTTTCCTCAATGGCAATACGAATAAGCTCTTCATGATCGGTAAGTGCCATCATGATGTTTACTCCCAACACACCACTGGTTTTGCTTCTGGCTTTTTGTATCTCTTTTCGCAGAGCACGTTTATTTGCCTGTTGAAAATTTTTAACATAATCAGGTTCGGTCATGCCGATACCGGCTGCTGATATTACACCGATGCCTCCTTCATTCGCAACAGCCGATGCGAGCCCGGATAATGAGACTGCAACGCCCATTCCTCCCTGAATGATGGGCAGCTTTATTGTGAGATCTCCGATCTTTAATGTTTGCATCATAATGAATCGTTAATGTCCGTGTGCGACATGGGGGCAGGATCTTAATGAAGCAAATCCGTGTTGACCTTTTGTTTTACTTACGGATAATTTTATATATCTTAACTACAAAATTACAGTAAGAGATACATCTTTTCGGCAGAAAAGGGACGAATGATACCCAAATAGATTTAAAATACATTTTTAGGGACGAAAATAGCTAATACGGGTGCCAAATAAATTTTGCCGGGACGAACATTATACAAGTTCTTTCAGTTTATCGGCATAATTTTTAGAAACAGGCACCGGAAAATCAACTTTATCGAAATACAACAAATAACCCTGTGGACTGCCTTCGATTTTTTCAACGTGATTGATGTTTGCCATATACGAACGGTGGCATTTGAATATAAACTTGTCATCATTCAGTATTTCTTCGGCCTTTGTAAGGCTGCACCTCACCATCTGGCTGTTTACAGACTGGTTTTCTATCCAGAACACCTCAATGTAATTGTTTGCCGAACGGATGAACAAGATCAGTCGGACCTTAATGGAAAGATTGTCTTTCTGGTAATCAGAAACGAAATGTACAAGCTTGTCGGGGTCAGATTTATGCTCTTTAAGCTTTGCGTTGAGTTCGTTTGCAGATTTTAGATGATATTGCAGCAGGCGGTTCCTGTTGAAAACAATCAGGGCGGAAATGGGAACTATGGCGATCAGGACCATTTTGATGATCATATCGAAACCGAATTGCATAATTCCAAGCGCTTTATAATAGAGAAAATAGCCTACACAAACAGTGAAAAGTATCCAGATATCCCAGAATATTTCTTTTTTCACATTCCAGGTTGATCCGTTTAAAATAGTTGGGAAAAGACTGGGAAGGATGAGCAGGTTCAGGCTTAATGACAGAAATGTGATCACACCCAGTCCGATAACAAGGAAATATTTGTCACGTGTTGCCAGTGCATCGATCTGTAATGGCTGAAATAGAAATAAAAACACGAATACTCCAACACTGATAAAAAAAATGATCTTAGAATTGTGCTTTAAATCATTATTAAAAGGATACGGTTTGTTAAGAAAATGAAGCATACTAAAATAAACCCTCAATTAAAAATTCCTATAAAAGTATAAAAAAGTTTGGAAATTTACACTTGCCGAATATATCGAACCAGGGTTTTATTGTCAACCCTATTAATTGTCTATAAAATTATTTTGATATATTCCTGAACTTTCGTGTACGCTTGTTTAAGCAGTATGTGAAAATAATAGAGATATCCCATTAGAAAGGCAAAAAAAATCCCCGCCGGGGCGGGGCTAAAATTTTAAATGACTTTTGTGTCAGTAAACTATGAAAGTTTAACATTAACGGCATTTAATCCTTTTTTTCCTTCCTGAAGATCAAAAGTAACTTTATCATCTTCCTTCACCTGGTCAATCAGGCCAGAAACATGAACGAAGTACTCTTTGTCGTTTTCATCGTCTTTAATAAATCCGAATCCCTTGGATGTATTAAAGAATTTTACTGTACCTGTATTCATAATGTTAATTTAAATTTTCGCAAAGATAGGCTAAATATTTCTAATCAATGGAAATATTTTTTGTTAAGGATTGAATCCGCAGAACCGGAACCACACTCCTCAATGCTCCATAGCATAATGTACATCCATCAAAAAGCTGCAAAGAAAGCTGATAAGTACTTCCGAAGTTTCTCCATCAGTTTTGCAATCTGCCTGATCATCAATCACTATTTATTTATGTAAAAAACTAAAGATAAAAATAACTTGGTTTGATTAAAATATCTTTTATATTTGTTTCAAAATGATCCGAGTAAAAAATTCTTCAAAATGAAATCTAAATTTACCCTTTTTCTTGCCAGCTTATTTCTGGTTGCAGGTACTCTGAGTGCAACTGGTCAATCCCGAAACAGGTTGAAAGGCACTTCATCCTTTCATGCAAAAATCAGCTTTAAGGCTATACAGGAATACGACAAGCAACATCCTGAACTCTATTTAAAAAAGGATAAAATATTCAATGAGGAGGATGAGGAGTACCCGGAGTTTTCACTTGCAGGTAAAAAAATACTCTATAAGGAGGCAATAAAACAAAATGCACATGCTGCATTGCCCAAAGATCCTTCACCGATGCCGGATAAGGATTTTAGTGGCCTTGAAGACAACAACAGCGCCATTCCTCCTGATGTGAATGGCGCAGCCGGTTTGGATTACCTTATGGTTACGCTGAACACTGGGATCCGAATTATGGATAAAGAAGGAAATCCGGTATCTACGGTCAGTACCGGCGCATTCTTTCATCCAATCCCCGGGTCGGGTGACGTTTTTGACCCGAAAATCTCTTACGATCCGTATGAAAACAGGTGGATACTTGTTATGCCCAGCAGCTCAGATCCGGCGTCTTCGAGGTTGATGATTGCCATTTCGGAAAATGAAGACCCGACAGGTAACTGGTTTTTCTATTCATTCGACAGCGATCCTACAAACAGTTACTGGTTCGATTATCCAAACTACGGGTTCAATAAAAAATGGATCGTTGTCAGTGGAAATATGTTCGGTTCAGGGTTCGGTTATGCAGTTCTTTTTGTGCTGAATAAAGCCGATCTTTACAACAATGCAATGGTAGCAAACTATTCACGTTTCGAGATCGATGACGGATTTACACTGGTACCTGCTGTGACCTATGATCCTGACGAGGAAGATATATACATTGTAAATAATGCCGGCGGAGATAACGGTGGTTATGGTTATCTTGACTTAAGAAAAGTAACTGGTGAACCAGGATTTGAAACAATTGAAGACCTTGGCCTGATTGGTATTCCTGAACCCTGGAGCAACGGCTCGTATTCAAACGGCGGAAACTTTGCACCTCAGCTTGGATCGGACGAAAAAATAAATACGGTAGATGCACGAATGGAAAATATGGTTTTCCGGAACGGTAAGCTGTGGTGTGTTCACCATATTTATCTTCCAACTGATGAACCAACGCGCTGTTCGATACAATGGTGGGAACTGTCGACCGACGGAACCCTGCTGCAACATGGCCGTGTGGATGATACAAGTGGTCTGATGAATTATGCTTTTGCAACCATCGCTGTAAATGCAAAAGAAGATGTGATGATAGGGTATGGCAGCTTTTCGGAAGAACAGTATGCAAGCTCAAGTTTTGCTTTCCGGTACGCTGATGATCCTCCGAATACATTGCGCGAAAGCTATCAATATAAGGATGGCCTGGCTCCCTATTACAAGACATATGGAGGGGAACGAAACCGCTGGGGTGATTATACAGCGACCTGGGTCGATCCGATGAATGACCTCGATTTCTGGACATTGCAGGAATATGCTGAAATCCCCGCCATTCAGGATAGCTGGGGAACCTGGTGGGCACATGTAAATGTGGATGCAGCACCTGAGGCTCATTTTGCTGCCGATATCACTTCGGTGCCTGTTGGTGGTTGGGCTAATTTTACGGATCAGTCGAAGTTTGAACCCGATACCTGGCAGTGGATCTTTGAAGGTGGGAGTCCCACTTCTTCAACAGAACAAAATCCCCAGAATATTTTTTACGAGCAGGACGGACTATACGATGTAACACTGATTGCTTCGAATTATATGGGTTCGGATACACTGAAAATGCAGGAATATATTAATGCGAATTCCACTGTGTTGCCGGAAGTTGAATTTGCGGTGAACGATACCATCCCATGCCTCGGTGATACATTAATATTCACGGATCAGTCGATATATGATCCGACCGGATGGGAATGGAGTTTTTACCCTGACAGTGTCAATTACGTTGATGGTACGAATTCACATTCACAAAATCCGCACATTGTATTTGAATTACCCATGGTTTATGAGGTTACACTTACGGTAACAAACAACAATGGCAATGCTTCTCTGACCAAACAATCCATGATCCACTCCGGAGGTCTTCATCTGCCTTTTGACGAAGATTTTGAATCGATGGAATTCAGGAATAAGGCATGGACAATTGTTAATCCGGATAATAAAAACACATGGGAAATAGCACAGGTGGAAGGCAATGAACCAGGAAATTATGCTGCTTTTATCGACATAAAAGCATACAACGGACTGGGTGAACGCGACAGATTGGTCAGCCCGGCCATCAACCTGCGTGATTACAGCGAGGCCTCCCTGCAGTTTCAATATGCCTATGCGCAGCGGTTTCCGCAATATACCGACTCGTTGATCGTCTATTTATCGGATAATTGCGGTGAAACCTGGACACGGTTGCTGGCTCTGGGACAGGATAGTTTGGATGGATTTGCGACATCACCTCCTTCCACCGTTAGTTTTGTTCCCCAATCGCCTGATGACTGGTGCGGTTCGGAGGGAAACCCTTCCTGTATTTCCGTTGATTTGACTCCCTGGGCCTACATGCCTGATATCAGGCTTGTGTTTGAAACATACAACGGCTTTGGGAACAATATTTATGTCGATAACATAGTCGTTAACGGGACGCTAAGCAGTACGGACGAACTCCAGTCGGCTGCTGACAACATTTCCCTTTTCCCCAATCCGTCCAATGGCACAATCAGCATAAAGCTCGATGGTTTGAAAGGTTTAGCTGAAATGAAGATATCCGACATTGCCGGACATACTGTTCTCCAAAGCGAATTTGAATGCATTGGAAATACTTTGAAAACATTTAGGTTGCCGCAAGGAAGTAAAGGGATTTATATTGTTGAGATTCGAAATAAGGAAAATGCATGGGTGAAGAAGATGGTAGTGAAATAGGTAAAATATTTTACTGGAACTGAAATATATTGTGCTTTAATCAAGATTATAAACTGAAGATTGTGTGAAATTAACTTTGATTAAAGGGCATAGAACATGACATTAAAGACATTAATTGCTCGAATCCCTGAAAGCATGACGAACCCACGATTTAATCAAATTAGTCAATCCAGTTATTTTAGTAATCCATTCATTTTAGTCAATTTTTCTCTTTTCTGTAACATTCATTTTTTTTTGAGGTCATATAAATAAAGCGTAAAAAAAGTTGGAAGCTGCCGGAAGAAATATCCACCAGGGACTGATCGAGGGGTGCCGTGAAAACGACAGAAAGGCGCAGCTTGAAATTTATAAACTTTATTATAAACCGATGTACAACACGAGTCTAAGAATAGTGAATGATGAAGCGGAAGCCGAAGATGTGATGCAGGAATCTTTCCTCGATGCATTCCGCAAGATCGGCGACTATAAAGGTGAAGGGGATTTTGGTGGCTGGCTCAGACGGATCGTGGTGAATAATTCCCTCGATGTACTGAAGAAAAAAAAGGATATGGTGATGCTGGATGAAAGCCATCTGAACATTAAAGAAGAGGAAGATACATTTTCGGATACGATTGAATACAAAGTAGCTGAAATCAAGCATGCGATAAATCAACTACCGGAAGACCACCGGGTGATACTTTCATTGTTTTTGTTCGAAGGCTATGATCATGAGGAAATTTCACAGGTGCTTGATATCTCATATAATGCTTCGCGAACAAGGTATTCACGGGCGAAGGCCAGGTTGTTGCGCATCCTGTCGGAACAACGAACGGTAAAAATGTTTTTTTCAAACTAAATAATGATGAAAACATGCGTGGTATAGAAGAAACAATACGGAAAAATAGAGCCGAGTTTAATGATAACGAACCCAGCGCCGGACACTTCGATTCGTTCGAAAAGAAGCTGGATAAATATCGTTCGGAGAAAGCGGAGAACTGGTTCGAACGCCATGACCTGGTGTGGAAACTGGCTGCTGGTGTTCTCATTTTCATTGCCATAGGAACAATTTATTTTACGGGTTCGTTTTCGAAACTACAATCCATGCTTACCGATCGGATCGTAGCTGCTGAACTGCCTCCTGAGGTAGTTGAAGTGATGCAGTATTACAATGTAATTGCAGATAAAAAGGTAAATGAAATCGATAAACTGGCTGTTTCGCAGGATGAGGCTACCAAAGTAAAAGAAATGGCGATGAAAGAACTCGTTGCCCTCGAGAATAATAAAAAAGACCTTGAAAAGGAATATGCCAAAAACCCCGATAATCAACGGATATTGAATGCACTTTTGGTGAACCAAAAGAAGAAGAATGAAATTATGGATAAAATTATCAATGAGTTAAACCATGTAAACTAAATAAATTATGAAAACGTTAAAAGTATTTTTGCTGGTTGTATTTATAGGATTGACTTCCGGCCAGCTTATGGCTCAAAAGGATGAGTTCTCAAAAAAGATTTCCAAATCGTTCGATGTAAACAAAGATGCCCTGCTAACCGTAACAAACAAATTCGGGAAAATCCAGTGCCTTAATTGGGACAAAAACAATATTTCCATCGAGGTGACCATTACTGTTGATGCTTCCAGCCAGGATAAAGCGAATAAAATATTTGACAAAATTAGCATCGACATTTCGGGCAATAGTTCCGGGGTGACGGCCCGTACGAACTTTGGTGATAAAGTATTTAACAAGAATGATAATGACTTAAGTATCGATTACCTGATCTCAATGCCTAAATCAGTAAGCATCGATCTGGACAATAAATTCGGTGATATCATTCTGGATGTGGTTTCCGGTTCGGCTAAACTGGAACTGGGCTACGGAACCATTAAATGTAAACGGCTTGAAGGAAATAACAGTGACCTGGATATCAAATTCAGCGAAGGAAGCATCAATTATGTTAAAAGCAGTACACTCCACCTTCAGTATTCAGATCTCGATATTAATGAGGCGGGGGATATGACGGCCGATACAAAGTTTTCGGATTTTGTTGTCGGTTCAATTGATGTGCTGACCATAAAGTCTGGTTATGATGACGATAAGATCGGTGATGCAAGGGACATTGATATAAATGCCAGTTTTTCGGATATGGAGGTGCAAAGTCTCTCCGAACGCATCGTAGCCGATTTTGACTACGGCGGACTGAAAGTAAAACAGATCAGCAATAATTTTAAACTGGTCGACCTTACCAACAGTTTTTCCGATGCCAACCTGGGATTTGCACCGAATGCAAGTTTCAGACTGAGTGCTACCATGAAAATGGGTGATATTTCGTACCCACGCGATAAAGCCACACTCTCGGTTGTCGATATTTCCTATACCTCAAGCAAATATGAAGGGGTGGTCGGTGATAATCAGGATACGAATTCCAAGGTCCTGATCGATTCGAAAAACGGTGGAGTTACACTGTATTACAGGTAATTGACAGATAACATTGAAGTTCATTAATGCAAATAAAAATTTCAGGGTAAATATAAATAGTAACAAAAACGTAACAATTAAAATCATGAAAAACTTGAAAATGAACCGGATGATCATGCTGAGTGCTTTGTTGAGCATAGTGCTGATTATACAAACAGGATGCACTTTTGGTTTTACCGGAATCCGTGGAAACGGTAATGTGGTAAAACAAGATCGTAATCTCTCTCCATTTAACAGGCTTGAGGTAGGCGGAGCGTTCAGGGTGTATCTTATTCAGGGTGACAAAGAAATGGTAACGGTAGAAGCCGACGAGAACCTGATGGATGTGATTAAAACCGAAGTGAAGGGTAATACCTTGCATATAAGAACTACAGAAGACATCCGTGATTCGAAAGCACTGAATCTTTACATCACGTTTAAAGAGCTTAAGGGTATGGATATAAGCGGAGCCTGCAAGTTATCGGCGGAAGATAAATTAAAATTCGACGACCTTGAACTGGATATAAGCGGTGCATCAGATTTTGAGTTGAAACTAATTGCTCAAAATCTTGATCTGGATTTCAGCGGAGCCAGCGACGTAACACTTTATGGCAATGCCGAATCGGTCAAACTTGATCTGTCAGGTGCTTCAAAACTGGATGCTTCTGAAATGGAAACAGGCACTTACGAAGCTGATGTCAGTGGAGCTTCATCGGGAAAAATATTTGTAACGGGTGATCTTTCAGCCGATGTATCGGGTGCAGCAAGTTTGAAATATAAAGGGGATCCGAAAATCTCCAGTTTTGATGTATCAGGTGCCGGAAGCATGAAGAAATACTAATCCAAAAACCATGAAAACAAGAAAGCCTGGCAGATAACCAGGCTTTTTTATTATTTGATAAACAGCATTTCTCTGTATTTCGGCAAGGGCCAAAGTTCATCGTCTATCATCAACTCCAGTTCGTCAACATGATCACGAATCAGTTGAAGATAGGGGAGGACATTCTGGTTATAAGCAAAAGCCTGCTTTTCAAGATCCTCGATATGATTTGCCTTTTTGCGTTCTTCAAGCATTTCGGCCACTTTTTCCTTGATTTCTTCGACATGCTCCGAAATTTCTTTGATCGTCTGCATTTGATTGCGCGAAAGTTTCACAAATGTCTTCGAATCAAGTACATCTTTCAAACCTTTAACATTTTCAATCAGTGTGTTTTGATACTTGATCGCGATAGGGATGATGTGATTCTTCGCGAGGTCGCCAACCACCCGCGATTCGATCTGAACCTTTTTAATATAATTCTCAAGCTGAATTTCATAACGGGCATGCAGTTCTCTCCTTGATAATACATCGTGATCCTCAAACAGTTTTACTGTGCTTTCTGTAAGCAGCGACTTCAATGCCTGCGGGGTAGACTTGATGTTTGCAAGCTTCCTTTTTGCAGCTTCTTTCTCCCATTCTTCTCCGTAATTATTTCCTTCGAATCGTACTTTTTTCGATTCTGTGATATACTGTTTGATTACCTGGAAAATGGCCGTATCTTTTTTTGTATTTTTCTTGATCAGTTTATCAACATCCGATTTAAACAGTTTAAGTTGTTCCGCAACAATTGTATTCAAAGCGAGCATGGCTACAGCACAATTTGCTGATGAGCCAATGGCCCTGAATTCAAATTTATTGCCGGTGAATGCGAATGGCGATGTCCTGTTCCTGTCGGTATTATCGAGCAGGATTTCCGGTATCTTCGGAATATGAATATTCAAATTGAACCCATTGGCATTTACTTTCCCCTTTTTCTTTTGTTTTTCGATCTCATCCATTGTTTTGGTCAGTTGAGAGCCGATGAAAACAGAAATGATGGCCGGAGGTGCTTCATGCGCTCCCAGCCGGTGATCGTTTCCGGCTGAAGCAATATGGGCACGCAGCACATCGGCATAACGGTCGACGGCTTTAAGAATAATAACCATAAACGTAAGAAACCTGAAATTGGACGCCGCCGTTTTTCCGGGTGATAACAGGTTTACACCCGTATCCGTCGCAATCGACCAGTTATTATGTTTACCTGAACCGTTAATTCCTTTGTACGGTTTTTCATGAAGCAAAACCTGAAAATCATGCCTGCGGCCGATTTTTTCCATCAGGTGCATGAGCAGTTGATTATGATCGACTGAAATGTTGGTTTCTTCATAAACAGGTGCACATTCAAACTGATTCGGAGCAACTTCGTTATGCCTTGTTTTAATCGGTATCCCGAGCCGGTGTGCTTCGTACTCCAGGTCAGCCATATAATCTAACACCCGTTCGTGGATGGTTCCGAAATAATGATCGGATAACTGCTGATCTTTGGCTGAAGCATGGCCGAAAAGCGTTCTTCCGGTCAGGGTCAGATCCGGACGTGCTTTGTAAAGTGCCGAATCGATCAGAAAATATTCCTGTTCCCAGCCCAGGGTAGCAAACACTTTATTCACATTTTTATCAAAATACCTGCAAACTTCAGTGGCTGTATCATCGAGTGCTGTCAACGATTTCAGTAATGGAGTTTTATAATCGAGTGCTTCGCCTGTGTATGAAACAAAAATAGTCGGTATGCAAAGCGTTCGTTCCATGATAAACGCCATGGAAGTCGGATCCCATGCAGTATATCCGCGTGCTTCAAAGGTATTCCGGATACCGCCGCTCGGAAAACTCGAAGCATCTGGTTCCTGCTGAATGAGCTGTTCACCCTGAAAATTTTCAATTGCTTTACCATTTTCAACAGGGATGATAAAAGCATCATGTTTTTCTGCTGTTGTACCGGTGAGCGGATGGAACCAGTGTGTGTAATGTGTGGCTCCTTTGCTCATAGCCCACGATTTCATCCCGGCAGCAATCTGATCGGCTATTTTACGTTCGATGGTTTCACCTTTCTCGATTACATCAGTCAGCTTCTGATAAGCTTCCTGTGTCAGGAATTCCTGCATGGCTGTACGGTTAAATGTAAGTTCGCCAAAATAGGTGGATACCTTATCCTTCGTAAGGTCCATGCTTTTTCTTTTACGCGAAAGCGTTACTTCGAGTGCTTTAAAACGGATATTTGACATTTATGGTCGAATTAAGTGAATTACCGATTTCCTAAAAATTTGCAAAGGTAAACACGGTTGGGTTAGGAAATGTTACATTATTGTTAATTTTTTTTAACAAAATATAAACCTATAAATGTAAGGAATCCATTGAATAACAGTAATTCAAAACCGACTTTGTAGCCCTCGAAGAGCTGTTCTGAATAGATACTAAGGAAGTAACAAATCACAGGAGAAAGTATTGCAATCAGTGGGACCCATTTATCTTTGACCTGGTATTTTGTAAACAAACCAAAGGCGAACAAACCCAGCAACGGTCCATAGGTATATCCTGCAACTGTATAGAGTTTTTCGATGATTGCTGAATCGTTAATGGTATTGTAAAGGATGATGATTCCCAGCAGGATAGCTGCAAAACCAATATGGATCAGATAGCGAGTATGTTGTTTCTTTTTTTCGCTCCAATCAGTCTTTTTTTCAATTCCGATAAAATCAATAGAAAAAGCAGTTGTCAGGGAGGTCAGTGCCCCATCGGCACTTGGATAAGCTGCTGAAATAAGCCCGACTACAAACACCAGGGCTGGCAAAGCCCCAAGGTATTGGAATGCAATATGGGGATAAAGCGTATCAGAGGTCCCCGGAGCAGTGATGTGCATGGTATCTGCATATTTGTACAATACGGCCCCAAGAAACAAAAAAACCAGGTTTACAAAAACAAGAATAAAACTGAATGTGATCATGTTTTTTTGTGAATCCTTGAGTGTCCGGCAACTCAGGTTTTTTTGCATCATCTCCTGGTCGAGGCCGGTCATAGCAATGCAGATAAATACACCGCTTAAAAATTCTTTAAGGTAAAAATGGCTGTCTTTCCAGTCGGTATAAAATACCTTCGACATTTCACTTTGTGAAACCGTTTTTATCATTTTCAGCAAAGAAATGTCAAGTTGCTTCAGAATAATGAAAATTGAAAACACTACACTCAACAGCATAAAGGTCGTTTGTAGTGTATCTGTCCAGACGATCGTTCGGATTCCACCCCTGAACGTATACAATACGATTAATGTTATAAATATCAGGCTCGTCATCCAGAATGGAATACCCCAACTGTTGAACACAAAGATCTGCAATACGCTCACCACAAGGAAAATCCGGAATGAAGCACCGATGGTTCTGGACAGGAGAAAAAAGAAAGAACCGGATTTATATGACCAGAATCCGTAGCGCTGTTCGAGATAGGTGTAGATTGATGTAAGGTTCAACCTGTAATACAATGGCAACAGAACGGTTGCAATTACAATATATCCAGCCAGAAAACCGAGTACCATAATCATATATGAAAACCCGGTTTCTTTCACCCAGCCCGGCACCGACATAAATGTCACACCGGACAGCGAGGCACCGATCATTCCATACGCTACAACAAACCATGGTGATGCCTTATTACCAATGAAAAAAGTACGGTTATCAGCTTTTCGGGCAGTAAGCCATGTTACAAAAAATAACAGGGAAGTATACGCAATGAAAGTTATAAAGAGCTGAGTAGGTGTCACGGAATTACTGCAGATTTATTTTAATGAACAATAAAATTCGCAAAGCTAAACAAATCGGGAAATATTAAATCGATCAGTTCCGGGTTGCTTTTTACAAGTCCATCATCGTTTGCGATCAGCACGGTGATCATCCCGGCATTTCTTCCAAATTGCATATCCGAAACCGAATCCCCTGCCATGATCGATTTTTCCAGGTCAATTTCCGGAAAGTCGATTTTGGCTTTACGTGCCAGACCAGTGTTGGGCTTTCTGAAAACACTGCGCTCTTCTTCCCGGTACGGAGAGTAATAAATTTTGTTGATCCTGCCTCCATGAAGGCGGATTTCATGCATCATCTGATCATGAATGATTTCCAGTTCCGATTCGGTCATCAAACCCTTACCGATACCCTGCTGGTTGGTCACGATAAATAGTTTATTAAAAACTTTGGTCAATTTACCGAGTGCTTCCAGAACGCCGGGAAGAAATTCAAAATCGTCCCATTTTTTTATATAATCACCTTCAATTCGCCTGTTGATGACGCCATCCCGGTCGAGGAATAATGACCATGAAGGATCAATATGAAAATCGCTTAAAATCATCCTGTGCTTTTTGATAATCTTCCGGAATGCCGATATCAATGAAATACTGCCTACATTTTAAGCCGTATATCGAACAGGTATCGTACATTTTTTCGAAACAATCCTTTTCAATCGAAAATTTTTCAGGAAAATCGTTCCTGTCGAAGAAATTCTTGTTGATCAGATAAACACCTCCGTTGATGAGGCCGAATCCGTTTCGGGTACCCTTTTCATTGTATCCGGTGATCTTCATCTCGTCGTCCCTTTCAACCGAACCATACCTTAAAACATTGTCCACTTCTCTAAGGACAATGGTAATATCGGCACTTTTAGCCTGGTGGAAATAGGTCAGTCGTTCGATGTTCAGCCTGAACATGGTGTCTCCGTTAAATACAAGAGCACGTCTCTCTTTGATAAGTTCAAATGCCTTTTTTATTGCTCCGCCGGTGCCCAAAGGTTCTTCTTCGACAGCATAATCGATGTCGATTGATTTGTAGCGGTTTCCGAAATGATCGCGAATAATTTCGTTTTTATACCCGACTGATAAGACCACATGATCGAAAACGTTGTCATCGAGGTAATCGAGCAAATATTCAAGGAACGGCCTGCCGTTAACAAGTGCCATCGGTTTCGGGACATCATTTACTACGCCTTGCAACCGTGTGCCTTTCCCCCCTGCTAATATGATCGCTTCCTGTATGATCAATTTTAATTGTTCTCTTATTTTTCGTTAAATGTTAAATAATTAAACTGCTAAAATGTTCAATTATTCTTTGTCTACTCGGGTAGGTAATTTTCAAATCATTTTGATTCCATTTTCTCTGAACCAAACAATCTTTCCTCAATCAACTCACAAACAATGTGTCCGATCAGAATATGACTTTCCTGTATGCGTGGTGTATCTTTAGACGGAACCCTTATCAGGTAGTTTGAAATCTCCTTCATTTTTCCTCCGGATTCGCCGGTCATCCCAATGGTAGTTATCCCGAGCTTCCAGGCAGTTTCAAATGCCTTTAGTACATTCGGAGAATTTCCCGAAGTGGAAAGCCCGATCAGTACATCACCTTTGCGGCCTTTCGCTTCAACAAGTCTTGAAAACACTTCATCGAAAGAATAATCATTGGCAACAGCCGTCAGGTAAGATGTATTCACGTGCAGGGCTTCCGAATCCAGCGGCTTGCGGTCGAAATAGAACCTGCCCGAAAGTTCGGCTGCGAGGTGCTGGGCATCGGCTGCGCTTCCGCCATTACCGCAAAAAAGCACTTTGCCTCCGTTTTTCAATGCATCGATGCAAACCTTCACAATGTTTTCAATCGTCGTGACAATCTCCTGATCATCCAGTATCTTCTTTTTGACATCAATTGATTGCTGAATCGCTTCCTTTATTCTCATTCGTTCGGTTTTCTTTATAGACTGCAAATTTCGAAAAAATAAGGCATTTAATTACGATAAATTTTGAACGGGACAAAATGGGTTTGAATTCAGGATAACTTTTCAAAGGAAACGATTTCGGATAAAGGCTTCCTCAGTTTAGTATGTCTTTCCGGATCGGTTTCTGTGTTTGGATAGCCCAAAGGCAGGAAAACAACAGGTTCCAGGTGATCGGGAATGTTAAAAAGATCAACGGTTTTCTTTTGGTCGAAATTGCACACCCAGCAAGTCCCCATTCCCCTGTCAACGGCAGCAAGGGTCATATGATCTGCTGCGATCGCAATGTCGATATCCGTGTGATCTTTTCCATCAGCACGTTTCCATCCTTGTTTATGATTTCCAAGAAGGACGATAACAGCCGGTGCATCCCTGAACCATTCACGGTGATAACATTGATGAATTTTTTCGAGCGATTCCTTTTCCTGCAGAACCAGGAAATGCCAGGGTTGGTAATTGACTGCTGAAGGAGCAACACGTCCAGCTTCGAGGACATAATTGAGGTCCTCTTCTTTTACTGGTTTGGGTTTGTATTTTCGAAGGGAGAAGCGTGATTTTGCGAGATCTAAGAATGTCATAATGTTTATCGTTAATTCAACAATTTATATCGTCCATGTCGTCAGTCCGCTATTTGTAAATTCGTAGCGTTTCGGTTCGCCACCGAATTTTTTCAACGATTCGATTACTTTCATCCGTGTATTATTGGGACAATACAACAAAATGAAACCGCCGCCGCCTGCACCGGTTATCTTACCGCCGGAAGCACCGCTGTCCATCGCTGTCTGATATATTTCATCAATGAATTTGTTGGTGATGTCTTTTGCCATCAGCTTTTTGTTTTGCCAGCCAAAATCGAGGATTTCTCCGATGTTGTCCAGTTCGCCTTTAAGAATGGCCTCTTTCATCATGATGGCCTGCCGCTTAAGTTGGTTGGTTGCTTCAATAGAAACGGCATTCTTTTTCAAAACATTTTTCGACTGGTTTTCGATGATCTTCGACGAAAGCCGGCTTGTTTTGGTGTTGTATAAGATCAGACTATAGGCTAATTCGTTCAGATAGGTTGATTTAATGCGCAAGGGATTAACGATGACTTTATCATCCTTATAGAATTCCATGAAATTCACACCACCGAATGTTGCAGCATACTGATCCTGTTTCCCACCGGCCATATTCAGGTCGATCCGTTCGATCTCATAGGCGAGACGAGCCAGGTCGTACTCTCCAAATGGTATATGAAGCCATTCGGCGAAAGCCCCGAGAATTGCTACAACAAGCGTAGACGAAGTGCCCAATCCTGAACCCGGAGGTGCATCCACGAAAGTAGTGAGTTCGAACGACAACGGTTTTTTGGTAAATTCTTTTACGATCCGGTTATATATCCCAGTTGCCAGGTCGAATTTATGATCGATTTCAAGTTGTTTTATGCTGTCGTATTCCAGACGCTGGTTTTTGTCGAGTGAATTGAGAATGATCTTTTTGTCCTTTCGTGGTACAATGGTGGCATACGCATACATGCTGATCGTAGCATTCAAAACCGCCCCGCCGTAGAGATCTGAAAAGGGTGCAACGTCGGTTCCGCCGCCTGCCAGTCCCAGTCTGAGTGGTGCCTTGCTCCTGATTATCATATTGAAGGTTTTTTTATCTGGTCAACTAAATTGTCAATTGTTTCAAGCATTCGCCTCCAGGAATATTTTTTCTTTTCCTCCTTCACATTTTCAATAAATTCTGATTCCTTATTCCCTTCATAAAACTTCAGGATCGCGTCCGAAATTTTCTTCACTTCGGGTTTTATTACATAGCCAACCTTTCCGTCAGGGACGATCTCGGCCAGCCCTCCTACATCGGTAGTGATCATTGGCTTGTTAAAATGATAAGCGATTTGTGTAACGCCGCTCTGTGTTGCATCTTTGTATGGCTGTACCACAATATCACAGGCACAAAAATAATTTGCCACTTCGTTGTCGGGAATAAAATCGTTCGACATGATAACCATATCCTGAAGCTGACGTTGTTCGATCAGATCGAAATAGGGTTTTGAGTTGGTATAAAACTCACCTGCCACCAGCAATTTCAGCGGTTTAGACTTAAGTTTATCATCGGCCATCGCCTTCAGCAGCAGGTCAAGACCCTTGTAATCCCGGATGAACCCAAAAAAAAGCAGGTAATTCATGTCCGGATCAAGCTTCAGATTTTTCTTTGCTTCTTCTTTGGAAATGATCTTGCCGAAATTATCATACAGCGGATGCGGACAGTACAATTTAGGTTTCTGCTGGTCGAATTTATTCAGATCGTCCAGCACAGAAGCCGACATGGCAATAAATCCATCGGTGCTTTTTACCCAGTATTTTGCTAACATTGTATCTCCCGGCCTTTTTTCATGCGGTATAATATTGTCGATAATGGAGATGATTTTCGAATGCCCGTTTTTACGGATAATTCTTGCAATCTTTCCCAAACTTGGCGCCATAAAGGGAATCCAAAACTTAATGATGACCATGTCGGGATTTAAATGTTTGATTTCCTTTCCAACTTTATACCAGTTGAAAGGATTGATGGAATTGATCTTTACTTCTATTTCCAAATTTTCAGGTGGCGAATCGGAAGAATACTGTGTTTTACCGGGGAATAAAAAACCGGGATACTGCAAACTAAATGTGTAGATCGTAACCTCATCACCGTTTTCCATATAAGCCCTGGCCAGTCTTTCGTTGTATGCAGAAAGTCCACCGCGCAAGGGATACGAGGATCCGATGACGATTATTTTTCTTTTTTCAGTCATGGGAATTCAGAAAATTCAGGATTTTTCAGCGTTTGTAAATCCGGTGGCTTTTTCGACCTTATAGACATTTCGGTCCTGCGTATTGCGTGAAATCATTTCGGCAAGAAACCCGGTGGCAAACAATTGTGATCCGATGATCATGGCAAGCAACCCGAAATAAAATAACGGCCGTTCCGTCATTTTGTAGGCTTCGAAGAAAAACTTTGCCACTGTAAGATATGCTCCGATGATTAAACCGATTATGAATAGCAATGTGCCAAGTGTTCCGAATAAATGCATGGGGCGCTTTCCGAATTTTGAGATAAAGGTGATCGTCAGCAAATCGAGATAACCTTTTACAATCCGTTCCATACCGAATTTTGTAACACCGTATTTTCGTGGATAATGCTCAACTATTTTTTCTCCGATTTTTCTGAATCCTGCACGTTGTGCGATCATCGGAATATACCGGTGCATTTCACCATATACTTCAATGTTTTTAACTGCTTCATTTTTATAGGCTTTCAGTCCGCAGTTAAAATCATGCAGTTTGATTTTGGATATTTTTCGCGTTGTCCAGTTGAAAAATTTTGACGGGAGCCTTTTACCCAGCGGATCGTGGCGTTTTTTCTTCCAGCCGGATACGAGGTCGTAGCCTTCCTCTTTGATCATTTTATACAATTCTGGAATTTCATCCGGACTGTCCTGCAAATCGGCATCCATGGTTATTACGACCTCACCCGATGCATTTTCAAAACCTTTGTTCAGGGCTGCTGATTTGCCGTAATTTCGTCTGAATTTGATCCCTTTTATATTGGCATTTCGCTGGCAAAGTTCTTCAACCACCTTCCAGGAATTGTCTGAACTACCGTCATCTACAAAGATTATTTCATACGAAAGTTTGTCGTTTTCACATGTACGAACAATCCAATCAGCTAGCTCCAACAACGACTCTTGTTCGTTATAAAGCGGAATAACAACAGAAATATCCATTTAAAAATAATTAAACTGTAACTTCCGGCGATTGATTTTCTTTTTTAATAAAAATCGATGCAATCAAAGCAAATACAAGCGACAGGACTGTGTAACCAAGAAATGCGAATACCGCCATCATACCGGGTTGCATAAATTTCCGGGTCCACTTCATGGCCATGTCGATCTGTTCGTCGGTCATGTTAGGATTTCCCTGAAGCATGTTTTCCTGCGCCTTGTCCATAATCACTTTAATATAATCTTCACCCAAATACGAAAGAAAAATGTAAGAGAAAATGGCTACAATGATGGCCGAAAAAAGGCCTGCTAAAAATCCCGTTGACACACTCTGTCCGTAAGAAATAAAACCACCGAGGTATTTATTCCGGTACTGAACCGCTGCTATTATGATTCCGGCAAGCAATATCGCGTATCCGAAAATTCCCGTCCACTTTTCAGCGAAAACATCGGCAACATAGAAAATAAGAGATAAAATAATTTCAGCAACACTGATATAAACAGCAAACATCATTGCATGCTTCCAGGCAGGGTACGTTTGATTTTCCATGGTAATTTTTTTTTAATGTTTAATGCAAAGTTACAATTTTTAACACAGAACAAATATTTGCGATAAGGTTTGTAATCCTCTGTGGATTTATTGTAATTTTGCAGCAGGGTAAGTCTTATACGACCAGCTCCCATTGAACTCCCCCAGGACCGGAAGGTAGCAAGGGTAAGTGGTTGAAGCGGTGCGATATAAGTAGCTTACCCTTTTTTTATTGACTAATATTTGGATTGACTGGAATGTCTAAATTTTGGTTAGCATCGTCTCCCATACAAATTTAGTCATTCAAAATGATAGTCATTTTAGTCGTTTCCCAAAGTATTTTAAATTTTTTACTACTTTGTATTGCATAGTACTAAAATTTGTATTATCTTTGCCGCATGAACATCGAAAAAATAAATGCCCAAATGCGGAAAGGAGTGCTGGAATTCTGTATCCTGCTTATCATTTCGAAGCGTGAGGTCTATGCGTCCGATATCATTACAAAACTAAAAGAATCGCAACTTTTGGTCGTTGAAGGAACACTTTATCCATTACTTACCCGCCTGAAAAATGATGCACTCTTAAGCTATCGCTGGGAAGAATCGAAGTCGGGTCCGCCCCGAAAATATTATACGATTACAGAATCGGGAACGGCACTTTTAGCGGAAATGAAAAAAATATGGAACGATATGATCAGCGTGGTCGACAATTTATCAGAAAATGAAAATCAATAATTTAAACCAGTATACACAATGAAAAAGACATTAACGGTAAACATCAGCGGAATTGTTTTCCACATTGATGAAGACGCCTATAACGTATTGAACGATTACCTGCAAAGCATCAAGCAGCATTTTGCGAAAACAGAAGGCAAAGAGGAGATCGTTTCCGACATCGAAACACGTATTGCTGAAATGCTCAAGGAAACAATCACGAACGGCAAACAGGTGATCACTATCGAAGATATTGACAAAGTGATCGAGGTGATTGGTCGTCCGGAAGAATTCGGTGAACCGGGTGAAGAAAATGGATCATATGATAAGACTTATGGAGCAAGGGCAACAAAACGATTGTACCGCGATACGGACAATGCAATCCTCGCCGGTGTTTGCAGTGGTCTCGGAGCTTATTTTCAAACCGATCCTTTGTGGTTCAGACTTGCATTTGTCATCCTTTCGATACCAGGTGTGGGTACACCAATACTGGTTTACCTGGTTTTGTGGGTTCTCGTTCCGGAAGCCAGGACCGCAGCAGAAAAACTTCAGATGAAAGGCGAGAAAGTGAATATCTCCAACATTGAAAAGTCCATCCGGGAAGAGATTGGCAAGCTGAAAAATAAAATCAACGAATTCGCTCAGGGAGCAAGGCATACTTATAAAAAAAAAGAACAGATCACAGGTCTGATATTCAAAACATAGGAAATGCACTGAGCCGGATCATCGAATTGTTTGTAAAAATCATCCTCGTTTTTGTCGGGATCATTTTATTTATCGTAGGGTTGTCTCTTATCGTTGCTTTTTTTGCGGGACTTTTCGGTTTTGGGCACCAGATTTTTATTCTTGATTCAGATCTCATTTTCATCTCATTTCCAACTCTGGTCGACCTGATTTTGGGTGAAGCCGGGAGCAATGCATTTCTTGTGATGGGGATTGTCCTCTTACTCGGAATTCCTTTGTTCATGATCCTTTACGGAGGCATCAGGCTGATCTTTGGCATCGAACGCAGACGGTATGTTGGTAGGGTGGCTATAAATCTGTGGCTTGCCGGATTGATATTGACTGGCTATTATGGTTATAAAATAGCGAAAAGTTTCCGGCAGGAGGGAATCACAGAATCGAACATTAGTATGGTGGTTCCGCAAGATTCGACGATCAGACTGAGCGTAAAGTCTGATCCGGATTTCGACCGCATCTTGAAATTCGGTGATTATGTTGAGGTGAAAGATATGAACATGATCCTGACCTCAAAGGATACCGGGTTTTTCTACGGGATCCCGCGGTTTGAGATCGAGAGGTATAATGGATCCATGGCCGAACTCGAAATTATTAAAGGTGCTCGCGGGAAATCAACGATGGATGCCGGGAACAGGGCTTCTCAAACCATTTATTCCATCACAAGGTCAGGTGATTCTTTGCTTCTGTTCGATCCATTTTTCAAACTGCCTGAACATGATGTATGGCGCAGACAGCAGGTAGATCTGGTATTGAAAGTTCCGGAAGGGATTAAAATAAAATTTGATCAGAATATGAATTCATTTTTGAACCGGAATTATATTACACGAAAGTATGCAGGAAAAACCTGGATAATGACGGAAACAGGATTGTCAGAGATCGGGCAATAAAAATCCTTTCTTAATTTTAAAGAGCGAATAACCGAATCTGCTGGGATGTAATTCTATATCCCGATTTTTGAGGTTTTCACTTGAGATCAACCCGAATTAATTTATAATCTACAGCAGAATCAACCCGTTGAAGGATTTATAATTTCATAACTTTTTAAAAAATGCAGTGCGAATAGGGATGAAAATCAAAATTAATTTTTATCATTGTAAACCATTTGAGATTTTTTGATCCGTTCTGATTGAAATAATTGATTTTTATCCTAATCTGCGTTGTAAATGAGTTCATCTACAGAATCCTGGGGAACCCGTGTCGGATTGATCCTTGCAATGGCTGGTAATGCCGTTGGGCTTGGAAATTTTTTACGGTTCCCGGTGCAGGCCATACAGAATGGTGGTGGCGCCTTTATCATCCCTTACTTTATTTGTTTTCTGCTTCTCGGTGTGCCGCTTTTGTTCATCGAATGGTCGATCGGAAGACATGGAGGCGGCTATGGGTTTCATACAACACCCTTTACTTTTCATAAAATGGGACGCCGGAAATTCTGGATGTACCTCGGGACATTCGGGATTTTCTCAAATATAGCCATCGCATCGTATTATTGTTATATCGAAAGCTGGACTCTTTCGTATGTTTATCATTCCCTCATTGGAACGTTCCATGGTATGAATCAATTACAGGTAGCTGGTTTTTTCGGCAGGTATACTGATATATTCATAAGCACTACAGGAATCCCGTTTGAAGCCGTATTGTTCTTTTTAATATGCCTTGTGATCAATTCATGGATCCTGAGTAAAGGTCTCAGCGGAGGCGTTGAAAAAGCTGCAAAAATTATCATGCCCTTACTCATTATTTTTGGGATTTTTCTGGCAATAAAAGGAATTACGCTGGTAGCTGGCAGGGAAGGAGCGGTATACAGTGGTACGGTGGGATTGAATTTTCTCTGGACGCCTAATTACGATTCCCTTGGAAATCCCAAGGTGTGGCTGGCAGCGGCCGGACAGATATTTTTTACCCTTTCGTTGGGTCAGGGTTCGGTTCAATGCTTTGCATCGTATGTGAAGAAAAAGATGACATCGCCCTGAACGCCATGTCAGCCGGATGGATGAACGAGTTTGTGGAAGTGGTTTTAGGAAGCGCCATCATCATCCCAATCTCCATTGGTTATCTCGGGATCGATAAAGTGATCGAACTGACACAGGCAGGTGCGCTTGGACTTGGCTTCCGTACTATGCCTTTTCTTTTTCAGAATTGGGGAGTAATACTTGGTGCCATTGCCGGAGTCGCTTTCTTTGGGCTGTTGTTTTTTGCGGGGATCACATCGTCCCTCGCGATGGGAACACCCTACCTTTCCTTTTTACGTGATGAATATAACTATACGCGTAAAAAAGCGGCCTGGTTTTTTGGTGGATCCGTTTTGATACTGGGGCTTCCTACAGTTTTATTTTTTAAACAGGGCGTACTGGATGAATACGATTATTGGGCTGGAAGCGTTGCTCTGGTGCTCTTTGCTCTCATCGAAACAATTTTGTTTTCATGGGTTTTCGGACTGAAAAAAGGCTGGAAAGAACTCATTACGGGCTCGGATATTAAAATTCCCGGTATTTATAAATTTATCATCAAGTGGGTTACACCATTTATGCTGCTGATCGTTTTTGTCGGTTCGCTCATCCGGCCGGCAAACGACGAATGGAATAAGATCAGTTTAAGCGGTTGGACACTGCACAAAGAAAGTATACTCGGACAGATCCTGAAAAAAGGAAGGGAGCCCAATAAATCTTATTTTGCCAGGGAGCTTTATGCCGAGTTCGATGGCGTGGTCGATTCGCTTTACCACATGGGCAGACGTTCTTATATCAGCATATCGGGGGAAAAAGAACAACACGCAGTAATTCCATACAACGATAAAGATAAGGTTGTTGTAGAACCGGGAAGCAATGTGAAAACTGGGGATGTGATTTATATAGGAAATGTGATCAACAAGTGGTTTTATATCGATTTATCCAGAATGCTTTTACTTGCCGTATTCCTGGTGAATATGGGATTTATTTATGTGGCTTATAAACGAAGAAAAAGAAATGGAACAATCTAAACTTGTAATATGAACAGATCTGCATTGATATTTATGGTCATTTCCCAAACCATCATTACGGGGATCATGGTCTATTTTTTTCTGAAAGTATTGTTTACAAAACCGAAACCCGAACCCGATTCGTATTCTGAAAATGATGATGTTGAAAGGTAATGGGATTGCTACTCAACCGGGGTTCAGAAAAAGCCTTAACCTGTTCGATTCGCTGGCTATCGTAGCCGGTTCGATGATCGGTTCGGGGATTTTTATTGTAAGTGCCGACATGGCCCGAACACTGGGTTCGCCCGGTTGGCTGATGATCGGCTGGCTGATTGCAGGATTGATGACCATTATGGCTGCCCTCAGCTATGGGGAACTCGCCGCGATGCTGCCGAAAGCGGGCGGTATTTATATTTACCTGCGTGAGGCATACAGTCCGATCTTCGGTTTTCTATACGGCTGGACCCTCTTCCTTGTGATCGAAACAGGAACGATTGCCGCTGTTGCTGTGGCATTCGGAAAATTTTTGGGCGTCATTATTCCCTGGGTTTCAGAAGAGAATGTCTGGCTCGATCTCGGGATCCTTAAATTTCATACCGTGCACATCATCGCCATTGGCTGTATCGCATTTTTAACCTGGATGAATACACGCGGTATCCGCACCGGAAAATACCTGCAAAACTCCTTCACTTACACAAAGATGCTGGTATTGCTCTTGTTCATTGTCATCGGCTTGTTTGTGGCAAAAAATGTCGGTGTCATTACTGTCAATAAAAAGATTTTATGGGATGCCGTTCAGGTGAGCGGGGGAAATGAGATTTCGCTTACCGGTTTTGCCCTGATTGCAGCACTGGCGACATCCATGGTCGGTTCGCTTTTTACTTTCGATGCCTGGTACAATCTTACGTTCACATCCGGTGAGGTAATCAATCCAAAACGAAACATTCCGCTCGGCATGGCATTGGGAACCCTGATCGTGACCGTTATTTACCTGCTTACGAACCTGGTTTATATTTATGCACTTCCGGTGAGAGGCGATCCGAATGCAACGACCGTCATTGGGCAGGGAATGCAGTTTGCTACCAACGATAGGGTAGGGACAGCAGCCATGAGCGGTATTTTCGGCGATTACTCCGCCGTGATCATGGCGGCGCTGGTGGTGTTTTCGACCTTTGGCTGCAACAACGGACTGATCCTGACGGGTGCACGTGTCTATTATGCTATGGCCATCGACGGACTGTTCTTTTCAAAAGTCGGAAAGCTGAATAGCAAGGGTGTGCCTGCAACCGGATTGATCTTTCAGGGTGTATGGGCCTCGCTGCTTTGTCTGTCGGGTACTTACAGCAACTTGCTGGATTATGTTGTTTTTGCAGTTCTTGTATTTTTCGTGCTGACCATAGGGGGCGTTTTCGTGCTGCGGATCAAGCGTCCTGGTGTGGAACGGCCCTACAAAGTATTGGGATATCCTTTTACACCTGCGTTATATATCCTGATGGCGCTCTTTATCATCGTGAATCTGTTGATTTACAAACCGGAATTTACCTGGCCGGGATTGATCATTGTGTTGCTTGGCGTGCCGGTCTATTTTCTGTGGAGAGGAAAGAAAAGGATGAATTAATTTGAAGATTTGAAAATGAGGAAATTTGAAAATGATTGTTAAACTGCCAAATTGCTTATTGTTCACCTGACCATTAGCGGATATCATTTAACTTTTTCCCATTTAAGCCTTTAATCATTTAAGCATTTCCACATTGTTACTATCTTAGCCGCAAAATTAAGGATTTGCAAAGGGCTGATAAAATAGTCATGATCGGAGCAGGCAATGTGGCGACCCACCTTGGAATAACCCTTATGAATTCGGGCAGACAGATCATACAGGTTTACAGTCGGACAGAAAATTCAGCAAAACGACTGGCAGAAAAACTTAACGCCGGTTTTATAACTAATTTGAATAAGATCAGTAAAGATGCGGACCTGTATATTGTCTCTGTTCCGGATGATGTGGTTGAGAAAGTTACCGGAAAGATTCGGTTCGAAAATAAACTAATTGTGCATACTTCCGGCTCACTTTCGATGGAAATCTTGAATGGATGCTCGGAAAATTTCGGAGTGTTGTACCCTTTACAAACATTTTCAAAAACGAGGAAAGTTGATT
Organism: uncultured Bacteroidales bacterium; assembly: GCA_963764475.1. Lineage (GTDB taxonomy): Bacteria > Bacteroidota > Bacteroidia > Bacteroidales > JAADJA01 > JAADJA01. The sequence continues at coordinate 26,236 of CAVXTE010000010.1, forward strand.
TCTCCCATATTCCGTTATGTATTGAAGCGAATTCAAAGGAGGGTTTGCAATTGATCAGAAATGTAGCAGAAGATTTGTCGGATACAGTCAGAGAGATTGATTCGGAACAACGAAAAAGACTGCATCTCGCCGCTGTTTTTGCCTCCAATTTCCCGAACTTCATGTACAACATTGCCGGTCAGATTTTATCGGACGATAAGTTTGATTTTAAATTACTTTTGCCACTCATCGCCGAAACTTCAAAAAAGGTTGAACACATGAATCCGGCAGAAGCACAGACTGGACCAGCGAAAAGAGGTGATCAGATAACGATGGAAAAGCACCTGGAAATGCTTAAGCCTTACCCTGAATACAGGAAAATTTACGATTTACTAAGCAATACACTGGCAAACCTTTATTCTAAATACTAAATCTCAATATTCAGTACTAAATATGAGCAATTATAAAAGTTTACTGAAAAACGTCACAACCTTCATTTTTGATTATGATGGCGTGCTTACTGATGGCACTGTGATCCTTCAGGACGACGGCGAAGCCTTGAGGACAGCCAATGTGAAGGACGGCTATGCCCTTCAGCTTGCAATTAAAACTGGGATTTCATGTTGCAATCATTTCAGGCGGAACATCGAAATCGATGTCACGGCGATTTGAGATACTGAAGATCAAAGATTTTTATATGGGTGTCGATAATAAGGTAGATGTCTTAAAAAAGTACATGGACGATCGTCAGTTAAAGCCTGAAAACGTGCTGTACATGGGCGATGATATTCCGGATTACCATGCCATGCTCGAAGTGGGTGTGCCGTGTTGTCCGGCCGATGCATCCCCGGAGATCAAGGAAATTTCAACCTATATTTCCGGCAATGCCGGTGGAAAAGGGTGTGTACGCGATGTGATCGAACAAACATTGAAAATACAGGGGAAGTGGATGACGGAGGACGGATTTCGATGGTAATTGTTGATTTATTGAATTTTGGATACAAAGCGCTGAAATCTGTTTTAAACCTTAATTAACCTAATTAACTTTATTAACCCAATTAACTTAATATCCAGATAACTTAATAACTTGAATTCGTACTTAAAAATAATCAGGCTGCCGAACCTGCTGATCATCATCCTGACACAGTATTTGATTCGCATTTGCATCATCCGAACCTACTATAGTCTTGGGGGTGAATTTCCGGCTTTGGGTGAATTTGATTTTGTCCTGCTTGTCCTGTCTACTGTTCTGATCGCAGCCGGTGGTTATGTGATCAATGATTATTATGATTTGCAAACCGACCAGATCAACAAACCTAAAAAGGTGATCATCCGGAATTCCCTGCCTGTTTCATCGGCACTTCATTTCTATTGGGCTTTGACCATCAGTGGAATTCTTATCGGGTTTTATCTTGCATTTAAAGTCAGTTATGTTCAGCTTGGATTAATTTATATTGCGATTGTCCTCATGCTTTGGTTTTACTCTGAAAAATACAAACGTACCGCCATCTGGGGCAACCTGATGATTTCCGGATTATCGGCAATGGTCATTATCATTGTCTGGTTGTTTGAATTTTTTGCGTTGCGAACCAAACCTCAGATTTATATTGAAACCATGAAACTGCTGAAACCGGTTACGCTTATTGTTGCCGGTTATGCTGTGTTTGCCTTCCTGGTTACGTTGATCCGCGAGGTTGTTAAAGATGCAGAAGATGTTGATGGTGATAAGGCTTCCGGATTTAAAACACTTCCGGTGGTTTCGGGAGTGAAGATGACCAAATGGCTAGCAGCAGTTTTTATTCTTTTGACTATGATAATTCTGGCAACCGGACAATACTTTCTTTACAAGTTCAATCTGACACTGGTTTTCTGGTACTTCCTGATAGCTGTTCAAACCCTGTTCGTTTTCCTGTTGTATTACCTCATAAAAGCGGATACGAAGGAAGATTATCATTTTCTGAGCAATACCTTGAAGATCATTATGGTTGCCGGAATATTATCGATGCAATTGTTTTATATTAGTTTTTAGAAATGCTGACCGATAAATTGAAAAACTATAATGTCATTCTGGCCTCACAATCACCACGACGGCAGAACCTTTTAAAAGAACTGGGAATTAATTTTACGATTATGCCGGTAGATGTAGAAGAGGTTTATCCCCCGAATCTGAAACACAAAGGAATAGCCATCTACCTGAGCGAGTTGAAAGCGCAATCGTTCGACATGAATAAACTATGCGAAAATTGCCTGGTCATCACAGCCGATACTATCGTTTGGCTGAATGACAGAATACTTTCCAAACCCGAAAATTATGATGATGCCGTCCGAATGTTAAACGCCCTTTCCGGAACGATGCATGAGGTGATCACTGGTGTTACCCTCCGAACAATCGATAAAATGAAAACATTTCATTCCATTACAAAGGTTTGGTTCAGAAAACTGGAGGAAGATGAAATTCATTTTTATATAACGAATTTCAAGCCTTATGATAAAGCAGGGGCATACGGTGGCCAGGAATGGATCGGTTATACAGGCATCGAAAAAATTGAAGGATCTTACTTCAATGTCGTCGGTTTACCGGTTCACCAATTGTACACCGAACTCATGCAATTTCTTTAATTCTCTTATCTTTGCACAAATTTGATGTTTCGAATTTTTAGTGAGAGATAAGATGAAAAAACCCCTTATTTTAATTACGAATGACGACGGAATTTTTGCTCCGGGTATCCGCAAACTGATTGAGATTGCGAAAGATTTGGGCCGGGTAGTGGTAGTGGCTCCCGATAAAGCCCAATCGGGAATGTCGCATGCCATTACAGTAGGTATGCCATTGCGGATCAGGAAAATAGCTGAAAGTAAGAATTATTCGGAATATAGCTGTAATGGAACGCCTGTTGATTCGATGAAGCTTGGCGAGCGTGTTATTATTGGAGGAAAGCCGGATCTTGTTTTATCAGGCATCAATCACGGATCAAATGCGTCGGTAAACATACTTTATTCGGGTACGATGGCAGCAGTGCTCGAAGCTAATTTGAGTGGGATACCTGCCATCGGGTTTTCACTGCTCGATTATTCGAAAGACGCCGATTTTAGTGCTCTTGATGAACCTATTCGGATTATTATTAATAATGTACTTGAATTTGGCTTGCCAACAGGAGTCTGTCTCAATGTTAACATTCCGGCTGTGAAAAAAGAAGAGATGAAGGGAATCAGAGTATGCCGTCAGGCCAATGGCCGTTGGGAAGAAGAATTCGACAAACGCACGGATCCGCATAATCGAGACTATTACTGGCTTACAGGTTTCTTTAAAAATGGTGATGCCGATAAGAATACCGATTCATGGGCGCTTACCAATAATTATATTTCTGTTGTACCCATTCATTATGATTTGACTGCTCACAAAGCAATCGCCGGCATAAAAAAATGGAAGCTGAATCTAAAATGATAAGAAGCATTTTAAGTAGTTCTTAAAGTTAACCGTTAATCGCATATGTTAAAAAGGGACCATTATTTATTCGGTGTGGCTGTCGGAATTTTGATGCCATTGTCACTTTTTGCAGTGATTTGGCTGATAAATTTCTTTCTCCTTAGGATAAATGTAGTCAACCATTACCTTAATATGCCTGCACATATTTTGATCAGCATTGCCGGCAATCTGCTTCTGATCCGTTATTATTTTGTAAACCTTAAATTCGAAAAGACCGGCCGCAGTGTGCTTCTTATCACGTTTATTCTTATGCTTTCATTTTTTGCTTTCAATGAAACCCTGAAGAATATTTTATGAAATATTACATCATTGCTGGCGAAGCTTCAGGCGACCTGCATGCCTCCAACCTCATCAGGGAGTTGAAAAAGCTGGATGTAAATTCAGATTTCAGATGCTGGGGCGGTGATTTGATGCAGCAACAGGGTGCAACACTCGTCAAACATTACCGTGATTTGGCTTTCATGGGGTTTACGGAAGTAGCTGCTAATATCCGGACGATCATGAAAAACATTGAAATGTGTAAAACGGATATAGCCAATTACAAACCTGATGCAGTCATTCTGGTCGATTATCCGGGTTTCAACCTGCGAATTGCCGAATATGCACACCAGGCCGGGTTCAGGGTCTTCTATTACATTTCTCCCCAAATCTGGGCATGGAAGACTTCACGGGTTCATAAAATACAGAAGTTTGTGGATCGCATGTTTGTGATCCTGCCGTTCGAAAAAGATTTTTATGATAACTATGGTGTTGAGGTTGATTTTGTCGGACATCCGTTGCTCGATATGATTGAAGCCATGCCTCCAAACGATGAGGACACTTTCAGACGGACTTACAGCTTATCAACAAAACCAATCGTTGCTCTTCTTCCTGGTTCACGAAAACAAGAGATCAGCAAAATGCTACCGTTGATGCTTTCGGTTGTACCTGATTTTCCGGATTGCCAGTTCGTGGTTGCGGGTGCTCCTTCTGTGGAAAAGGAATTTTATAATAATCTGATCGGAAATCTGAAGGCCGGATTTGTAAGCAGAGCAACCCATGCTCTATTGCAAAATTCATTTGCAGCACTTGTAACATCCGGGACAGCAACCCTCGAAACTGCTTTGTTCGAAGTACCGGAAGTAGTTTGCTATAAAGGCGGATTTGTTTCGTACCAGATAGCAAAACGAGTTATTAATAAATCCATGATAAAATATATTTCCCTGGTAAATCTGATCATGGAAAAGGAGGTGGTTAGAGAACTTATCCAGAATGAACTCAATACACCCAATTTAAAAAAAGAATTGATTAAAATAACAGCAACCTCATCAACACGGCAAAAAATTCTTGAAGACTATCGTTTACTCAAGGTAAAACTTGGTGGATCTGGAGCTTCAGAGAATACAGCCCGCCTTATCCTGAACTATTTATAATTATCCATTGTTCAGTTTCCGATAGGAAAAACAACAGAAGTTTATATGGACTCTCTCAACGATAAGATCATCTTGATTACTGGTTCTACTGAAGGAATCGGTAAGCAAACTGCCATTGATTTGGCCGCTGCAGGAGCCAGCATTATTGTTCATGGCCGGAATGAAGAAAAAGCACGAAAGGCCTGGCTGGAAGTTACCAAGCATGCCAAAGGAAATAAAATACATTATGCTGTTGCCGATTTTTCATCGCTTGCCGAAACAAAAAAAATGGCTGAGGACCTTTTGCAGTTGTTTCCTAAAATAGACGTACTGATTAACAATGCGGGAGTTTACAAATACAAAAGGGAATTAACACCTGACGGATTTGAAATGACCTTTGCTGTGAATCACCTTGCTCATTTCCTGCTTACAAACCTTTTGATTGACCTTATAAAAAAATCAGATTATAAGCGGATCATAAATGTGGCGTCGCAGGCCCATGCAAGTCATATCGATTTTGATAACCTGCAGGGGGAAAAATATTATGACGGCTATGATGCGTATTCTCGTTCGAAGCTTTGCAACATCCTTTTTACCTACATGCTTGCAGAAAAATTAAAAGGAACGGGCATTTCAGCGAATGCTTTGCATCCGGGTGTAATTCGGACCAAATTGTTACGTGAAGGCTGGGGCTTTGGTGGCGCTTCGGTTGAGACAGGTTCAAAAACTTCTGTTTACCTTGCTGTTTCTAAGGATGTTGAAAATATTACCGGGGCATATTTTATCAATAACCGCATTTCTAATCCTGCGCCTATAACCCATGACATTTCTGTGCAGCAGCAATTGTGGAGGATTAGTGAAGAGATAGTGAAACAGTATAGGATTTAGTCATCGAAATGCATAGGATTAAGTCACAACATCTAAAAAAATCCCTGTTTTAATAAATTTTAACGCGTTGAAAATTGCATTAAATCGAAAAATTTGTTATATATTTGTAAATATCAATAATTATAAAACTTTTTAAACTTAAAACATATGTCAAAAAAAAGTTCAGGAATCATTTTAGGTTTTTTTACCGGTGCTGTGGCAGGCGCATTAGCAGGGATTTTATTTGCTCCTGAAAAAGGAACGAAAACAAGGCAAAAGATGCAGAAGAAAACAAAACAGGTCACCTCAAAGCTTAAAAAAAGCTTAGATGAAAAAATGGATGACCTGAAGGAAACGATGACAGGTTATGTTGATGATGTAAAGGAAAAATTTCAGAACCTCGAAAAAGAGGTTAAAGGGAACAATAAAAAAGAAGAAAAGGCTGAGACGAAATCTTCCACGAATACAGCTAAAGGGACTAAAGCCTAAATCTAAGCAGGTTCTTTAAATACAGTACTGAAAAAAATTTCATGAAAGACAAATCACTGACAGACAGCTTGTCTGAATTAAATGATGTGGTTAAACAATATGTAAATGCCAGGATTCATTTGGTGCAAATCATTCTACTGGATAAATTTACAAAAGCAGTAACCTTCATTATTATTACTGTAATTATTATTATGACTGTATCATTTGTTTTGCTTTTACTTGCATTAGCTTTCAGTTATTGGTATAGCCAGAGTTATGGTAGTTTAATTGAGGGTCTTCTGATATCTGCAGGTATTTATATTGTGATTATGCTAATCGCATTCTGGCTGCGGAAACCTTTAATTTCAAATGCCATAATTAAAGATTTTTCAAAGATGTTATTTAATAATCAGGAAAAAGAATCTGAATGACTAAACCCGGCAATAAGATATTGAAACTTAGAAATGTAAATGATGTTGCCCTGGCCATTGAAAAATACAGGCATGAGGTAACGATGTGCGAACATGAATTGCTCTCAAGTTTAAAGAATGTCCGAAAAACATTTGGCGAATCGGTTCGGGAAATAGTATTAGCTTACACCTTGCCAAGAGTAACAGTGAAAGTTTTTAAATGGGTAAAGTCAGCTTTGCATAATCGTCGAAAAAAGAAAAGGGAAAAAATTGATTCGGATTGAAATATCTTCTCCTCTGTTGGGCTTTGTCAGGTTCCAGGACTTAAATTCAAGGATTTCTTAGAGTATTTATTACAATGTTAAGCTATCTTAAATCACAGAACTTACCGAGAGTAATATTATCACCGATAGCACGAAATAGTTGATCTTCATGAAATAAAAGCCGGGGCTGAACGATTTATCATTTTGTCTAAGCAAACCCGAAAATTGATAAATCAGCCATACGGTCGCTGTCAATAGCACTACCGATCCCCAAACCGAATCAATGATCCCGAAAACCGGCAGCATCAAAGCAGTTACAGCGGTTGCAAAGGTCCAAACAAATGTGGTGAACTTGATTTGCGGCGTTGTATACGTACTGGTGATTGAAGGAAACCCCGCTGCTTCATATTGTTTTCCGTATTTCAGCAACAGCAGCCAGAAGTGCGGTATCTGCCAGATAAAAAAGAAAAACGCGATGATAAGAGCTCGTGGATCGATCAGGCTTCCACCTCCAGCTACCCAGCCCACCATTGGGGGTAATGCACCGATAACCGAACCTGGAATTACGGCAAAAGCAGTTCTTTTTTTAAGTGGTGTATATATGGCATTGTACCAGATGAGGGCCAGCAATCCAAGCTGGAGGGCCAGAAAATTTGAACCGAAATAGATCAGTAACGAACCGGCTACTGTCAGCGTGAGGGCAAATAATAGTGCCATGCCGGGCGATATGCGTCCCGAAGGAATCGGACGATTTTTTGTCCGGTCCATTTTTGCATCTTTATCCCTTTCCTGGTAATGGTTCAGGGCCGATGCTCCGCAGGCAAGCAGGAAGATTCCTAAAGTAGGAAGTACCATATACCTGTCGAACCGTCCGCGGGCAAGTACATACCCGGTAATAGTAGTAAGCGACACTGCAAAAGTGATCTTCACTTTGCTCAGTTCGAGCAGGGTATTTATAAGAGTATTTTTCATGCCTGTTTACTTGTTACTTTTAAATGGTTACTGGTCACTTGCAATTTCCTGCGGACTGAAAACGAATAACGATTAACCAATAACATATAACTTTCTTATTTCAGCGTTTTCAAATAATCGATTATCTGATTGATCTCCTCGTCTGTGACGATATCTTTATAATTTATCATCAAACCTTCCTTAAATCCTTTGACAACATCGGCATTTGGATCCTGCAGCGATCTTTTTACATAGTCTTCATCCACCTTTACCTGGCGTTCCTTCCCATCGGTAATTACCGTAACGGTTTCGCCCCAGATACCCTTGAATGACGGTCCAACCAGTTTCGTCCCGTTGGTGGTATGACAACTCAAACAGGCATTCTTTTTCATCACCTGAAGGCCGGGTGGGTCGTTTGATACAGCATTTTTGGTTTCTTCGTACCATTTATCATAGTTGTCCTGTGCAAGAACAACGACCTTGCTCCTCATATAGGAATGACGGTCGCCGCAGTATTCGGCACAGAGGATATTGAAATCCCCTTCTTCCTGAGCAATGAACCACATTTTATTGTGATCGCCGGGAACCACATCTTCCTTTATTCTGAACGCCGGTATGTAAAGGCTGTGAATGACATCGCGGGAGATAAGATCGAGTGTGACCGCTTTATCTTTGGGTACGACGAGCGTATCAATAACCCGTCCATCGGGGTATTCGAAACTCCATTGCCACATTTGGCCGTATGCTTTTATATGCATCGAATCCTTTGGGAAATCGCGTATGGGTTTATAACCATGCCATCCATAATAAAACATTACCAGAACCAGCAGCGTAGGAACGACCGTCCATATGATTTCCAGCTTGTTGTTTTTTGGAATGTTCGTCGCTTTTGGATTCCTTTTTCTGCTGTACCTGATCACAAAATAGATCATCACCCCTGTAACGCTTACCAGGAAAAACAACGATATTCCCAGTATTACTGCAAATGAGAGGTCTACACCGTGAACAAAATTGGAAGCATTTGAAAACATAAATCTCTTGTTTTTTTCTAACGTGTTATATAATCAGCTATGGTAAGCCCGATGAACACCATAAAGATGAGCAGGACAATTCCGAAAAGTATTTTCAGAAGCACATTATCATATTTGAGGTGCATGAAATAATTGGCCACAACAATGGCCTTTGCAAGTGCAATCACTAAAGCCGTTGCTACCGAGAAAGCCAAAATGCGCAGCCCCATCACCGATACCAACACGGTCATGATGGTAAGGACTACCAGCCCAAGCCATATTCCTATGTTGAATTTATAAGGCACGATGTGGTGTTCCGTCGGATCACCCGGTAATATTCTTGTTTCTTCTTTTGTGTCCATATCGATAAGCAATTTTTAAGTTTCTTTTTTTAATGTATCAAGTAAAATAATGGGAACAAGAAAATCCAGATGATATCTACCAGATGCCAGTACAGCGCACTATTTTCAAGTAGGATATATCTGTCGGGTCTGACTTTTTTCTTTTTGATTCCACGAATCACAAAGCCCATAAATATGCCCCCGACGATGACATGGAGACCATGCAGTCCGGTCATAAAATAATAGAGGAAGAAAAACAGTTTCTCACCGGGTACCAATGAATTGTAATGTTCCATTCCGGGAAATAACCCATGGTGGATTTTCAGCGACCATTCAAAATATTTATTTATCAGGAATATTATTCCTCCGGCAATTGTAACACTTAACAGGATGATGGAAAGTTTTACATTTCCCTTTTGCATGGCCGTTACTGACATTGCCACAGTGAGACTGCTGGTTATCAGAATCAATGTATTGATGGTTCCGATGATAATGTTCAATTCGTAAGAGCCTTGAAGAAAAGCTTGCGGATTCAGGAATCTATATATAGTGTATACGAGAAATAACCCCCCAAACAGCAAAAGCTCAGTAAACAGGAACAGCCACATTCCTAGTTTAGAAGCTTCATCGTCACGGTTGTGACCCGAATTGACCATTACATAATGTTCTTCCATACTTAATTATTGTTTGTGATAATAAGGACCCTCTTCAGCAATAACAGGCGCTGTATCAAAATTATGAAGCGATGGCGGCGAAGCAGTCTGCCATTCGAGGGTTGTTCCTCCCCATGGATTTTTTTCAGCTTTCTTACCTTTCCTGTATGCATTTATAAAGTTGGCGATCATGACGATCATCCCTGAAATCAAAATCCAGGAACCTACTGTCGATACAACCTGTAAGGGAGTGAACTGAGGAAGGTAATCGTAATACCGTCTCGGCATTCCCATTATTCCTAAAATAAGCATCGGAAAATAAAGTGTATTGAATCCGATAAATAAGAGTATAAAAGCAATCCGTGCAATTTTTTCGTTGAATGTTTTGCCATATATTTTCGAAAACCAGTAATGAATTGCTCCAAAAAACGCGAATCCCGTTCCACCAAACATGACATAATGGAAATGGCCGACCACAAAGTAAGTATCATGTACATGGATATCGGCAGCCAATGCTCCATTGACGAGTCCTGTTAAACCCCCGATCAAAAACAGAAAAATAAAAGCCATGGAATACAATAGCGGTGTTTGCACCCATATCGATCCCTTATAAAGGGTTGCGATCCAGTTGAATACCTTTACAGCCGAAGGCACGGCCACTAAAAACGTCAGTATGGAAAATATTACCCTTGCCTGTCCGCTCATGCCTGCTG
>CAVXTE010000011.1:0-39580 GCA_963764475.1 uncultured Bacteroidales bacterium
TTCGGGTTATCTACCCGCTTCGCTACAGACGGATAACAGGCGGGGTCACAGGCAATTGTTTCGTCTCCCCCATCTCCAAATGAATAAAGAGTTGTGAATAATTTAATTAACTTTAACCCATAAAAACAGCGACCATGGGGGGGAGACTCCACAACTATACCTGCCGGGCCGTTAGTGGCAAGGTTAAAAGAGTGCAAGAATGATAGTAAAAGATAAAAGAATTGAGTAAGATTCCGCATGGGAATACAGTTATATGGAGGTACATGAGTCTTGATAAATTCCTCGACTTAATTATTTCTAAAGAACTATTTTTTACTAATGCAGCCAAAATGACTGACAAATATGAGGGATTAGTTCCTAAGCGAAATCAAGAGTTTTGATAAAAGAATTGAAAAATCTTGGCATCTCATCTGAAGATGCTTTAATTGAAAGTCAAATTCAATTACATCAAATAAATTCTTTAAGAGAACTCACATTATTAAATTGTTGGACAATAAATCAGAATGAGTCGTATGCTTTGTGGAAAATATATTTAAGTGGAGCGAAATCAGGAGTAGCAATAAGGACAACAGTTGGAAAATTATCAAGAGCAATCGAAAATGGAAAAGAACAATTTGATGAAGACATCTTTATAGCTCAAGTTAATTACACCGACTTTATTAAAGACCGACCGGATAATAGGTTTAATGTAATAACAACAAAAAACAAGTTTTATGAATATGAAAAGGAGCTGCGTCTTTTCATTTTTCATTATCATCTTTCTGAAGGAGGCGAAATTCCTCCTTACGATGTTAGAATAGGCCGAAGATTTAGAGTTGATATTGAGGAATTAATTGATGAGATTTATTTGAGTCCTTTTACCGGCAGATGGTTTGATAATACAATGATTGAATTAATACGACAAATTAATCCAGACTTAAGAAAAAGAATTAAAAACTCAGAAATTCTGGATGAATAAAGCCCAGCCCAAAACAATGCATATAGTTTATGGAGGGTTACGTTTTGAATATAAACATTTTAGTTACAAATAAAATCAGTGTTGACAGAAATATTTGTCTTTCAAAAGTCCGCCACAAAGCATATGCTGCCCTTTAGTAAACATATTATGAAAAAGACACTGCTAAATATTATTTTTTACATACTGGTAATAAGTTCAGTAGTTGGACAGACTAATTTTTATGACCGACTTGCTGACTCATCTCTCATTTTGACAAAACAAAAGGTTCATTACGACCCCTCATATTTCCAGATTGACTACCCAAATGGTGATGTACCAGCAGACAAAGGAGTTTGTACGGACGTTATCGTACGCGCATACAGAAAACTTGGAATTGACCTGCAAAAAGAAGTTCATGAAGACATGAAAGCTAATTTTGACAAATACCCGAAAAATTGGGGGCTTTCAGGACCAGACAAAAATATTGACCACAGACGAGTTCCGAATCTTATGACATTTTTTACCCGACATGGGACAGTGAAGAAAATATCGCAAGATCCTATTGACTATAAACCGGGTGATATTGTTTGTTGGAATTTAGGTGGCACAATAACTCATATAGGAATAGTTGTAAAGAAAAAGTCACCTGACGGACAAAGACATTTAATGGTACACAACATTGGAGCAGGACAAGTGATGGAAGACTGTCTATTCAGTTATAAAATAATTGGACATTATCGGTATGAAAAATGAAAGAAATACGCGTGCTAATAAATAAGGCTTCATTTGGACGAGTGACGAAACCCAATCCTTATGGCAGGATTTTGTCATCAATTGATCCAGTAAATTCCTGAAGCCACGAATTTCATAAAAGGCTTCATCTACAACCGTAAATGATTTTTTACCTACTTTTGATCGTGTTTCTATAATTTAAAGTTTCTCTGTTTGACATCCTGTATATTATGGATTTTGATAATAAGTTAGCCCGCCCCCTTATTGGGGCGGTATTTAGTGCGACATTATGTATAAGTAATGGCAGGCGATGTGATAAATATTAAGGTTTGTAGCCCGCTCAAAGAGCATAGCGGTTTGACAGGAAAGTACCACGCTCCCAAAAGCTTTCGGGAAAGCCACTACTCATACAATTTACCATTATCCACAATTAAAAATGGATAAATTCACAATAGATAAGGAATATAAACTTAAACGTAATCTTACAACAGGATTATGGGATACATTTCAATTTGAAAAACTTTTATTGAAAAGTACTGATAAACTATTTAAATTTTATTCCTTGAATCTAAACAACATTGACAGTCTATTTAGAAACTATTTTTATTTATCAAACCCTGGAGATTTTAATGACCCATTTGATTGTAATGTCAATCTTTTCGAGGATGCTGACGAATTGAATAAAATTCAATCTGTTACGAGGAACAATTATAAAGATATTGGGATTTGTGCTTTCTCAGAAACTATTAATAATCATTTGTTGTGGGCACATTATACGAAAAACTATAATGGATTTGTACTTGAGTTCCGAGGGGATAAAATTGATATTACTTATGATAGAAAACAAATAAAAAGGTACACCTTAACAAGGGTCATTTATCCTGAAAAACCTGTAAAAATTAAGAAAAGTTACCCTTTTGCACTTCATTATCTATTAACTACAAAGTTCAAACATTGGGAATATGAAAAGGAATGGAGAATTATTACTGAAATAATTGGAAATGAAAGGATAATGAATTACAAAACAGAGTCAGTAAAGGGAATGTACATTGGACACAAAATTCCCGACAACAATAAAAATATTTATAAATTACTACTTGAAATACAGGAGATGCGATTTCCAAAAATTCCAGTCTATGTGGTTTATCCTCATCCTACTGAACTTGAATTAAATTTTGAAAAAGTATGGAATTAGATAACTGTGGCTAATAAATGAGGCTTCGTGTGGCAGAGGGACGAAACCCAATCCTGATGGCAGGATTTTGTCATCAACTGATCCAGTAAATTCCTGAAGCCGCTAATTTTGTGACAGGATTCTTCTGTAAAGAACAGGCTATGGGTCATGCTGGACAAACCGTTAGCACAAGTAACTGAATAAGAGATACCCATGAGAAAAACATTCATACTAATCACAATCCTCCTGTTGTACTTTTCTGTGAAAAGTCAGCATTGTACCTGCCTGGAAAACTTCGACTTCCTTGTTTCAAAAATTGAAAATGATTATTCCGGTTTTGGTGATAAGGTAAACGCGACGACTGAAAAGGAATACGCCATGTTTACGCAATCGCTCAGGGATAAAGCAGGCAAAACACAATCGTTGTACCGGTGTACCTTGCTTTTGGATGCATGGCTGAAATTTTTCGACGACAAACACCTTCAGATCGAATCGACGTACAACAGGTACTTTACGTATAAAAAAATCGATTCATCTGCGATTTTATTGAGGATCCCCAGTTTCTCATGGGAGGCGAAAGAAATCATCGACAGCCTTGTTAAAACCAATCTGTCGAGTATCACTTCAACTCCTGTTCTCATCCTTGATTTAAGAGGCAATGGCGGTGGAACGGACTTCGCTTTTCAGTCGTTATTACCCCTTATCTATACAAAACCCTATGTATCTAAAAGTGTTTCCTGGCTTGCCTCACCGGGAAATATCAGGATTTTCGAAGATGCACTTGCTACCGGCAATGTTAAAAAAGGTCAGGAAGAATGGACCCGAAACTTAGTTGAAGAAATGAAAAATCACCTTAACTCGTTTGTCAATGTGGATGCGTCGGATACCGTTTCGGAAGACACTTCGTATGCTATGCCTGTGAAAGTAGGGGTTATTGTTAATGATTATTGTGCAAGCAGTTGTGAGCAGTTCGTGCTTTCTGCAAAAAACAGTGACAAGACCCTGGTATTCGGAACCAACACGCTGGGTGTTCTTGATTATTCAAATGCTATCAAAGTTGATATGCCATTGAAAAACCTGCAGCTCCGTTACCCTATTTCAAGATCGGACCGGTTACCTGACTTTCCGATCGACAATGTTGGCATCGCGCCTGATGTTCGGATTTCTTTACCTGATCATCTTGACCTAAAAGATAGCGTTGATGATTGGGTACTCTTTACCAAAGAATATCTGATGAAGGAATTGCAAAAATAGAACGTGTGCTTGTGAGGCTGTTTTAAAAATGATAGAACGATTGTTTTTTAATGCCACAAAGACACGAAAACACAAAGGTTCACTAAGAATTATCAAACCATAAATCAGTCAATTCATTTTATTTTAACGCACAAGATGTTAGGATAATTGTTTTTTATGCCACAAAGACACGAAAACACAAAGGTTCACTAAGATTTTTCAAACCATAAATCAGTTAATTCATTTTATTTTAACCGCACAAGACGTTAGGATAATTGTTTTTTTAATGCCACAAAGACACGAAAACACAAAGGTTCACTAAGAATTATCAAACCATAAATCAGTTAATTCATTTTATTTTAACCGCACAAGACGTTAGGATAATTGTTTTTTAATGCCACAAAGACACGAAAACACAAAGGTTCACTAAGATTTTTCAAACCATAAATCAGTTAATTCATTTTATTTTAACCGCGCAAGACGTTAGGATAATTGTATTTTTATGCCACAAAGACACGAAAACTCGAAGGTTCACTAAGGGGTCCATTCATTTTCAACCCGTTGTGTTTTTCTTTGTGTCTTAGTGCCTTCGTGGCAAAATTGATACTGACAAGTTTTTTAAAGAATTTTAAACAGTCGCTAAGCTTTTCGTGGCTGGTTGAAAGCTGATCCGGTAAATTCCTGAATTCAAGGATTTCGTGAGCATGTTTGTTCTACAATCGTGAAGGATTTTTTTGCGTAATTTAGTGCAACATAGGATCGAAAGCACCACCGACCAAAGTGGAATTAATGACAAACAAACAACATAGAATCTCGGGTGACAAAGAGACTGGTAACAAATCCAATACTGCTTTTAGCCTGGGGCAGTTATTTTAAATTTAATTTAGCTTAAGATGAATGTAATTGGAAATACCCCAATCTTAAAATTGGAACGGCTGCAGGAACCCGGCAGTGCAGAAATTTATGTAAAGTACGAAGGATACAATCCGACGGGCAGCATGAAAGACCGGATGGCATTTCGATGATAGAAGGAGCGGAGCGGAGAGGTGAACTCAAGCCCGGCGGTACGGTGATCGAATATACCGGAGGCAGTACCGGAAGTTCACTGGCGATGGTATGTGCTTACAAGGGCTATAAGGCACATTTTGTATCCTCGGATGCCTTTGCCGAAGAAAAACTCCGGACCATGCGTGCTTTCGGTGCTGAACTTGATGTGGTACCCAGTGAAAACGGACAGATCACGGCAAAACTGATCAATTCGCTGGTCGAACGGGCCCGTGAATTGAGCAAAAATCCCAACACATTCTGGACGGATCAGTTTAACAATACTGATAACCGGAATGCGTATCACAAGATGGCTGAGGAGATCATCGGCGTACTTGGAAACAACATCGATGCGTTCATCATGGGTGTTGGCACCGGTGGTTGTTTTTCGGGCAATTCGGAAGTATTTAAAAAAGAAATACCAAAAATTCGTTGCCTGGCGATTGAACCATTACACGTTCGTGCCCTCTCCGGCGGCGATACATCGGGAACTCACAAACTGGAAGGGATCGGGGCAGGTTTTGTTCCGTCGATTTGCCGTCTTGATCTTGCAGATGATATCATTGCCGTTTCGGATGAAGATGCTTATCATACAGCCCGGAGACTGGCCCAGGAAGAAGGAATCTTCGGCGGGACGACTTCCGGCGCAAACGTATGGGCGGCCATTCAGCAGGCACGTATCATCGGACCCGGAAAGAAAATCGTGACGATCATCTGCGACTCAGGTTTAAAATATCTCAACGGGGATTTGTATATGTAGTATTGTCCTTCAAATCGAACCTGAACCGGACAGCAATTCTTTTGTTTACTTGTTATTATGATCAACGATATTCGTTTCAATATGCGTTTTATGAAAAAAATGTTTTTCCTGTTCGTTATTTCCGGATTATTCCCTTTATTGGTTCATTCGCAAATAGCTGATAAAAAGGAGGATATTTCTCCGTTGCTGGTCGGTGAATCATTGCCCAATGAAAAATTAATCGACCTGAAAAATGAACCGGTTGAACTGTATTCGATCCTCAAAAAAAAACCAACGGTACTTGTGTTTTACCGGGGCGGATGGTGCCCGTATTGCAATGCACAGCTTTCGGGGCTGGCGAAGGCGGAGCAGGAAATCCTGAAACTGGGTTATCAGATCGTTGCCATCAGCCCTGAAGATTATAAAAACCTGCAGCCTACCATCAATAAAGACAGCATTCATTACCAGGTTTATTCCGATCCGGGCGGAAACCTGATACAGAAAACAGGGCTTGCCTATAAAACCCGCGATGTCTCGAAATTTTTTATATCACCCCGAACCAAAGGAGACGTTTCGGATTTATTGCCTGTCCCGACAGTGATGGTAGTAAATACAAAAGGAGAGATCTTGTTTGAATACATCAATGTGAATATTTCCGAGCGGCTTTCACCGGAGATGCTGGTGGCCGTGTTGCGAACGATTAAGCTTTAAAATTAGTGATGTAATTTTTTTTGATTTTTAGGTGTCGGGTCATTAAAATGAAATAATCATATTTGCACATCAACCGTTTAAATTGATTAATTTTACAAAAAGTTAAGGAGCAATGTTAACAAAAGAAAAATTAAAAAAGACGATACATGACCTTCCCGAGTCCTTTACAATCGATGAACTGATAGAGCGGTTAATATTTCTCGAAAAAATTGAAGAGGGTATTATTCAATCAGAAGAAGGCCTGGTTGTTTCGAACGAGGATGTCAAACAAATGATCGATAAATGGTCAAAATAGTTTGGACTGAGTTATCAATTGATGATTTAAAAAGTATTTATGACTTCATAGCGAAAGATTCAAAACGTTATGCTTCAATCACTGTGAACAGGATTTATCAGAGAGCAAAAGACATTATCAACAATCCATATATTGGCCGAATCGTACCAGAAATAGACGATAAACTTATCAGGGAGGTAATTACTGGCAATTACAGAATAGTTTACAAAATTAAAACTAAATTTCAGGTTGATATTTTAAGAGTTTATCATGCATCAAGATTATTAACCCGGGAAATATTGTAGGCAAGGCTGCCAAATTCAATTATAAATAAAATCTCTGGTAATGAACTTTAATTGGTACTAAATAAATTAACGATCCTGATCATCCTTAACTTTTCTGTTATTCTTCTATTTCCTCAAATGCTGTGGCTGCATCTACCGGATCAGATTTTTTGGATTTAGCTGAATCGTACGCTTTAATATCCTCGAGCTCTTCATAGGCTTCGATAAGCTTTTTGTATTCTTTAACAGGAACTACAACGCTTATCTTCCTGCCTTTTTCATCCGTTATATATTTTTGCTGAAACATCCTGTTTGATTTAAAGAATCTACAAATCTAATAAAAAATCATAAAATTAGCCATCAGAAGCCAGCCTTTCCAAAGCGCTGAGTCTTTGCAGCAGCGGCGGATGCGAGTAATAAAAGAAAACATACGCCGGATGCGGACGCAGATTGCTCAAATGGTTTACCGATAATTTTTTTAACGCATCCTGCAATGGTTTGGGCTTATAATTTTCGCCTGCATAGCGATCCGCAGCAAATTCATTTTTCCGGGAGATCACATTCATAATTAATCCGAGGATGAGCGACAGGGGACTGTACAGTAATCCGAATGCAAGAATACCCAGGTGAAAGCTGCCTTCGCTTGCACCCAGGGCTTGCGACAAAACCGGATTGCCAATGAAGAGCGATAAGATATAAAGCATCAGTCCGGTTTGAAGCAACGAGATAATGGTTCCTGTAAGTGTATGTTTTTTCTTGTAATGGCCAATTTCGTGTGCTAAAACTCCGACAAGCTCTTCCGTTGTATGATCCTTGATCAGTGTATCAAACAGCACAATTCTTTTCTTTGATCCAAGACCCGTAAAATAGGCATTCGCCTTCGTGGAGCGTTTGGAACCGTCCATGACAAAAATGTTTTTCAGCTTAAAGCCGACTTTATGTGCAAAATCCTCGATGGCTGTTCGCAGATCGCCTTCTTCAAGCGGTGTTTGCTTGTTGAATAAAGGAACAATGATGTTGGAATAGAACATGGTCATGAAAATGGTAAACACGCTGATGACAGCCCAGGCGATCACCCAAAACCATGTGCCCGAAATTGTGTAAATCCAGACGACAAGAGCCAGCAATCCACCACCAATGATAGCTGCCAGCAATAACCCTTTCAGCTTGTCGAGAATAAAGGTTTTGGGTGTTGTTTTATTAAACCCGAATTTTTCTTCGATGACAAATGTGCTGTAAACTGAAAAAGGAGTGCTCAGTATGTCTGCCGCAAATCCCAGTATACCGAAGAACAGCAGGGCCATCAGGATGGGATTTTGGGTATATTGCCTTACAAATCCGTCAAGCCATGCGAATCCGTCAAGGAAGAGCATTAGCAGCATGGCGATTAAACTTAGTGAACTTGTAAGAATAGAAAAACGCGTTGTCACTTTTTCATAATCCTGCGATTTTTTGTATTTCCCGGCATCGTAAATGCCTTTTAGCTCAGCCGGTAATTCATTACTCCAATACGTGCTGTTCAGCCAATCGAGAATCCGTTCGAGGACGTAATCGAAAAGGATAATTCCGATAATAACATAAAAAATGATCTGAGCCATAACCGCTATTTAGAGGTTGCAAAAGTACCAAAATTGACGAACCGGCTCACGATTAAAGTTCAGGGTTTAGGGTTTTCGCACTCCGGGTGACTATACCTTCCGAAGGTTGACTGTTTTCCATTTGTCTTGATACTGAGTACTCAATACGCTGTACTCATTTCTCACTCCTCGTTTCTCAAATTTTATATCTTTGTTCAAAATAAATTCTATGATCAAATCGATGACCGGATTCGGAAAAGCAACATGCGAATACAATGACAGGAACGTGATCATTGAAATCAAGTCGCTTAACAGTAAGATGCTTGATATCAATGCACGGATTGCAAACGGTTACAGGGATAAAGAACTGGAGATCAGAAATCTTTTGTCGGGCAGGCTGAAAAGAGGTAAAATCGATTTTACCCTGTCCATCGAAAACACTTCCGAAGCTTCAAACTTTTCAATCAATAAAAACCTGGTTCAAAAATATTACCGCGACCTGAAAGAACTTTCAGCCGGATTCGAAGAAAAAGAATTCTCGGAATACCTCCCGCTGATCATGCGGCTGCCCGATGTAATGGTTCCCGAAAAGGAAGAGATCAGTGAGGATGAATGGAAACAGCTTAGAAATACCATTGAAGAAGCCATCCAAAAAGTGGAAGAGTTCAGGATTCAGGAAGGCAGGATACTCGAAACCGAACTCTTGAAAAGAAATGAGAAAATCCTTCAGTTACTGGTGCATATCATACCTTTCGAAAAACAACGGATCGAAAATCTGAAAGGAAAAATTCAACGGGACCTTTATGAACTGGGCAATAAGGAAGATATCGATAAAAACCGGTTCGAGCAGGAACTGGTGTATTACATCGATAAAATCGACATAACCGAGGAAAGAGTGAGGCTTAGTAAGCATTGTGAATATTTTGTCGAAACCCTTACTGAACCCGAATCGCAGGGCAAAAAACTGATGTTTATTTCGCAGGAAATGGGAAGAGAGATCAATACACTCGGCTCGAAAGCCAGTGATGCCAGCATTCAGAAATTAGTCGTACAGATGAAGGACGAGCTGGAAAAAATCAAAGAGCAGTTGTTTAATATTCTATAAATGCTGTTGACTCATGGACGATTTTTTTATTGGCAAACTGGTACTGTTCTCGGCACCATCCGGTGCAGGCAAAACCACCATCGTAAGGCATCTCCTTGATTCGGTTCCCGGCCTTGAATTTTCGGTATCGGCAACAACCCGCGAAAGAAGAAATGAAGAGGTTAACGGCAGGGATTATTATTTCATGTCGGTGCTTGATTTTAAAGATAAAATTAAAAACAAGCTATTTCTTGAATGGGAAGAAGTATATCAGGATCTCTATTATGGAACCCTGAAGTCGGAAGTCAGCCGGATT
Organism: uncultured Bacteroidales bacterium; assembly: GCA_963764475.1. Taxonomy (GTDB): domain Bacteria; phylum Bacteroidota; class Bacteroidia; order Bacteroidales; family JAADJA01; genus JAADJA01. Next base: position 10,106 of record CAVXTE010000011.1, read on the forward strand.
TGGGCAAAAAGGAAGCATATCATTCTCGACCTGGATGTCGCCGGTGGCTGGAGCATCAAGAAACGGTACAAAAAGCTGGCCCTTGCTGTGTTTGTTAAACCACCGACATTGAAAGTGCTGGAAGAAAGGCTCACAGCCCGGGCCACAGAAAGTGAAATCAACCTGAAGAAAAGAATAGAAAAGGCGAAATACGAATTGACGTTCGCAGATAAATTCGATGTTGTGCTTGTAAATGATGATCTTGAATCCACACTTAAAAAAGCCACTTCACTTGTAAATAATTTTTTAAAGTCATAAAGTATGAAGGTGATTGGTTTGATCGGTGGTATAAGCTGGAAATCAACCGCAGAATATTACCAGATACTGAATACGGAAATCAACAAACGGCTGGGAGGTGTGCATTCGGCAGAAATCCTTATGTATTCCTTCGATTTCGATGAAATTGACCAATTCAATCGTAACCAGGACTTTGAAGGTGCGGGAATCAGACTGGCCGAAGTAGCCGGGAAACTGGAACAGGGAGGTGCCGGATTGCTTCTGCTTTGTGCAAATACCGCCCATATGTCTGCCGATAAAGTAAAGGCTGCGGTAAAAATTCCTCTCATCCACATTGCCGATGCAACCGGTAAAGAAATTGTCAGGATGGGGTGTAAAAAAGTATTATTGCTTGGAACACGGTTTACGATGGAAGGCGATTTTATTTCAGGCAAACTGCGAAATGACTACGGGCTGGAGGTAGTTGTTCCCGAAAAGGAAGACAGGGACAGCATTCATGATATTATTTACAAAGAACTGGTTATCGGCGCTATCAGGGATACTTCGCATAAATTACTGGTAAACATAATCAATAATCATCCTGAAGTGGATGGTGTTATTCTTGGTTGTACCGAATTACCCCTTATCATAAGACCAGAAGATACAAAATTGCCGTTATTTAATACGACAGCGCTACATGCAAAAGCAGCAGCTGATTTTGCACTTAGCTGAATTTTAATTTATATATTTGTTTAGTTTATGAGTCATCTTCCTGAAAAAACCAAAGCAGTAGTATTGCCTGCGTATAATGAAAATGTCATCAGGGCACTCCTTGGTTTAAAATATCTCGAAATACCGGTTCCTTCTACCGGACATGATGAAGTGCTTGTCAAAATGGAGGCCGCTACCTGCAATCCATCCGATATTGCATTTATCAGGGGTGGATACAATGTAAAAAAGCGTCTGCCGGCAATTCCGGGTTTCGAAGGTGCAGGGATTGTAATTGACGCAGGAAAGGAGGCTCGTCACCTGCTGGGATCAAAAGTCAGTTGCGTTGTGCAGGAAGATAAATCGGGAGCCTGGGCAGAATTCAGTGTTGCCAAAGCTAAGAACTGCATTGTATTGAACGAAGGCGTTAGTTTTGAACAGGGTGCTTCTCTTGCAATCAATCCTTTGACATCCATGGGTTTGTTTGAACTGGCACAAAAAAAGGAGTGTAAGGCTATCATTTTGAGTGCAGCGGGAGGACAAGTGGCTGCATTCATCCGTAACCTTGCTATTGAAAACAAAATCCCTGTCATCAACATTGTAAGAAAAGAGGAACACGTAAAGAAATTAGGGGACAGTGGAATTCCGTATGTTTATAATTCAACTGATGAAAACTTTGCAGAAGAACTGAAAAAAATATCCCTTGATCTCGGGGCAACCATTGCCTTTGACGCTGTTGGCGGTGAATTAACGGCCCTCTTATTAAATGCAATGCCTCCAAATTCGGAGGTTGTAATTTACGGCGGGTTGTCCGGATCGCATATAAACGGTTTAAAAAACCTGGAACTCATTTTCAAAGGGAAAAAACTTTATGGATTTAATCTGAAAGACTGGACACGCTCACTTACCCAATCTGAATTTGAACGGGCTACGAATTTGGTTCAGGAAAAAATTATAAAGGGAGAAATAAGAACGAATATACAGGCTGTTTTTAAACTGACTGAAGCAGTTGAAGGCATTCGAACCTACATAAAATCTATGTCGCAGGGAAAAATCCTTTTCACACCCTGAGTCCGTTTTAACGGATGATTAGCTTTTTCAGCCCGTTTACGTTTTTACCCTTGATTTGAATTAAATAAATCCCTGCCTGCAGGTTGGTCAGATCGAATTCCTTTTCGAAGACAGCTTTATTTATCTCCATCTTTTCATGATAAACCTGTTTGCCGTTTATTGTGGAGATAAAAACATCCACGCTTTTGTTTTGCTGATCCGAAATGCTGATTGTAAAATGACCGTCGGAAGGATTTGGAAACACGCGGAAAGGGGTTGACAATGCTGCATTATCCTGTATACCGTAAAGGTTCAGATCGATGAAGCTTAAACTGCTACTGCCCCAGTTGCAAACGACGAGTGTATTGTCCTTTCCAAGGCACATACCGAAAGGTCTGTCGTGATCAGTGGTAAGGGTATAGTCCCAGTTAAGGGCATTGTTGGCTTTTTTAACCGGTTCGTTGCCCCAGCCGCCACCTGAATCCCACAACGAAAGAAAAAAATCACCATACGGATGCATAATTACACCTTTAAGGTAAGCAGCCGTTGAATAAACAGTTGTTATATTCCCCCCTTCCGGACTGATTGCTTTGAGGTAGGATACCTGGTAACCATTGCTGGTAAACAGGATACGGTTGTTAATATGATCGTAACAAACTCCAAACGGAGGTGAATTCAGTCCTGTAACAAAATCAGCGACAGCATTCTCTGCCAGGGTATATTTATAGATTTTATATTTTTCGGAATCATTGATGAATATGTGTCCGTTGTTATCGTAAGTCATAAAATCGAGGTAGGTTCCATTGGTTGAAATTTGTGTACTTGAGATTTGTGAACCATCGTTCAGATTTATCCCAAGAAGGAAGGATGGCTGATTGTTTCCTGACCCTACAAGGTCAGAATTATTAAGCACATACAACGTATTGCCGATTTTGAGCAGGCCGCCCGGGTATATCAAATCGCTGAAAAAAGTTCCGGTAATCTGGCCCTGCGAATCAAGTGACAGGATATACCCGTTTCCATCGTCCTGGTTCGATACGTAATATTTCTGGGTTGCCTGATCAAAGAGCACATCGACCGGATAATTGAACGTGCCCTGCCCCGACATCAACACTGGAAAAAACAAGAACAGAAAGACGAGTTTATGTAAATATTTCATGAGTTTTAAGAATTAAAATGACAAAGTTACACAGAATTGCAATAAATGTTTTTGCGCCGGACAGGAAGAAAAGTTCGAAATAATTCTTTTACTCATATCACGTTTTATCAATAAACAGTAAATTTACCAGCTGAATCAAACAAAATGTAATATGAAACTTTCGGTACAAATTTTATCCGCCCTGATTGTTCCTGCTTTTTTATCGGTAAACGGTATGGCTCAGAAAGCAGTCAAATCATCAAAAAATGAAAATTTCGCGCAGGTATCAGTGATACACCACGATCATCCTGTTCAGAATTCTGTAACTGGAAAACGAAAAAGTACATTGAAATTGGTTACCGGTCAAGAAACAGTAAAACAGATCGAAAACCAAACCGACACACTGAATTACCCGCTTCCGGGTACCTATACGTTGTATACGGATGGGGGCGGAGGTTATGTCACCGGTAACAATTCATATGGAGACATGGCAAAAGCAGATAAATTCGACATTTTAACAAATTGTGAACTCGACGGCATTCTTTTCGATTTTGCAGTGGCAACAGGAGGTAGTTCTACGATTGAGTTTGCTGTGTGGGGTGATGATGGAGTGAACAATGCACCCGGAACCAAATTAGGAAGTACAACCTTGCCCATCAGTACGATTATAAATCAGGTAACCAACCAGCAGATGACGTATGTTCAGTTTGATCCGCCCATCGAGTTGACTTCCTCGTTTTATGCTGGTGTTGTTTTACCGACCACTGCCGGTGACACACTGGCACTCTGGTCGAATACGGATGGGGATACCAATCCGGGTTCAGCCTGGGAGCAATGGACAGATGGCACCTGGTCTCCGATAAGCAGTAATGATTCATGGGGATTAAATATTTCGCAGGCAATTTTCCCAATCGTACTGTATGGTGATTTACCGCTTACTGCAAACTTTATGGCCGATCATACCGAAGTCGTTGCAGGCGAAACAGTAGAATATACCGATCTTTCTCTGGGAAATCCGGATTCATGGCAATGGACTTTCGAAGGAGGTACACCATCACAGTCGACGGAACAAAATCCGGTTGTCATGTATGATTCCATCGGTACATTTGATGTAACGCTGACCGTTGGTCTGAACGATTCAACCGATACCATGACAAAAACAGATTACATTTCAGTTACGCAGGAAGTTCCTGTCCAGATCGATACCCTGAATTATCCCCTGCCCGGAACGTTCGCAATATATATTACGCAGGGGAATGGCTACGTAACAGGAAACAATGAATACGGCGACCTTGCCAAGTCTAACTACTTTAATAACAGCGATGATTTATATATAACCGGCATGCTGATGGATTTTGCCTGGGCAAACGGGGGAAACCCTTCGATTGAAATTGATGTTTGGGATAATACCGGACAATCAAACAGTCCTGGCTCAAAAATAGGGATGACTACCATACCATTGAATACCATCAAAAACAATATTGCAAACCAACAACTCTCTTTTGTTTCTTTTACAACTCCCATTCATGTCACTACTTCATTTTATGCAGGATTTGTATTGCCGACTACAGCAGGGGATACACTGGCAGTCTGGTCGAATAAGGATGGAGACACAAGTCCGGGAACAGCCTGGGAAGAATGGAGTGACGGGACCTGGCACGCGATGAGTGAAACAAATTCATTTGCATTAAACTTTGCACTTGCAGTATATCCGATTGTACAAAATATTCTTGCCGTACCGGAATTTACAGAACAGTCAGTCTCTTTATTCCCCAATCCGACATCCGGTAGTTTTGTGATCAATTCGCAAACGGATTTAACCGAAATCGAGATTTTCAATATTACAGGGGATCGTGTGTTAAACCAGGACTTAAATTCCGGGATAAAGGAATATTCCATGGATTTAAGTTCATATCCGGCAGGAATTTATTTTATCAGATTACAAGCAGGGGACAAGGTTTTCACGCATAAATTGATTGTAAGATAATTTCCCCGATGATTGATTGGGTATTCATTACATCCCGTTATAAGCCAACAAAAAATCCCCTGATATAAGTTTCAGGGGATTCAGGTAAAGTAAATTACTATTTGTTGGTTATTTTTTCTCTGCAAAAAAGTCCTCTTCTTTAGGAAATATCCGTTCAAAAAGTCCGCTTTTACTGCCGCTGTATTTCGAGTCGGGGATGAGTGAGGATGTGATTACAAACTTATTAACCGAATCGGCCGGAAATGCTTTTATTTCAGTTGTAAGAATATTGTTGCCTTCAAATTTTACCGTAAATGCCGGATTTGGTGTTAATGGTTGAACCGTATCGATAAAACTGGAACTGGTCACCTTCGTCAGTTTGTTCAGGTATCTCACTGTCTTGGCCGAGTCAGTAGGTTGTCCGTTAAGCAGCCACGCGTTGTTTTCCTTCGACAAAACAAAATTCTCGTTATTCGGGTAATCGAATGTTATTTTGGTAAGGTCGTCCTTGTTTGCTGCAAACAATGTCTTGTCCCTGTAAGCGTTGGCATTGGCCTGAATGCTCATTTTTATGAACCCTTCAACCGCATATACCTCCTGGTCATCTGCCGGTCTGACAAAGGTAGACATCTTACCGCGGTTTTGCTGGTAAGGGTTTTGCTGATTTCCTTTTTGCGGACTGTAATCAAATTTGCCAATATAAAGATCAGCGAGAACCTTGCCTTTATTGTAAAGTTTTATCTGGGTACCTGTAGAGTCTGTTACTTCAAATTCAGCCCATTTGGATTTATCAGTGGCAGCCACCCTTTCCGATTTCATTCTTATAAGTTCGGAAAGCATATTGTTTATTGAGGTTATATCCGGTTTGTAGGTTTTGCCGTCCGATTCAAGTTTCCATCCATCGCCTGATCGTGTAAATACCACCTCGTTGTCCTTGCTGCCTAATTTTGGAGTGATAACCATTTTGGTAATATCGGCAGTATCAGCGGTCACCATTTCGCTTCTGAATGTGCGGTCTTTGCTTTCTGTCAGTTTAACGATAAAATAGATACCGATCAGAACGATCAATAAAACAATTAACGTTTTCGTGTTTAAGAACTTTGACAACATGATTGCTTATGTGTTTATTAATTTTATAAAACTTTTGTTATTTGTTTAAATATAACCTTCTTCCATCCGACGCATTCTCAGTGCCCGTTTCCGTTGCATATGGATGAATCCGTAAATCAGGATCAATATGATGGGGAGAAGGAAATTAAGCCATTTGAGCAGGGCTTTTTTAGCATCATCAATCTGGTCGAGTGGCCTTGAGGTTACACCCTTGGTACGAAGGTCGATCAGGCCAGTATCATCCGAAAGATAATCGACCGAATTAACCATCAGGCTAACGTTGTCCTGCGACAGTTGCTGTGACCGTCCGCCTTCACCGTTTACCGGAAACTGCCCGTCGCCGATCAAAACAATGCTCGATTTTTTATCACCGACAATTTTTCCCGTCAATATCGCACCAACGGTAAGATTTGACAATGGAAAGTCTTTATCGCCCCATTTTTTGTTGATATCAAAATAGAGTGGAGGAGACTGAGTCCCCGATTTATCGGATGTCTGTACGATCGGTGTAAATGTTTTTGTCGAATCTCCTGTATAAGTTATCGGGCTCGCAAACGGAAGTATCACCTGTTCCAGGCCTTTGGTAATCGGATTATCCGCAAATTTTACAATGATCGGTAAGTAAGGAAATTTAACATTGGTCGTGAAGTTGAACATTCCCTGGTGTTGCTGAACACCAACACTTCCGCAATTCGCATCAACAACAAAACTGTTTTCAACAGTCAGCCCTTTATCGGCAAGCCATTTTTCAAGACCTGTTGTGATGGATTTACCCTGTGCTGTCGAGAGATCTCCTTCAACCCTGTCGATAGCAATAAATAAATTGCCGCCATTCGCAAGATAATTGTTTAATTTGGAAAATTCGAATGGGGGTATGGTGTCTTTGGGACCAACAATAATAAGTGTTTTGTACTTGCTCAAATCTGTAGCCGAATCGCCTAAATTCACCGGTTCGACATCATATAATACGGAAAGCGACTGCATCACCTGGTTCATGGCCTGGGGTGAAGGTTCGCCATTTCCCTGTATCATCCCTACCACCGGTTTTTTGGTCACCGAAAGCTTTCTTAATACTTGTCGAGAGTGCATATTCCATTGCAGCACCGGGTTGCATAAATGGAATGACATCCTGGTCATCACCTTTGTGAACGATAGCGCCCATATAAACCTTCTTCTGCGAAGCTTCATCTTTTTCACGCGTGCTCACTAAAACAGGCCGAATACCTGCCTGCATCGCCTTTTGTTCCGATTGCTGATCTTTGTTCGGGTTCACAAACTCATATAAAACTTTTCCCTTCGAAGCATTAGCATACTCGATGAGAAGATCTTTGAAATCCCTTTTTGTAGCAGCCAGGTCGGGCGGAAGATCTTCGGTAAAATAGGCCGTAACAGTTATGGGCTCATCGATCTGTTTCAAAATGTCTTTTGTTGCCTGGCTTAATGTATACCGCTGGTCCTCCGTAAAATCGAGCCGGAAGAAAAATTTATCCGAAATCACATTGATCACCAGTAATACGGCTACGATCAAGAGTATTTGTGTGGTTAGCGACTTTCCTTTTTTCATTTTACTTAACTGTCTTTATGAATTTTTTGATTAAAGTCTTTTTCTCGAAAGGTTTGCTTCTGTCAGTATCAATCCAAGGAAGATCAGCGACAGGAAGTAAATAATATCTTTTGTATCGATCACTCCTCTCGAAATGGAATCGAAGTGTGTGGAAACACTCAGAAAATTCAGTATCCCTCCAATGAGACCACTGAAACTGCTTGCCAGCATTGAAAAGATGATCTGGAAAAAAATACCGATAAACAGGGCCAGCAGATAACTCACGATCTGGTTTGTAGTAATACTGCTTGTGAATATACCAATACTGATATAGGCAGCACTCATCAAAATAAGTCCGAGGTAGCCTGACCACACGGCTCCATGATCAATAGGACCAAGGCTGGCAACCGTGATGTAATAGGGCAGGGTGAGGACAAGTGCGATCAAAATCAGCATGAATGTTGAAAGGAACTTGCCGATGACAACCTGCCAGTCATTTACCGGTTTGGTAAGCAGCAATTCAATGGTGCCCGATTTGTTTTCCTCGGCAAACTGGCGCATGGTTAAAGCCGGAATAAAGAAAAATAACGTCCAGTATGCAATGCTGAAAAACGATTGAAGACTGGCTTGTTTTACATAAAAGATATCAGCGCCATAGAGCCATGTAAAAAACCCACTAAAGCCTAAAAATGCAATCAGCATGATGTAGGCCATCAGCGAATCAAAAAACGAATGCAGCTCCCGTTGCGATATTGTCCAAATTGCTCTCATTCTTTATTTTGTTAAATTATGAATGTTGAATTATAAATGTTGAATTTGAGTTTAATTCATTGTCAGTTCGCGGAAAATATCCTCGAGTTTGGTTTCGATGGGCGTCATTTCCGTTAAAATCCATCCTTTATCCACACACAGTTTAAAGATTGCTTTTTTCGAGGAGAGGTTCGGTTTACTTTGCACCTCGAACGCCATATCATCCGATTTCATAAAATCGACCATACCGATTGAGTCCATACTCTGCAATGCTTTGAATACATCGTTTTTATCACCTTCTTCAATCTTTACCTTGAGTACTTCCCGACCTTCCGATTGTTTCCGCAAGTCACGCGATGTTCCGTCGGCAACTATTTTCCCTTTGTTGATGATCAGGATACGGTCGCAGGTAGCTTCAACTTCAGCCAGAATATGCGAGCTCAGCAACACGGTTTTTTCGCGTCCGATTTTCTTGATCAGTTCACGGATTTCGACGATCTGGTTCGGATCGAGGCCTGCCGTGGGTTCATCCAGGATAAGCACCTGCGGATCGTGGATAAGCGCCTGCGCCAGTCCGACACGCTGCCGGTACCCTTTCGAAAGTTCACCGATTTTCTTGTGCTTTTCACCTTCGAGTCCGCAAACATGGATCATCTCAAGAATCTTGTCTTTTATTTTGGGTTTATCGATGCCCTGCAATTCGGCGACAAATTTCAGGTAATCGATCACCGGCATTTCATTGTACAACGGGTTGTTTTCCGGGAGATAACCGATGTTCTTTTTTACCATGTCAGGATTATCGTAAACAGAGTAATCACCAACCATGATGTTTCCCTCATTTGGTGTGAGGTAGGTCGTAATGGCCTTCATGGTCGTGGTTTTGCCGGCACCATTTGGTCCGAGAAATCCAAGAATCTCCCCTGTTTTTACCCTGAACGAAATATTGTCAACAGCGCGCTGAGCACCGTATTTTTTGGTAAGGTTTTCAACAACTATATCCATAGTTAAAAAAATTTTTGCAAAAGAAACAATCAATTCGAACATAAACAACTCCGGCTGATCCTTTTAACAAAATTTAACAGCCAATTTGCGCTGATTCAGGCTGATCAGAGCATTTGGAGATATGGGATTATTATAAAATCAGGAATGGTTTCGTTCAATTTCGCGTATCGAATCCTTGGTTTTGAGAGTTTCTCTTTTGTCGTAAAGCTTCTTCCCTTTGGCAACAGCAATTTCGATTTTTGCCAAACCCTTATCGTTTACAAATAGAAATGTAGGAATGATCGTAAAGCCCTTTTCCTTTACTTTTATGGTAAGTTTTTTTAATTCGCGTTTAGTTAACAGAAGTTTTCTGTCGCGCTTGGGTTCATGATTATAATGCGTTCCAAAGGCATACTCGGCAATATGCATATTAATGACGAACAGTTCATCCCCTTTAAACGAGCAGTATGAATCCGACAGACTCACTTTCCCCAGCCGTATCGACTTGATCTCCGTTCCGGTAAGCTGCAGACCCGCTGTATATTTATCGATGATGAGATACTCGTAGTAGGCTTTCTTATTTTTTATCTGAATCTTATCCATCCGAAACTGTTATTAGCATTCATGGATTCCTTTTAACATTAATCCGAGATGCTTTTTAAAAGGTTGCAAATTTACAAAAAACGCAAGATCATTTTTGCGGGCAGAAAAAGAAACGGGCGTAAAGGTAAGCGATGGTTTCACCGATGACCTCCCTGAATCCTTTGCTCGATTTCCACCACTTTCTGGCATCGTAAGAGCGGTCGTGAATGGATATAATACCAATGTTATAGTTTGAACCGAATGCTTCTTCGAACATCAGGTGACTTCTTCGCGAATGGCAACCTATCGATACCAGGTTCAACTCCTGAACGGATGGTTTGTGTCCTTCGATCCATTTTTTTACTGCTTTGGCCGATTCATACGTTCGGTCACGATCGATGCTGTCGCTGAGCGCAATGACAACGATTTTTGTACTGTCGAAACCCATCTTTATCAAGGTTTGAGCCGAATATACACCGTCGTTTTTATACTCATCGAGTTGCGATCCTTTGATCCGTTGTTTTCCGGTGATCAGCATCAGTTTGTACGAACCCTTATCAAAGATTTGCATAGTTTCTTTTAAGGCATAATCGGGAATAAATCCTTCCACAACAAGGATATCGGCTTTCACCGGTTTTGTGCAATCGAGGAAAGGATGAATGGTGAACGCGAACACCAGGATCAGGCAAGCCAGAACCAACAGAATCAAAAGCCTGCCGAACCATGTGAATCCAAGGCGTTCTTTTTTACGGATGACAGCGAACCTTCCCAAATCTGTTTTGTTAATATTGCCGACAAAAGTAATGTTTTACTGCATCCAATGAATATCAATCACATCCGGAAAGATTACAGCAAATATGAATTAACTAAAGAAACAGTTAACCCTGATCCGTTTAAACAATTCGATCAGTGGTTTCAATCGGCTGTTTCTGACGGTATCGCAGATGTGAATGCCATGACTCTTGCAACTGCGACACGGGATGGCAGGCCATCGGCACGGATCGTCCTGTTGAAAAGCTTTGGACAGGATGGCTTTGTTTTTTATTCCAACTATACCAGCCGCAAAGGCAGGGAACTGGAAATGAATCCGCATGCCGCCCTGCTGATCCACTGGAAAGAACTGGAACGCCAGATCAGGGTTGAGGGTCACGTCGAGAAGATTGCTGACGATGAATCCGATAAATATTTTGCTTCAAGACCATATGAAAGTCAGATTAGCGCTCTCGTTTCCCGACAGAGTGAAACTATCCCGTCAAGACGTTTTTTGGAAGAAAAGTGGGAAGAATATTTAAAAGAAACAAAATCGAGAGATTTACAACGTCCTTCTTTTTGGGGTGGTTATAGAATAATTCCTGAAATTATCGAATTCTGGCAGGGCCGTTCGAACAGGCTCCATGACCGGATTCTTTATTCCTTAGCAGGAAAAAGGGTGGAAGATTGAACGACTTCAACCATAAGAGATCAAAGTTCAGTGATCATTCAGCAGATAAGTCCGTGTCATCTGTTGAACAAATAGTACTTCAGGTAGCCTTTATTCAGGAATGTTTTCCTTCCCTTTGTTGATACTGACCATTATTATAATGGCTGCCACCAAATAATAAATCGTAATGGCAATCCACAGATAACCAAAGAAGGAATGGCTTCTAAAATCGAAAAAAACAATGAAAGAGATGATGGCATAGATAAAATTCAGCACCATAAAAAAGCGGTTCTTCTTGCTGAACTTAAATAAAAGCATAATAATATTGGTAAAGCCGGCGATGATCAGCAGCCAGCCGATCAAACTTCCGGTGTTCCGGACGATGAGGTAACGAACACCAAATGAAAAAAACAGCAATATATTGAGGATGACAGCGATTTGCGTGTACAATGAAATCTTTCTTTCCGGATTATTTACCATAGCAATGAACTATTAAAGGATAATAATTTTATAATTTGTGAACTAAAACAAAAGTACGCTTTTTTTGAATTTCTAATTCGAAAATGACAATCTGACATCTCAAACGATATTCTGTTGACCCGAAGTTCTCCGGTTTCCAATGGCACATAAATTGATAGCGTGCAGCAAAATATTTTATCATGAAGTTGAAGGAAATTCAATCGCACAAAGAATTACTCGAACAAATCAGGAATAAGGAACGCGCATACCTGCTGTTGTATAAAAAAGGATCGGAACAAAGTGAGTGTGCGCTTCAAAACCTGAAAGCCGTGACGGGGGATACATTGTCTGAAAATGTTTTTGTGGCGGATGTCACATCGGTCAGGGACATCCATGAAAACTATTCGATCACAACGGTTCCTGTCATGCTTGAATTCGAAAAAGGTAATTTTGTCAATGTCCTGAAAGGTTGTCACGAACCGGGATTTTATCAGTCGGTTTTTGAGAATGCCGTATATAGGGCTAAAGTAGCGGCAAATGCTGACAAACCACAAAAACGAGTGACTGTTTATTCCACTCCAACGTGTTCGTGGTGCAATACCCTGAAAACACACCTGAAGAAAAATGGTATCCGTTATAACGATATCGATGTTTCGAGAGACCAGAATGCAGCCGCAGAAATGCAGCGCAAAAGCGGACAGATGGGAGTCCCGCAAACCGATATCGAAGGGCAGATCATTGTCGGGTTTGACAAGACGCGGATAAACAGTTTGCTGGGAATTTGATAGGAGAATAGAGTGATAAATCAAGTAGATGACAGAAATTTGTAACCGAAACTCTTAGTCCTTTGCCCTTTTTGCAATTTAAATTTATAAATCAATAAAAAGCTAATGTATGAAACAACAGAAAATGAAAGAACTGCAGCCGCTGAATGAAAATGTGCTGCTCGAATTAACAGAAGAATTTACAGAAACCAAAACAGCTTCGGGAATCATTATTCCGGATTCGGCAAAGGAAAAACCCCAGATGGCAAGGGTTGTGGCTCTCGGTAACATCGAGAATCCGGGTGTCGCTGCAGGTGATGTGGTGATCTATAAAAAATATGCAGGTACAGAGATGAAATTTGAAGGGAAGAATTACCTGTTCGTTCCCTATGCTGATCTGCTGGCTAAAATCGTCGAGACAGAAAAGATTTAAATTATTGACGTTAGTTAGGTTGAGGCCCGGTTGTGAAGCGCGGGCCTTTTTTGATTATTTTGCTAATGAATTTTGGGGGAAGGTGTCAGCAGTGATATTTTCAATTTTTCAACTGTCCCCTGAAAATTGTTTGTTGACGATAAGAATAGCCTGAATCGGGATAAGCTGAATTCAGGAGGAACTTTCACATAAAATTCATAAGGATTCGAAACGCCACTCTTACTGATCGGGCTGAATAATCTGATCCTGTTCCTTTTCACAGAATCACTGTCTTGAAGCTCCGAATTTAGATAACCGGAATAAAAACCTTCTCTTGCTTGTATTTGTGCTTCAATTTTTAACCATTCGTTATCCTTTCGGTTCGATTGAATGTGGTCACCCAAAAGTGTTTCATATATATTCGCTTCTGTTCCTCCGGCAATCATTACATCTGAAGATGAATCTGCCGAATACAGAATCGTATACCGATAGCCATCTTCACTTCCCAGCATTTCAGGTGTATCGAGCATGCTCATATCAAGGGGATCAGGATGACTGTTCAGAAATATCCGCCCGTAATATCTTCTGTTCATGTCGTCGTAGTGCAGTATGGTTTCATTGTATTGTTTGATTTGAAACAGGTTTAAATAAATCAAAAACAAACCTGGAAGCAGCAATAAGGGACTGTACTTTAAACTACGCATTCTGTTGATAAAACCTGCGAACGGCAGGGCAAACACCGGATAGCTTTGCACTAACGCCCGTGCAGAATAGCTTGCACCGTACCTCCAAACATGCCACGAAATAATGATATATATGTTAAGCAGGCAGAACGTAATGACCGAAATTTTAAAAGGATAGCGTTTGATGAAAAACATTCCGGCAATAAAAAAGAGGGTAACCGGAGTATATATAAACCATCCTTTTTCCCATCCGGTGAGGACCCTCAAATGGGGTGTAAGAAAATCCCATTTGCTTCCGACATCATAAATAAATGAACCGGTTGCATATTTCCAGTAGATCAATTGGGGCAGAATTCCAATGAATCCACCAAGTAATGCTAACAACAAATGTTTTCTATGCTGATTGAATTGCTGCCATTTTGTGCGGGAGCTCTCTTTTGTATGCGTATTCCACAGCAATGGAATAAACAGCATGATGATTTCTGTCGGACGGCTTATCGTTGCAAGGCCGATAATGTATCCGGTAAGAACTGCCCAAAGAATACGGGGTTTTTCATGCCATTTCAATGTTGTATACAATACTAAGGCATACAAGGGTAAAATAAAGGAATGGCTTTCGGCACTATCGAGAGAAACATATTGGATTGCATTGGTCGCCAGAAAAACCAGTACCAATGCAATGGTGGTGGTGTAATCGTCGAAAAACCGGAGAAGAACTTTACGAAGAAAAAACAAGGCTATGATCAAATAAACCAGGGCACCCATAGCCACAGCAACCTGGTAGGGAAAAGAAAAGCCGTCCTGCTTGTATCCGAATATTTTGGCAGCGGCATGTCCTGCAAGAAAAAAAGGAGATTCCAGAATGGCAACACCTCCGAGATATTTGAAAGCATAATTTCCGTTTTCCAGCTTATTTGCCTGGTAAAACCATCCTCCCGAAAGAGCGTATTCCTTATCGATACCAGGAAACCACTTCAGCTCTTTCATGTCGTGGTATATAAAAAGGGATGGAAGATAAAGATAATATCCGAGGGCATCCCATGTGGTCACCTGCAGCTCTTTATTCCCACCGCGTTCGGAATAACTGAAGCGGTAGAATATAAAAATGCTGGAGATCAGGCAACAGGCAATGAATGAATATTTTCGTCTCATATTGATTCAGAGAATCCTAAAGCTAAATAAAATGGTGATGCCGATTCATAATTCCGGAACCATTCTTCTCTTTACATGGTTATCATTTTTCGAATACGGGTGAATACAGATCAATTTAAGATCAATTTCTGTATCTGTTCGTTATTCTTTGATTTCATTCTGAGCAAATAAATTCCTTTCGGATTTCCGTTCAAATCGATTGTAATTTCTCCGGAACTGGTATCAGATTTTCCCGACCAAACCTGCTTTCCATTTACATCGGTAACGGAAATTTCTTCTGCCTCAACATTCTTTATATAAAAGATTCCCGACGAGGGATTTGGGAAGACTGACAGATCAGTATTTGAAATATCCTGTATAGCCGTTCCCGGATTGTACTGCCATGTTGCATACTGCAAGCCCCGGCCATGTGTAGCCGCGAGAACGGTGTTATCTGAATTCCTGATCACCAGCATATCGCAGCGTACATTCGGTAGGTTGCTGTCGGGTTCCCAAACGACATCGGCAGCACCCGCATCGTTAGTTGTCCAGACACCCAACTCGGTTGCCAACATGACCTGTTTTGAATTCTGCGGATGATAAATAGCCCAGCGAACCGGCATATCGGGTAAATTGCCTGAAATATTGTTCCATGTGTCACCGCCATCGTAAGTCTGCCACACCGAAGGCACACCATAGTTTGAGAATGTTGCAATGAGCGTATCTTCTGAACCGGCAACAGCGATGCTTGAAACATAAGCAACCGGCAAATCATTCGTTCCTATCTCTACTGTTAGCGGTGAGGCTTGTGCATTGGTGACTTTGAAGATTTTTCCGTTTTGCGATCCGATAAACAAGGTTGACGTGTTAGCAGGTGAAAATGGCGAAACCTTAACCGTCGAAAAATATACACTAAGTCCAGTATTCAGTGTCACAAGCTGATCATTCGGATTGTTGGGGATACCAGTGATCCGGTCAAGCTGGTTCGCATGGCTGCCGTTAAACTCGCAGGCATTGGCATAAAGGATGTTATTTTCACTATCGTAATCAGCCGGATTGATAAAAACGCCTGTTCCTGAAAGCCCCATGCTATTATTACTGTTCCAGTTTACAAAAACGGAATAGGCATTGTAATAATAGGAAGTGATCATGATCTGCGGCTCATTTTTATCGAAGAAACAGCAGGCACCGTCACCGCCGTCGATCATGTCGTTAATCGAAAGCGGCTGATCCATATAAAGTAGCGTTCCGTTATCTTGCAGGCCGCCCACGAAATAGTTCTGACCAGCTACCGGGTAAATATCGCACGTATAAAATTGAAGTGTACTGTATCCGTGATTTTTTTCTTCGAAAACCGGACTTGAGGAAGCTGCATTGCTGGTATAAAACACACCGCCATCGGTTCCAAACAATAGTTTGTCGGACGAACTGTTCTTGTAAACCTGCACATGCTGGTCGGCATGAACGTAATCCGGTCCGCCGCCCCAGTACATGCCGGCCCAGTCGGAAAGGTGGCTCCAGCTATTCCCGGCATTCGTTGTTTTCCAGACATCGAGCCCACCTGCATAAAATTCATTTGGATTTGAAGGATTGACAGCAGCTACGAGCGCATGCCAGGCAATGGTTGCCCAGCCGGGGTCTCCGCCGGGCAGGTTGGTTTGCGTCCAGGTTGATCCGCCGTTATCACTGCGAAGTATGTATCTTCCGATTGAGCGGTTTCCTCCGGCATCATCGTACCAGCCGGCAGCTACCAGTGCGTACACACGATTGGCATCAGAAGGTGCACAAGCCAGTACAACACGGTCGGGTACCGGATAATTAGGATCACTCTGAATAATGGTTTCATAATTATCATAGACAGTCCAGGAACCGGAAGTGCCTTCATCCGAGTACAAAATGGTAGAACCGCCATGGCCATCCAGGTTTTTCAGCGTTCCGACAAAAATTCTGCCTGTAGGTCCCACCTCGATATCGGCGGGTGCATATGGCACCGTTTCACCGGCTATATCAGGAAGAACCTGTTCCCACGATACACCCCCATCGATAGAGCGATAGAGCCCATCGGATGGTATGCTTTGAAAGTTCACCTCATGGTAATATCCCGATACCACACCGGCATAGATGACACTGACACCCGATTCGTTCCTCACTTTCAGGTCGGAAATGTATTTGAAATCTTGTGTAGACGGAAGCAGATTCCAGGTTTCGCCTGCATCCTCCGATTTCCAGATGCCAATCCCTACACCCGACGATTCGCGGTAAACAATGCGTGCAGTTTGGTATTCGCCGGTTCCAACATAAAACGTCTGCGGGCTGTTCGGATCGAATGCCATGCTGCTGACAGACAGACTCGGCCAGTAATCATTTACGGCCTGCCACGAAGCGGTGTTACTAGTGATATCATTGTTGTACCACAGTCCGCCGGTAACACTGCCTGCCCAAACTTTCTTGCCATCCGGATCGTTCGGATCCCACATGATGGCACGCGTCCGGCCCCCCATGTTCGAGCCTGTTTCAGTCCAGTCAAGCGAATTGCTGCTGGCCTTGTATTTACTCTCAGCTTTCAGCGCTTTCGTGTAAGACCATGCATTATAAAGCCGTTCGTCAGGGACGCTTTGCAGTTCCGGGTCGACGGTCATGAAATAATTCTGAAGGGCAGCCATATCCGGCTGATCTGCTTTTGGCTCTTCTCCGTTGTTTTTATCCGGTGTTGATCCGTACTTTGCATACTCAGAGGCAAGCCACCGTTCATAGACAGTTCGTTTATCGGTTTTCTCTGAAAACTGAATGAAAGCAACGATGCAAACTCCTGAAAAAAGTAAAAACGGAATGACATAACGTGTTAATCTCTTGTTCATTTGATGCTATTTTTTAATTCGATATACCGCAAATATTGACAACGGGCAAAGGTAATAAGTTGCCTTGAAGCTACAAGCATTTTACCGATAGAACATTTATATTCATCCGATGACTCCGTGTCATCGGATGAACTTGCCCTAAAATTTCCCATAATTGTTTTGATAACTTAATTCTTTTCATTTACTTTTGACGATTATGGCCTGTTAACTATTAATTGTATTCATACTGCCCTGTCTAAGCTGAACTTCAACTATGCCATCCGTTATTAACTACTTTTTCGATTGCAGTTTTAATCTTTAAATATATAACATTTATGAAAAACAGAGGTTTACTTTTATCGATTTTATCCCTTCTTTTCCTGACTGCTTTCACACAGGAAAACGACCCGGCAAAGCGATTCAATGTGGCCTGGGGAAGTCCATTCGAATTCCAGAAGAAATATGAAGATCTTGGGTTTTACAGTAATATGAAAGACGGGATCATTCAGGTAAGCATAAAGCAAACGAAAGATGTGCTCATCCAGCGGTTCGACATCGATAAGCTGCGGCAATCAAGCGAGTTCAACATTGATCTTTCAAAGATGCCCGACCACTTTACCCCCGATCTTTTTTGTATGCTGAAAGGGAATTTTTACATGTTTTATTCTACCTGGGATAAGGCAAAAGAAAAAGAACATTTATTTGCCGATAAGATCGATCTGGTAAAGGGGAGATTTGCAGAAGACCCCCAGACCCTGATCGAGGCAGATAAGATTTCGGGCGACCTGATCGCTACCGGGTTTTATAAATTCAGTACTGCCAACAAATACACTTTCAATTTTTCACTTGATTCGTCGAAGTTGCTGGTCAGTTACAGGAAATATTCCGCGATAAAGAATGATGCAGCACATAAGGACGATCTCGGGTTTTTTGTTTTCGACGATGACTTGAACCTGCTCTGGGGGAACGAATACCGGATGCCGCATACCGAAAAGATGATGGATAATACCGATTATGCCGTCGACTCGAAGGGAAATGCATACCTGCTCTGCAAGGTTTATGAAGGCAAACGGACTGAAAAGAAAGGCAGCAAT
The DNA here is from genome assembly GCA_963764475.1 of uncultured Bacteroidales bacterium. GTDB lineage: Bacteria > Bacteroidota > Bacteroidia > Bacteroidales > JAADJA01 > JAADJA01. The sequence continues at coordinate 28,989 of CAVXTE010000011.1, forward strand.
CCCAATTATCATTTTGAGATTTTAAAGTTCGTTAAGGATTCTACTGAAGCCAAACGGATAAAGATCAGCTTTGAGGATAAGTTCATCAATGATATTTACCTTACCGAAAATACATCGGGAGAAATGGTTTGTGCCGGTTATTACAGAAGTCTGTTTAAATCGGTGAACAAATCGACGTTTTATTCCAAGAATGTGGATGGCGTTTTTATTGCGAGGATCGACGATGAGGGTGAGATCCGCGGGATTCAAAAAGGATATTACGAATTTCCTGCCGACATCGTAAAGGAATTCGAAAAAAGATCAACTCAAAACAAGATCGAGAAAAAGAATAAAAAAGGCGAGGCAGAAGTCCCGAGTCTCGAATTAAGAAGCCTGGTGATCGGTTCGGATGGAAGTTATGTTGTGACAGGAGAAGAATTTTTGATACAGGAAATTATCTATACTTCATCCAATGGAAGCCCACGGGTTTCGATAACCTATATTTACGGTGATATTTATGTGATGAAAATCGGGGCCGACGGCGAAATGGCATGGACACGGAAAATTCCTAAAGTACAGTTCGGTAGCGAATCTCCCGGCGGACTGTCGTTCAAACATTTTGACCTTAACGGCGACAACTATTACTTTTACCTCGATAACATCAAGAACCTGAAATTGAAACCCTATGTACCTCCGGCAAAGCATGTCGACGGAGCAGGCGGATTCTTCACAGTTTGCAAGATTGACAAAGAAGGGAACATGACCAAAGGCAATTTATTCGATTTACGGCAAAAAAAGGTTACTATCTGGCCAACGGGTCTGAGCCGACTTTCACCGATGGTTATGATCGGCAGAGGTGTCAGTGATAAGAAAAGCAAACTGATGAAAGTGGAATTCAATCTGTAATAGGTCGTGTATTCATCCGATGACTCGTAGTCATCGGATGAATACAATTTCATTATTTCTTACTTCCGGGAACAAGTAACGTGGTAATAACCGCCACTACCCCTGCCACTACAAACGTCATCAACCTTGCTGTGATCACTTTATCCATGCCGGTGCTGATCCAGATGATCGTGAAGAGCATACCCGCAATAATGGTGATAATGACAGCCCTGCCATGATAACGTTTCCAGAAAAGAGTAAACAGGATGACGATGGAAAAGGTCCCGCCGATACCCGCCCAAACGTAGCTTACCAGTGTAAAGATAAAAGTCCCTTCGCCGGTCATATAAGCAACTGCCAGTGCAATGACTGCAAGCAATGCCGTAATGATCCTTGATTGTGCAAGACTCTTTTGTGGCCCGATCTTTTGCTTTGATGCCGGTTTAATCAGGTTTTCCGATAATTCGGTGGAGGAAAGGATCAGCAACGAATCGGCTGTTGAGATCATGGCCGCAATGGCCCCGGTGATGAGGACGGCAGCGATAACAGGGTGGAATATCTTTAGCAGCACGGCCGGCATCACAAATTCCCGGTCTTCGAGACCATTGGGTCCGAATATGGCAAGCCCGATCCACCCTATGGATAATGCCCCGATATAGGCAATCACCGTCCATGCGATTCCGATGTTTCGGGCCTTTTTTGCCTGTCGGGGATTGCTGATTGCCATGAAGCGCATACTCAGTTGAGGCTGCCCGCCAAGGTAGCCGAAAAACCAGGCGAATCCTCCAAGGATCACAACACCGGCTCCGAAGCCCGATGCAGCCTGGACGATGGAATGATAGCCCGGTCCGGCTTTTTCCAGTGCGGCAGGAATGCTTTGAGCATAAAGCTCGGGATGATTGGAAAGATAGATCAATCCGACGATCGGCCCGACAATGAGAGCGGTTATCATGATCAGTGCCTGGATTACATCGGTGTAAACTACACTCCTGAAACCTCCGTAAATGGTATAGGGTACAATAATCGCCGCGGTAATGATCATGCCCAGTTTCGGATCGATACCGAACATGGTATGCAGCGTTTTGCCTCCTCCTAAAAACTGGGCTCCGACATAAAAGAAAAAGAAAAATACGATCGTAGAACTGCCGATCATACGGATCCATTTGCCGTTTGTGCTATGAAATTTGGCAATATAATCGGTAAATGTATCGGCTTTATATTTCTCTGCTTCGTCACGCAAGCGCCAGGCAATGGCCCACCAGGCAGTAACAATGCCGGCTACGCATCCAATGGCTGTCCAGATTTCTGTTAGTCCGGTTGCGTAAGCTGCTCCCGGTAAACCAAGCAGTGCCCAGGACGATTCACCTGTGGCCCGTTCGGATAGAGCTGCAGCCCAGCCCGGAAGGGTACGACCTGCAATGGAATAATCGGAACCCGTCTTCACCTTGCGGCCCTGGTATATTCCCCACATGATCAGCAATACTATGTAGGAAACCATCACGATGATCAATTGTGTCTGGTGCTCCATTGGTTAGAAATTAATTGATCAGCTCCAAAAAATTCAATGCTTTTCTTATTTAGGACAAAAATAAATTATTTAGGGTCAAAAATACAAATCGCAGACAAACCCCTGATGACGGTCAAGTAAAAATACAGCAGGATCGCATCGAACAGGAAGCAGGCGCTTTCTACAACTAATAAATCTTCAGCGGAAAATAATTGTTACCGCTGTATTTTCGACGAACAGACAAAGAGTGAGATGCGGATCACCAATTTCTGGGTTTACAAAAATTCAAATGACATCCAATAATCTGTGATCATCACGTATTGACAATGTATTTATATGAACAGTTCCCCTTATTCCGTGTTATTAAGCATATTATTATTTTAAGTAAAACCAATGACTGGTTTAATTGTATGCTTCATTCAATGGCCCCGGGAAATTCAATCCACAGCATATCAGCCATTCATTGAATCAGGTTGAATATGTCCGCAATTCTGGAAGTCTGTCAGGTAAAGCCGTTTAAAAACTAATTCAACTTTAACCCTTTTAAAATCATTATGAACGCCAAATCAATCAAAGGAAGTACGGCTACAGAAGAAATTATAACGGAGCTTAAATGCTCTCTGACAGATGGTTTTGGGCCCACACTTGCCATTTTTTATTATACGTATGGTGAATACGGCAAGGGATTAAACGTTAAACATGAGTTTCACTCAATCACCAGTAGTTGGGTGGCATTTAAAGAGAAATAGAGTTATAATGTAGAAACAACGCGTAGTATATGATAAGAGTATTCAGAAATATCAGACAAAAATTGGCGGCTCAAAATAAAGTTGCTGCATACATGCGCTACGCAATAGGTGAAATTTTACTGGTTGTGATTGGGATTCTAATTGCCCTGCAGGTGAATAACTGGAATGAGCAACGCAAACAACGTATCAGTGAGCTGCACTACCTGAGAAATTTAAAAAACGACCTGAATTTAAATATTGCGGAGATAGATAATTATATCGCTACCCGGAATTCCAGAACTGCTTCTGCAAAAGTTGTTCTCGAATATTTTGACGGAAAACCTTTGACTGACTTTGATGAATTCAACAGAAATGCGGTGAATGTATATACGTGGCAGGAATTTTTTCAAATAGACAATACTTTTCAGGAATTGACCAATTCAGGCAATCTGTCTATCATTTCAAATGATTCCATAAAAAATAATCTATTTAACCTTGAAACACTTTATAAAAAATTGAAATACGAAGAAAAGCATTTCAGATACGATTCTGAAGTCATGTTGTATGAACCTGCTTATGGAATCATAGACATTAATTCCCAGATCAAAAATTATTTGTATCAGGTAACCAATGGCCAGCAAGGTGAAGATGTACAACTTTCAAAAGAAGATGTTAATGCTTTATTAAAAAATCGGAAACATAAAAACGGATTTGCCATGGCCACGTATGAATTTCCTTTTATGAATAGTGAGTTAGAAGAAATGAAAAGCTTGTGTGAAAAGATCATTTCATTTATCGATAACGAACTAAACGAGGATAGTAGATGATGAAATTCTATATAAAGGTGAAAGATAACGGAAATGGTATTCCTGAATCCATCAAAGACAAAATCTTTCAGCCATTTTTCACGACAAAACCAAGCGGGCAGGGAACCGGATTAGGCTTGAGTCTGAGCTATGATATTATCAAAGCACATGGCGGGGAGTTGAATGTGGAGACAAAAGAGGTAGAAGGAACTGAGTTTATTATACGATTACCGGCGATACAAACGATTTGAAAATATGAAAAATCTATTCAAATACAATTTAAGGATTTTCATACTCCTGCTGGCTTCGACTTTTCAGGCAGCAGGCCAGCAAATCTTTTTTAATAAAGTTCCACCGCCCGATGGTAAAACATTCGTACATGTGACAGGCATTACACAGGATATGAATGGGTATATATGGCTGGCCACAAAAAAAGGCCTCTGCCGTTACGATGGTTATCAAATGATCACATACAAAAACAATCCATTAGACCCTAATTCACTGGCAAGTGATATTTTGGAAACGATATGCGTTGATTCAACGGGTATTGTTTGGATCGGCACTGATGGGGCAGGGATTGACCGGTTCGATCCATCAACGGGCCTGTTTAAACACTTTCGCAATAACCCAAAAAATCCGGGGAGTCTGAGCGCAGACTGGGTAACAGTCGTAATGCTGGACCATGAAGGAATTCTTTGGGTGGGCACCGGTTTGGGTCTTGATCGCTATGACGCAAAATCCGGTACATTTAAACATTTCAGGAATAATCCGGGTGATTCAACAAGCATTAGTAGCAATGAAGTAGAAGCCATTTACGAGGACAGGCAGGGAATCCTTTGGATAGGTACGGGTTCTGTTTATGGGGCAGAAAAAGGCAATATAAATAGTGGTGGACTGAACAGAATGAATAAAAAAGAAGGCACGTTTACCCGCTTCATGCATGATCCCCTGAATCCAAATAGTCTGATCAATAATAAAGTGAGGGCTATTTTCGAAGATAGTAAGGGTACGTTTTGGATCGGTACTGCCGGGGATGGTTTACATACGATGGACAGGACAAAAGGAACTTTTACACGATATCAGTATGATCCGGCACATCCTGAAAAGTTAAGCCGTCCACCCATAAGCAAAACTTTCCCGGAAACCGACCACATCACTTTTATCAGGGAGGATGCTGCCGGAGCTATATGGATTGGAACGTCCGAGTCCGGTATAAATTATTATAATCGCCGAACAGAAAAAATAACTCATTACGAATCGGAAAAAGATGCAGACGGTGCTTTTACTGACCGGACAGCCTGGTGGGCTTATACTTCAAGGGAAGGTGAATTATGGATAAGCACATTATTCGGAAACCTTTACCGTATTGATCCATTGCGAAAGGAGATCCCTCACTTTACATCATCCGGCGGAGCAGTAAATTGCTTTTATCAGCAACCGGACGGAATACTTTGGTTTGGAACTAATCATGGAATTATTCGAAAAGATACAAACAATGAAATTATTCCTTTGGGTAGTAATGAAGCCAATCTATCTGAAGTCACAAATCATTGGACTTCAGCTATTATTAATGATAAGCAAGGCAATATATGGATTGGTGGCGGTAGAGGGCTGACCCAATGGAATACTAAAAATGGCAAATTAATTACTTATAAAAATGATCATAAAACCAAAAGAAGCCTCAGCAACAATAGTGTAATTACAATCAGGGAGGATTTGGAAGGAAATTTATGGATAGGAACCTTTATGGGATTAAACATGCTGAATCGTAAAACCGGTTCTATTTCTCAGTATTTCCTTGATCCAAAAGACACTACCGCATTTGGGCCGAACTTTATAACTGCAATTCTACCCGATAAAACCGGTAAGATTTGGATAGGCAATTCTTTTGGTCAAGGATTAAATCTCTTTAACAAAGAAACCGGAGAATTCAAAAACTATCTTAAGGTTTTTGAAATAACCTGCATTTTCCAGGATGAAAATGGCGAAATATGGGCGGGCAGTAATGATGGACTCTATAAATATGATCCTGCTTCTGATGCTTTTATCCGATACAAAGATTCAAATACATCATCTGAAATATCTTCGGTGTTAAGTATTATTGAAGATAATCAACAGTATTTGTGGATTGCCACAGCAACAGGAATTAACAAAATAAATCCACAGCGAAATGAAACCAGTATATATGGGAAAAAATATGAAACCCGTGAAAATGGATTCAAATCCGGGGCTTCTTATAAGGGAAGAAATGGAGAAATCTATTTTGGTGATGAAACTGGTTATTATGCATTCAACCCGGCTGAATTAACAAGAAATATTAAGCCTCCTGAAATTATTATTACCGATTTAAGACTTGCAGACCAGATTATAAAACCTAATAGTAACGGACCTTTGAAAGAAAGCCTTTCGAAAGTTAAAAAGATTCAGTTACGATATGATCAGAATGTTTTTTCCTTTGATTTTGCTGCGATAGATTATACTAATCCGGAAGAGAACCGGCATCTGTTCATGTTGGAAAACTATGATAAAATCTGGCATAGTGCAAATTCAGAACGGAGAGCTTACTATTTCAATGTACCGCCGGGGAAATATGTATTTCGTGTAAAAGGCGCCAACAGCAAAGGAGTATGGGCCGAGAAAAAAATTGATATCACCATTATGCCTCCCTGGTGGGGAACATGGTGGGCATATTGTATATATTCTCTTTTGTTTTTCTCCATAGTATTTGGTTTATATCGTTTTCAACGCCGACGATTGATCCAGGCAGAAAGAGAACGAAACCGGGAACGTGAACTTACGCAGGCCAAAGAAATTGAAAAAGCTTACACAGATCTGAAAGCCACCCAGGCCCAACTGATTCACGCCGAGAAAATGGCATCACTGGGTGAACTTACCGCTGGCATTGCCCATGAGATACAAAATCCATTAAACTTCGTGAATAATTTTTCGGAAGTGAACAAAGAAATGTTGGTGGAAATGAATGAAGAAATTGAGAAAGGGAATCTGGAAGATGTAAAAGCAATTGCTAAAAATGTAATTGAAAACGAAGAGAAAATAAACCACCATGGCAAACGAGCCGATGCCATCGTAAAAGGCATGCTGCAACACAGCCGCGCCAGCAGCAGTCAGAAAGAAGCAACAGACATAAATGCTTTAGCCGATGAATATTTAAGACTGGCTTATCATGGCTTAAAGGCCAAAGACAAGTCCTTCCAATCCGATTACAGGCTCGACGTAGATGAGAATCTGCCTAAAGTAAATGTGGTTCCCCAGGATATCGGCAGGGTGCTGCTCAACCTGATCAACAATGCGTTCTATGCTGTGTCAGAAAAATCTAAACAGGCTGAAATAGATTACAAACCCGAAGTCATTGTCACAACAAAAAAATTAGAGAACAAGATTGAGATAAGGGTGAAAGATAATGGAACCGGAATTCCTGATACTGTGAAGGAAAAAATATTTCAACCCTTTTTTACCACCAAACCAACGGGGAAGGGAACCGGCCTGGGTTTAAGTATGAGTTATGATATTATCACCAAAGGGCATGGCGGGAAATTGAAAGTTGAGACTAATGAAGGTAGGGGAACAGAAATGAGAATTATTCTAAGTCAAAATATGTGAGTATGACTCTTAAGAAGCAGATAAATGTACCTGATGATGATATAACACTTGTGTTAATTGAAGTGAAATGATAAAGAAATTGAGATCCAAATAATTGTACGAGGAATATGAAAAAAATTATTTCATTACTCCAAACTATAGTATTATCTGTGTTTATTTTTACGAATAGTACAGCACAGCAGCGATACAAATCGGAAGCAAATGCCGATGTAGTTACTTACACTGTAAAAGAAGGTCTACCTGTAAGTAAAATTGCCAGTGTTTCGCAAACTGCCGACGGATATGTTTGGATATCGGGTTTAGAAGGAACGGTTAGGTTTAACGGTTATGAATTTCAGGAACCTGCCAAAGAATTAGGCCTGACTGATATGCAGTATAACTATTATGATTCAGTTTCAAATACAATGTATTTTGCTTCGCCGCATAAATTCATAATACTTAAAGACAATAAATTTCAATTATTTACAAAAAAAGACGGTTACCAAACTTCCGGATTACCGGGGAGAAACGTTTCTTTTATTAAGAAAGACAGTAAAAATAGGATCTGGATTGGAACATCAACAATTTATGTTGATGCTGATCATAACGGCAGTTTAACAGTCTTTGAAAATGGAAAGTTTACTCTGTTTGACACTGCAAAATTTCCACTTCATAATGCTACCGATATGTTTGAGACCCCTAATGGAGATTTGATCTTTTTTTCTGATGGTAAAAATACAAATACAGATGATGAAGCTTACATTGCTCTTTATAAGGATGGTCAATTTCAAAAAATCGATAAATCAAAAGGAGTGAATTTTTGCGGGTCGATTTTTCTTTACAATAAAGTTACTCCTGTGGCTGATGATAAGGGAAATACGTGGATACCGTTTATTGGCTCAGGAACAAATTCCAAATTAAACAGCGGTACAACAGGAGTATTAATGTATGATGGAAAAGACTTTCATTCATACCCGGGACTCCAAAAATATCTTGTCGGAAATACCCGGGTTATTTCTGTTTTATATCTTGAAAAAGATAAAAATATATATGCAACTATATCCGACCTTAATGGAGTTGTTTATTCAAAAGGGTCTAACATTCTTTTCAAATTAGTAAATAATAGGTGGGAAAAAGTTAATTTATATAAAGATATCGGAGATATTACAAATCTAACAACGAAAGAAAACATTTTCGATTTTAAATATACATTTGCAAAACTCATTCCCGGCAATGAAATATTTCCGGATTTACTTTCAATAGGTGTTCTGGAAGAATCAGGCGCCATCTCCATATATAATGAACAATATTTTTATTTTGATAATGAATGGAAAAAGTATGATGGTTTTAAAGGTTTTCCACTTACTACAATTAAGGAGGCAGCATTTATTCAAAATCCGCTTGGGTTTAGTTTGTATTTCTCTAACAAATCTGTTCTTCTGCATAAAAATGATGGAATAACCGATATTGAATGTTTATACCCTTTTATGTATTCCGATAAAAATGGCATTGTCTGGATTTATTATTCAAATTTAGATCTGCCACCGGATATTACTATCGGTCATTTAGGAATTAATGTTTGGGACGGTAAAAAACTTCATAAAATTACCACAAATGAAGGATTAAGCAGTAATTCAGTAACTAATTTAAAAGAAGACTCAAGAGGAAGAATATGGTTACCAACAGACAAGGGCTTGGATTTAGCAAGAGCAATCTCAACAAAAAATGATCAATGGGTTATTAAGGTTGATCCTATCGTAAAACGAGATAACAAAACTTATGATGTTAGTAATGTTCTGGAAACTAAATCCGGCGAAATATATACATGGCAAAATTATGTGCGTCCGCAACAGAATGATATACCTAAAGCTGAGTTTTTCTTAGGAAAGGTTGTAAAAGAGAATGTCGTGGAAATTTCAAACCCGCTGCCCGATAGTTTAAAAAGAGTAAAATATCAATCACACCGCTTATATGAATTACCGAATGGAAATCTTTTACTGGCTAGCTGCTTTTCAGAATCGATTTCCAATTTGGAGGGAAGTAAAACAAGCTTAATGATTTATAATTCGGGGAAATGGTCCGTTCCTCCTTCAAGCTGGAATGTACCGAAGAAAAATTTCAAGTATGTCGGGACACTTCATAATAATATGTACTTTTTAAGTCCGGGAAGTTTTTACAGTTTTGATGGTAATAAGTTTATAGATCTTTCCGATAGCGTTAATAATCATGCTGATTTTAGACTTCTTAAAGAGGCAAGTTCAGCCGGAACTACTACCAATATTCAGGCAGGTGATTATTTATATATCAGGTTACGACTAAAAGGACTTGCAGTTTTTGACGGACAAAATCTAAATTTTTATACGACAAAAAATGGTCTGCCTACAGCAAACATTTGGGATCCTATTACTGATTTAAAAGGGAATGTATATTTTTTACATAATTTAGGCGGACTTATTATTAATGGAGAACATTTTAATTCCTACTACAATGATAACAACGCTCTTACCGGACAAACAGCAATGTCACAAGATCGTAATGGGAATATTTTGTTTTGGTACCCTCATCTGGGGTTATACATTGATAGAGAGAATTCGTTCAAAGGTAAAATTAGAATATCTTATATAAAAGTTAATTCAAATCAATATTATTATGATATACCATCATCATACTCATATTCGGAAAATTCATTTTTATTTAATTACACAGTTTTAAATTTTAAAGATCCCAAATCAACAATCTACCAGCATAAGTTAGAAGGTTATGATTTAGATTGGTCAAAACCCAATAATTTACAATTCTCAGAGTATCAGAACGTACCGCCGGGTGACTATATATTTAATGTTATTGCAATTGATAAAGAAGGGACTCGAACTAATCAGGCCACGTATGCTTTTTCAATTTCACCGCCTTTCTGGAAAACCTGGTGGGCATATTCGTTTTATCTTTTTCTTTTTGGTGGACTTTTATATTCAATTAGAAAATTTGAGCTAAAAAGACAAAAGAAAAACGCCTCAATTAAGGAAAGCAAATTAAGAGCCGAAGCGGCAGAACTACAGGCTAAAGCAACAGAAGCGCAGTCAAGAGTGA
>CAVXTE010000012.1:0-7220 GCA_963764475.1 uncultured Bacteroidales bacterium
GACCATTTTTATATTTCTTTTTATTCTTCTAAAGATTTTAGTTTATAAAATACGTTAATTTTTTAATTTTAAGCAAAAACCCCCGGTATTATTCCATAATTTAGATTAACGGTCATCTTTATTTTTAATCAAAAAATAATCTATTGGATTGGGATTATTTAGCAGCAGGTGCCTTTGGGGGGGAGCAAGGTCTTTATTATTTATATCTTTATATTTTAGTGAATTTTATAGCTGTTGATTTTAATATCGCAATACCTCTATTATTTTCATTTTTAAATTTTTCGATGAGTTTGTAATTGGCAATCTGGTGAACTTCAAAATCATTTCAGGAATTTTTTCAATTTGAACGATTTCTAAATGCGACAGATAATACCGTTGTCTGAACTCTTGCCCTTTTTCACCAACCACCCATTCCTTTCCAAGGAAATATTCAACATTGTCCTCAATGAATGGTTCCTTTTCTACATCACCTGTTCTTTTATACCAAACAGTCCAGATCCGGTCTTTTGGAACTATCAAAACCGGAATAACCATTGTAACTACATCTACCTTTTTTTCAGCAGCGTAATGTGCCTCTTTGATCAGGTCGTATGCTGAATTGACAGCTTGACTAATTTTGTCAAAGACCTCAGCATCGTTTCCTACAATCTCACCATCTTGCGTAGCTCTCCGACCAACTTGAACACAGGACTTACCCACAGGATCAAGCATTTGATATGGGGAGGCATCGCCAGTGAGAGTTACGCGTTTCGCATTCTCATAAGGAGCAATACTAAAATTCGGTTCAGATGCCCAAACTAAGTCAAGATAGCTTTCACTTTCCCCACGCGGCATACAGTGAATCATTAAAGGAAAGTTGTTCTTTAAATTCTTACACTCTATGCTAAGAGAAAGTATCAATTTTAAGTCAGGCTCATTAATTAGAAACTTTCTTGCCCGAATATCAAATTCTCTGGTCTTCTTCGTAACTGGGTCCTCGTATGTTCCAGCATGTTCGCAAATAAAACCAAGTGACGTTAGGCTCCTCAATACAATAATCTCAAATGCAAAGTCCGAAGATTTCAGTAAATATTCATTTATATCATCTTTATTTATAGGATTATCTCTTAATTTTGCCACAATTTATCCTTTAGCCTTAAACGATTTGATAATAAGCGCAAAGTTTCAAACATCCTTAAGATAGCTATTTTTATATCTCCTCGCATAAAAAGTTAAACTTTCGAATAAACGATTCTTGTAATTTTTTTTCAACTAATAACCTTTTTCCATAATTCTCGATATATTCGTTAAATGCATTTTTAAAATTGTCTCTGAATACGATTTTTTTCTCTTTATCGACTATGATTTCGTCCTTCGATTTTGCCCATATTGTCCAACCCCCTTTTGTGTGTGCTTCATGAAGCAAGCCGCATCTGATGTTCTTATAAAACTCAAGAGCCAAATCTTCATCGAAATGATCAGAAAATGGTTTTCGCTTTGATAGAAAATCAATGAAAACTCCTTTGCTTGTATTGTACTCGAATTTTGCAAGATCCTTTTTGTTCTTTACGAATCTATATTTTAAACCTCTGTTTGTTGATTCTAAAAACTCAACGAGTGTACAAAGTATCGCCATAATTGAGAATCCTTCCCCAGCAAATGTGCCATTTTCTTGAAGGATTATTATCGGATTAAAATACCTGAGGTTCAAACGTTGTTTAAAGTAATCATCGAAAGCTTGCTTCCATAATTCCTGATTTGATTCTTTAAGCAGTCTATTCCTAAGCTTATACCAATCTGATGGTTTTTTCCTACCTGCAATATATGGTTCCCTTTTACTCATTTTTTCCACGCCCTAATTCATGTGTAGGAATTATTTGAAACGAATAAATATAAATCAATGGCTCTACATATCTGCGATTATCGGTAACAACCTAAATTTCGATTATATTCTGAATATACCCTCTTTCCCCATACTTTTATCAATCCATATTGTCAACAGCACATGGTTGCATAAAATAGGGGACCATCCCAAACCTGCCGGGATGATCCCCCAGTCACCAAAAACCATCACACCACGGCCACTTCCGCATTCTTTAACCCAAACACCCGAACCTGATTCGCATGCCTGAGTGCAATTTTTAACAGCATACCCCTCACCTTCCAGGATTTCCCTGAATTCCTTTTTCGGATATGGTTTTCGGTGACCCTCGCTCACACAAAATGCCTGATAACTCTCATATGCATCCTTAAAAGAGATGGAATCCTCAGGATCTGATCCCTGCAGGCACATTTCAATAAAATCAAAGACGCTGTTGGACTGCGCCTTGTACTGTTTCTTCGAATTAATCGCATGGACTCGCTCTCGTTGAAACTGAAATCTCGGGTCTTCAGTCGCTCGTAACCTTCAAGAGCCCAGTTGAATAGTCCGGAGAGCTCCTGTTTCAATTTTTCGGTCAGTTTCCTGTCCATCTCTGACTCTTCAAACTTTCGCGGGAAATTAATGACATATATCCTTCGCCACATCCCGTGGGTGTTGTCATCGATGTTGGGCAGTTTGTTCATGGCCAGAAAATGTTTGGCAAACGATTTGAACTTAAAGGGCTTCTTATACAGCTCCCGTCCAGTCACATAGTCCCCGGCGGTCACGGCTTTCACCAGGTCGGTATTGACGAACTTTTTATTGGGCGTTTCGCTCGAAACGTTGATCATCTTACCGAACAAATCCAAAATATAGATCTCATTGGTCAGCAGGTTCAGACTGATGTTGCTAACGTTCTCATCGCCGCAGAGGCTGCTCAGCGTATTGATGAAAACAGATTTCCCGTTGCTCCCGCTCCCGACAAGGAAAAATACAGCCGGTGTGGGAATCTTTTTGTAAAACGAATATCCGATGGCCTCCTGGACGAACGTGATGGAATCCTTGTCCGACAGAAAAACCTCATCGAGATATTGTCAGCCACCTTGGACAGGACGCTTCAGGATCATAATCGTAGGGCAACAGGTTTGTCGTGAATATATCCGGCGTGTGGTCGATGATTTTATGCTCGATCAGGTCATAGAGCCCGTTTTGCACGGTGAGATACCGGGCCTGATCATCATATGCTTTTTGGGCGTTTACCAGATCATCTGCGATGCTGTAGTGGATGAAGTTCGACAGCTCCGCCTTGGTGAAAAGCTCCCTGTGCCTGCCAAGCTCCTTTTGGCACAGATAATTCAGTCGCTCATCACGGCATGGCTCGTAACATTTGCCATTATAACGGAAATGCGTTCTCTCCATTTCAAGGTATTTCAGCTTGTGTTTCTTGTTCATGTATTCCTGAAAGGAAACGATTCTGATGTGATACTTACCGGAATCGTTTTTGTGCAGAGCGCCTGAAATGAATAGCGGGTCCTGGCGCTCCTCATCTGTCAGGTTGTCAAATTCCTTCGCTTGCTCGATGCTGTGTTTCAAATAATCGATAGGTGCGCTGTGTTCGCGGTATTTTTCACCGATTGCATAATTCTCAAATATGGAGCGGATGTCCTGTTCACTGATTCCTTTATTCACCAATGGCCAGTATGACCGCCATGTCCGCTTCGCTTCTGGATGGATAGTTTTCGTCATTCCCGTTAATGATCAGATATTTTATTCGGTCGGACACCGGCAATGACGATATTTTCTGGTCCCAGTTGGTTGAGAGGCCTGCTGTGGATTTGTCGACAGATGCTTTTGCTTTGGTCGATGTGGATTTCGGTTTAAAGTCCATGAAGGGTTTGAAAACATCTATGTCATAAGTCGGTCCCGATTCAGAAATTACAGTCACGGCGCGTGGATTCTGAGGGATCTTGAAATTGAATGTCCCCGGCACCCTCAATATGCGGTTAATATTGTGCGTTCCGCCATCTGCTTTGACGCCAGCCATCAATGCCCTGTTAACGTTTTCAAGGGCATCCAATCCGATTTCAGAGACTTTTACCGGCTCATTCAATACCCAATAACAATGAAACCCGCCCCCGCTGTGATTGATGAGGGTGGGCTCGATGTGAAACGTGTTGATGGCAGCGAGGGCGTCTTCGTATGTTTCATATTCAGGCGCTTTTTTATGGCCATCCTGTCCATAGTCGATCTCGGCATGAAACGCGACCAGCCAGTGGACGTTCTCCTTGCCACCCGCCTGACCAACCCGTGGATTGACGCCAAAATATACATCGAGGCCTTGCTGGCAAAGCGTGTATGCTGTGCTGACTGCATCATCGATTGAACTGTGATAGGATTGATGCCTTGGACCATTGTCAAATCCCCTTATTTCTATCTCGCCATAGTTTCCCCCCAGTGGCTTTCGCGAACAAAATATTGAAAAATTGTGATGCTGTTTGTTCAAATTGCTGTTTGTCTGTGATCATGTTCTGTGAATTCATTACATGGTTTCCTCCTCTCGTTTAATGTTGTTCAATGCCGCTGCCACGGCATCCCTGACCCATTCGGCAATGCTGATCTGCTCGTCGTCTGTGATCTGCTTGATCTGCTCGAAATGTTCCGATGGAAGCGCAACGCTTAATGATTTTGTAAATTGCCTGGTTCTCATAATAATGTCCTCCTCATTATGAATGTGATGAAAGGCAATGATGATTGCCTTTGTATTATGTTCTACGTAATGAGGCATGTTAGAGCCGAGAATGAAACTGGTGAAACTAAGTGCCAACACGAAAAAAGGGGCGCCTCCGTATTTAGAGACCGCCCCCAGTTGTCAATTTTATTTTATAACCAGTTTTATTTATTTATGATTTTTACAAATCAATCTTCTTCACGCAGTGCGGCCCGTCCATAGATTCTGACTACCAGCCTGACGATTGAAGTTTCATAGATGGTCATCAATATGTTTCTTTCATTCAGATAGTAACTCAATTTCATATCGTCTTTATCGAAAATGAAAGGAATACTGGCCACCTGAAAGTATTGATTCTCTTGTAAGGGAATCAATAAACTGTTTTGTAGCATAACTGAATACTCACGCGCATCTACAGCATTTAAATTAGATATTGCACTCTTGTTTGTCATATACATGCAGCCCCTATTCGGATTGCCTTCGACCGGTTTTATCCTAACGATTTGCGTTTTTAGTTCTTTTGACATTTTCTTGATGTTGCAAACAAGCTGTTTGGCAAGGGTTTCTTTTAAAAATAGATTGTCCAGATTCATGTTTTCATTCAAAAATTCCTCCATTGCTTCATCAGGAATAAAAACATCATTTAAATACTGTGATGGTATTTTTCGCAATTGCATGTTTTGGTATCCATCTGTGAAAGCAACATCATCTTTTTCTATTTCAAGGGTTATAATGTTTTTTTTGCTGAGAGTAGACAACATTTGAGCGAATAATTTCGTGCCGGCAATATAAAAATCTACACCTTTTAAGTAATCAAACCTGGTTTTTACGATGCATGTTCTGTCGTCAGACCGCATACGGAATTTTCCGTCAACCAAACAGAAATCCTCAAAATGCGGTTTTATGATGTTTACGAATGAACAAAACTCACTGAATTGTTCTCTTGATATTGTTGCCTGCTTTTTGACAGGCATTTGTTCCATATCCACATTTTCGATTTGATTTGAATTCATTATCATTTCCTTTCCGATTAGTTTTGATGTTTAAAGCGTCATGATGATAATTTGGATGTATCCTCGATAAATTCGCAGTTAGCTGCAAATGACCGATTGACCGATTTTAAGCACTGCACCTGATGGTAGACCCGGATGCTTTCAAGCAAGGGCAAGTTTATAACTTTACAACTTTCAATTTTTTGCCAGATCGAACTCAAAACGGTTTTAAGTTCAAATCTTTTTGATTTCACCCGTTATCGGGTTAAGAACTTTGACAGTGTTCCGGAAATATTGTGACTCCTTAATTTTCGAAACGGAAGGAAGCTTCAGACGGCCATCAATTTTCGGGACCAACGTATAATATCCGTGATCCCCAGTTGCTTGGCTCTTTTTGGCACCCACTTTTTTATGTTTTTTTAATGATCTGATTACATCCTCAATGTCGGCACCGGACATAAACTCACTTCTGCCCTTGTTTACACCTTTCATAATTTCATGCATATAGGCCCAATACTGGGGAAACCGTGGTAACAGTGCCAACTTTTCAATCGTATCATCCTGATTGATGGCTGCTACTAATAATTTCCCGTAATTGATGGTTTGATGACCTCGAAAACCTTTACCTGTTTATTGGTAAAAGACTGATTGCCAACATCAAGCAGATCATTGAGTAGATTTTTTGCGATATAATAGTCAGCGATGTTCGCATTTAGGATATCTGATAGAACCGGCAAATACCCCTCAAGAGCCTTTGTCTCTTCCGCAAGCTTCTGAGGGCCGGATGGTACGATCCCTATGGTTAAGAAACATTTCCACACCCGACATTTCCGGTGGGTCATGAATGATGGCACATAGGTCGATGGTCTTTTTGATAACCGACAGTTTCATTTTAAGGTGTGCCGGTTTTTCATCCATCACCACACGGACAACCCCATCAAAATACGGTATCGATACCCTTCGTGGAGCCAATCGCTGAAACTGTGTTGCGATGCAGCGCCCTCCAATCTTTTCTGTATTATTTCCCGACTCTGAAAGCTGGCCTGACTCAGAATAGATTTGAGTATGGCCACTGCCACGCACTGGCACCTTGATGACCGAAGGGTGGTTGATGAGACTTTCAGTATTTGAATTTTCGACCCCGATGAAGGCCACTTTATACTCAGCGGTAAAGCTCTGTATTCCGCTGCCAAATTTGCTTTTGAATTCGCACTGACGAGCGGCACGACCTTCGGTGATCAAACTAAGGAGATCGGGCACGCTTCTTAATGGATGTAATGTCGTCACAGATCAGAATCTTATTTCGGAAAAAGTTGGGGAAACATACAATTGCTCCGCTTTCAAGTCCCTCTAACTTCAACAAATGAGTTTTTCGGCGCAATCTGCTTGCAGATCGTCAGTAAATGCGAAGCAACTGCCATCTTCGGCCCGCAGTACAATCGATATCGGACTGCCAAGGTTCACAGAATTCAGTGACAGATAGGCCAGTAATCCTACTCGCAAATTTGGGCGGGACACCCATTTGCCATCAAAAAATCCGACACTGCGGCCAGGGGCGATCGAAATATGCCATCGGACCACTTTTGCGGACGGTCGAAAACCTGTTTTGCCAACAGGGTCAAATCCGGCGGCAGATGATTCTCTGAGATGATTTGTTTGG
>CAVXTE010000013.1:0-6891 GCA_963764475.1 uncultured Bacteroidales bacterium
ATACCTGCTATTTCCGACCCAAGCGTTGATCTCTGAATCCCAATGATAAGTTGCGTAAAAAGTTCGGTTGCCGTTGGCATCATAGCTGGATTCATTCTTCAAATTTTTCACCCAGTCGTTGATGTCCGAATCCCAATTATACCTTGCGTATAAAGTTGGGTTGCCATTAGCATTATAGCTGGTCTCATTCTTCCAATTTCTCACCCAGTCGCTGATGGCGGAATTCCAATCAAACTTCGTAGATAAAGTTGGGTTGCCATTAGCATCATAGCTGGTCTCAACTTTCCAATTTTCCACCCAGTCGCTGATGTCTGAATCCCAATTATACCATGTAGATATAGTTGCGTTGCCGTTGGCATCATAGCCGGATTCATTTTTCGTCTTACCTACCCAGTCGTTGATGTCGGGATCCCAAGCATAGCTTGCGGTTAAAACTTGTTTTCCCATAACATTGTAATTATATTCATTCTTGTCAGATTTTACCCAGTCATTGAGGTCTGAATCCCAATCATAATTTGTTGATAAAATCTGGTTGCCGTTGGCATCATAGCTATACTCAACCTTCCATTTTTTCACCCAGTCGCTGATGTCGGAATTCCAATTATACCTCGCAAGTAAAGTTGGATTACCGTTGGCGTCAAAGCTGGTCTCATTTTTCCAATCACTCACCCAGTCGTTGATGCCGGAATCCCAACTATATTTTGCATATAAAGTTTGGTTGCTATTGGTGTCAAAGCTGGACTCATTCTTCCAGTCTCCTACCCAATGGTTAATGCCTGAATCCCAATGATAACTCGCGTTTAACGTTTGATTGCCGTTGGCATCATAGCTATACTCAGACTTCCCGTCTCCCATCCAGTCGTTGATGGCGGAATCCCAATCATAATTTGCCAATAAAGTTTTGTTACCGTCGGCATCATAGCTGAACTCATTCTTCCAATTTCCCACCCAGTCGTTGATCTCAGAATGCCAATTATACACTGCAAGTAAAGTTTGGTTGTCGTTGGCATCATAACTATACTCACTTCTGCTAAATTTTACCCATTCGTTGATATCGGAATCCCATGAATAACCTATTGATAAAATTTGGTTGCCATTGGTATCATAGCTGTGTATCACTCTTGAAAAGAATAAAGAATCGATATCGTTGTTAAAGGCATAGCTGATTACTGAATCCAACAAGAGATTAGATTCATCTGTTATAAACTGATTCATTTTGGGTTCCGTAATTTTGTACAGATCATTTCCCTGAATATTTTTTTCCAGCCCAAATACCATTAATGCAAATAGCATTAAAGAAAGCACTAAGGTAATTTTTTGTTTCATTGCTATTATTTTTAAGGTGAGTTGATTTAGAGACTGTTTTGATTATATCCATGGAAATGACACTTTTCATATTCTACATCTTATTCAATATATTTTTGAAATCCTGGGGTGGTTGTCCTTCGCTGCGAATCTTACTGAGTGTCACCGGGTTTTCGTAAACAAATTTAGCATTTATGTTTAATTTTTCAAAACAGATGGATTCGGTAGCGGTTTCCTTTTTAAGATATTGAGTTAATCATTACATATTTTGAAAAGCTGACTATACTTTTTATGGATTTCTCTCACAAGTTCGAGAGGATTTCCATGTGGTTCATTACTAAGTTGGTGCCGTTGATTTGTCCAGTTCCATTCAAAATGAGCCATTTCTTTGTCAATGGAATTCATATTCAAAGGAACATTATTTTTCAAACTCACCCTTAATTTATCGAAGAACATTTCCCATCTTACCTTGTAATAGGAGGATATTAATCCTGAAAGATCACGGCTTGCATAATCAATAATTTCATTTCCTTCATTCCCCCATGTGGTTAATAAAACACAAGCATCTTTCTCATAGTAAGCTTTGCCTGCCGGGTCGTTTCCAAATTGGCGGGCGTCGTGTATCCATTTTCCCAACAGAAATTCGGGTTGAGTTGCCAACAAACGGTCCTGGTCATCCATAACGGCAATGAAGATTTTGATCTGCTTTTCCAATTCAACCGTGTCTTTACTTACATAGGCTTCATTTATCTTCTTCCTGAGCGGAACAATCAGGTTATCTAAAATTTGTTTTGTTACCACAACCAAATCTTTCTGATATTCATTGCTCTGCAAACTTTTCTCATTGGCGGAAAGCATTAACGTCAAAATATCGGTTAATTCTTTGTAATCATACTTATTGGGTCTTTGATAACCTTTTAATCCTGTTAAAAAAGGGCGCGCCTGCATCAAACTTCCTGTTGCAACTCCCGAAACCTGATCATTGTAAACCAGATCAATCAATTTCCGGTATGCTTCTTCAACTATTTGGTCGTTGTTTTTGGTCCTTGTTTGTGCATATTTGGTTATCCATTGGTCCACATTTGTAACATTTTTGTCCCAGGCATATTCGAAAAGCCATTCAAACATAAAACGGTTTACACCAAAACCTTCCAGTGTAGAGCCGATTCCTGTTAGTTTTCCGTGGTCGGGATCATTTTCGGTTTTAAGAAGCCGTTGCGCGACTTCTTTGATAGGCGCTGCCATTTCTGTATTGCCGCCAAAATTGCCGAGATAGCACCAAATATAAGGCGCACCATACCAGGCATGCGTATTTCTCCAAACTTCTTCTTTTTCAGCAAAATAATCAAGAATTATCATTTTGTTTTCGGGCACTGCCTGAATCATTGCCTGCAAACGTGTCGGATCATCTTTCCATAATTTCATATAATAGAAAGTCCAGCCCATCTGAACCCATATTGCCTCACTGTCAACGCTGTGCATGCCATCGTAAATGTTTTTTGAAACCGAGGCTAAATATTCGGGCGTTGTGTCCGGAGGGTCCATTTCATTAAACGGATCAGCTCCATAAATATGGTCTGTCCCAAAATATTTGGTTTGAGCTTTTAAAAATTTCTGTTGAATTTTGATAAATAACGGATCCATCGGATCAAGAAAGAATGCATCATACTCTTCGCCTGTACCATATGAACCCATTGAAGTAATTTTTGCATCCGGGTATTTTTCTTTAATGGCTTTCGGCACATGTCCGGCAAATGCGGGAAGCACCGGAGTCATGCCAAACGAACGTTCCCGCTCCAATATTTTTTTCTGTAATTCAAACTGGTGGGTAATATAATCCTGAGGCAAAGGACCCAAAAATCCATCAAGATTCCCCATTCTGTGCCACGGCAGGTGTGCAGGGCCTGTAAAATAAGCCCTAATCTGATCTTCAGTCATGCCAAAGTCTTTCCAAACATCCATCCAAACAGCTTCCTGACCGGTGATAGCCAAAGGCATATTAATACCGTTTAACGCCATCCAATCAATAAATCTTTGCCAGTCATCCCATTGCCACCACAGCATTGTGTAACCAAATGTGCAATAGTTTAAAAAGAAACGTTTTTCAAACCGACATTCCCGCCTAACGGTTGTATCAACCATCGGTAGTATATCAGGAGCAACAATCGGGTCATCCTTATACCACGAAACGCGCGTGAGGCAATAATTATTTAAATACCAATTGAAACCTTTTGCAATGGCAAGTTCATTGGTGCCTTTTATTATGATTTTGCTGTTTTTGCTGCTTAACTCAAACGCTTCTTTATTGTCTTCTTTGTTTAAATCCCCAATGATAAATTGAGATGATTTCCCCGGAAGAATCCTCTCGATGAGTTGATAACTGATTTGATGTTTTAATTCGTTTGTTTTACAGGAGTTAAATCCGAAAAACAAAAAAACTAAAAACCCCATTGATAAATATTTCATGATATTCGTGTTTACTAATTGTGGCACTGTGGCTACATTACGTATTTATATTGTCACCATTTTTCCAATAAATTTTCAAATATGCAGGGTTAAAATTCCCTCGATTCCTTGATGATAACCTAAATTGGGAAATATCTTAAATTCCAAAAATAGTCATCAATCGGAATTAATTATTTTATAATCTCAATTAATTATTCACTTGAAATCCCAGGATGATGTTCTTTTCTGTGAATGTTTCTGATTATCAATGGGGTTCCGACGAGAAATTTAATAATTGTGGTTAATTTTAAAATAATGGAATACTAAAGAAAGTCATGTAGCCCTTTCGAAAAGATTTGCGGTTCAATTGGGTGGTTAAGAAAGTCACGAAGGTCATCCGGTATTTCCCGATATTTCTTATTATGCTGTTAATGGCTTGACTTCATTTATTTAACCCGATTGACATTTTATAGGCCAAAGCGGGGTCGGTACGCGGTGTCATTGTATCTGAAAAATCGTAATTTCCCTTTTCTGATAACTCGTTATCAACTTTTTAATTGAGGCTAAAGGTATAAAATCCCCGTAATTGAATTCTTGCCATATCCGTGTTATTTGATTAATATTGTAGTAATGCTGCATGCAAATTGTAGCGAACCTAATCCAACAAAAACCCATTTCTTATGAATAAAAAGTTATTGCGGAAATCATTGATCATCCTGTTGATCGTTTTCACCGGTTGTGCCAAAAACAGGACTCCCGAAATATCCATTGTAATTGGTGATAAAATCGGAACACCTGCCATGTACGGAGTGGATAAAATAACTGATGTTCTGGATGCAAAAAAAATACGTTACGAAAAGGCAGCCACCCTTGACGAGGCGAAAGGAAATTCGATCATTTATATCCATTCGGGAAACAGTGATACTGCAGGTTGCACAGTTGTTAAATAATAATGATAAACTGCCACAGGTTCCGGAAGCATTGTCAATACAAAAAACAAGCCGGCAGGATAAACCAGTCTGGGTAGTCAGGGGTTACGACGACAGGGGATTAATGTATGCCCTGCTCGATATTGCGGACCGGATTAGCTGGGATAAAGACAAAAAATCTCCATTGAGTGAAGTAAAGGAAATCACAGAAAAACCGGATGTAAAAACACGGTCAATCTCGATTTACACCATGAACAGGGCATATTGGGAAAGCCGCTTTTACGATGAAGCGTACTGGGATAAATACCTCGATATGCTGGCAAAAAACCGGTTTAATTCACTGCTCGTAATTTTTGGTTACGAAAACGGAGGATTTCTGGCTCCCTGTTATCCGTACTTTTTTAATGTGGATGGATTTCCGGATGTAAAAATGGGTGAGATAACACCGGAAGAACAACAAAAAAATCTGGATGCGTTAAACCGGTTAATCGAAATGGCTCACGAGCACGGAATCCGGTTTTCGGTTGGAATCTGGGACCATATTTACCGGGGAGGCGTTCAGCGTGGAGGAATTCCCGAAACGGCAAGTGAAACGGAAAAACTTAAATCGGTGCTTGTTACCGGTTTAAACGAAGATAACCTGATTCCTTACACTTTAAAAGCGCTGGAAGAGTTTGTAAATAAAGTACACGGTCTCGATGGCATTCAGTTCAGGATGCACAATGAATCGGGTTTAAGAAGGAGTGAAATGGGTACTTTCTGGTACGATGTTTTTAAGAAAATGGAAGAAGTTTCACCCGGACTTCGGTTCGATCTCAGGGCAAAAGAATTACCCGAATCTGTCATCCAAAGCGCCATCGATTTGAAACTGAATTTCAGGATTGATACCAAATACTGGATGGAACAGGCCGGACTGCCTTTTCACCCAACACATATTAACCGTGAAAATCAATCGGAACGCCGGCACGGTTATGCCGACATGCTTTATTATCCGAAACAATACGATATGTTCTGGAGGCTTTGGACCGGCGGAACCATGCGCATTCTTCTCTGGGGCGACCCGGAATATGCACGACGCTTTTCAAAATCAACGCACCTTTATGACGGCGAAGGATTTGAAGTAAATGAACCGCTGGCAACCAAAATGGAAGCTCAGCCACACGATGAAAAGCCTTTTGAATTACTGAATAAAAAATATCAGTATTACGATTACGAATTTGAGCGGTACTGGTACTTTTTCAAGGTTTTCGGAAGAATCGGATACAATCCGGAAACACCACCCGAAGTATTTCAAAAAGAGTTTGAATTGCGGTTTGGAGAAAAAGCTGCACCCATTGTTAAAAAAGCACTTGGAAAAAGCAAGCCAGGTATTACCACGTATTGTAGCTTCCTGTATGCCTTACAGTGGTTTTCCTACTACGCGCGGATGGCCCGAAAAACAACGACTGGGTGATTTGCCGCAGTATGCCCTTGCCGAAGGAAGCGACATTCAGCAGTTCGCCAGTTTTGATACAGAGGCAAAACTGTTAATCGAAGGCGGTGAAACAGCAAAAATAAAACCTTCGCAAACCAGCTTGTGGTTTAAGCAGACTTCAGATGAAATAAATCAGTTAATTGAAGCATCGGAACAAGCTGTTGGAAATAATAAAAGCAAAGAATTTATTTCAACGATGACCGATTTGCGGATACTTTCAAACCTTGCGCTGTATCATTCGCGGAGAATTCCGGCTGCCGTGAGTTACCGGATATTTAAGCAAACACACGATGTTTCAGCGCTTGATGAGGCAATTAAATACGAGAAAAATGCCATCGAAGCGTGGCAGCAAATTGTAGATGCTGCCGGCGATGTTTACACAAGCGACTATAAAAATGGGTGTTGAGAATCGCTGAATATATGAAGGGATAGATCACCGTCTGTCCGGGCACTGGAAAGATGAGCTTTCTTATCTTGAAACCGGGCTGGAGAATTTGAATAAGGAACGTGAAAACTACCAACCACAGGGAACGGTTGTAACTGCTCCCAAATATAAAGAAGCAGCTTTACCGGATAACAGCTCACTTTTCCAGGTTGAACATACTCCGGTTACGGAAGCAGTTGAAGGAAAACCCATAAAAATAGCTGTAAAAGCTACTGCAACTAACGGTGTTAAATGGGTAAGACTTCGCTACCGGAATGTAAATCAAACAGCAGGATTATCAATCGATGGACATG
>CAVXTE010000014.1:0-7951 GCA_963764475.1 uncultured Bacteroidales bacterium
TATCGCGAAGCATCATCTGCCCTCCTTCAATAACTGGTTTTTCGGGATTTACACGAGCAGTATTTACGCCGGTTCGTTGCGTACGTGAATCGCCCGGAGTGGCAGTTCTCAATAAAAACCAGGCGGTCGTCGTAGCAGGGTTGCGAGGTTTTTTGTTCGTTTCCTTCGTTGTTAACCGTATTTATATAGTTGATGTTTTCCTCAATGCTGGTTAGTTTAAATACCGAAAACCCAGCTGTTGCACCTCCTGTAAAAGTGACGAAAAATGAACCGTCGATAATTCGTTTTTCATTTACACTTACATTCCAGTCGTACCCGCCATCGGTTCCTCCGCCACCAGCTGTTTTTATTATTTCAAGATGATATTCCACGGGGCCGCTGTAGGTTACCATTTGGGCTTTCAGTCCAGAAATATTACAGATTATCAGAGAAAGGATAAAAATTGGTATTATTTTTTTCATATCAAATTGTCTTTGCATGTTGAGTTTATCTTCCTGGCATACCTCCAGGCATTCCCATTACCTGATATCCGTCTGGTATTTCAAAGAATTTTTCATCCGGTGTCCAGGGTTCTACATCCTGCATTTCCATTCCCGAATCTTCTGATCCGTCAATATGGTTTACCATTTTCATCGGGAACTTATATTTGTCAGAAAACCACATGGTAAACATTTTCTGTGTTGGATTTTCCTTGTTCATTAGTACCGATTTTGTGCATTTGATTCCATTAATGGTTTCGGTACCTTCTTCTTTTATTATTGCATTTCCCTGGTAATTTTCCATCAATTTTAATGGATCACTGCTCATGCTCATCGCACTTCCTGCCGGGCTTTTCATAGCCATTTTTTGTTGAGGCATTAGACATGATAACTTCAGATGAGCCGCTTTTTACAATAAAAGAACCCTTTTGTCCGTCTTCATCAAAATCGTAACGATAGCCGGCATCACAGAAATAAACATCAAAATGCCTTTCTTTATTCATGGTTTTAAATACCATTTTCCCTTTAAATTGAGCAAAAAGAGGGAGGCTTAATAAAATTGACAATGAGAGTAAAACTAATTTTTTCATGATTAATAATTTTTATCGGTTCGTAATATTTTTAATGACATCTCTGATATCGGTTCTTCCGTGCATGTTTCTTTGAGTGGTACTTCGCTGTGGTTTTAGGAGGCCGGTAAGTACAGCCAGCCCAATAAGCAGAAATATAAGTGGGAAAGCAGCCATGAGAATATCGTTGCCACTTACGCCGGGTTTTAGCGCTGCCGAATCTGGCAGTTCCGGATCGTAAAAAACATCTACGGTTTTACTTGCCGGAAATTCATCCACCAGTTCTTTTGCTTTGGTGATGTTACTTCCGGAATAAGAGCCACTGGAATAGATTTTTGTGGAGTTGTACTTTTTACCTTCCACTTCGTAGCTGTAATTTATACGGGCGTCATATTGCGATTTTCCGTCTTTTGTCCAGCTATCCACTTCCGAGCTGAGTAATCGTTCCGCTTGTTACGGGCCAGCTTTTCGATTCGTAGGCATATTTTAACGGTGGCCAGCCCCAGAAATAAAATATAGCTGCGCCAACCAGCGTAAAAATTACCCCAAACATCCTGGGATTTGAGTTTCTTGATTTATTTGTCTGCATAACTTTTTGATTTGAATGTTTTATCGTTTATTCTTTTGTCCAAATCCGGGTATTTAAATTCAGGTCTTCCACAATTCCGGTTAGCAGTGTGAGGAACCGGATATTCTGTTCAATAAAATTGTAGTCGACAATGGATTTAAAGAGCCTGGTTTCAAACAGGTTTTTATCCATTTTAATGGCTATATACACTTTTGAGTCACGGAACGAGAGATATACTTTGGTGTTCCATTTCCGTTTAAAGTCAACAATTCTTTTCATTAACGATGGCGAAAGGATGTACCTTGCTTCCACCTGGTCGTCGCTGTAAACGCAGAATTCTTTTTCAAATTCAGGGTCTTCGAGTTTTACCAGTTCTCCCCGCGATGACATCGATTGCAGGCTTTGCCCCAAACTTCCGAGCATTTTTTCAGCAGTATCAGGCAAAACAACAGTGTGTCCGTCAAAATATTTATTGAAATCGGCTACAAAAAATATCCCTTTAAAAATGATGGATTGATGTTCTTTCCGGTTTGAGCCGGTGCCGGTCGACGTGACATGTTTGCCAACTACTTCCGAAAATTCGATCGCGGTTTTACCTAACGTTTCCTTTAAAATGGTCTTCGCCGTTGTAGCGGTTGCAATACTTCTGAAAAATACCACTGTTGGTAAATTCTTCGCGCGAAACATAGCTTTCAGGCGAATACAAAAGGTTTTCATCAACAAAAGCAGTAATTTTTTGTATGATTTTATTTTTGAAATTTTGCCGGTACTTTTTACTAACTACGCTAATGGCAATAAAAGCAATTATCACCACCAGGATTTGAAAATATCCAGTTCCTCTTCCGTGGAATATACGTCCGATAATGATTATCAATACCAGCGCAATCAATCCGATAAGCAAAACCCGGCTGTCCACTTTTTTCCTTTCCTTGTCCAGGATTTTCAGGTCGGGGAGGAGTTTTGCATCGTAAAATTTTTTGAAATCGTTTTGTGTGGTCATGATTCAAATAAATTTTTAGCGCTCAGATTCTGCCTTTCCGCTTCGGGAATCTCGAATAGTGTGCGTCGTTTGTAGCCCATTACGCCTGCCATAATGTTTGAAGGGAAAGTTTCAACTTTGTTGTTGAAAGCCGTAACCGCTGCATTGAAACTCCTGCGCGCAGCAGAAATTTGTTCTTCGGCTTCATTCCACGCCGCCTGAAGCTGCAGAAAGTTCTGACTGGCTTTTAAATCAGGATAATTTTCAACGGCAACCATAACGCCTGCAATTCCCCTTGTAATTTTATTTTCAAGTTCCACTCGTCTGTTGGCAGGCAGGTCGCCAGACATAGCACGTGACCGCATTTCAGTTAGTTCGGTAAGCAATAGCTTTTCGTGCTTCATGTAGCTTTTCACGGTCTCTACCAGGTTAGGGATGAGGTCGTACCTTTTTTTCAACATTACATCAACCGAGGCAAAAGCATTTTCTACGTCATTTTTCCTTCGAACCAGCGAGTTGTAAAGCCCGACAATAATCAGTAGTAAAAGGACAATAATTACAATAGCATAAATCATATCAATAATTTTTTAAGGTTATTTGGCTCCGTGGCTTTTTAATATCTCAACAATATCTTCGCTACCAGCTTCGCTTGCAATAGAGAGCGGAGTTTTTTCACCTTCTGCAACGGCATTTACATCCGCCCCCTTTTCAGCCAGAAATTTTACGATGTCAGTTTCGCCATAAAGAATTGCCCAGAACAGGGGCGTGTATCCTTTATATCCTGACATGGTGTTTTTTTCGTCGATTTCGGCACCTTTCGAAAGAAGAAATTCGGCGAATTCCGGTGTAATTGCTTCATTTCCCCGCATCATTCCTGTTACAATACATTGTGTAAAAACGCCATTGCCTTTTTCTGTTAAGACATGAATATCAGCACCTTTCGAAAGTAGGTCTTTTGCAATTTCAGGCGAAACACCACATGCCAGAATAAGCGCAGTGGCACCATCGTTGGACTTAATTTTGAAGTCAGCTCCCTTGTCGATAAGAAATTTGGCCAGTTCCGCATTATTACTGTTAAGTGCCAGCATTAGCGGTGTATAACCCGTACGTTTCTCTTGTTGATTTAAAGCTGCTCCTTTTGAAAGAAGTAATTCAGCCATTTCTTTGTGACCATTGTAAACCGACAAAATCAAAGGAGTGTAGCCCATCATATCGTCTTGCATGTTCACGTCGGCACCTGCAGCAATCAGTTCTTTTACTGCATTTAAATCTTTGTCTCTCACCTTACTTAAAAGGTCTGAATTTTGTGCAAAAAGTTCTAAAAAGAAGAAAACAAGAATGCTTGTAAAAAGGATTTGGATTTTAATTTTTTGGTTCATTTTTTTATTTTTTAGTTAATTGCCTTCCGCTTGTATATCAATATTTAACTTCCCCTCATGTACTTCCAGAATTTTTGTATCTCCTGCTTTCCAGCTGTAAGTATCTTTGGATGATTCATTGTCAAAAAGTCTTCGGGTCCGGTATTTTAAAGGCCCTTGTTCGTTGTCTGGGTAATTCTTTCCCATCCCTGAATGTCTTCCTGATAATTTTTGCCGGGTCGGTTGAGTTGTTGGTCAGGCTGAGGACATAGTTTTTTGTTTCAGGTACTTTGAATCGAATAAGATCGCCTCTTGTATATTCCTTATTTAAGGGTAAATCAGCTTCAATAGTATTCCATTGTTCCGGGGCAGGAGGTTCAGGAATAACAGGACGCATTCTGTTGTCAACTTCTGTGTAATCTCCAGGAATATCAAAAACTGAAATTGGTATTTTTTGGATTTCAATACCCGATAATTTCATGTAGGTATCTTTCGCGATATGGTTTTGTATTTTCAGCGGGAAATTCAATTTATCTGAAAACCAAACCGTAAAAACTTTTTTGTCGGCTGCGTACAATTCTGTTTTATCGCAATCAAAGCCGGCTACTTTTTCTTGTCCCAGTTTCTTTTCATTGTACCTGTCTTTCAAAGTCATTACGGCCTGAACCGGATCGTTTGCCCGGCTTATTATCGATGATGTTTCAGTATAATGAACAAATTTTTTGGAAGGGAATAAAATGGCTGTTTTGCCTTTTGCAGGGTCATACAATCACTATTCCTTTTTCGCCTCCCATCTTCAAAATCGTACCTGTACTTATCGCCATTCGACTGAACCTGATAAATTTCTTTGGTTCCCTGTTTTACATTTGTCATTTCAGCTTTAAATGACTCTTGCCCATACAATTTCATTGGCAGCAGTGCAATTAAAGGAATAATTATGAATTGTATCTTGCTATTCATTTTATGGCGATTTTTATTTCTTCTTTTTAACTGTCATATTCCAATCGTAATTAATTACCGCTTTATAGGAGCCGTATTTTCATCTACTATCTCCCATTTAATGCTTTCAAGAGGCGGGCCAATTCTGGGTTGGTAGTTTTTTATATAAGATTTGGGTGGTGTTTCATAATTGTCTTGTTCGTTTTTTGGATTTGCTGTAACCTTGGGATCATTTTCCGTTGTAATAAGATGAGAACTCCTTTCAAGTGGATTTTTTGGATCTACAGGATCCTCAACCGGAACATCTTTATTTGTTTTAACAGAATTGTATTTTAAGGTGTATTGCCAGGTAAATGTTCCCATGCCGGGCATATTCGTGGTTTGCTCAAACGTTTGGTCTTCATATAGATATTCAGCTATATATTCAAGTGTTTTGTCGGTGGGTGGCGAATCGGGGAAAGTGGTAGGTGCAAACATTTTAAACGCTTTTAACCGAATAGGATCACCATCAGGGTCATCTGTTTTTATATCCCAGACTATATCGCCGTCCCAGTTTTCGGTCAGTTTTAGATTCATTAGCTTGATCGAACCACCGGCTTCAGGCACTTTTACGAACCGGGTTTTGCCTTCAATATCAATTTTTACTTTCGAATGGTAATTCAGTTTTTCAATTTTTAAATCGGGTAAATCCATATTTCCTTCGGCTTTTAAAATAGCAGTTCCTCCGCCTGAAAGAGATGAAACAACGTCTAAGACTTCGCCATCGGGAAACCATTTGTATGTTGCAAAGTTTTGTGTGAAAGAGAATGGTATTTCGCCGGTTATAGTAATCTTAAAATTGGTTGGAGGGACACTATATGTAAAAGAATGATTTAGAACAAGAGAACATTTAATATTGTCACTTTGGGCTAATCCGTATACAGATATTGCCAGAATAATGATGGTAATAGTAATGAATTTCATGGTAGTAATGTTTCAATGTTTTTATTAAATTTTAGAAAACTTAAGCAAGACTGGACCAACTTTCATATTTTCACAAATTCCACCATCCGGTTATTTGCTTTTCCTTCAGGCGTGTCGTTGGCATCCATTTTCTTCAAATAGTTCTTCATCAACATA
This sequence comes from uncultured Bacteroidales bacterium, assembly GCA_963764475.1. Taxonomy (GTDB): domain Bacteria; phylum Bacteroidota; class Bacteroidia; order Bacteroidales; family JAADJA01; genus JAADJA01. Next base: position 6,012 of record CAVXTE010000014.1, read on the forward strand.
AATTGAATACTTCATGGTTTTAGATTCTGCTATAACTTATCCGCTACTTTTATTAATGGTTAACATAGGTTTTGGTTTTCTTTTTTATATTGATCGATAATATCCTTCATCATTTTTTTCTGCTCAGGTTCCAGTTCCATGTAGAGCCTGGCATCAGACCGGCCTGAGGGAGGACAAACAACTTGGGTGGTGCGGGTTTGGACCAGTTGCCGTTGACAGAGTTGCCATCTGTTTTGCCCTCAAATTCCAAACCTGCATTGATTCCCCATACTTCAGGCTCGTATGTCACATTTACTCCCTCATCGGTAGTTATTACTGTATTTCCTTCAACGGGAGGAAAGCGAAATTCAATCTGAAGCCTGTAGCTCTTATTTTGTGGCTTTATTGTCAGAAAAATATTGGAGTTGCTTTTAGGATCTATCGTTTTGTTACCCTGCCAGGTATCCTCTTGTTTTTGCCAATGCCCTTGCACATCAGTCGCAATAACAACTTTTTTCATTGTCACTGAATAGTTGCCGGATAAGGGTGATGCCTCGAAAAGCTCTTCCGGACCATCATCTCCAGGTGTTGTCTTCAGGTATTTTGCAGCCACTTGTAATGTGGCCGATTCACTAAGATTTACTGATTTTGTGACCGATGATTCTTCAGCCTTCCAGTGAACCTCCCGCTTGTAAGTTATGGTTCCATTAAAATCTCCTTCCAGTTTTTTTACCTTTACTGAACCTTTCCCTTCTGCTTTATCCGGGTAGTCTTCAGGTTGAAAACTGGCGTTTACCGTAATTTTTTCGTCATTGCTACCTGCTATATAATTAAGTACAACTTTTCCGTCACTGTTTGTTGTATAGCCGTTTTCCGGTTTAATTGTACCGTTTACAAGCCCGTTTATTTTAACATCAATTTTTTTACCTTCTACTGGATATTTGGTTCCGTCAGGATCAGTCTCATTAAATGTTATGACAATTTTAGTACGTTCATCGGGTTCTATTTCCTTGCGGTCAGGTTTTACTTCAATCTTAAGCCCGCGTATAATGAGTTCTTTTTCCTCTACTACTAATGGACCACCTAGCTGACAAGTCTTAAAACGGATGGTTTTCTTTTCTGCCATAATACCTTTATCCAGCTTGTATTCTCCCACATTATTGCAATATTTACTAGTAACAATAACCATATAATTACCTAAATGGTAACCCCCATCACCAAGGCTTGACATTTTTAAATCGAGCCTATCAATATAGTCCTGATAATATACAGGCTGCTCGTTTCCACGTGTGTCGCATACCTGATTGTCGTGACAATCGAATACTTTCGCATTTACTTTTGTTTTTCTGGATTCTGTATCAAGGGGAGAAATAAATTTCTTTTCAATTTCAATATTCAGTACCGGATCTCTGGGTGGTGAGGGATGGTCTTTTTCATAGGAAATTATATTTCTATCCATTGGCCAAAAATCAGATACAAGATTTTTCATTGCTTGTTTGAGCTCGCGATCTATACCTTGAAATGCATCTGTAGCTACTATCCAATTACGATTTGGTATACAGTTAGCATTAGCGATAAGCGAAGCTGACATATAATACCCTGTATGTTCATTATCGTCTTCACCAACCACAATGAGATCCATATTCGCCCGGAAAAGATAATGATAATCATCACTACCCTCATCCGAAGAAAAAAATGTGATTTCGGGTTCGTATTCTGAAAGTATTTGAACAAGCATTCTTGTTGTAAAGCCTTTCCATTCACTTTGGGTGTGTGCACCAAAATCGTTTTCCAACATCTTAAATATGTCTGCTCCTGGGACAATCTCAACTGATACGGCAACTTTCGTTTTATTACAGTCGTCATCCTGTGCTTTCGAGTAGGAGAACGGAAGTAAATATACAAGTATGAAAGCCCAAATACGTATTTTTATTTTGGTATCTCATCGTTCTTTGGTTTTA
>CAVXTE010000015.1:0-10157 GCA_963764475.1 uncultured Bacteroidales bacterium
ACTTGATGCACTGGAAGGAAATGACAACAGGGATTATTACAGTTTTTTTTCGGTCGGCTATTTGTATAAAATATGCACATCTCCGAATAAACAGCTTCCTGGCAAAGGATTGATAAAAAGAAAATAAAAATATAAACTGGTTTTATTTATAAAATGATCCGGTATCAACAGATTTACACTTTTAAAATCTCCCGAAATATTCTGCAATCTTAGGAATAAATATGATAAGGCCGATAATGGCAGAAGCAATTGCAGAAATCAATACAGCGCCCGCTGCCAGATCTTTTACACGGCCTGCTTTTTCATTAAACCCCGGAGAAATAATGTCAGTTAAGTATTCAATGGCAGTATTTACGAGTTCAGCAAAAAAAACAAGACCCATGGCAAAAATAAGCAGACACCACTCGATTTTATTCACACTGAAAATAAATCCGAACAATACGACAATTGCTGCCGCTACGAGATGAATACGTGAATTGTGCTGGGTTCTGAACATATAACGCAATCCTTTAAAAGCATATCCAAAGCTTGACAGCCTTTTTTTTATCGAAAAGTTATTGTTGTCGTTCGTATCCATGTTTATGATAACGTTAGCAGGTGATAATTTACGGGAATACAAAAATAACGATCCTGTTCACTCAAACTACAGAAAATAAAAAAGTCCCGGAAAACGGGACTTTACAATATGTGTAAGAAATTTTAATATCTTTTTTCTTTGATTCTTGATTTTTTACCACGCAATCCTCTGAGGTAAAATATCCTGGCTCTGCGAACCACACCTTTTTTATTGATGGTAATATCATCGATAAAAGGTGAGTTTATCGGAAATATCCTTTCTACACCTGTGCTTCCTGACATTTTTCTAACAGTGAAAGTTTCGGTAGGGCCGCTTCCCCTTCTTTGTAAAACAACGCCCTGGAAATTCTGGATACGTTCTTTATTTCCTTCTTTGATTTTATATTTGACGGTAATGGTGTCTCCTGCTGAAAAAACCGGCCACTCCTTTACCGGTGATAAATCATCAACATACTTTAAAATCTCATGCTTGCTCATCACTCAATGTTTTATGTGGTTGCCTTTAAAAATGGGTGCAAATATACAGCTTTAATTATAAACTCCGCAAAATTGAAAAATATTTTTTAATCTTCCTCTTTAAGCAAGTCGGGCCGTTTTGTATGGGTTCGTTCGAGTGCCTTTTCAAGTCTCCAGTCAGTAATTTCTTTATCATTACCCGAAAGCAGCACATCCGGTACTTTCATTCCTTTATAGTTAGCAGGACGGGTATAGACCGGAGGTGATAACAATCCGTCCTGGAAAGAATCACCTAATGCGGAAGTTTCATCGTTCAACACACCCGGAATCAGCCGGACAATTGAATCCGTTAAAACGGCAGCAGCCAGTTCACCGCCAGATAAAACATAATCACCGATAGATATTTCAAGAGTAATATAATGTTCCCTGATCCGTTCGTCGATACCCTTATAATGACCACACAACAGCAAAAGATTCGTACATGTTGAAAGTCTGTTTGACAGATTTTGGTTCAGCAATTCTCCGTCGGGTGACAGGTAAATGATCTCATCGTATTTTCTTAACGATTTCTGATGCTCGATGCACCGGACAATGGGTTCGATCATCATCACCATGCCCGAACCACCGCCATAGGGATAGTCGTCAACCCGCCTGTGTTTATCCGTAGCAAAATCGCGGATATTGATCAGGCTGATATTAACAAGCCCTTTTTCGCCTGCCCGTTTAAGGATGGAATGCTTAAAGGCACCATCGAACATTTCGGGGAATAATGTAAGAATATCGATTCGCATTTGTTTCCAGTTGCAACGTTATTGTGCAAATATAGGTCTATTCTTAAAAATGAATCAGGCATTAAGGTCACCATCTATGAATTACCAGAAACACTTTTGATATATAATTGTACATTTGTCGAATTCAACTAATAATACAGAAAAAAAATGAAAAAATTTTACTTTACAGTTGGTCTGTTATTGACCGTTATTATAGCTTTCTCACAAGTAGCTCCTGATAAATACTGGGTCAGGTTTACGGATAAAAATAATTCACCCTATACGATTGGTAATCCTGAAGCATATTTATCACCTAAAGCCATCGAAAGGAGAACTAAGCAAAATATTACAATTTCAATATCTGATCTGCCTGTCAACCCGGATTACATTCAAAGTGTAGCCGAAACAGGCGTGACCATATATACCGTTTCCAAATGGCTCAACTCAGTTACCATCTATACAACTGATCAAAATGCATTAAACACAATAAGTAACTTTTCATTTGTTGAATCGATAACCAAAGCAGGTGGAGAAAATAAACTTCAGAACAGTGGTAACCAGGGCAAGCCTTTTTTTGAAAATGAAACCTATGGCCCGCTTGCGGAACAAGCTTCACTGAAATCGGGAAATTCAACCGATAATTATGATTACGGTAGCGCTTACAACCAGATACACATGCTGAACGGCGACATCCTTCACAACATGGGTTATGACGGTGCGGGAATGACAATTGCCGTGCTGGATGCAGGTTTTCTTAATGCTGATAACCTGGCAGTATTTGATAGCTTGTGGACGAACGGTCAGATACTGGGTTACAGGGATTTCGTCAGTCCCTTTCAGCCGCATTTGTTCGATTCACATTATCATGGCTCCATGGTCCTTTCTACAATGGGAGGGAACCTTCCGGGGCAAATGGTTGGAACGGCACCAAAAGCTGATTTCTGGCTGCTTCGCTCCGAAGACGGGGATTCGGAATACCTGATTGAAGAGCTGAACTGGGTTTCGGCTGCCGAATTTGCCGACAGTGTCGGAGCGGATGTTATCAATTCTTCTTTGGGCTATACAACTTTTGATGATCCAACGCTTGACCACACCTATGCTGATATGGACGGGAACACAACACCCATTACCATTGGAGCCGATATGGCAGCGAGTAAAGGGATTCTCGTTTGCAATAGTGCAGGTAATTCAGGGGGCACTTCCTGGCAATATATCGGAGCGCCGGCCGATGGCGATAGTGTATTCACAGTGGGTGCAGTAGATGCAAATGGATATTATGCATCGTTCAGTTCTACAGGTCCGACTTATGATGGAAGAATAAAACCTAATGTTGTAGCACAGGGACAGGGAAGCACAATAATTGACCCATGGAGCGGAAATGTAAGTTCGGGAAGCGGTACTTCATTCTCATCACCCATCACCGCCGGGATGGTTGCTTGCCTTTGGCAGGCCAATCCAATGAAGAGAAACACGGAGATCATGCAGGCTATCATGGATGCAGGTTCACTGGCTTCCAATCCGAACAATGAGTTGGGTTGGGGAATTCCAGATTACGCCCTTGCCAACAATCTTCTCACCATCGTGGAGGATCCTTTGACGACAGGAAATGACCTGATCCTTTATCCGAATCCGTTTAGTGATGAACTTACTGTTGCTCTTGTTAATACACCAGCCACCATCGACCGGATTGAAATATGCGATATTACCGGAAAATCACTTTATGTTGAGAATGAATCTTCAAATGTTTCAAAAGTTCAGATAAATAATCTCTCAAATTTTGCTGCCGGATTTTACCTCGTTAAAATAACGTCAGGGAAAGATACAGCAATAAAGAAAATTATTAAAAAATAGTGATGAGATTTTAAGGCCTTTCGTTTACAAAAGGCATTTTATTTTAGGTTTACGCAGGATTTATTGAATCCCCGCAAATAAATGGCGGTGATCACTTTTTTGGTCGAAAGCGGAAACTGGCTCTTCATCATCCAGTCATAATATTGCGGCTCTTTCTCAAAAGTTTCTGCTACGCTTTTACCTTTATATTTGCCGAAGTTGAAGACCTCCTCCTTTTTGTCATTGTAAACGATTTGACCGATAAGATCAACATTTTTTATGTGAAAAGAAAAATCAGAAAGAGCGACAATGTCATTTTTTACCGGCAAGGTTATTTTTCCGTCTTTATCTTCATACGGAGTGTTTTCATACATTTCGATTTGCGCCTTCAGCACTTCATATGTAGCTAATGTATCCGCCTCGGCGCTGTGAGCATCTATCAATTCTTTCTGACAATAAAAACGGTACGCTGCCCTGAGGGTACGCGGTTCCATTTTATGAAATATATTCTGAACATCTACCAGTTTTCTGGCCTGTACATCAAAATCAACATCGGCACGCAGAAATTCTTCTGATAACAACGGAAAATCGAATTTTATGGCATTGTAACCTGCCATGTCGGAATTTCCGATAAACTGAGCAAGTGAATGAGCAATTTCTGCAAAAGTCGGTTTGTCTTTTACATCCTCATCCTTAATTCCATGAATAGCAGTTGCCTGAGAAGCGATCGGAATGGTTGGGTTTACCCGTTCAGTTCTGATTTCCTGCGTGCCATCCGGAAAAATTTTGACGAGTGATATTTCGATAATCCTGTCGGTAACTACATTCACTCCTGTAGTTTCAAGGTCGACAAAAACGATTGGACGTGTTAAATTTAATACCATCTGGTAGTTGGTTTAAAATAAAAAGTCATCCCGGCTTTAGTTGTGCAAGTAGTGAGAGAAAGTCTCATATATTACGCCGGAATGACGTTAAAAATTTCTATTGAAATATGTATAAAAATGGTCCTTTATTTATATTGCTAATTTACAAAATATTTGTCATACATTTCGGGTGATGTCAAATTCTTCGAGGTACTTGGCGACACGCTGCAGGAACATTCCTCCTAATGCACCATCGACAACCCTGTGATCGAAAGCCAAAGATAATATCATCATTTGTCTGATACCAATCACATCTCCCGAATCCATCTCGATAACCACCGGTTTTTTTCTTATCGTTCCAAGTCCAAGTATGGCTACCTGCGGCTGATTAATAATGGGTGCACCTGTATAATTTCCGAACTGACCGAAATTGGTGACGGTAAATGTACCGCCCTGAATTTCATCCGGTAAAAGTTTGTTGTTCCGGGCTCTGTTTGCCAGGTCGTTAACATCTTTTGCAAGGCCCACGAGATTTTTCTGATCCGCATTTTTTATCACAGGAACAATGAGATTGCCTGTTGGCAAAGCAGTTGCCATCCCGATGTTGATATTTTTGCGCTTAATGATGTTATATCCATCCACCGAAGTATTCACCATCGGGAAATCCCGTAATGCTTTTGCACTCGCTTCCATGAAAATAGGGGTGAAGGTTAGTTTTTCACCTTCACGTTTAAGGAATGCATCCTTTATTTTTTCCCTCCAGGTCACAACTTTTGTCATATCAACCTCATGAAACATTGTCACATGGGCAGATGTATGCTTCGACATGACCATGTGGTCGGCTATTAGCCTGCGCATCCTGTCCATTTCGATGATCTCATCGCCTACACCGGCAGTAACGGTGGGTTGCTCAACAACTTTTCCTTGTGGAACGGAAGGCGTAATAGTCTGCTTCGGTTTTGTCACTTTACCCGATTTACGATCATCGATGTAACGAAGAATATCGCTTTTATTCACGCGATCATCCTTACCACTCCCTTTTATCGTATCCAGTTCTTCAATTGAAATATTTTCCTGTTTGGCAATATTTTTAACCAATGGCGAATAAAACCTTGATGATGAAGCAAAATCATGTGGTTTGGCTTGTTGTGGAGATTCCTTTTTCTTGGTTTCGACTTTTTGTACAGGTTCTTCCGGTTTACTAGTTTCGGTTTCTTCCGATCCACCTGCGGTATCTTCACCACCCAGGTCGATGAGTGCAATAACAGTTCCTACTGCAACGGTTTCGCCTTCCTGGTAATGGATTTTTTTAAGCGTACCTTCTACAGGTGAAGGAATTTCTGAATCCACTTTGTCCGTCGCTATCTCAACCAACGAATCATCTTCTTCTATTGTGTCCCCCTCCTGTTTCAGCCATTTGGTTATGGTAGCCTCGATAATACTTTCACCCAGCTTGGGCATAACGACTTCAAATAGTGCCATACGTAATTGATTAATTCAAATAATTCAACTGATAAACAACTTGTTTTGTTTAATGTTTTTACAAAATTACAAATTAATAAGCAATCGGCTTTAGCGTAAAGATTGAAAAACAGAGATTGTTTGGTAAAAATCAATTTCAACCAACTATTTCTGTTTAAATTGCTTACACGTGGATTTGTTTATCTGCCCAAATTTCGAAATCCTTTAAGGACAATGTTTATATCCTTCATGACCCTATAGTCACGGGCATAGAGGAGATTCAGCCGATCGACGGTATCGGCAGGTATGTTGTTATTTTTAAGAACATCTGTAGGATTTAATACACCTCTTTTTATCCCTGGCAGCCGATGAGTCTCCGATTTCTCGGTGAGCCTGTAACCTACCCAGGACCGACTGCCAAAAAATACCCGAAAAATATTGACAAAAAATCCTGCAGGTTTATGCACGATGAAAAGTATTAACGGCGAAAAGATAAGCAGTACAAAGCTTCCGGTCAGATCAAGAAACCGCTTACTTCGCTTATTATTGGGCTTTCCAATCGAATCGATTTCGACAATATATACATCGCCAGAAGTGCTGATGGAATTACTCCCAATAATAGACAGGCTCTCAGGCGGTGCGATTTTAAATTCAACCTGCGATAAGTTAAGTTCTGACATTTTATCGATGATCTGTTGAGCCGGGAGGTCTTTCGCACAAAAAATCACTTCATTAATCCCGTAAATCCCGATAATGTCTTTCAGATTGTCAATCTTACCGATAAAACCTTGCATTTGTTCCTGTGCAGAAGTTATTCCGACCAGGCCAATAAATCCTGGTTTCATATCTGCTTTTCGCAACAGATCTGCTACACGTTCAGCCTCGTTCTTTTCACCGATAATCGCATATCGATTGTTGATTTTGACACCCATCCTGAAATTTTTCAGGTTAAACAAATGCAGGATAAAACGGATACCCATCATCGATATAAAGCCCCAGAGCGCTCCAAAAACGATGAGTGCTCTTGAAAACCTCAATCCTTCAGGTAATAAAGCATAAATAGTAAGAATGATAATGGTTCCTACAAATAAACCACGGAATATTTTTGGTAAGCTAACAGGTTTGTCATAACCGCCGCTCAGGTAAACACTTAACAGCCAGATAATGATGTACAGAGGAATTGCTACTGAAACGATTTCAAATGGATACTTGCCGCCCTGCGGAAAAACAACATTTGTTTCCCAGTAATTTTTGATCGCGATGGTTCCGGCAAAAAGCAATGCCGCATCAGTAATAGGTAAAATAGCATTTGTAAAGAATCGGCTCAGAATGGCGAGAAACGCCCTGAAATATACTGCCATGTTGATCAGTACGGAGAGAAGTTTTGCATTCTGGGTGGAAAAATGTTTACGTGCAAAAATCGTCATGGCGTTGTAAAAGACAACAACGTAATTGACACTGCTCTTCTTCGTGCTTTCGCCTTTATAGTGAATGATCCGGGTTTCAGGAAAATAGTAGTTTTTGAACCCGGCTTTAACGATACGATACGATAAATCGATGTCTTCGCCATACATAAAAAATGATTCGTCCAAAAGTCCTGTTTTATCAAGAACCGTTCTTCGCAAAAGCATACAGGCACCCGACAAAATATCTACCTCATGCGTTTCATCTTTATCAAGATAACCTAAATGATATTTCCCGAAAATTTTTGATTTTGGGAAAAGGCGTGACAGTCCGAAGATTTTGTAAAAAGCGACCAGCGGCGTAGGTAAACCACGTTTGGATTCTGGCAGGAAATTGCCTTTGCCGTCCACCATTTTAACACCCAGCCCGCCTGCTTCAGGATGGTTGTCCATGAATTCGATAATTTTTTGAAATGTATCATCCTCAACGATGGTATCAGGATTCAGAAGTAATACATATTCGCCGGTTGAAACCTTGATGGCCTGGTTGTTTGCTTTTGAAAAACCAACATTTTCACTGTTTTCGATTGCAATTACATCGGGAAATTTTTCGTGAAGCATTTCGTGTGAACCATCAACCGAATTGTTATCGACGACCACGATTTCTGCTTCAATATTTTTTACTGCTTTCCTGACCGAATGGAGGCATTGTTCTAAAAAGTATTTGACGTTGTAGTTTACAATAATGATGGATAGCTTCATATCCGGCCTGTCTGTTTTGAAACAATAATTCCGTCAAAATTACAACTTATAATGAAATTGCGGTCTGAATATTTGAGTGATGGATTACCAATTTAGAATGATTTTAACTTTGTTCGTATTTCTTATTTGTAACTCATTAAACTATACATTGTTAACTCCATTTAGCAACGGATGAAATTGTTCTTGGGGTTTAAAGATTACTATTCATAAAAAAATAATTATATTTTTGCCTTTCAGTAAGCTAATACTCATTTTAATGGAAAAAAAGATTTTAGACACACTGACCAAAACAGGAAAACCGATGCGTACTGGAGAAATAGCTGAAAAAGCCGGATTGGATAAAGCTGCAGTTGAAAAAGCGATCAAGAAAATGAAAGCTGATGATATTGTTTTCAGTCCGCAGCGATGCTTTTACGACATCCGAAAAAAATAATCGGCAACTTCGAATTCCTTAAATAAAATTACAGCAAATATGGCTCATGTTATTAATTTTTCTGAGGCTGCTTTTATTGCATTGCATGGAATGGTGCTGGTTGCTAAATCCAAAGAGCAATTAAATGTGATCAAAATTGCGGATGAACTTGACAGCTCCCGCCATCATGTTGCCAAAATTATGCAACGGCTTGTTAAAGACGGTTACCTGAATTCGTACAGGGGACCGACCGGTGGCTTTACGTTAAAAAGAGCGCCTTCCGATATTTCGCTTCTGGATTTATACGAAGCCATTGAAGGTAACATCGAGATTGGGGATTGTCCGCTCGATCATCCTGTCTGCCCGTTCGATAAATGCATTTACGGCAATATCACCCGTAAAATGACAGAAGATTTTGTGGATTACATGAGAACCCAGACACTGGATAAATACATATAACCAGACTAGAAAGCCTAATTTCTGTTTACTTATTTCGCATAATTTACTGACCGGGTTTCCCTGATCACAGTGATTTTGATCTGTCCCGGATAAGTCATCTCATCCTGAATCTTTTTCGAAAGATCGTACGAAATTTGTGCAGCATCGGTATCGTTTATCTTTTCAGCACCTACGATGACTCTGAGTTCGCGTCCTGCCTGAATTGCGTATGTTTTCACTACACCCGGATAAGTCAGCGCAAGCTCCTCGAGTTTATTCAGCCGCTGGATATAAGCTTCCACCACTTCACGGCGTGCACCCGGACGTGCGCCTGAAATAGCATCGCAAGCCTGGACGATTGGTGAAATTAAGTTATCCATATCGATTTCTTCGTGGTGCGAACCAATAGCATTGCACACTTCAGGTTTCTCTTTAAATTTTTCTGCCAGTTTCATCCCATGAAGTGCATGAGGAAGTTCAGGCTCGTTATCAGGAACTTTTCCAATGTCGTGAAGCAATCCGGCCCGTTTTGCCAATTTAGGATTCAACCCTAATTCTGCAGCCATCGTAGCACATAAATTGGCTACCTCTTTGGAATGCTGCAATAGGTTTTGTCCGTAAGACGATCTGTACTTCATTTTTCCAACGATCCTCACCAACTCGTGGTGCATTCCGTGAATCCCCAGATCGATGGTAGCCCGTTTTCCTGTTTCTATCACATCCTGTTCGATCTGTTTTTTAGTTTTGGCAACGACCTCTTCAATGCGAGCCGGATGAATACGTCCATCGGTAACCAATTTGTGCAGTGCCTGTCGTGCGATTTCGCGCCGAACCGGGTCGAAAGATGAAAGTAGAATAGCATCGGGCGAATCATCAATGATGATTTCAACACCAGTAAGTGATTCCAACGCTCTGGTGTTGGGTAAGCTGGCTATGTTGTTGCTGGCGTCGACTTCGTCGTCTTGCTCCAGCTGCTCTTCAACGAGCTCCAACGACAATAATGCCAGCTGACCGCCATCCACATGGTGTGGCTGCCGCTCGTCATCGGTGCGCTGATCGGCGCGCACGTGCTGATCATGTTCCTCCAGAAGCACACCCAGCCCAAGTACGCCGAGAAGTTCAGCGCCCAACAAGATCCTGGCGTGCCGTTCTGGCCGCAGCAGGCGCTCATCATTGAGATATTCGC
>CAVXTE010000016.1:0-144464 GCA_963764475.1 uncultured Bacteroidales bacterium
TGAAAGCGATGCAGATATGGGCTTCAATTCGATGACGCAACCGGTGATAAATAGGACGTATGCGCAAATCTGTTTTCGACATTCGGAAGGCCTTTTCAATCTGCCACAGATGTTTGTAACTATCCAATACTTGCTGATCGATGAGCTTTGTGTTGGTGATATAACCTTTGAGTCCATCCCATTGATCATCCCTGGCAAATTTTTCATAATCAATCTCTATGCTTACCTGGCCGATTAGCTTCAAGTATTTATTGTAACCTTTATTGTTAATGCTTGATTTGGTCAATTTACCTGCCTTTATTCTCTTTTCTAAGCGCGTAAGACCTCGTTTGCGATTATACGCATCCTTTTTAGCCCTGCTTGCAGCATAATGCACAATCAGCCTTGACATTCCTTTGTGCTTGAAGCTATGGACCGATCCATCCTTAAATTGAGTTTCTAATATTTGCTTTTTGATCTGATCTGTTTCGTTTTTGATCCTTGCTCCAATGATGTACTCGTATTGTTTGCTTTCCAATGCTTTTATATTGTCATTGGATAATAATCCCGCATCTGCCACAATTACTGGCTTTTTTAAATTAAATTTCAAGCTCATTTTCTCAATGAACGGAATCAGTGTATGCCCTTCGTAAGTATTGCCTTCAAAAATATCATAACCGATGGGATAACCTCCAATTCCAACAAGAAGACCGACGTAAATCTGCGGATTCTGATGTTTCCCGTCCTTGCTAAAGCCTGTTTTGCGTAAATCATCTTCATCGCTGGCCTCAAAGTATAGCGTTGTCATATCATAGAATACGATGCTGATATCGCCCTGAAGAATTTTCAATGTGTTTTTGTATGCAATCTGCTCCACCTGTGGCTTTAATTTACTGTTGAGCTTATCCAGAAAGCGATAAACCGCATCACTGTCTAACCAGACTCTCTGGTAGCGATACAGATAATCTATTGTCTTTAACTTACTGAGTGGGAAAGCCAGTCGGGCCAATACCAAATGTCGAAAAAGCTCTTCTTTGATTGCTCCAAATCCAATACTGTCATAGATCCTGCCGAATATGATTTCCGGGCCCACTGTCTGGATGTCTGAATTACCAATAGAGGCAACAAGTTTTTCGATAATCTGGTCTTCCTCTGAAGTGAATAGCTCAGGTTGAACTTGTATCCGCTCAATCTCCTGGCGAGCAATATGCTCCAAATTTTCAATCTCTTGCCATGTCGTGGCGCAACCAACCGTTTTGAGCACTTTATACTTGCCTTTGATCTTCTGGATCACTTGTATTGATGTACTTCCAGAACGATTCTTTAACTTTCGTATATACATTTATTGTATGTTTGCAACACCCAAATTTAAAATAAAAATCAACAATATCAATGGTTTTAGAGGGTGTTGCAATAAAGTGCGGAAAACAGGATGAAAGTTATCATATTTTATTTTGATCATAACTGGTCATAAAAATACATTTTTTTACGTCGACAAAGGGTTACCCTCACTGAGCATGGTCTCCTGACCATGCTCTCTGGCGTCGATATCTCTGATTTAACCTCTTCCTCTGCCTTTCTGTGCTTTTTATTGTGTGGCTAATCTAAGGATTTTTGAACAGCACGGATAATTTTTGTTCATTCATTTAAACGGCTGAAAGAAGTTCAAAGTCAAAACAGGAAATGATCAAAGTGAAAAGTTAAAATGATTTGGGAACCGGAAAGCAGAATTATTAACTCTGATTTTAACAAAGGGTTCCAATCGAAAATGGTTACGGTAAAAATTAAAATAAAACATCCAAGGCAATTCAAAAATAAGCAAAAACGGTTGGTGACAACACCAACCGTTTTTTCATAATTCGATTTTTTAGGGTTTATCATGCGATGAGCAGCCCTGATTATGAGCTGCTCATCACATGAATTTATTTTTTTACTTAAGGTAAATTTTTTGAGTAAATGTTTTATTATCGCTTATCACCGTTACAAGGTAAATCCCTGTTTGACAGGAAACATTAACTTCTGCTTTTGAGGCATCCCGCACGGTTGTAGTGGCCATCGCCTGTCCGGTCAGATCATAAACATGAACCTGCATCCGGTTTTGAATGTCAGGCGCACTGACATGGATTGTATTTCCCGATGCATAAATGCTGAATGGCTGGGAATTCTCCATGTTGCCGATGCCCATCGGTGTAAAGTGCAGGATGAAGCGGTTATCGTTTTCATCCTTTTCATATAAAAATGTATAGCTTCCCAATCTCAAGTCATGGATTATCCCGGTTTTTGTATCTTCAAGATAAACCGGTCCATCGAATGTACTCTCACCAATTGAGAACGTATAATTTCCGCTTTCCGAGCAGGTGAATCCGACCGGAATTTGCTCACATGACGGTTGTTGATCGATGGAGAGTTTCTTCTCACCCATGATACTGTATACTTGTGGTATTTTCTCCTTAGAGGTCATGAACTTCCAGGCATCAAAAAGCAGATCGAACTCAGCAGTTGCTCCATCATTAAACACAATGTGCAATTCGTCTGAGTAAAGATCATTTGCCGCATGAATGATAATTTCATTTTCGGTAACTTTGGAGTCTTTGGCCATTTCAGCATGGGTGCGGTATGAATTATTAAGATTCAGGGAACCTTCGCTTCCGGGTGCAATTATAAAGCCTTCGCCTGGCCAGATAACCGAAGAGCCTGTTCCTGTTCCGTTCCATGATTGATACGCCGAACCATCCCAATGATAAACAGCGCCATAAGATTCATTCAATTGGTCCCAATCGAGGAATGAAGGATAAGGATTACCAACAAGATTATATCCATAATGTTCAGGATTACCGACTGGCGTATATGTATAATTCGTTGAAAAATCACCATTGTTGGGCGTACCCGTGAAGGTAAAACTGCCTTTGCCAACACTCCACAATGCATATCCTTTGCCTGTTGTCAACGGGGTTGCCGGATCAATAATTTCCAGCCAGGTATTGGTCGATTCTTCATATTCCATCAGGTAATTTCCTGTGAAAACTCCGGCCATAGCATCCACAGCAGTCGGGCTAACATACAACCATCTTTCATCTGAATAATTCCGCACCATATTTACCGTACCGTTGTTGGTGATGGTACCTTCAGTAATGAGGGAACCGCCATCATTGATTGTGAGGGTAGCTTCTGCATAAATCAAAAGATTTTTGCAATTTGCACCATCTCCCCAAGAAATAACCGGTGAGGTCATCGCATGCTGGATAACAATATTGTTGGCTGCAGTAGGCACCGCATTTCCAACCCAGCTTCCAGCCATATTCCAACTTGATCCTGCGGCTCCTGTCCAGTAAATGGCCGGTTCATTATTTTGCAAATAGGGATATCCTCTATTGACGCTGGCATTGATAGTCCAGGTATTTACAAAATCCCAGCCGGCATTGGTGAAAGTCGACTGGTTTTTCATATTGGCAGTAGATTTTCCGGTACCTCCATAAGAACCAGCAGTAGAACCATCTGAGCCAATTCCTGACGTTTCAACATCCCAGAAAGAATTATTTGTCACTCCCCCTCCTCTTCCGACCAATCCACCAATATAATCAGTGGTTCTTCCGGTCACCTGACCTGTGCTGTATGCGTTATTGAGTGTGGAGGTTGAATAATACCACCCGATCAAACCACCGGTATAGGCATCACCGCTTACATCACCTCTTGCATAAACGTTATCAATGGTTAGCGTTCCGGCTCCGTAATTTGCCACCATTCCAATCAGGCCGCCTATCCGGGAAGTTGGATATGAAGGGTTTTGAGCTTGAGTGGTTATAACATTTCCGGTGGCATAACAACCTGAAATTGTCAGAGAACTTCCTCCAGTAACACCTGCATTTCCCAATAGCCCTGCAGCATATTCAGTTCTGTAATTTACATAGTCGGTCATGGTTACATTTGCTGTACTAAAACAGTTTGAAATAGAAATATTTCCGGGATAAGCATCCAGCCTTCCAACGAGTCCGGCACTATAACTTACAGTTCCGATAACGGTTCCGCTGCTACTGCAATTGGAAATATTCGTATTCCGTTGCTGACTTTGGGCATTGCCCAGGAGCAGTGCTACACCCTGATATCCATTTGTTTGGTCCACGGATTCGACAACACCTGACACATGACAATTATCAAGGGTAATACCATAAGTTCCACCCACCAATCCGGCTAAACTACCCAATGCCGTTATATCGACATTGGAAAGTGTTAAGTTGGATATTACGGGGGTATTGCTTTTCCCAGCATACCCAAATAATCCAACATTATAGGTCGTTTGCCTGTCGATCATCAGGTTCGCAATTGTAAAATTCTGACCATTATATTGCCCATCAAAAGGCGTTGACCAGGAACCGATCGGTGAAAATCCCAAAGCATCATCACCAGCAGGCTCAAGGGTTCCATCTCCATCCCAGTCAACCAATGCGGGATCCGGATTAAAAATAATATTTGCTATTTGTTGAAAATAAATACCTGCCGCCCAATCGGCTGAAGTTGAACTGAGTTCGTGAAGATCATCCAAAGTGGAGATCAAGTAAGGATTTCCCGAGGTGCCATCACCTCCGCTATAGGTACCTGCAAAACTATCCGACCCCATGGCCAGGAATAGCATCATTAAAATGTAAAGTTTTTTCATTTTCAATTTTTTAGATTTAGTGCTTAGATTTCTGATTTACCGCTTAACTTTTTATGGCAAATCGAAACTATCGCTGTTTTAACTATATTAAACTTTGATTTTCTTTTCTGAAATTGATAAATTTCTTTCCTCCATAAACAGCTCCCATTCCTATAAGGAGGAAGATACCGCTGCCAATAGGTGCTCCGCCCCCTATGGGTATATTTGACGATCCTGGAGAATTGCCACCGTTAGGATGTGGTGGTGTTTGCGCTGAAAGTGAAATGATCATAAACAACATTAGAACTGCCGTCAATAAAAGGTTTAATTTTTTCATATTTCGATTTTTTAAAGTTAATCATGCGATGAGCAACCCTGTTAATGGGCTACTCATCACATGAATATAACTATTTACTTAAGGTAAATTTTTTGGGTATATGTTGTATTATCGCTTAACACCGTAACAAGGTAAATCCCTTTGTGACAAGCGACATCAAGTTCTGCATTTGAGGCATCCTGCACAGTCGTGGCGGCAATCGCTTGTCCGGTCAGATCATAGATATGAATCTGCATCCGGTTTTGAACTTCATCAGCACTGATATAGATTGTATTTCCCGATGCATAAATGCTGAATGGTTGGGAACGCTCCATATTACTGATGCCCATAGGTGTAAAGTGCAGGATGAAGCGGTTGTCGTTCTCTCCCAGTTCATACAAGAACGTATAGCTTGCCGATCTCAAATCATGGATTGTTCCGGTTTTTGTATCTTCAAGATAAACCGGGCCATCGAATGTACTCTCGCCGATTGAGAACGTATAATTTCCGCTTTGCGAACAATAGAATCCTACAGGAATGCTGCTGGTTGCGGGCTGCTGATCGATGGAGAGCTTTTTGTCGTCCATGATGCTGTATACCTGGGAAATGTTCTCTTCCTGAGTCATTATTTTCCAGGCGTCAAATTGTAGATCGAATCCGCTTCCTGCATCCTGGTTGAAAACAATGTAAAGTTCATCGGTATAGATTTCGTTCCCGACTTTCAGCACAACAGTATTTTCAGCTTGCGCTGATGACTTAACTGGCAATAAGTTGAATCTGCTTGCATTAGTAAGATTCAAAGTTCCCGATGTACCCGGGGCAATCAGGAAACCTTCGCCCGGCTCAATAAAGGAATATCCCGTACCGGTGCCGTTCCAACTGGTGTATGAATATCCATCATAATGATACACTGCTCCATAGGTTTCATTCAATTGATCCCAATCGATGTAAGAGGGATAGGGATTGCCCATCAGGTTAAACCCGTAATGCAAAGGATTGCCGGTGGGTGTATAGGTATAATCCATGGAGAAATCTCCTGTATTGGGGGTACCTGTGTAGGTAAATAAACCGACTTTGCTTTGCATCCAAAGTGCATATCCCTTTTCAGGGACAAGTGGTGTAGTGGGTTCAACAATTTCGTTCCAGGTATCGGAAGCTTCTGTATAGTTTTGCAGGTAGCTGCCCATAAAAATATCTGCTGTGGCATCGGCTACCGGTATGCCGATCAATTTCCATAAATCTGTCGACAATGGCACATTGATGCTGAAGCTGCCATTGTTGGTGACCGTTCCGTAATTGATCAAGGAGCCGCCATTTACTTGTAGACTGGCGCCGCTTTCAATGGAAAGATCGTTGCAAATACCACCTAACCAGTCAATGACCGGGTCGTTGGCTATATCGGGAATGGTAACGTTGATCCCTTCTGAGGGGACGATTCCGCTGTTCCAGTTCGATCCGTTGTTCCAGTCGCTGTTTACCGAACCATTCCAAACCATATCAGACAATAATGTGACTGTGACAGGGGTTCTGCTTAAACTTACCGAACCAACTTCCTTTACATACCTCACTGATCCTCTGAAAGACATGTTTGTGTAAACATAACCGCTGAAAAAGCTGTTAATATTAGATCCGGCGGTAACTGCAATCCTGTCGTCAGACACGGTCATTGCTGAGGATTTGATCAGGAAGATCGGACTTGGACAATAGAGATAAAACGAGTACTTTGTGTTAGCAGGAACTGTCAGATCTGTAATATCAACAAATCCTTCAATAAGTCCGTCAGCAAAGGTTGAATAATCACCCAGGTGGGTCCATGCCCCTGAATTGGTTTCAAATCCACTGTATTCGCCCTGCCTGTAATAAACGGATACGGTGAAAGTACCAGTTGTATTGCGAATAAAAGGAAATCCATCGATAACGCAATCCGTTCCACTGGGTGTTACAGAAAAAAACAACCCCTTTGCACCGTAATCGTGTGATGTAGCTATCTGTAAATTACCGGTTATTGATGGGGCCTCCGCTTCAGCATAATAGGTGGTTGTAACTGTTGGCGACTCGGGAAAATCTACACCACTGGCGCTTGTGCTAAGGGCGGTACCTCCGGTCGCAACGGTGTACCAGTTAATGTTGTTCCCGGCAGAAGTTGCATTCAGGTTGCTTGTCTGGCCGGGATAGATGGAGGATGGTGTAGCCGTAACACCGGTGGGTGGATTCAGGCCAACCGTAACTGTTACCGGGGTTCTTGAAGTACTTACCCAAGTACCTCCATCCATATACCTCACCGATCCTCTGAAAGACATGTTTGTGTAAACATAGCCGGTGAAAAATCCGTTTAAGTTCGATCCGGCAGTAACTGCAATCCTGTCGTCAGACACGGTCATTGCTGAGGATTTGATCAGGAAGATCGAACTTGGACAATAGAGATAAAACGAGTACTTTGTGTTGGAAGGAACTGTCAGATTTGTAATATCAACAAATCCATCAACAAGTCCGTCAGAAAAGGTTGAATAATCACCCAGGTGGGTCCATGCCCCTGAATTGGTTTCAAATCCACTGTATTCACCCTGCCTGTAATAAACAGATACTGAGAAAGTACCAGTTATATTGCCAATAAAAGGAAATCCATCGATAACGCAATCCGTTCCACTGGGTGTTACAGAAAAAAACAACCCATTTGCACCGTAATTGTGTGATGTAGCTATCTGAAGGTTTGATGTTGATCCGGAAGATTCGGATTCAGCATAATAGGTGGTTGTTGCACTTGGTAAAACCACAAAGTCTTCCGCGCTATTGCTTGTACCTATTGCTGTTCCACCGGTCGCAACGATGTACCAGTTGATTGTATTTCCGGGTGATGTTGCATTAAGACTACTCGAACTACCGGGGGTTATTGCCAATGGTGTAGCTGAAACATTGGTCGGTGGATCGGGTTGTGAATAAAGGGCCAGATATCCTGCAACCATTAGAATAATTAAAAATGTAAATTTCTTCATAATAAGGTCTTTTAAATTTTAGTGAATAATTTGTTTTTTCCTTTCTTTATTCCATTGTACGCTTTCTCAGTTCATATACTTTCCGGGATCCATATCCCAGGCTGAGTGAAAGCAGGATCAATAATCCACCGCCAACAGGAGCACCTCCTCCAACAGGTGTACTTCCGGAACCAGGGGCACTGCCGCCATTAGGATGTGGTGGTGTTTGCGCTGAAAGTGAAATAATCATAAACAGCATTAGAAATGCCGTCAATAAAAGGTTTAATTTTTTCATATTACGATTTTTATAAATTTAAATTACAGCCTGGGTAATCCTCACTTCAGGATACTTACAGCCAATCCATTATTTCATTGAAATTTTTCTTCACAGCTGGTTGTGTACAAGGCAGTCCGGTATTCCATTTTTCGAATTCGAAATTAATTCATGGAAAGAGTTAAAACCCGGGTCTGCAGCCCTGATCAGGAATTTCCTCATCAGCGGCTGGAATGACCGGGTAGTTGAGTAACTGCCATTGTCGCTTTTGTGAGATGATGGGAATGAAAACAATACCGTTGGATTTTCACATGTATAGCCTGGGGTACAGCCATTGCGGATAGCGTAAAGGGTTTTTCCATAAATATGATCCTTAAATTGGGTTTAAAAAAAACAAATAATAATCCTCAAAACCTGAAAATTCCTTCGATGATGAGTTTATAAATAAAGTAAAAAATTGAGGAGCCTGATAAATTCTGGGTTGGTTGGATTCGTGTTATTCTTAATTTATTTGGACACCTTTCACAATTTAGTTTTTCAAATTCGATGGTCCGTTTACGAACCATTACAGATTAGGTTTCCTTTTTTATGTTTTAAGAAAAATTTTAATTCTGATTAATGTCAAATTTCGTTTTTGATACTCCTCACTGAGCAAAGTCTCTTAACCATGCTCTCTGGCGTCGAAATCTCTTATTCGACCTCTTCCTCTGCCCTTCTGTGCTTATTATTGTGTGGCTAATCTAAGGATTTTAACAGCACGAATAATTTTTGTTTTCATTTAAGCGGCTGAAAGAAGTTCAAAGTCAAAACAGGAAATCATCAAAGTGAAAAGTAAAAATGATTTGGGAACCGGAAGGCAGAATTCTTAACCTGCAACCAGCTCAAATAAATGGCAACTTTTCCACACTGGTTTTTGTCTGAACTGCTGAGGGATCGATTTGATATTTATCCGGATTGAATGTATTATTTGTATAATTTTGTACACAGGATCATACACAAAAAAAGATGATAAGGATAAAAATTTTACTATTGCTGATTGCAGGATTGTGGATTGCACATTCTGCTGATGCACAAACCAAAAATGCAGGGCAGCAGCCCGATACATCACAATACCCTTACTGGATCGAAATGATGCAGGATCAGTCGGTCAATTTTTATGATGTTCAGAAAGCATTCAATGCATATTGGAAAGACCGCAAAATAACGCGAAGCAATGGCTGGAAACAATTCAAACGCTGGGAATGGTGGACAGGCCGTCATATTTACCCTGACGGAAGCCGGTTCGAGCCGGATAAGACGTATAAAGCTTACATGGCCTATATCAAGACGCATCCGGATGCAAAATTATCGAATGCCGATTGGTTGAACCTCGGTCCGATCCATATTCCATCGAAAGGATACGAGGGGCTTGGAAGGATCAATGCCATTGCATTTCATCCTACGAATCCCGATATTGTGTATATCGGAGCACCGGCAGGAGGATTCTGGAAATTCGATGCTTCCACAGGTGAATGGACAAGTACAACGGATGATCTTCCCTCCCTTGGTGTTTCATCCATCATTGTCGATTGGAACAATACGAACCGGATCTTTATCGGAACCGGTGACCGCGATGCCGGCGATGCACCGGGAATCGGCGTATTCAGAAGCCTTGACGGCGGACTTACCTGGGAACAATGGAACAACGGTATGGGAAATATGGTAGTAGGACGTTTGCTGCAGCATCCCTCAAATCCGGATGTGATCTATGCCGCAACATCCGGAGGAATTTACAAAACAACCGATGGCGGAGCAAACTGGTCACAAATAAAAAGTGGTAATTTTAAAGATATTGTTTTCAGGCCGTCGAGCCCGAATATTTTGTATGCCGGAGGTAATGGAAACTTTTACCGTTCGGTAGATGAAGGTGCCTCCTGGCAGCAGATCACCAACGGCATTCCCTCGGGAAGTCGCTCTGTAATTGCTGTTACACCTGCAGATCCTATGTATGTTTACTGCCTGCTTTCGAACGGTGATTCGTTCAAAGGGCTTTATCGGTCAATGGATGGCGGTACAACTTTCACCGAACAATCAACGACTCCCAATATTTTAAGCTGGGATTGCAACGGTGGTGATGGTGGTCAGGCATGGTACGACCTGGATGTCGCCTGTGATCCGACAAATAAAAATGTTCTTTTTGCCGGTGGCGTCAATTGCTTTAAATCAACTGACGGAGGCGTTACCTGGAACATCAGTTCACATTGGTGGGGCGATTGCAGTGTGCCCGCCGTTCATGCCGACCTGCATATTCTTGAATACAATCCGCTGAACAACCGGCTGTATGCCGGAGATGACGGTGGAATTTATTACACACCCGACAGCGGAAATTCATGGCCCGAAATTACGGATGGCCTTCCTATCAGCCAGGTTTACCGGATCGGGCAATGTAAGATTGATATAAACAAAGTGATCAACGGTTACCAGGACAATGGTACTTCAACCTATTTCGGAAATGAAAACTGGCAAACAACGGCTGGAGGAGACGGAATGGAATGTGCCTTCGATCACACGGTTTCCGCTTATTCCTATGCGACGATTTATTACGGTGCTATTTACCGGAATTATAACAACAACGGATCATACCAGGTTGGCGGAAACGGAAATCACGGTATCAATGAGGACGGCGGTTGGATAACCCCGTTTTGCCTGCATGAAGGGAATTCGAATGTGATGTTTGCGGGCTATAAGAATATATGGCGCTCCGATGCAATTAAAACAAATACATTTACCTGGAAAAAGCTGACACAGCTCAGTGCCGACAACATCACTGTGGTGGAACATTCTCCGGCAAATTATAACCTCTTTTATTATGCAAGAAACCAGGAAATGTACCGGAGCGACGATGTCATGGATGACACGCCAGCCTGGACGACACTTACCGGTTTTCTGCCCGGTACCGGTAATGTTCTGGATATTGAATCAAGCCCCTTTGATGAAAATATAGTTTATATGACACGGGGAAGCAAGATTTACAAGTCAGAAAACAAGGGCTATACATGGACAAATATCACTGGAAGTTTGCCCAACATCAACATGAACTCAATTGCCTATTATGTAAACAGCATCGAAGGGTTGTATGTGGCTTCTGATGCAGGGGTTTATTACCGGGATGCCTCGATGGACGACTGGATCATGTACAGCAACGGCCTGCCGGTGGATGCTTCGGTGAATGAGATCGAGATTTATCATAATCCCGATAATCCGGCCGATGATGTGATCAGAGCGGGGACTTACGGAAGAGGATTGTGGTCGTCGCATGTATGGCATGGTTTTCCAACCGCTGATTTCGAAGCCGATATGACCAATGTTCCGGTCGGGTGCGGCGTTAATTTTACTGATCTTTCTCCCGGTGTACCGACCACATGGAACTGGACCTTCGAAGGCGGCACGCCTGCCACTTCAACACTCAAAAACCCGGAAAACATTCAGTTTATGAATGAAGGCACTTTTAATGTGAGCCTGACGGTAACCAATTCTGAAGGAAGTGATACCAAGACGATCAACGGATATATCGTGGTGAGCGGAAGCATGGTACCGTCTGTATATTTTGTGGCCAGCGATTCCATCATTTGTTCTGGTGAAACCATTCATTTCACTGACATGTCCGCCAATTGCCCAACAGCATGGCAATGGCAGTTTACACCTCCGACCATCAACTTTGTAAACGGAACGAATCAAAACTCTGAGGATCCGGATGTTGTGTTCAACAATACCGGAAGTTATTCAGTTTCGCTGACTGTAACAAACGCTGCAGGCGACAGCACATTTACTAAAACCGATTACATTAATGCAGGTGGTGTGATGATTCCATTCTCTGATGATTTTGAATCCGGGACACTCAATAACAAATCATGGATCATCCAGAATCCGGACTTCAACAAAACCTGGGAAATCGCAAACGTTGCAGGGAATAATCCGGGAAACAAAGCAGCGTATATGAATTTATTCGACTACATTGTTCCTCCGGGACCAAGAGACAGGTTGATTACTCCGGTTCTCGATTTTTCAGGATACAGTTCGGTGATCCTTTCTTTTCAACATGCTTATGCAAAGCGGTTTGCAAGTGTCACCGATTCACTGATAGTCTACATATCAAATAACTGCGGCGATTCATGGACCCGATTACAGGGTTGGGGTGAAAACAACAGCGGCAACTTCGCCACACATCCTTTAACGACCGATCCATTCGTCCCGGAAACAGCAGATGACTGGTGCGGTTCGGGATGGGGCGCCTCGTGCAATATGCTCGATCTCTCTGCCTGGGCCGGTCAGAACAACATTCAGGTCTGCTTCGAGTCGTACAATTATTACGGAAATAACCTGTACATCGATAATGTGATGATCGGACCGGCTACAAGCATTGTCACGCGGGCCACAACTGACGGTATATTAATTTATCCGAATCCGACAACAGGAATCATAAACGTTGCCATTAGCAATAATATGGAAAATGCCTTTATTTCTGTTTTCAATATGCAGGGAGAAGAGATTGTAAAATCTTCTTCTGTTGGACAGGATAATAATGAACTGATTCGGTTCGATCTAAGCCATCAGCCGGCAGGAGTATACCTGGTCAGGGTAATAGCCGGAGATACTATGAAACTGGAAAAAATTCTCCTGAAATAGCACACACATTGACAAAAGAGATAAACCAGCTTCGCCATCAGGCAGGCTGGTTTTTTTTACACAGGAAAATTACTTCTGCCTGCCTTCCTGTTTTCCGCACTTTATTGCAACACCCTCTAAAACCATTGATATTGTTGATTTTTATTTTAAATTTGGGTGTTGCAAACATACAATAAATGTATATACGAAAGTTAAAGAATCGTTCTGGAAGTACATCAATACAAGTGATCCAGAAGATCAAAGGCAAGTATAAAGTGCTCAAAACGGTTGGTTGCGCCACGACATGGCAAGAGATTGAAAATTTGGAGCATATTGCTCGCCAGGAGATTGAGCGGATACAAGTTCAACCTGAGCTATTCACTTCAGAGGAAGACCAGATTATCGAAAAACTTGTTGCCTCTATTGGTAATTCAGACATCCAGACAGTGGGCCCGGAAATCATATTCGGCAGGATCTATGACAGTATTGGATTTGGAGCAATCAAAGAAGAGCTTTTTCGACATTTGGTATTGGCCCGACTGGCTTTCCCACTCAGTAAGTTAAAGACAATAGATTATCTGTATCGCTACCAGAGAGTCTGGTTAGACAGTGATGCGGTTTATCGCTTTCTGGATAAGCTCAACAGTAAATTAAAGCCACAGGTGGAGCAGATTGCATACAAAAACACATTGAAAATTCTTCAGGGCGATATCAGCATCGTATTCTATGATATGACAACGCTATACTTTGAGGCCAGCGATGAAGATGATTTACGCAAAACAGGCTTTAGCAAGGACGGGAAACATCAGAATCCGCAGATTTACGTCGGTCTTCTTGTTGGAATTGGAGGTTATCCCATCGGTTATGATATTTTTGAAGGCAATACTTACGAAGGGCATACACTGATTCCGTTCATTGAGAAAATGAGCTTGAAATTTAATTTAAAAAAGCCAGTAATTGTGGCAGATGCGGGATTATTATCCAATGACAATATAAAAGCATTGGAAAGCAAACAATACGAGTACATCATTGGAGCAAGGATCAAAAACGAAACAGATCAGATCAAAAAGCAAATATTAGAAACTCAATTTAAGGATGGATCGGTCCATAGCTTCAAGCACAAAGGAATGTCAAGGCTGATTGTGCATTATGCTGCAAGCAGGGCTAAAAAGGATGCGTATAATCGCAAACGAGGTCTTACGCGCTTAGAAAAGAGAATAAAGGCAGGTAAATTGACCAAATCAAGCATTAACAATAAAGGTTACAATAAATACTTGAAGCTAATCGGCCAGGTAAGCATAGAGATTGATTATGAAAAATTTGCCAGGGATGATCAATGGGATGGACTCAAAGGTTATATCACCAACACAAAGCTCATCGATCAGCAAGTATTGGATAGTTACAAACATCTGTGGCAGATTGAAAAGGCCTTCCGAATGTCGAAAACAGATTTGCGCATACGTCCTATTTATCACCGGTTGCGGCATCGAATTGAAGCCCATATCTGCATCGCTTTCACCGCATATAGTATTTACAAAGAACTCGAAAGAGCTTTATATGAAGTAAATTCAAGTCTGTCATTGAAGAAAGCAGCAGAAATAACGCATAACATCTATCAACTATCATACACGCTTCCCGGTGCAAAACAGCGGAAATCACGCCTATTAAAAATGGACGGTAAACAGACGGAACTTGTCAGAATAGTTAACGAAAAATTTTAGGGTGTTGCAAAGCGGAAAACAGGAGAAGAGATTGTAAAATCTTCTTCTGTTGGACAGGATAATAATGAACTGATTCGGTTCGATCTAAGCCATCAGACGGCAGGAGTATACCTGGTCAGGGTAATAGCCGGAGATACTATGAAACTGGAAAAAATTCTCCTGAAATAGCACACACATTGACAAAAGAGATAAACCAGCTTCGCCATCAGGCAGGCTGGTTTTTTTTACACAGGAAAATTACTTCTGCCTGCCTTTTATCTATAAAAAACATTTATCCAAAGTAAACCCTCAGAAACCACATCTATCATAAGGAAAGAATTTTGACAGGATACAATCAGCTAAAAGTTTTCAGTTAAAATAAAAAATCCGGACACTTGAGTTCCGGATCTTTATTTCATGAAGATGATTTGAATGCGATCAATGCGTCATCCTTACAGCAAGCTTTGTCAGGCTGGTGGCCGCCCGAAAGTGATAAAACTTAAAGTCTCTAATTAGACTCTTTTTACGACTTTTAATAAATACCCCGGGTGAAAACAGGGAGCGATTATTCATTCTGAATTAAAAGGACTTTCCATATAACTTTCAAGTTAAACAATTATAAATAATTCTTGTTAATTCTGATAATTCAATACGTATCAATCTAAAATTCATGACACATGAAAAAGTATCTGCTACTCTGTTTAAGCCTGGTTTTATTCGGAGGAATGACTGTCCGTTCACAGGATGTTGTGCCAAACGGGAGCTTCGAAAACTGGGTACAGGACCTTCCGGCAAACTGGATCAATCCATTTAATGTCGGCGGGTTTCAAAATGTATTTCAATCTGCTGATGCGCAGCAAGGTTCATCATCCGCTGAGCTTCGTATTGTTTACAACGAGATGACCGCATCCTTTCTGCCTTCTGAATTAATTTCACAAAACTTTCCCATTACGACTAAACCAGCTTCCTTAAATGGGTATTTCAAAGGGACCTCACTCGGGAATGATTCACTTTTCATTGTGGTGACCGTATTCAAGAATCAACAGCCTATTGGTGTCGGTTTTTATGAAACAAGTGCGGACGTCACATCGTGGACTGGCTTTTCTGCTGAAATTATTTATTATGTTGAAGACACGCCGGATGAAGCCGCCATTTCATTAATTGTTGGAAATTCTTCTTTCGGTAATGAAGGCACCAGCTATTTTGTCGATAACCTTTATTTCGGCGAACCCGGAGGGATAAATGATACTCAGGCCGTGAGTGAATCTATATTGTTTCCGAACCCGGTTAAAGACAATTTGAATATCCGGTTTGATCTGAAAGAAAGTGATAATATGGAATTCCGGATCATTTCTGCTCAGGGTATTTCAATTCCGATCTCGGGAAAAACAGCTTTTCAAGCTGGTACAAACAGTTACCACATACAAACCGCTTCATTGGCTCCGGGTTTTTATTTCCTGAGAGGAATTGGGGAGAAATACCAGTTAGTTGATAAATTTTTTGTCAGGAGATAATCACAGTTTTCTACAAGCGAATCCCATTCTCCTGTGGTTATAAGACTGCAATGATAATCATGCAAGAGCTATAAACTGATCGTTAAAGACAAACTGTTTATATCTAGTATTTTCAACTATTCGACGAAAAAGCTACTTGTCACTCACAGACTTTCTGTGTCTCCAGAGTGGTTGGCTGGGATTAATCCTGATCAGAAAATGTACTGAAAGGGCGCAATGAATGGGATAACGTATAATTTAAGTTTTCAGTAAAACAGTTCTATTGACCGTAAAAACAATTACGAATTGCTTTCTTTTCCTTTAGCTGGATCGAAAAGATGATTTGTAAAAACAGAAGAAGATATGGCCGAAAAAACAGACATGGATTTTACCTATTCTACAATCGACAGGATATTTCGTTTAAGCATGGGCGAAACAGGTGATTACAGCGGTGCTAAATTTGACGGAGATTTTACATTAACGCTTGAGGAGGCCCAGAAAGCGAAGCATAAGTTCATTGCTGATAGCCTTCACATCACCAAAGGAAGCAGAGTACTCGATATGGCATGCGGATGGGGTCCATTTTCAAAATACATTACCACCGAACGGGGTGCAGAAAGCATCGGCTTAACGTTATCGCAGGGACAGGCTGACGCTTGTCGCAAAAACGGGCTGAATGTTCAGGTGTTAGATTGTCGCTACATAACGCCTGTCGACTTCGGCATATTCGATGCTATTACCTGTATCGGCGGGCTGGAGCATTTCTGTACCGTCGAAGAATGGAAAGCCGGGAAACAGGAAAAGGTTTACAAAGATTTTTTTCTCACTCTTTACGATCTCTTACCTAAGGGCGGCAGGTTTTATATGCAAACCATGACCTTTAGTAAAAATATGATCCCTTATGAAGATTTTGATATCCGTGCAAAAAAAGGATCTGCTGCACATGTTTGTGCCTTAATGGTAAAAGAATTTCCCGGTTCGTGGCTGCCCTATGGTCCGGAAATGGTGATACAGAATGCAAAACCCGGTTTTAGTTTGATTTCACAAAGTAGTGGTAGGCTGGATTATATTGAAACCATTGGCCGGTGGAGAAAAAAGTTCAGGCAGTTCAATATCAAAAAGTACATGTTGTACGCTTTCCCTCATTCCTAAATTCATCACCGACCCCGAATTCAGGCATCAGGTCGCTATTTTTCGCATAAGTCCCAACAGAATATGCTTCGAGCAGGAAATAATGGATCATTACCGGTTGGTGTTCGAAAAAGTCTAACAATTGAAGAACTGTCCTGCATCTAACACCTCATTTCTCCCGTCTGAAAAAAGAATAAGTTTACCTTTGCAGCCGTTTGGCAAAATATGACGAACATTTCAACGATTAAAATGTTATGAAGACTATTAAAAAAGAAGGAATGAAAAAATACACGATGCTGCTGCTGGCTGTTTTACTGGGATTTGGATTAGCAGCACAAGAAAATGTTAATCTCGAAAAAGATTTCTTAAAAAATACACGTCAGCTCATTTATGATGGAAACCGCTCGGGTGAAGGTTATTTTTCAGATGACGGACGCTACCTGATCTTCCAGAGTGAGCGTGAACCGGATAATCCGTTTTACCAGATCTATATCCTTGATTTTGAAACCGGCGACATTCATCGTGTTTCTCCGGGTTACGGAAAAACGACCTGTTCTTATTTCCAGTGGCATGGCGATCGTGTTGAGTTTGCCTCCAGCCATCTCGACCCGGATGCTAAAAAGAAACAACAGGAAGAACTAGACTTCAGGGCTTCAGGACAAAAAAGGCGTTACGCATGGGACTATGAGCCTTACATGGATATATTTACAGCAAACCGCGATGGTTCCGACCTGAAACAGCTTACTAAAGCATACGGTTATGATGCCGAAGGTTCTTATTCACCTGACGGGAAACTGATCGTTTTCAGTTCCGACAGGCATGCTTATACGAATGAACTTTCGAAAGAAGATAAGGAAAAGCTGAAGATGGATCCCTCCTATTTCTGTGATCTTTATATTATGAATGCTGACGGGTCGAACGTAAAGCAACTGACTGATGTTCCGGGTTACGACGGTGGCCCTTTCTTTTCACCCGACGGAAAAAAAATCCTCTTTCGCAGATTTACTCCCGACGGAATGCATGCCGATGTCTACACAATGAATATTGATGGTAGCGATGAAAAACGAATTACCGATTTCGGGGCCATGAGTTGGGCTCCTTTTTTCCATCCATCGGGTGATTACATCTTATTTGCCTCGAACAAACTCGGTTTTTCCAATTTCGAGATCTATATGGTAGATGCCCAGGGACTGAAGGAACCTGTAAGAGTAACATATACTGATAAATTCGACGGCCTTCCGGTTTTCTCTCCTGATGGAAAAAAGTTGGTCTGGACTTCAAGCCGTTGCACCGACGGAAAAACACAACTTTTTATTGCTGACTGGAACGATGCCTTTGCACGTGAACAGTTGGCCAAAGCACCTTTCAGACAAGATACTACGGCCAAATTAAATTATCATTTCAAGTCTGAGATCAGTGAACCTGAATTACAGGAAAAGCTTACCTATATTGCCTCCGATAAACTTGAAGGAAGAATGACAGGCTCTAAGGGAGCAGCACTTGCCAGGGATTATATAACCAATATCTTCAAAGATCAGGGAATTCAGCCACTAAAAGGACATGAAGGTTATAACTGGCCTTTTGATTTCACTGCTTCTGTTGAGATAGATCCGAAAATGAATAAACTTGAAGTTGATGGAATGAATTGCGCACTTAACAATGAATTTGTCCCGCTTTCATCAACCGAAAATGGAGAAACCAGTGGACCTGTTGTTTTTGCCGGCTATGGTTTAAAGATCGATGATGGGAAAGGCTTCGAATATAATTCCTACAGCAATATCGATGTGAAGGATAAAATCGTGATGGTACTTGATGGTATTCCGGAAGATCTCGACAGTTTAAAAGAAAAGATTTTTGAACGAAGCATCGCCAGCGGATACAAGCAAATGATCGCACGGCAAAACGGGGCAAAAGCCCTATTTATCGTTATCCCGAAAGTTTCTGCAGAGACAAGCAAGGAAATCGTCGGCTCATCCGGTATTATTTCGGTCAATATCTCGGAAGAGCTGGCCAATAAAATACTTGCAACGAATAATCAAACCGTGGAAGCATTGAAGAACGACCTGAAAGGTGGCGATCCTCAGGGAAACGAACATTTATTTGAGATTAAATCAAATGCCGATATTCAGACGAAGGTAAAACGAATCATAAAACAGGGTGAAAATGTTGTGGGAATGATCTCTTCGGAAGATCCGGATGCGAACTATATTTTCATCGGTGCGCATTATGATCACCTGGGATTTGGCGAAATCAATTCGAGATCGAAAGGCGTACATAAACATGACATTCACAACGGGGCTGATGACAATGGTTCGGGAACAGTAACCGTGCTTGAGTTAGCAGAATATTTTTCCGGATTGAAAAAAACTGATCCTTCAGCAATCTCCAGCAATCTTGTTTTCTGTCTCTGGTCGGGCGAGGAAATCGGCTTACTGGGTTCTGCTGCATTTTCATCCAAACTTCCTGTTCCTGCTGAAAAAATCAAAGGATATGTAAATTTCGACATGGTTGGTAGAATGAAAGACAACAAGCTCGAGATCGAAGGCGTCGGTTCGGCTCCGGAATGGAAAAGCATCGTCGAGAAGAAAAATGTGGTAGCAGGGTTCAACCTGACCCTTTCTGATGATCCCTATCTACCGACTGATGCAACCTCCTTCTACCTCAAGAAAATACCGGTTGTCAGCTTTTTTACCGGGGTTCATGAAGATTACCATACGTACAGAGACGATGTTCAGTATATCGATTTCGACGACCTGACCAGGATCGACAAGTTTGCAGCCATGATGGTGCGTGAGTTGATGAAACCTGATCAATCACTCACTTATACAGAAGTAAAATTGAATAAACCTAAAATGGTGAAAGGCGCCATCACTGTTTCACTGGGAACAATACCAGCATATTCGGGAAGTGATGAACCTGGAGTTCAGATTCAGGGTGTGCGTCCGGGCGGTCCTGCGGAAAAAGCAGGTTTGGTTGCGGACGATATCATCGTAGGACTAAATGGAAAAGAAGTCAATAACATCTACGATTTCATGAACATCCTGAACGAATTAAAACCCGACGTTGCAACGGATATCGTTATAAAGCGAAACGGTGAAAAGAAAACGGTGAAAATTGTCCCTGAGGCAAAACAATAGCGATAACTGAAAAATCGGGTAAGCCGGTCTAAAAAAGACCGGCCTTTTGCATATAAGCTGAACCATTATTAGAAAGAAGAAAACTCCATCCAAAATACAATTAACTTATACCATCCTTATCCCCGAACAAGGGTTAAAACAAAATAGCGTCCTGCCTTTCTTAATATTTAACAGATAATTAACAATTTCTTTTTTTTAATAGTTGTAAATAGTCATATATTTGCATATATAAACCAGGTTTCACAATAAATGGCAACTAATCAAATCATAAATAGACGAAATTTGAATCGTAATCATTCTTTTCTTTCCAACTTAATATTTCTGTTAAAATACTTTTCCGGTAATACTGGTAAAAATATCCAAAAAATAAAATTCTATTTTTCAAAGATAGAGTTGAAAAATACCGAACTACAATCCTATCATAAACAAATAAATCCTCCGGGAACTAAATATCTGGTAATTAATAATGGTAACCTATTTGACAAAAAAAAGATTGCATTCAAATTAGATAATTTAATCAAGTCATTTTTTATTCACCTAATATCCTTTCTATGAAAAATTTTACGATTGTTTTTGTATTAATAATTACGATTTTGGCAGGATATCCTGTTTATTCACAGAATAGCTCTCCAAAAAGTGCATCTGAAAAGATTGACACACGAATTGATAACATGGATTACTGGTTAAGGATGGCACAAAAAGGCCTTACTCCTTTTAATCCGTCAGTACCTTTTGACGCTGCAGAAGATCAGGGATCGATGATAAGTTCGGATATTTTTAATCAAAATTCACCGGATGTCGTGGTCTGGTCCGCCTCAAACCAGACACAAAGCGAAAATTCCGTTTTTATCGATCCGGATGATAACATGTCGCTGCTGAATTCGAATAATTCGACGTATTGGACAGGAACAACAGTGACCTCACTTTACGGTTCAGATTATTTGTTTTCATCGAATGCAGGTCAAAACTGGTCAGGAAGTGTCTATGGCGCTGGCGGAACCAATAGTGGAGACCCAGCAACGGCCATCAGCCTAAGCGGAAGGAATTATGTCGCTTATATAACCAGTGCTGGCGGTCAGGGTTGTGCATGGTCGGACAATGGTACAACCTGGCATCCTGTGGTAATTGCAGTACTCGGTGTACCACCAGATGCGTACAATCTGCTGGATAAAAATCATTTATGGATTGATAACAAATCAACCAGTCCGTACGAAGGTAATGTGTATGCAGCATGGACAAGATTCAATCCGGGAAATGTAAATGCAAACGATATCGAATTTTCCAGAACGATCAACGACGGGGTTTCGTGGTCATCAGCTATTAATATCAGTAATGCAGTGGCAGCCGGAAGTCATTGCCAGGGAGTCAATATACAGACCGGTCCGGCTGGACAGGTGTATGCAACCTGGACAATCTATGATTCCTGGCCATCGGATGAAACGGCCATCGGTTTCGCAAAATCCACAAACGGTGGTGCATCATTTGCTTCAGCAACGAGAATAGTGACAAATATTAAAGGAATCCGGTATTCCGGTTGTCTTAAGAATATAAGATGTAACTCGTATCCCGTTATGGCTGTCGATATCAGCAACGGTCCTTATAGCGGATATATTTATATCGTATGGACAAATATTGGAGTTCCGGGAACTAATACAGGAACAAACCGAAGCATTTACATGATTCGGTCCACAAATAACGGATCATCCTGGTCAACGCCGGTGCGTGTTAATCAGGGAACTTCAGCAAATGGCTATTCGTCATTTTTCCCCTGGATCACATGTGACCCTGTTTCCGGCAAATTGTTCTGTATCTTTTATGATGACAGGTCTTTGGGGGGAAGCAGTTCTGCCTGTGAAACATGGGTTGCTTATTCTGAGAATGCTGGAGTGACCTGGTCCGATTTTAAAGTGAGTGACGTATCTTTTACCCCATCTGGAATTTCAGGACTTGCGGCTAATTACTTTGGAGACTATTTGGGTATTTCTGCCAGGGACGGGAGAGTTTACCCTGTTTGGACCGATAACCGTTCCGGGCGCGCATTGGCCTATGTTTCGCCCTTTGATGTAGGAGGTAACTGTATTGCCAGTGGTGGCTGCGATGAATATATTTCTAATGTAAATATTGGAAGCATTAATAATTCGTCAACCTGTAACGGTTATTCTGATTATCGCGGCTTGTCCACGAATATTCCGGTAAACGGCAGTGATGCAATTACTGTGACGAATGGTAATCCGATATATTCCTCAGACCAATGCGGAATCTGGGTAGACTGGAACCGGGACGGGGACTTTGCTGATGCAAACGAAACCATAACGAATACGTTGTCAGGAATAGGACCCTATTCTGCGACAATCACACCTCCGGCTACTGCGACCCCGGGAACCTGCACCATGCGTGTTAGGATAACCTATACAGGAACGGTTGATCCTTGCGGAACAACATCTTTCGGTGAAGTGGAGGATTATACTCTGAACCTCACAGCAGCACTACCCAATTATTGGACGGGTGCATTTAATTATTACTGGCATAATGCTGATAACTGGTCACTAGGTCATATTCCTTATGCCACGGAAGATGTAATTATGACAACTGCTGGCTATCATCCTCCGAGTGTGGATTTTTACAATGAAGAATGTAAGTCACTAACAATCAATTCTGGGGCAGGGCTTATAATTGCAGGTTATACACTGACACTGAACGGAGATTTAAATATTTACGGCAATTTAACCATGAATAATGCTGCCGGGATCATCAATGCAAAAGGAAACTGGAACAATTATGTCGGAGCAGCAGGTTTTACTGAAGGCCCCGGCAAAGTTGTATTTAATGGAGGAGCATATCATCAATATTGCTCCAGCGAAACCTTCAATATCCTTGAAGTCAATAAGCCTTCCGGTGGGGCATTCCGGATGAACGGCACCAATGTAGTTTGTGCCCAATACGACTGGACCGCAGGTGCTATTGATGTTTTAACAGGGAGTTTTACAGCGAATGATCTTGCCGATAATGGTATATTCGGATACTATTATGTAAACCCCGGAGGCACTATCAACTTGCATCAGGATGGTTCACAATATGCTGACCTTGATGGAAATCTGATTTTCTCCGGTGGTGGAACAATTAATATTTTTGGTGGAAATGGAGACAGTTTTTGGCCTTATTTAGCCGATGCTTCAATTACGATGAGCGGTGGCGTACTTGATTTTAAAGATGTAGGAATTTATGTTTATGATTCCCCAACTTATAGTCTTACGACCAATATCACAGGAGGTACCATCAGGACATCGGGAGGATATTCTGGAAACAGGGCGGATTTTACACCTACAGCCGGCGAATTTGAATTCTATGGATCAAGCGATGTTTACATTTATCAGTCGAATGGAAGTACACTTCATGATGTAACGATTAATAAAACAGCCAAAAGCGGATCTAACGATAACTTAAATCCAATAAATCCGCCGATTATCGATGAACGCAGTGGTGTGAAACTGATTGGGGAAGGAAAAGCGAATAACGTCACACTGGGCAGTACGTTCAATTTTTTAAACAACCTGACGATTACGGCAGGAACCCTGACACTCGGCGGATATACTGCCAACATATACCACCACTGCTATGTCTCAGGTAACCTGGTTATGAACAATCCTGCCGATGCTTTCAATCTTGGGCTGGCAAGTGGCGACTATCTGGAAATAATGAGCGGAGGTCAGGCCAATCTGACGGATGGTGTAATAAATCTTATCTCCTGGTTTTGGGTTCACAGCGGAGGCCTCGTAAATGCGGCTCCTCCGAATTCTACCCATTTCAATGCAGCAGTAGCTGGCGGTTTTGAAGCTGACGGACCCGGAAACACCCTGGGTGACGTGGTAATCAATAAAGGCACTACCACTAATTTTTTTCTTTATACATTAGGAGATCCTGTAACTGTTGCAGGAGATTTAACGCTAAATACAGGCAACATTCTAGATATGCAAAACTTTAGTCTCCATATAAACGGTACCATCAATGATAATGCAACCAGTACGATTTATGTTTATAACGGTCCGGGAAAGATTCAAAACGATAATGGCCCTCCGGCCGCTAAAGTTTCAGCCAGTAATCAGATACAAACAACAGAGTCCATCATTCCTCAGGGATCACCAACGGATGTCGGCAACCTGACAATCGATGGGGCATATACACTTAACGGATTACTCGATGTCGGTGATGGCAATGTACTGGTTCATGGTGTCTTTCATCTAGCTTCAACCGGAAACTTGAATATTACAAGTGGTTCTTTCATTGATGATGCAGCTTTATTTTCTAAAAACTGGGAATATATTGATGGACATATTTCATTAACTTCCGGACTGTTTGAGATCACCAATAACAGTATTAATTTCTCCGCATCAGCTACATCAACTATCAGCGGAGGAATAGTGCGAAGTGGTGAAGCGTTTTCGGCGCAAGATCCTGGCGTATTCCTTCCGACAGGAGGAACCGTTGAAATTGTTGGAGTAGGGTCGAATACAATATACTGCAGCAATGGTAACTATTTTTACAATTTATTAATCAACCGTGATCCTGCTGCGGCATCTTATCTCTATACTAATATCTCCGTAAATAATAATCTTACGGTGAATTCAGGAATCTTAACCCTCAATGGGTCAACTGCAAATGTTTCAGGTGGAGTAACAATCAATGGTGGAAACCTGCTGGTCAATAGCAATGCAAACTTACTTCTCTCTGGTGGTACAGCCCTTAACATAAACGCCGGTGGAACTCTGAGTGTTATCGGTGCATCCGGGACGCCAGCTAAAGTTTCACACATATCCACAGGATACTATTCATTAAATGTTCAAAGCGGGGGTACCATCGCAGCAAATTACGGCACATTTGAATACATGGACTGGATCGGTATCAATCTTCCACCGGGAGCCATTGTTGACCCGGTGAATTCTTTCAATAACTGTACATTCCAGTACCAAAACCCGATTTCGAGCAGCAGTTTGTTTACCATTGGGGGTAGCCAGGTGTTTACGGCAAGCAATGCTTCATTCCCGGTTAATACGGGTGCCAACACTTATAATGTCTATAAATATAATGATGCCGGCGACATTACTTTCTTTAACGCTTCGGGTGCTTTTGCGGGACCCGATTTCGAATATGATCCTTACAATCATGTACAGTGGACGGTCGATCCTTACAATGTTAGTTTGACCGTATTCCTTGAAGGACCTTTCAATACTTCCACGAACCTGATGAACGCCAGCCTCAACGGTATTCTGCCACTTGGTCAACCTTATGGAACTGCTCCTCTTGGTAATCCAACTCCCGATTGGTTATATAACGGAACAGAAAGCGTCGGAGCCATTCCTTCATCATCGGTTGTCGACTGGGTGGAGGTTGTATTGCGTGATGCTTCAACGGCAGCAGGTGCCGTGCCTTCAAGAGTGGTCGGCAGACAGGCTGCTTTCTTATTGAACAACGGCTCTGTTGTTGCACTTGACGGTGTGTCACCACTGACTTTCAATGCATTTGTAACGACCAATCTGTATGCTGTAATATGGCATAGAAATCATCTGGGTGTACTTTCTGCCAATCCGCTGACTCCTATAAGTGGTGGATATTCTTATAATTTCACGACCGGTGCTGGTCAGGCTTACGGAGGTTCTTCGGCACAAAAGCTTCTGGGCGGAGGAAAATACGGCATGAGAAGCGGTGATGGTACCGGAAACGGGACGATTGAAATGAATGATAAAACAACGGTTTGGTCGGCTCAGGCTGGAAAACCCGGTTATCGTGAAGGTGATTATAATATGAACCGACAGGTAAGTAACCAGGACAAAGATGACAAATGGCTGCCGAACCTTGGAAGCGGTTCGTTTATACCGGAATAAACATATAATTCTATAAATAAAAAAAGCTGCCAAAGGAGGCAGCTTTTTTTATGATGATTATTCAATTGAATCCTTTCTGTAAATTCAGTACGACGATATACTATAATCTTATGGAAACTTCGGAGTGAACGGGCAACGCCCTGAAGATGGATTTGGCATCCTTTTCCGATATTTCAATCTGCAATTTCGGTATGTAGTCCGGAACCTGAAACCGGATCAAATGACTCAGCATTTCTGTAATCTTTTCCAACTTCAGGTGTCTGTTATAAAGTTTATAAGCCCGTTGGTTGTGATTATCTGATTGCCGTATATCCACTTCCAGATTTTTGTTGAGATAAAGTGTAAAACAAGCTGTTTCGTGGACAGATGTATCGGGGACAGCCTCCGGAGCCTGCATTTGTGATGTATCACTGGGTGCTATCTTTATTACATATGCTTCTTTTGGTAGTGTAGAATATGAATTTTCGACCTCAAATGGTGAATTATAATAGTTGACAAACGCATTGGTATTTATTTTAGAAAACAACTTGCTTATTCTGTAGTGCTGAATTTTTGCTGTGTGTATAACAACACCTTCCAGTTCAAGCATCAAAAGGCTGTCCTCTAAATTGACCGAAAGACAAACAGAATCGGATTTCGCCATTGCAATTCTTGATTCGAGAAAAGCCATATCCTTCTCCTGTTTAAAACGTCCTGTTTTTAATTGTTCGATTTGGGACGAGTCACCCTTAAATTCGCTGTTTATTTGATCGATTGCTCGTAACGGCGAAATCATGGACAATACGGTAAACAAAATTCCAATAATAAAGATAATCCCGAAAACGATCAAGGAGGCAATCAGACGGTTTCTAATTTTATGATTCGGATGTTCGATCATGTTTTCTTGCTCCATTAAACATAGGATTAATAAATGTAGACTTTTGAACCCATGGGCAATGCCCTGTAGATTGCATAAAGATCATCATCGCCAACCCGGATACAGCCGTGTGTGACAGGCAGGCCGAGAAAACGTTGATAAATAGTACCATGAATCATATATCCATCACCGAGACTCAGAGCATAATCGCCCAGCGTACCGTATTCAAACCGCGATGGATGATTGGGAGAAGGAACAGGCAAACCTTCCTCAATAAACGCCCAGTCAGGTTTTTTCCAGACCGGTTCTGTCCGTTTATTGCGGATTTTAAAAATACCTTTAGGCGTTTTGAAAATCCATTTCTGATCTTTATCGTTCTCAAGCAGTGTATAACTTCCGGTAGAGCAGATGCCTGTGCGCAAAAGTTTTTTTCCTGAAAAAAGGTGAAAATTGTTTTCCGTGGTGTTTACAACAAGATAATTTGTTCTTGGTGTAAACCCGTCGAGTTTTTTTTGGAGTTGTGCCAATTTTCTATCCTCTGCCTGATTTATCTTTTGAAGCGTAACAGAATCGACAGCGTTCTCATTCGATACGGCTAGTCCCGAAAGTTTGAAGATCGTACCTGCTTCCTGGGCTGCCGGGAAAATTACAACAATAAAAAAAATGACCAATGCCAGACTGATCAGGATGGCCGATATTCCTGAGAGCAGCATCACCAGCCTGTGGTATTTTTTTG
The DNA here is from genome assembly GCA_963764475.1 of uncultured Bacteroidales bacterium. Classification (GTDB taxonomy): domain Bacteria; phylum Bacteroidota; class Bacteroidia; order Bacteroidales; family JAADJA01; genus JAADJA01. Next base: position 27,751 of record CAVXTE010000016.1, read on the forward strand.
AAATGCTTGCCAGATACTCCAAACGACCGATCCACGACCTGATATGTTTCAAAAAATTCATCAATCCAGAATTAAAATGTCATTAGAATTTAAGCTAATTTTTTATAAATCGATAATTTCAGACAAGTTGTGCAATGAGCCAACAATGGTTACCGGCGTACCGATATCAGCAAGCCTGAACAGTGCATCCATGTCTTCATCTCTGAGGGCGATACAACCGTCGGTCCAGTCCACTCCCCTGCCTCCGCCACCATGTATTTCTATCAATCCGCCGATGGCTGATTTTTTTGAAAGTGTCCCCTGCTTAATTTCTTTATCAAACCGCATACGGTCAATATCATTCGGGTAATTGATCAGCAATGCTTTATAATATTTGGTTTTGTCTTTTTGAAGTTTATTAGTGATTTTGTAAAGCCCTTCCGGTGTTGCTTTGTCTCCTTTATACCGCTTATGTCCCATCCAGTTTTTTCCAAGTTCAACATCAAATGAAGTCTTTAATTTGCCATGTTTATAGACATAACATTTTTTAGAAAACTTATCCACAATAATCGCATACGTTCTTTGTGTTTTCGAATTTTTAATCGTTGTGCTTTGCCATGCTACCCATGAATTATAATTTTCAAAATAGCCGATAAGTAACTTTTTTGAAGCATTAAAAGAATCATTAAGATACTTTTTTGCAGAAGTTACTTTCTTTTTACAAAGCAGGTAATCTTTGTTTTTATAATCATAGGAACCTTCCGACAGGAGCATTTTTCCTTTTTCATAATCCTGCCTGATAATTGCGGGTAAAGGTAAATTTCCGTAATACTTTCCGAATTTTTCGATGATTCCGTTTAGGGTTTTAATTTCCGCTTTCAGTGAAATTTCCAAACTGCCGGAATGAGTAAGAGCCTTGTTTTTTGCTTCGTTGGCTTTATAAATTGCAAGATCAGAATATTTAGCAACGGCATCAAAATTCCTGTTAAGCATGAATCTTTTATTTTGAATCTGCCATTGCCCTATTGCAGAATCATAGAGACTTTCTGCTTTTTTAAACGGCAATGGCGCATAATAATTCGCCCTTGCCTTCCGGGCATCCGAAATGGCATGTCGCGCCTTTTCGATCTTTTCTTCAGGAGGGACTGGTGTTAATTTATAAATGACAAACGCTGTACTTATTAAAATGGAAAATAATCCAATAATTACCAGTACCCATTTAAGTCCTTGTTTATTCCTTTCTCTAACCAATTTTCAAATTTAATTACCGGATTAAAATAAAAAATTATTGGAATCGCAACTTACACGGAACACCGACAACCTTTTATTAAAGCTATTTACCTATAAATAAAACCCCGGAAAAAACTTCCCCCGGGGATTTATTTATAATTTAAACGATCCGTTACCGGATTTCTTATTTTTTCATCTTTTTTCCCGGATGAACCTTTGCAATAGCATCCTTTAATTCGGTATTAATTGATGATGCTTTATCTTTTGCAGCGTTAATTTTAGTTTGAGCCTGCATATAATTTCCGCTTTCCACTAACGCATTTACTTCGCCTATGGTTGTTTCAACTACCGACAGCTCATTTTTAATCTGTTCAAGAGCAGCGGCTCCTTCTTTACCCTTAGGTGCTTTGGTCAAAAGGTCTTTGTCTTCGTCAAGAAGGGTTGTTACTTCAGTAATCGTATTTTCAACTTCCGTTTTTACTTCATTTTTGCGGGTTTCCGTTTTTTCCTTCACCTGATCAGCCATCAATTTTACATTGTCCAGTTGCTTTTTATTTGCATCGTAACTGGCAAACCATTTTGATTTCTTCGCTTCAATATTCTGCATGGCAACATTCAGAGAATCTTGTAAAGCCGTATATTCGGCAGTAAGATATACATCGGCACCTGCAGCTTTTGCATCAGTAAAAGCAGCATTTGCGGCATCCATTTCTGGTTGGGGAGCTTTGTTACAGCTGGTTAAAAAAACCACTGCAACCAGGGTGATTAAACTTAATAAAATTTTGTTTTTCATGATTTTTACCTCCAGCATTTATTTTTTGTTGTGAATATCTAATTAAAATCCTGAAAGAAAAGCTACTGGATTGTGCAAATCCTTACCTGAATTTTAATTCTGTTGATTATTTAATATGAACGTTTATAATTAATTGCTATTAAGACGGCATTTCATACGAAAGTAACACTATTTTTTTATGAATTACAAAATAAATCCGAACATAGTCTCCGCATTTTTCTTTTTCAATCTTAAATAGCCTATTGCAGACTCCGCAAGATTCGCTATCTTAGCGCCTGTCGAATTTTTCCGGGCTATGGTGTTCGAAAATTATAAATCGCTGAAAGACGAAGAGATAATAAAAATCATCCTGTCGGAACAGGCGCATGATTTATTTCGAGTCTTGTATGATCGATATTATCGGAAAGTGTATGAGAAGTGCTTTAGTTTTTTAAAGAATAAAGAACTTAGCGAGGACGCACTTCAGAATATTTTTGAAAAAACATTTGCAAAACTCGGGTCTTTCAAAGGCAAATCTTCATTTTCTTCCTGGTTGTATTCAATTACCTATAATTATTGTATCGATTATCTGCGTACACATTCGAAACTGAACTATCCCGAGTGGAACAGTCATAACGAGATTCCCGAAATAATTGATGAGACGGACGAAGAAGTTCAGGAAATAAATTATAAAAGACTCCAGCAGATCCTCAATTTAATTCATCCTGAAGAAAAAGCACTTTTAATTATGAAATACAACGACAACCTTTCCATCAACCAGATCGCAAAAGCTCTTCGTATCAGCGAAAGTGCAGCTAAAATGCGCATCAAAAGGGCCAAGGCGAGAGTTGTCTTTTTATACAAAAAAACATTTCATGAACCAGTTTATTAATGTGACTATAAATAAAGATTTCGTCATAATACAAATTTTTCTGTGTGAAGAATCTGATTAAAAATATATTTAAACGAGGTCCGGTTAATCCTCCACAGTCTGTAATCAAAGGGTTTACTGACGCTTTCCATCATTCCATCAATATCGAGTGGTCGAAAACCCGTACCTATTACGAGGCATTGTTCTATGAGAATGAAATAGAAAAAATTGCACGATTCGACATAAAAGGAAATTTAATTGAAATAAGAAAAAACATATTGACTGTTTCACTCCCCGAAAAAATTAATCAAATAGCGATAAAACATGGTGAACTTATGAATGCGATCATCATCGACAGAGATCACCGGATTTTCTATGAAATTATTGTCATGAAAAATGCATTAAAACGCTATTTATTACTCGTCAATCAGGAAGGAACTGTTCTTAAAAACAAGAAGCTATAAATCAAGATAATAATTACTTTTTATAGTAAAGCTTTTTTTTGACTATTATTTTATCTTTTCTGCAAGATTTAAGACAGTCTTAGATATTTCAGGCAGGCACTTTGTAATCTCTTCCGAAAGGTCCATATTCAGCGATTGTATACCGGGAATAGTTATGACCACCAGGTAGATTTCAGGCAGATTTCCCAGAATGGATGCCGATTCGATCAGGTCTTTGAGACCGATATCATGTGTACTCATTGCTTTGGGGAAATCTTTTGCGAACCTTGGCTTAATTATTCGAAGAGTGCCCGGCGGATTATCATCGAGTGTAGCATCGATGAGGATTACCTTCGAATAATTCTGAATTTCAGGCAACAGGTTGAATCCCCCTGTTCCCCCATCGAGCAAATCTATATTTTTCGGTAATTTTTGTTTTTCAAGGTATTCAACCGACCTAACACCGATGCCTTCATCACCCATGAGGATATTCCCCATACCCAGCACCAGTAATTTAGCATTTTCTAAATTTTTACCGTTTTTTTGATAAGTCAATTCCAATTATTTTAAGAAATCTGCAGTTGAATTTAAATGCAATGAAAGTATACAAACGAAAACTTTTCGCAAGTCGATACAAAGGATATTTCCAATTTATAACGGACCTATTCTTCTTCCTCTTCAGCAAACTTCCACCCACCGATCATGGAAGATGTTATACCTGTCCGTTCGATGTAATCATGATAAAAAACAAGATAGACATGGATCATGGCAAAAACGATAAAAAACCACATCATTATATGATGGATTTGCCGTGTAGGTAAATCACCGCCAAGTACCGGAACGATCCATGAAAATAATTTAGGAAACCATGACTTGCTCATCGCTGCATACAAACCGAATCCGGTAAGAGACTGTAGAAGAAAAGCAAGGAATGTGAGGAAATACGTCAGTGAAGCCAGTGAATTATGTCCCAAATTTTTCAAGGGACGGCATTTAAACTGCAGAATATCTACTTTTAAAACCTCGATGATTTCTTTCCATTGTTCTTTTTTAAACGGAATGTAGTTATACCATTTTGCGTACTTGTTCCCGACAAATCCCCAGTAAATCCGGAAGACGAAATTAAAGAAGAATACAAATGCCGCCACAAAGTGAATGAAACGGACTGTTCCGAACCAGTAATTGAACCAAGCTTCAGTTCCTTTCTGTAATGCAGGAGGATTACCGATGATGTAACCCGTAATCACCAAAACAACAATGCACAGTGCATTGATCCAGTGATAAAACCTGACAGGCAGCTGCCAGACATATTCCTGCTTAATGCTGATATTGTTATTTTTATCGATTTTCATGACAGTAGATTAAAAGGTTTGAACCTGGTGAACATGCTTTCCCTTTTCATCATACACATGCACAGCACATGCAATACATGGATCGAATGAATGGATGGTGCGAAGTATTTCAAGCGGTTGATCGGGATTGGCAATGGGTGTTCCGATCAGGGATTCTTCGTATGCCGAACGAAATCCTTTGCCGTCGCGCGGTGATGCATTCCAGGTGCTTGGGACAACCAGTTGATAATTGTCAATCTTTTTGTCTTTGATTACGATCCAGTGCGCCAGAGCTCCCCGTGGTGCTTCACTCAGGCCTACTCCTTTCGCTTGTGCCGGCCAGGTTTCTGGATCCCATTTATCATTATTTTGCATTCGGCTATCCCCGTTTTTAATATTAGCTAGCAACTGCTGATAGAATTCTTTGGCCCAGTTTGAAATCAACTGAGTTTCCAATCCTCTTGCTGCGGTTCTGCCTAGCGTAGAGAACAATGCTCCGACAGGTACATCCAGTTTGGCAAGTGCCCCATTAACAGCTTCTTTAAATTCATCCCTTCCTGAAGCATATCCGACCAGCATTCTGGCCAATGGCCCAACTTCCATTGCATTTCCTTTCCATCTCGGAGTTTTCAACCAACTGTATTTTTCTTCCACGTTAAGAAATTCATACGGAGGTTTTGGCCCCGTATAGTTCAGATTGGTTTCTCCAACCCAGGGATGTTTTCCTTTATCATTTCCATCACTATACTCGTACCAGGAATGAGAAATGTATTCATTGATTTGATCAGGATCCTTTCCATTGACTTCTATAACTTCATTGAGATTTCGGTTCAATATGGCTCCCCTTGGGAATTTAAAATGGGCAATATCAGCAAAACCATTTGTAGGAAGATCACCATAAACAAGATAATTTGACAATCCCCCACCGATGGCGCCCCAGTTTTTATAAAATGAAGCAACGGCAAGTAGGTCAGGAATATAAACCTGATTAACAAAAGTCCAGGCATCGTCAAGCAATTTGCCCACATAGGCCAGTCTCTCTGCATTAATGGCATTGTTTGCTTCAATATTAATTGAACATGGTGCACCTCCTACCAGATAATTCGGATGTGGGTTTTTACCTCCGAAGATTGTGTGAACCTTTACTATTTCTTTCTGCCATTCAAGTGCTTCAAGATAATGGGCAACACCGATCAGGTTGACTTCCGGGGGTAATTTATAGGCTGGATGTCCCCAATATCCATTCGCAAAAATTCCCAATTGACCGCTTTCGACAAATTTAGTTAAGCGTTTCTGTAAATCTGAGAAATATCCTGCCGAACTTTTCGGCCAGTTTGAAATGCTTTGGGCTATTTTAGATGTCTCAGCAGGATCAGCCTTTAAAGCAGAAACTACATCCACCCAATCCAGAGCGTGCAAATGATAAAAATGAACCACGTGGTCCTGCATGTACTGAGCACAAAACATCAGGTTACGTACCATTTCCGCATTCGGAGGAATGGCGATTCCCAGAGCATCTTCCACTGTCCTTACGGATGCCAGGGCATGTACCGTCGTACAAACACCACAGACCCTTTCAGTAAACGCCCAAGCGTCCCTCGGATCGCGGCCTTTAAGAATCAGTTCAATACCACGAACCATGGTGCCCGAACTGTAAGCATCGGTAATAATACCATTGTTCACTTCGACTTCTACTCTGAGATGTCCTTCTATTCTTGTAATTGGATCAACTACTATTCTTTTTTCCATAGTGGCCTCCCTTTTTTAAGATTTTGTTTCTTCTCGTTCACAATGACCCTTTTCGATCAATTTTTTCTTCCTGACGTTGGTCGTAACAGCATGTGCCGTTATACCAACAGCTGTGGCAATACCCAAACCAAGACCAACTTTATCAGCACTGGATTCAATGCCAAATCCTGGGAATTCAGGAATATGCCTGTAAAATGGTCCGTTGTCCCAGAAATTCGCTTCACTACAGCCGATGCAAGGATGGCCCGATTGTATTGGAAAACTGACACCATTGTTCCACTTAATAACCCCACATGAATTATATGTATTTGGTCCTTTGCAACCCATTTTATAAAGGCAATAACCTCTTTTGGCATTTTCATCATCGAAGGACTGAACAAATAATCCGGCATCATAATTCGGTCGGCGATAACATGTATCGTGAACCCTTCTTGAATAAAACGACTCTGGCCTGCCTAAACCATCGAGTTGAGGAATTCTGTCAAATGTTAGCAGATATACAATTACACCGGCCATAACTTCAGCAATCGGCGGACAACCCTGTACATTGATGATGGGTTTACCGGTAACAATTTTGTGTATCGGTTTTGCTCCTGTGGGATTGGGTTTAGCAGCCTGAACACAGCCTGCTGAAGCGCAATTACCCCAGGCAATAACAGCTTTTGCACCGTCAGCGGCTTCAAGAAGGATGTCTTCAAATGTTTTTCCGGCTATGCAGCAATATACTCCTCCATTATTAGTAGGAACCGAACCCTCTACAAGCAGGATATATTCACCCTTATATTTTTCCATCGTCTGTTGCAAAGACATTTCTGCCTGAAATCCTGCAGCAGCCATAAGGGTTTCCGTATAATCCAGTGAAATCTTATCCAGAATAATATCGGCAACGATGGGATGTGAGGACCGGATAAAAGATTCGCTGCAGCATGTACATTCCTGTCCATGTAACCACAGGACAGGAAGCCGCGGTTTGGTTTCCAATGCTTTCATCACCTGTCCGATCGAACTGGTTTCAAGTCCGAGAAAAGCGGTCATCATGCTGCAAAATTTTATAAAATCACGGCGTGAGTAACCTTTTTCCCGTATTTCCTGGTAAAGGGTTTTTTGCTTGTCCATGTTTAGTAATTTAGATTATTGAAAATATTAAATGATATTAGCTACCAATAAAAAAATTCTGATCGTAATAAATTTCTTTAGGGTTTAACCGGAAAAATCCTGCAGAAATGCTCGGTATTTTCCAGTTTCATTTTATTCGCCATTATCATCCCACGAGTAGTTATAAAATGGTGATTCCATTTTATTCTACAATTCGCTCGTGAAGCCGCTCTGACTTCAACAATTCTTCAATCTCAGCAAAAGTATCCAGTGATTCCTGTGCGCTTTCTTCATCAACTAAACTTAAGGCAGTACCTACGTGAGCTAAAACATAATCACCGACCTTCGCCTCCGGTAACCATTCAATGCAAATATCCTGACTGACTCCGCCGAAATCTACTTTAGCCATTCTAAGAGTTCCAGTCTCATTGATTGAACGAATACAACCTGGTATTGCCAAACACATAGGAATAAGAAATTAAATATTGATATTATTATATGTCTATATAGCTAAATTAATCAGAATGTTGTTATCTTAATTGTTATTAAAATAACAGATTCTGCATCAACCATTTAAAAATATAAAAACGGGAAATATAAGAATTTGACTTCCAATGGAAAAAGTTCACTATTTAGATCAAATTCAAATTAAGAAATGCGTGTAATTTAAACAGAATTTAAATAAGAGGAGAAAAATGGCGACAGAAAAAGCAGGCCATTTCCGCACGCAGTCAGCTAATTGCGTAAAATTTTTCTCCTTAATTCTTATGTTTGTCCGGATTGCAGCAACAGGTTTCTGCCGAACAGGTTTCAGGTTTTTCGGCTATCAGTGTCACATTGAACAGACCCTGCTCGGAATTTACATCTTTATACTTTTCAACCTGCTCTTTGGTCAAGTACCGGTGAAAAATATCATCGGGAAGATGGACTTTTTTCATTTCTACGATTTCAACATTGATAAAACCGGTTCGGTTAAAATAATCCATAAAATCATTTATATTTTCTGCTCCGCCAATGCATCCTGCTAATTCAGCACCTTCCCTGCGCAATCCTTCAGGAATATCATGCAATTGTGATGAAATCAGAAATACAGATCATTCCGCGATGATCACAAACCCTGTACATTTCATCGGCTACCTTTTGTTTTTCATTTTGAAGGTTGAAAACACAATTGGCTAAAACAATATCGGCGTATTCATTTGGTAACGGGACTTCCCGAATATCACCCCGGCGAAATTCAACATTGCTGATCCGCAGTTGGTCAACATAATCTCTGGCTACAGTAATATTTTTATCTGATACGTCGATTCCAACAACCTTTCCGGTGGAGCCTATGAGTTGTGAAGCGGCGAGACAGTCATTACCGGTGCCTGATCCAAATTCCACAACACGGTCACCTTCCCTTAAAATCTGGAATCGAATGGGCATATCCAATTGTCCGTGAGCATGATTGTGAGAATGATCATGTGAATGGCAACCACATCCTCCCGATCCACAGGCACAAGCGCTTTCTTCAACGTGTTCTTTTTGTTCTATAGCTTTTATATTTTCTTCCATTATCTTTTTGTATTGAAAATTTAGACTTTCCTTATATTTATCAAAATCTTCGGGATTTAATCCTTTTTGAATTGATTTATAACATTAAATCACGATATTTTGTTTACATCCGCATGTCAATTCATGCAAACCTTCATCAAAAAAATCATCAAGTGCCCGTTTATAAGTTAAAAGCATTTCGATATCAACTTCATAACATACCTTAACGCCGTTCACTTCATATTTTATTAACCCCAGGTTTCTTAATTCCTGTAAATGCTGAGAAACGGTGGTACGGCTTAACGGTAGCTCATTTGCGATATCACCTGACATGCACGTACAACATTTTGAAAGATGTTGCAAAATAGCGAGTCGTGCAGGATGCGATAATACTTTTGCAAACTTTGCAACTTCCTGAAGATTCACCTCGAAGGCTGCAGATTTAGTATAAGTCATCGATTTATTAATTATGTCGCAAACATACGACATTTTAAACATTTCTAAAAATAATTGAAAAAATATTTGGTTTATTTTATAAACTTATTTATTTTTGCAACTTATTTATCATTTAAATTTATTTAACAACTCATAAAATCAATTGAAATGGAAACCAATTTCACAGAAAAAGAAGGGATGCAAATCATTAAGGAAATGATCGCGACCTCAAAAGGTAAAATCAAGGACAACAGTTTTTTCTATTTGCTCTGGGGATGGCTGGTGTTGTCGGCGAGCCTGGGCAATTACTTCCTGATCAGGATTGAATATGAAAATGCCTGGTTGCCCTGGCCCATCCTGATGTTCCTCGGAGGAATTGTATCAGCTATCCAGGGTTATAGAATTGGAAAACGTTCGAAAGTAATTACTGTCATTGATAAAGCGATAATGTACCTCTGGTGGGGATTTATGGTGCTTATGTTTATCGTACTGGTAATGACTGCTTATGAGAAGATCAATTGGTCTTCAACTTATCCGCTTATCATTTCACTTTATGGACTCGGAACGTTCGTATCGGGTGGAATATTAAAATTCAGGCCATTGATCTTTGGGGGAATTGCCTGCTGGGTTATTTCAATAATTGCCTTTTTCGTAGCCCCAGTAAATGTATTGTTGCTGACAGCGTTATCCATTGTAATAGCCTATCTAATTCCGGGTTATATACTCAAATCAAAGGAAGAATAAAATGGCATTTAAAGATCTCGATCCGTTATTGCATAATCAGCTCAGACTTTCAATCATGAGCATACTTATTAGTGTTGATTCAGCGGAGTTCTCATATTTGCTCGAAAAAACGCTGGCCACCCGGGGCAATCTAAGTGTTCAGATCAATAAATTGAAAGGGGCAGGTTACATTACTGTGAAGAAAAGTTTCAGAAACAATTATCCTTTAACAACATGCAAAATTGCCAAGGCCGGGATTGATGCTTTTGAGAAGTATGTAGTCGCATTATCAGGTTATATCGGGAAGTAATAACTTTAGGATAACCTATTATACGGATAGAATGTAAGTTTTATTTCATTACTTTAGCACAATTATATATCAGGCCATTCACATGCGTTTCTTGATTGTTTTAATTTGTGTGATTATTGTTCCTTTTTTTTCGGTAAAGCCCGAAAACATCGATAGCCTTATCAGGATACTGCCCGGTATATCGGATCCTGTGGAGAAATCCACACTGCTGAACAAGATTTGCCTTAGCCTGGTCTACAACAATCCTGACTCCGCTTTGTATTTTGGTCGTGAGGCACTTAATATCGGCAGGCAGGAAAACAATACCATGATCATCGGAAAGGCGTTCAATCGGATAGGAATTGTTTATGACGTAGAAAACGATATGGGACAAGTGCCCTGATTTGTTATGATTCTGCGCTATTATATGCTTCAACTGGCGAAAGATACTATCACCATTGCCAGTGCTTACAATAACATCGGATTGGTATACTGGAATAAATCACTTTACGATAAGGCAGTCGATAATTTTTTCAAATCTCTTAAACTTTTCGAAAAGCTTGGCCGGAATGTGGGTGTTGCGAACACTTACAACAACATTGGCCTGATCATGATGGAACAGGATCGTGATTCAGTTGCTTTAAGATACCAATTGACGGGATTGAAAATCCGGGAAAAGATTGGAGATGAGTCAGGTATCAATGATTCGAGGCTGAACATTGCTTTGCTGTATTGGAGCATGCATCAATACGATTCGAGCCTCTGGTACTGTCGCAAAGTAATACCATACTATGAAGAAACCAACAATCATTATGCACTGGGGTCTGCTTATAATAATCTTGCGATGGTATTTGATGACCGGAAAAAGTACGACTCAGCTCTGTATTTTTATGACAAAGCGATCAAAGAACACCTCGCAGTTAATAACAATTACAAGGCAGCTTCGAGCTTGCTTAATAAGTCTGTAAACTATATTGCAACAGAAGATTTCGACAATGCTTTAAAATCTCTTTTAGAAGCAAAAGAGCTTGTCAATGATGAAAGTTCAATCAGGGTAAGGTCAAAAATCCTTTATCAACTGGCTAAGCTATATTATAATAAAGGTTTGTATAAAAAGGCTTCAGGCATTTTTCTCGAATACAAGGCTATAAGCGATAGTTTATATAGTGTGGATCGCGATGAGAAAATCGAACAGATCAAAGTCCAATACGAAACGGAAAAGCGGGAAAAAGAACTCCTGGAAGAAAAAGCTGCGAATGAACAATTGGCCAAGGAAAAAGCCCTGAGTGAAATCAGGGTGTACAATCGTAATAAATGGATCATCGTCATTTCGAGTTTGAGCCTGATCATTATTTTGTTGATCCATGCTTTATACCAGCGCAAACAAAGAAAAATACAGGCAGAGAAAGATGCCGCTGTAATCAGGGAACGCGAAAAAGGTATCAAAGCCGTTTTTGAAGCCCAGGAGGAAGAGCGGCAACGGATTGCCAAAGACCTGCACGATGGCGTTGGGCAGCAGATCAGTGCAATTAAGATCCATCTCGAAGGCTTGAAAAAAAATATTGGGTTAAAGAACCAAGAACAAGAAAGCGAAGTGAGTTCCCTTGTTGAGATGGTAGGGGATACAGGTTCTGAAATCCGCAGTATCTCACATCAGATGATGCCCAAAGCCCTCACCGAACTGGGATTGGTTGCCGCCCTGGAAGATATGCTCGAGAAAAGTTTCAGGTATCACAAGATCAAGTACAGTTTCGGTCAGCATGGCATTGATGACCGACTTCCAAAACACTTGGAGGTCGGCCTTTACAGGATTGCACAGGAGCTCGTCAATAACATTATTAAACATTCCGGCGCAAAAAGCGTAGATATGGAATTAATGAAAACAGCTACTCATCTTGTCCTCATTGTCCAGGATGACGGGAAAGGAATAAGCAAGGATAAAAAAGCTGAGGGCATTGGGATGATGAATATCAGTACCCGGCTCAGGACCATGAACGGAGAGATGAACATGGAATCAGATACCGGACAGGGGACGACGGCCACTATCCGGATAGCTTTATCATAATATTATGGAGAAAAGGGACTATACGATCATTCTTGCCGATGATCATGAAATTTTGCTCGAAAGTCTTAAAGGTTTGTTAAAAGATGAACCCGATTTGAAAGTTGTCGGGAAAGCAAACACCGGCCTTGAGTTGATTGAAAGAGTTCATATTTCCGTTCCCGACCTATGCATTGTAGATATGGACATGCCGGGAATGAGCGGCATGGTGGCCTCCGAAAAATTGATTGCTGCCTATCCTAACATCAAAATCCTCATTCTGAGTATGCACGGTGAATCCAGTCTGATCAAAAACATGATAAAGATCGGGATCAAAGGATATCTTACCAAAACCTGCGACCGGGATGAATTTATTTTTGCCATCAGGCAAATTCTGAAAGGTAAAACCCATTTCGCAAATGAAGTAATTACTGCCGTTACCAATTTCACCCAGAATCTAACAATAGATGGGGACTTCACGAAAATTGGATTGCTAAGCAACAGAGAAAGGGAAATTGTAAAATTGATTTGTCAGGGTTTAACCAACAAACAAATTGGCGAACAATTGTTTCTTAGCCACAAAACGGTGGATAACCACCGAACCAGCATTATGCGAAAGTTAGATATCCATAATATTGTAGGTTTAGTGAGGTTTTGCATAAAGCATGGATTAGCTGAATAATTCTGGATAGTACTTTTTTTGAATGCTAATCTCAAAGTTTTAAATAGGGTAAATACCTTAGTAATTTGTATATTTCTCCCTATTGTTTCACTTCCAAATACTTCAGAATTTTACAAATTCAAACGATAAGTATATTTGTTGAAACCTCAAAAAAACAAAAACATGAGAGATCTAAGAATTATTTTAGTGGGTCTGATTATTAGTATTGGCCCGGGCCTTAGTGCCCAAAAATCAACTCCATTTGCAGATAAAACTGCGGATGTTGGAAAAATTAAAGCCAAAATGGATTTCCCAGCCGAAGGGAGAACATCGAAAAATGGAAGCGGCTACAGCGTTAACGTTGATTTGCTGAATCCAAAACCGACAAAAGTAGCATTGGTCAGTTTTTATTTATACGATCCGGCAAATGCTAAAACCAAAGGCGGCCAAATAGCCGGAAAAGCCAGCACCAGCATGTGGAGAACTTCAGATGCTTTGGCTCAGACCCATATAGATGGATTCTATGCTCAAAGCATTGAACCCTTAAAGGCCGGGTTTAAGGAATTTGGTATTGATCTGCTAACACCTGCTGAATTCCTCGACACGGAAGAAAAGAAAGATTTTTTCTATGGATTTGACCAGGAATCAGGAAAAAAGGAAAAAACTGACAGGACGGTTATCGGAAAAATGGGCACATCGGTTTCGCTGTCTACTATTAAGGTTTGCCCTTACGATGAGGGATACAGGCCATTTTTTGTTGTTAACGAAGGGGTAGGAGCATCAGCCGGACAAAATTTTGTGAATACAGGAATAGGTGGGGCAAACCGAAAAATGACTTCAAGTCTTGGTTATGAATTAGCAAAAGGATTGGGTGTGGATGCTGTGGTCGTTTGCTATATTGTTACCCATAAATGTGATTCAAAAAAAGAAGACTATGAGGTAGATGCGGTTTCGTTGTTTATGTTTGGCCCAAATCCTATGTCTGAAGGACCAGACGATAAAAACCGTGGGCAGTTCTATTGCGGAACACGCTATTTAGCAGGCCATTTAGAGTTCGCTATTGCTAAATCCGGAGTTACAAGTTATGATAACATGGGCAATGTTATGACTTCCTTATCAAAGAAAATGGGGAATTGGGTTATTAACAGGGAAAAGTAATAATAAGAAAAAGCTATAGGGGAATAAGGGTAATAGAGGTTTCATTGACCCATTTACCTTTATTCCCCTATACCTTAACACACAACAAAAACAAAATTCATGAAATCAATAATCCTGGTATTATTAATCCTTTTTTCTTCATTCACTATTAAAGCCCAAAAAACGATTTGGGCTAAACCCTTTACCAATGATATAACGCTGGTTTCAAATTTTCATAAGGTTTGTACCGATAGTGAAGATAACTTTTACGTAATGGCCAATTTTGCACGCAAAATTAGTTTTGGAACCATAGAACTTAAAAGTGGGTCCAAATCTCCAGATGTAAATGATGCATTCATTGCTAAAATTGACCCGGAAGGAGAGACCATATACTGGGGTGTGCAAATTAGCAGTTCCGGCAATGTTGACGGAAAAAGTATCACCACAGATAAATACAACAATTTATACGTTACCGGCTCATTTGAAGGAGAAACCACATTTGGTAATACTACCATTAGTCCGAAACATAAATTCGGATTCTTTATCGCAAAATATAATTCAGATGGGGAATTTCAATGGGTAAAACAAGGTGGCAATTACGAATCAAAATGGGGAATTGCCACTGCCTATGGGTATACCGTTAAAACCGATAAGGACGCGAATGTGTATTTGGCAGCCAATATTCTTGGCATGTACGATGATTGGGTTCATGATCCTTCACTCCCTGTGGAAGAGCAATATTTAGGTAAAGGATATTTTGAGGACCAGGTGATTGAAGGACCTGAGTTTTATACAGGAAACCACACCGTGATTGTAAAACTAAGCCCTGAAGGAGATTTAAAATGGATTAGAATCGGTGGACTCAATTTAAGCTTGAGAGACCTGGTAATTGATGATGATGGAAACACTTACCTTACCGGTAGTATTGGGGGCACTAGTGTATTTGAAGGTAAAAAGATAGAAGCGAACGGTTTGTCGGATATTATTGTAGTGAAGTTTGATGTTGACGGAAAAACTGCATGGATAAAGCAATTCGGAATGGGTAAGCCATATAGTAGTGGAGCCTATGCAACAAAACCTGCAACTGATATAGAAGGAGGTCAGTTTATCGCTATCGATGAAAAAGGGGACATTTATTTTACTGGTGTTCATTTTAATGGTGCGAGGTTTGACGACCAAACACTTAGCTCCGATGCAAACATTAAAGGACTGGAAGTTGGAAATGCATTTTTAGCAAAAATGGATAATGATGGAAACATCCTATGGATTAAAAATGCAAAGGGTAAAGGCACCGCCGGACTGAGCGGAATGGTATGTGATAAAGTAGGGAACATTTACCTGGCAGGTTCAATAAGCTTTAAAAAAGTGACTTTTGACGGGCAAAAAGCCAAAGGTCCATTTATTATGAAATTTGACACAAATGGAAATACTCAATGGGTTGATGATGCAGATAGTCGAGAAAGATCCTGGGGGAAAACAGTCAAAGTCAGGGTTTCATATATCAGTAGCCTAGCCATTAATCATTCTGAAGATTATTTGTTTACAACCAGGAATGCGATAAAAGAAACTAAAGAGTCACTGATTATGGTTTTTATCGCACAACAACAAGTACAACTACCGAAACAATGATGGCGATAAGCAAAGTTAAAACAGATTAATAATAACCCATCCTTCAATCAACCCTACGAGGGCTCCAAACCCCCATTCGGCAATTGAACTTTAAAAAACATAGAGGACTTAAAAATGAAAAAACTTACAATTCAATTAGCAATTCTATTCTGTGCAACAACACTTTCTGCATAATGGATTCAGGTTACCAACGGCTTGCCTGACTATCCACCAACAACTTTATGCACTTTTGTCGATACAGTGTTTTTAAGCACCTATGGAGGTGGTATTTACAAAACTACTGATATGGGAGAAAGCTGGACCGATATTACGGGTACATTATCAAATCTGTATGTGAATGATATCCGTTTTAGCGGCAATCAATATATCATATACGTATCTACAGAAGGAGGGCCTTTTTTATATTATTACGATGGCATGGGCAACTTTGATTATGCTGATTGTAATGGATCGGGATTGACAAATACCGAGGTAACATTCTGGCACGGAGGAACTGGAGGCATAACCGGAGATGGGGTTGCAGGCACAAGGGGTGGTGGATTTTTTGCTGAGGAATACACCCCTCCATTTACTTATGATTGGGCTCCTGCCAATACGGGATTAATAGGTGATGCATTATTTGTTAATGACGGTTTAGTAGGTGATAACATTGCTTTTTTAGCGACCGATGGCGGATTTTATAAAGTGATTGATAATGAGACAGAATGGATGGCAAAAAATGACGGACTTACCGGCGAAGCTCTTAAAATTAACAATATTTGCTGGTTTGGTTTGAATTTTATTGCTACTGATGGGGGCTTGTATTCTTCTATTGATGCAGAAAGTTGGTCAGTTGTTCTCCCGGATGAAAAATTCAATGTTGCAGTCTATATAAATACCTCCATTTCACCTTCAGGTTTTATGGCTTATGCATTGGGAGAAAATGGATATTATACACAGGATTTTGAAAACTGGATTCAATTAGACTTCGGTGGAATCGAAGGCGAAGTGACAGCTGCCAGTGCTGACGAGACAAACCTTTATATTGGATTTACAACCGACAGTAAAGATGGTAATTTAAATGGAGGTATGTACAGAAGGCCTTTGGAAGAGTTCATTGTTAATATTGAAAATCATAATGAAGCATTTTCAGGAGCAATTTTAGAGCAAAACTTTCCAAACCCCTGTACCGGAACCACTGAAATTTCATATACCTTAGAACAAACAGGTCGGGTTTGGTTTTATTTGTATGATATCACCGGGAAATTACAGATCTCGATGGATCAGGGCATTTTATACGCCGGTGAGCATAGACTGAATTTGAATTTGGAGAATATGGACGCAGGTATCTACTTTTATACTGTTTTTGCAAATGACCGGAAATTGCCCAACCGCAAGCTGGTGTTGGTTAAATAGTTCCTGATCTGCAAAAAGCCTACAGGTTGTTTAACAATAATAATCGAAAATCCCGGTAGTAACTACCGGGATTACAGTTTGATAAATCCACCCCTTTTCAAAAAGAGGTGGATTTCTTAATAAGCTTGATGATTATTCTACTCCTTTGACTTCAGTAAAAGGATTTCGTTGGCAATTATTTCTGTGATATAATGTTTGTTTCCGTCTTTGTCGTCCCAGTTCCGTGAGGTAAGTTTACCTTCAACAACAACTTCACTCCCCTTTTTCAAAAGCTTTTCGACGATTTTAGCCGTTCCATTCCAGGCGACAATGTTGTGCCATTGTGTTTCGGTCACTTTTTCACCGTTATCCTTTTTGTAAGATTCGCTTGTTGCTACCGAAAATCTGGCTTTTGTTTTACCGCCGTCGTAAGTTTTTACTTCGGGATCCATTCCCAGGTGGCCGATGAGTTGAACTCTGTTTCTTAATGCATTCATTTTTTTAAAATTTTAAGTTTATAAATAATTAATTGTCAATTTTTATTTTCACGCTTTCAATTTTGAATCTTCACGTTTTGAAGTTGAAGCAAAATTACATCCGCTAAACCGGCCGATTCGGTTAACAAGCATTTGTATTCGTTTGTATCCGGGTGTAACCGGTTGAAATTGGTTAAAACGTTTTATATCAGCATTTAGTAAAAAATTTATCAAGAAAAGGAATTTTGATGTTTCATTTGTTTTTATAGTATAAAAAATTTAAACTTTTTGAAATTTCGGGAAATTATCTGTTGAAACTTCACTCAAACTTTTAACAAATGGCATATGACGAATTTCTATCCGAGCGGATAAAACGGTTCTTTCAGGAACAAAAGATCGGTTTCGAAGAAAAGAAAATGATGGGAGGCATCGCTTTTATGGTAAAAGACAAAATGTGTGTAGGTGTCATGAAAGACGAACTTATGGTTCGTATCGCTCCTGAAATATATGATGAATCTCTAAACAAACCAGGTTGCCATGTGATGGACTTCACCGGCAGGGTTTCAAAAGGGTTTGTATTAGTTGAACCCGAAGCCATCGACATGGACGATGATTTGGCTTACTGGATCAAACTGGCACTTGAATTTAATCCGCGGGCGAAGCAGAGTAAATCGAAAAAGAATTAACGTTTTTTAAACCTCTGTGCACTCGATTTGTTTAAAATCTAAACATTTTTATATGCAAAGCAAAAGTATCAAACAAATCAAAGATCTCGGGTTTACCTGGGAAACCCAGAATCCTTTTCTTTTTTGTGTTCACCATGATGACAAATTTCCGGAGGGCAATGACGCAATGGGACCTGCAGTGTCTCTTGCTGGTCGCAATATTGGCAACGATTTCACTCCAAAAGATGGCTGGAGAATGTATCATGGTGAAACCATTCCAGGATTTCCGCAGCATCCCCACCGAGGATTTGAAACAGTCACTATCGTTCTTAAGGGCTTCATCGATCATGCTGATTCGGCCGGAGGCGCAGGTCGTTACGGCAACGGCGATGTACAATGGATGACAGCCGGAAAAGGATTACAACATTCCGAAATGTTTCCGCTATTGAACAGGGATAAGGAAAATCCGGTTGAGCTATTCCAGATTTGGCTGAACCTCCCGAAGAATAAAAAATTTGTGGAAGCACATTATAAAATGCTTTGGGCAGAGGATATTCCTCATTATAATACGAAAGATAAAAATGGAAATACAACCGATGTGATCGTTGTGGCTGGCGGACTGAACGGTGTAAACCCTCCGTTACCGGCACCCGACTCCTGGGCTGCAGATCCGGACAATGAAGTGGCCATCTGGCGAATTAAACTGGATGCCGGTGCCGAATGGCAGTTGCCTACTGCATCCGGTAATGCAGACCGTACCATTTTCTTCTTCAAAGGCAACACACTCGAAGTCGATGGGCAAGAAATCCCTGTTGACCATTCCTTCGATCTTCAGGCAGACATTGAAATCAATATTAAAAACGGACCGAATGAAAGCCATCTTTTACTGCTACAAGGAAAGCCGATTAATGAACCCGTTGTTCAATACGGCCCTTTCGTTATGAATTCACAAGCTGAGATTCAGCAAGCATTTCAGGATTACCGTCAAACTCAATTCGGGAAATGGCCATGGTCACGGCCTGATCAGGTATTTGAACGTGAAAAAGGCAGGTTCGCTATCTATGCGGATGGAAAAGAAGAACACAGATAAAAAGTATTGCATTTTTAAAATCACATTTCTTTCCTGTTTATATCTAAATACCGAACAGTCGGTATACAATCGTATTTTTACCAAAAATTCGAAATTGCGATCCGGCATTGTTTAAAACAAGCATTAAATATATTGATATCTGGAAGATTGCCTATCCGATCATCCTGGGAAGTATTGCTCAGAACTTGCTGAACATTACTGATACGGCATTCCTTGGAAGAGTGGGACAAGTCGAGTTAGGGGCAGGAGCTATCGGAGGTGTCTATTATATCGTGATCATTATGCTGGGCTGGGGTTTCGGCATTGGTACACAGATTATTGTTGCCCGCCGCAACGGAGAAGAAAAATTTTCTGAAATCGGCCACACCATCGACCATGGTCTTTACTTTATTATTCCCCTGGCTATTGTTATGTTTTCAATGATGAAGTTCCTTTCGGAGGACCTTCTGAATGCTGTCATGAAATCGGAAGAGGTAAAACAGGCAACCATTGAATATATTAGCTGGCGTGCTTACGGTATACTTTTCGCCTATATTAATGCCCTGTTCCGGGCGTTTTATGTAGGTATCGGCCGGACAAAAGTAATTACGGTCACGACCACGATTATGGCCATTGTCAATATATTCCTGGATTACTGCCTGATTTTTGGAAACCTGGGTTTCCCCGAGATGGGGATCGGAGGCGCGGCCCTGGCTTCTGTTATTTCTGAAATCTGTGCAACTGTTGCGTTCATCCTTTATACACGTTTTATATTCAATACAAAACAATACCGTTTATTTCATTTCACTGGGTTCAACCCGAAACTCTACCTCCGCATTATCCGTGTTTCGCTGCCTGTGATGGGACAGAATTTTTTATCGCTGGCTTCATGGCTTGTCTTTTTTCTTTTTGTCGAGAAAATGGGTGAACGTCCATTGGCTGTTTCAAATATTGTGCGAAGCTTTTATATGGTACTGATGGTTCCGATGTGGGGCTTTGCATCGGCAACCAATACCCTGGTCAGCTTTTTGATCGGGAACAAGCGCCAGGATGAAGTCATGTCCACGATTTACAAAATCATGGTGCTGTGTTTAAGCGGAGTAGGGATCATGGTTTTGATGGGGACGCTTATGCCACGCATGGCTGTCAGAATCTATACAAATGATCCGGTCCTTATTGATGCGGCATTGCCGGCGGTATATGTAATCAATGTTGCCGCAATAATGCTTTCTACAACTTTTATCCTTTTTAATGCAGTTTCCGGAACCGGTAAAACAAACATATCATTTCTATTCGAAGTCTTCACACTGGCTTTTTACCTTACCTATACCTGGTTCATTGTCATGATTTTCAAAGGCAATATTTCAGTAGTCTGGGCTGCTGAATGTTGTTATGCACTGATACTGGGAATTATTTCATTTATCTATTTAAAGTCGGGCAAGTGGAGGGGAAGTATGGTTTGACAAAAGCTTCCTTAGTGAAATTGAAAATGAACGTGAAAGATAATTTATCTGAAATTTTCATTCTGCTAAAAGAACAAAATGTATCAAACCAGTTCTTATTCACAGTCTTTAAGAGTAGTCCGTAGATTCAACTCACAAATGCAATAAATTAAGCAACTAAATTAAAGAATAGTTTTTTAGGCGAATTAAATTCTTTTTATTCCTTAATTTGTAAAATTCCTATTAATATAATATTTGTAACCCAGGCAACTATTTTTCAAGAATTGATCACTAAACAATAAAGGCGAGATCAGCTAAATGTCCAGTATACCTGAAGAAAAAATAATAATAGAAGGCTGTCTGAAAAATGACAGGGTTGCTCAGAAGGCTTTGTATGATCAATATAAAACGAAAATGTATACCCTTGCTTACAGGATCACCAACAGTTTTGAAGATGCCAGCGATGTGCTGCAGGAAGGATTTCTGACGGTATTTGAAAATCTTGCTTCTTTCAGGGGACAGTCGCAGCTTGGGACATGGATTCATACGATTATAGCGCGAGCAGCCCTTAAAAAGATAAAAGACAGGATCCAATTCGAGGAATTACAAGAAAACCACAAAGCGGAAAACATCGACTGGGGATCTGTCATCGAGGTTCAGCGCATTGAACAAGCCATTGCAGAACTACCGCCTGGCTACCGGTCCATTTTTACCCTTTATGAAGTAGAAGGATTTAAACATCGCGAGATCGCAGAAATGATGGAAATTTCGGAGAATACTTCTAAAACACAATTGCTAAAAGCCAAACGAATGCTTATTAACAAACTCAGAGAAGACCAATAATGGATAAGAACCGGCAAATATTAAAGAAAACTCTCAAATATATGAAGGAGTATCCTCCGGAAGAGAGGGTTTGGAAAGGCATTGAAAAAAAACTGAACAGCCGGATCAACGTAAATTCCATTGGCCCATTAACAGGGTTCGATCCTCCCGAATCGGTTTGGAATACCATCAGCGAGGAACTTTCACTTCGTGAGTTGACCGGCAAACTGAATGCGTTTGAACCGCCCGAAACAAACTGGCTGAACATCGAAAAAAACCTGGCTAAAAATTCAGCAAAACATACAGGAAGCACAATAGGTATGTGGGTCAGATGGTCGATAGCTGCTGCTGCCATGATAGCGGGTGTCCTGTTTGTTTATTTCTCTCAGAGAACCTCCGGAACCGGATTTACATACTCGGTTGAAAGGGTGGATCAGGAGAATACACAGCAATGGAATTCTGACGATAAAATGATTGCTCAAACACTGGCAATAATTTGCCGTGAGAAACCCGAATCCTGTCAGACATCCGAATTCAAAAAAATAGAGAAAGAGCTTGACTTTCTGAATCAGTCAAAAGAATACATCATTAGCCAAATGAACCCGTATGATACTAACACGGATTTGACATTAATGCTGACAAAGATCGAACTGGAACAAAATGATTTAATTAACCAAATGGTTGCAATGGTCAATTGATTGTCATGAAATCACTCAAAATTCAAATAGGGCCCCTTTTCATTTTAGTTTTGCTTACATGTGCTTTTCCGGCAACAGCCCAACAAATGGTACAGGTGGTTTCACAAAACATCAGCCGCGAATTTTACTGGGATAAAGGCATGTCGCTTCAGCTGAATGCCGAACATGCGGAGATTCACTGTTCCACACATACTGAAAATACCATAAAACTTGACCTCACGATTATTTCAAAACATAAAGACAGGAGTACTGCTGAAACCGACCTTAAAAAAATGAAATGGCTTGCCGAAATAAATGGCAGCAAGCTTTTTGTCAGGAATTATGTTGAACTGGCCAGGGGAGAATCCAGTCCCGAATCGGCCCTTAAAGTAATTTACAATATCATAGTGCCCGAAAATTGCCCGGTCCAAATTAAGGATTATTTCGGCAGCATTGATGTGAAAAATCTGAAAGCCGGATTGAAGATCGACAGCGAATACAGCAAGATCGAACTTGAAAATATCAAAGGTGGAACCAATATTCAAACCCTTTTCGGAGATATATCCTGTACAGGAATCGGAGGAGCAGTGTCAGTTACATCAAACCGTTCGAATATAACATTGACACATATAAGTGGGAATATTGAAATCAATGCTTCAGTTGCGAAAATCAAGTTGGGTGACTTCGATAATGTAAAGAAAATGAAGATCAAGGCTGAAAAATCAGTGATTGATCTTAGCATCCCTGACTATAATCAGTTTGCCTTCCATGTCGATCTGTCTGATTGTGAATTTATAAAACCCGATAAAATAATTACAGAGAGTTCAAAGAATGCCCCTTCGAACATCAAAGCAAATTTTCAGATTAATTCGGATAAACCGTTGGTTTCAATTGTATTAAATTACGGATATTTAACTATAAATCAATAAGATGGCAATGAAAAAAGAACCTGTCCTGCTTTGTTTGCTACAATTCCTCCTGTTATCAATTTTCGGATTAAATCAAAACTCTTGCTTTGCCCAGTTCGAAAATCAATCCGACTCAGCTAAACAGCTACCCGATAGCATAATGCAGTACATTTCACCTATGGAATATGCGTTAATGATGCACGAAAAAACGAGTTGGCTGTTAAAAGGATACCTGTCGGCCGATCCACAATATAAGGACTGGAATTACTTAAAACTGGCATTTGAAAAAAGAATCGCCTCGGCTTTTACCATCAATTTTGCCATTGATCAATCAGCTTCAGACCTGGCTGTATCGCTTTTTCGGGGAAACGCCATAAGGAATTCACTGGAGATCCGATGGTATTACAGGCTTAACAAAAGAATTCTTAAAAACGGTATAGCCAGAAGTATGTCGGACAATTATTTTTCGCTGGGTACCGATTACACTCACTTTTATAATTATGATCCGGAATGGGATCACTATAAACAAAATTACCTGACCTTTTATGCAAAATGGGGAATACAACGCCGGTTATTGAAGCACGGTATCGCTGACATCGGGCTGAAGACAGGATTTATAACAGGAACAAATAAGGCCTATGATCTTTCGTTCTATTTTAATACCTATGTCGATATGGGCCTTGCACTTACGAAGGATCGTTACAAACTCAACCGGGAAAAACTTTGTCCGGTGCTGAAATGCTATGAGTCACAGAAATACCTATTGAAGAGTGATTTAAGCAGTCTCTTTTATGTACTGGCTTTCCAGGAAAATAAATACATTGGTATCTCACCCTCGCTTGCTTTTGAATATAAGCTCGGAAAGAGTCCCTTTTCAATTAATACAGAATTGGGTACAACCTTTCGATATGAACCTCATGGTGGCTCTGACACTAAAATTTTTTATGGTAATACCTGGCATTCGAAACTTGAAGTTGAAAGCAGATGGTATTATAACCTTCATCGACGTATTATCAAAGGAAAATCAGGCAATGGCCTTTCGGCAAGCTATATTGCTTTAGGGGGCAGTTATAATTATGAAAAATATAAGTTTTATCAGCAGGAAACATATTTTTATCCGAAAGTTTACGCTGTTGCGGGCTGGCAGCGACTTATCAGCAAACACTTATATTACGACATTCAGTTGGGAATGGAAAAGAGTTTTCAAAAAATCGTTGATAACATCTGGGGTATCCGCCTCAAGACAAGCCTGGGATTCAGATTTTAGGAAATAGAGATCTGATGGTACAATGATTAAATTGACTGGAATGACTGGAATTGAAATAAGTATACAGAATGCTCTGAGTGCTTGCTCTAATAATTAATCCGTAGGAAATAAACCTTTGAACCAGAATAAAAGATAAAGGGCCGTCAATGATAACCGGCCATCACCCGGACGGTTTTCACCGATAGTTCAGGAGAGTCATCATGTTTTTGGAGTTGAGACACGGCGTTTGTTTTTATCTTCAGGAGAATTTATTTACAAGCTGAAAACTTCTAATAACGGACAATCTGCTGCCTTGTTTGCTGATTAATAATTTAAAAATTTATGAATGAATCGTGAATGATTTGCCGTTTTTGAGGAAAGAACTTTCTGTTTGTTTTATATTCCTATCTTTGCAAATGATATAAGGGGCTTAGCCCTTGCAGAAAAATCTTCCTGCCAATGACTCAGTTAATTATATCCGGAATGGATAACCTTCGGAGGTAATCCGACCCCGTTTAATGTCGTAACAAGGCTTTATTCAGCCACTTTACCTGCGAGGAAAATTTCCATCCTGAAATTATTTAATAAGTTGCAAACAATTCACAATGAAAATAGTACTTATTTCTCCGGCCATCGACGCGGAGAAAAGAACAAACAAAGGACTGATGATGCCACAGCTTTCCCTTTATATTCTTGAGGGATTGACACCAAAGAAACACGAAGTAAAAATTATCGAGGAAGAGATAACGGATATAGACTTAGACCTTGATTGCGACCTTGTCGGCATAAGTTGCATGACCGCGAATGCCCCACGGGCTTACGAACTGAGTAAAAAATTCAGAAATCGTGGAAAAAAGGTGGTCCTTGGCGGGGTCCACCCTACCATTTTGCCAGATGAAGCCCTGCAGCATGCCGACAGTGTTGTAGTCGGCGAGGCCGAGGGAGTATGGCAAATACTGCTTGAAGATTTCAGTAAAAATCAGTTACAAAGAAAATACAATAACCCTGTACCCGACCTTGGAATTTATATCCCGAAAGATTTTAAAAAGATCATTCGTAAACGGCTTTTTAGTCTGATCCCTATCATGACATCAAGAGGATGTCCTTACAATTGCGATTTCTGCTGCGTTACAAATCTTTTCGGGAAAAAGATCAGGCATGTGCCGGTGGAGAATGTAGTACGCGATATCCGGGAATCGGGTGCAAAAAATTTCATGTTCCTCGACGACAACATCATCGGCCATCCTAAATATGCTAAGGAGTTGTTCAAAGCCCTCAAGCCTTTAAAAATAAAATGGGTTGGCCAGGCATCCATATCTCTTCTGGTAAACGATAATGAGTTGATGCAACTAGCGGCCGACAGCGGATGTAAAGCATTGTTCCTGGGTATCGAAAGCGTGTCGGAAGAACAGATGCAAACTATGCGCAAGGCAATTAAAGAAATCACACTGCTTGAAAGCGCCTTGAAAAAAATCAAAAAAATGGGTATCCTTATTCATGCCTCCATTGTATTTGGATTTGATAACGACCGGAAAGAGACGTTTAAAGAAACCGTCCAATTCCTGATAAAAAATAAAGTCAGTACCGTTTCATTTAATGTTTTGACACCGTATCCGGGTACAAAAATCTACGAAGAGTTAAAATCAAGTAACCGTCTTACTACAAACGATTGGAGATATTATGACCACAATACAGTTGTGTTTAAACCCAAAAACATGACGCCTTATGAACTCCAGATCAGCAAGGTGAAGGCACGAAAGGAGTTCTACAGCCTCAAATCGGTGATGCAAAGATTTTCAGGTAATCTTTACAGTCCGCTTATTTACCTTGCCACGAACTATGGACACATGAAACAGGTAAAATTTGAAACCCGGAGGGTGGCAAGGCTGAAGACGGAACTATTTTAAGTTCAGGGTTCAGTCATAGAATTAGCCGTTAGATGTTCATTGCTGGTGATGAAAAATGACCATTCCTAAATAAGGTTGGGCATTCTCTTTAGGTCGGGAATGGAATTGTAAATCAAATTAAATACTCACTCAATTTTTGCATCAGATTCAAAGATTCACTTTTCATTTATAAAAACATGTTTATATTTGAAAAGAGAATAATATTTCAAATCATGGAAAAACCAACTTGCCTCGAATGTGGATATGAAATCATTGGGAGGTCGGATAAGAAATTCTGTTCTGACCAATGCAGGAATACTTACAACAATCGCCTGAAAAAAGACGCCAATAATTTTGTCAGGAATGTCAACGGCGTGCTTAGAAAAAATCGCCGTATCCTTGCTGAACTCAATCCTGACGGCAAAGCAAAAGTGCCGTTCCAGAAACTAAAAGATAAAGGATTTAATTTTGACTATTTTACCAATATGTACCGGACCAAAGCCGGCAAAACCTATTTTTATTGCTACGAATATGGCTACCTGCCCATCGAGAACGATTATTATTTCCTTGTATTGAAGCAGGATTATGTGGATAATTAACAGGTTCAAGGCTAAACCCACAACCAGAAACCAGTCGCAAGTATTTCGGATAAATTAGGATCAGTTCAGTTTTTGCCGGAACAATTTTGAATTGCCCCAACCCCCGGCCTGCTTATAAATATAATAGACAAACCCATTCCTGATCTTGAAGTTTTTAGCAAAAGGAAAATGGATGCGGGTTGATTTGCCGGCATTTCCGTTTTGAATGTTGATTGCCCTGAGTTCATATTTTCCGTTATGTAAAAAAAGGCAATAAGTGTGGTCAGTTTGCCGGATTTAAAGGCATATCAAAAACATAACAAAAATATAAAATTAGCCAGTCAATTTTTCAGCCAGTTCCGGATTATTTTATAGCCAACTTCTGTCATTATGGATTCAGGATGAAACTGTATGCCTTTCACATCGAATGTTTTGTGAGAAAGCGACATGATCATGCCGTCGTTGGCAACAGAGGTAATTTCGAGTTCCCGCGGGAAGTCAACTCCTGATACGGCCCATGAATGGTAAAGTCCCCCTTCAAAACCATCCGGGATATCCCTGAATAAATAATCTTCTTTAACGAATACTTGAACAAATTTGGTTGTTCCATGGTAAATGCAGTCAAGATTTATGAGCGTTGCTCCAAAATACTCAGCAATGGCCTGATGACCAAGGCATACACCTAAAATACTTTTCGAGGCTGAATAAATTTCGAGTATGCGGAAAAGGTTCGGATAATCTTTGGGTAGGCCCGGGCCCGGAGAAATAAGGATTTTGTGAAAGTTTTCAACATCTTTTATATTCAACTTATCGGACTTAACGATTTCCAAACCCGAAACATCACACTGCTCAACGGCCTGGGCGAGGTTATAGGTGAAAGAATCGTAATTATCGATAATCAATACCTTCATTATCCCGGAATGAATATTTTTGTCCTTTCTGAATTTTAATGAACCGCACCAAAGATATTATAAAACAGATGAATGCTTTCGGGCAGGGTTCAATACCCTTTTTATTCATCCTGGATTTTGAGCTGATGAAACCGGTTATTCTGGAAATTAAAACGATTGATTCACGCAAGATCAGGTTCAATATAAACGGATTTAGCAATGACAAAAGAGAAGTCATTCAACTAAAAGAAATTGTTTTTCGAAAATTTCCCGTTTTGTTTGATCACTATAAAAGTGGATTTGAAAACGTGATGAAACACATTGGTTTCGGAGACACTTATCTGTTGAACCTCACTTACCCGACAAAAATTGAAACGAACCTATCGCTCCCTGAAATTTATTCCATAAGTAAAGCTAAATACAAGCTCTGTTATCAGGATCAATTTGTTGTTTTTTCACCTGAAGCCTTTGTAAAGATTGAAGGCAAAACGATTTCATCCTTTCCGATGAAAGGGACTATTGACGGAACCCTGCCGAACGCAGAAACCCTTTTGATGAGCGACAGGAAAGAACTGGCAGAGCACAACACCATCGTCGACCTTATTCGAAACGACCTGAGCATGATTTCAAAAAATGTGAGAGTTGAACGGTTCAGGTATATCGAGACGATCAAAACCCATGAAAAAGAATTGTTGCAAACCAGCTCTGAAATTTGCGGGGATTTACCGGCCAACTGGAAAGATAACCTGGGGAACATCCTGATTTCGATGCTGCCAGCAGGTTCCGTTAGTGGTGCGCCGAAAAAAAAGACCGTTGAAATTATCAACGAAACTGAAACTTATGATCGCGATTATTTTGCAGGTGTATTTGGATATTTTGATGGTAAGAAAGTGGATAGTGCTGTCATGATCCGTTTTATTGAAAAAACTGGTGATGGCTTTTTTTTCAAGAGTGGCGGAGGGATAACCTCATTCAGTAAGTGTGAGCTGGAATACCAGGAAATGGTCGATAAAGTGTATCTGCCGGTTGTGATTGAAACTCTATAAACATAAAACCTGCTATTTTTATAAAACACTTTTGATTTCAAGAAAATTTTTCACTTCAAATGTAACATTTCCATTATGCGGCATACTATCAAAGTTGCAATAAAGTCCATCAATGCCGACAGCCCTTGCGCCTTCGATATCTACCTCCAGATCATCACCGATCATCAGGCTCTCTTCGGGTGAAGCACCGGCTTTTTTCATAGCATATTTAAAAATTTCTTTACTTGGCTTTTTTGAGCCCGCTTCTTCAGATGTTGTGACGGTTTTGAAGTATTTATCGAGTCCGTTGGTCTTGATCTTAATGTCCTGCACCTCTTCAAAACCATTGGTAATGATGTGCAGACAATATTTATCCTTCAGGTAATCGAGTACTTCGATCACGTTGGGAAACAATGCTTTTTTGAGCGGGCTGATATGCTTGTAATCACTGGCAAACCTTCCGGCAAATGCCCGGTCATCGATACCGAAGGACAATAGGGTAAGATGAAAACGATGGACATTCAAAAAGGATTTCTTGATCTTTCCTTCACGGTACTCTTCCCAAAGCTTCCGGTTGTTCTTTGAATAAATTTCAAAAAAACGGTCGAAATCAACTCCCCTATCATACAATCCGAATTTTTCAAACAGTTCAAGAAATGTCTCATGTGTACTTTTGTCAAAGTCGTAAAGCGTTCGGTCGAGATCGATAAAGAGATGCTTGTACTTCATGCCGGATTGTTTGTGCGGCAAATTTAGATAAAAACAGATACAGTGTCGAAACTACTTTCCAAGGCAATGAAAGAGAAGATTTTTTATTTTATTAAACTTATTTTTTTACTAATTGTCTGATTTAAGGTTTTAACCTCCAGATAATACGTTCCATTCGGCTGTAAAGATAAATCGACATTAGCCCTTTTACCATCCTGTTTAGAATATGATCGAATTGGTAAAGGTTTACCAGTAAAGTCGTACACGCTGATTTTAACGATGCTGTCTTCCGCAGAAATTGAAACCTTGCCGGATGTAGGATTCGGATATATCCTCACTCCTTTGTCCTGATTCTCTTCCGGAACAGAAGTTACCGTCATCAATTTTACCTGAAAGGAAGTGCTTAACGATAACGGCTGTGTCTTTACATGAACAATCCCCAGTTTATCGACAGGATCATAAAACCAGCCGTCAGCAGCCTGCTGCCATTGTTCCAGTGTCGGATATTCTGTTAATGCCACATCATTCAACAATACCCCATCGGGTTTAACATGGAAGTGAACTTCAAACAGGTAGGAACGCATTGCAGGTTTTCCTTCATAGTTTCCAACACTTTCACCCACTGTTATGGTAACATCTCCGCTGCTTCCAAAAAGAGGTCCTTCCGAATTTATCACTGTTTTTGCAAACGCACCGAGCCTGTGTTCTCTCGAAATTCCGTCATCTTCATATAATTCGAAGGAAGAATAACCATTCGGATAAACATCAAATGTGACCGGGTCTTTCGGATACTGGTTATCATAAAGCATTTCGGGGTACATCGGGACGATTGCTCCGGCTTTAGCAAATACCGGACACTTAGACAGGTCGGCAGAATAATCGTTCAGCATTTGCGGCCCTTCATATACCGTTCCATCCCAGTAATCGATCCATTTACCTGCCGGCAAGTATATGCTGTCGCGTTCCAATGCAGGTTTATAAACCGGAGCTACCAGGAACCATTCGCCGCTCATGAACTGGTATTGTGTGGTTTTGTCAAAACAAACAATATCCGTGGGGTATTCCAGAACCATTGCTCTTACCACAGGAACTCCGGTTTCATAGGCCTGATTACAATAAGTGTAAAGATAGGGAGTCAACCGCATTTTGAGCTTAAGGTAAGTCCTGTTGATGTCCATGTTTGCAGTTCCATAATTCCAGGGATGTTTATCGTTTGGAGCCCAGCCCGACATACAATATGTTACCGGGATAAAGGTTTTCCACTGCAAGTCTCTGACATAAGTCGTGCTGCTGCCACTGAAAATTCCGTCCACATCGCTCGAAGCATAATTGAATCCCGATAAACCCGAACCGATAAAAGTCGGAATATGAAAACGGATATATTCATAGCTTCCCGACTGATCGCCCGACCAAACGACTGAATAGCGTTGTGTTCCGGCCCAGCCACAAACGGACCATACAAAAGCCCGGTCGTTGCAATTGTTTTCTATTCCTTCATAAGCAGCTTTGCAGGCATTAAGGGCATTCAGGTAACCTGAACCCACCCATGCCACATCGAGCTTGCAAGCCCGGGTTCCGGCAGTTCCGACTTCCCAGGCTATTTGACTAACCCCATTTTCTGTCCATAAACCTGTCCAAAAACCACGGTCATGCAACTGCGAAACGACATTCGGTAAATCTGTGTAGCCACAGCCATAACCGTCATTCGGCAAAATCCAGCCACCGGGAAGGTCATGATCACGGTAAACATCTGCCACTAATGAAATCACATCCGGCGTTGTTTGGCCGTTCAGATTGTAACAGTCGGCATCACCCAGTTCAAGTCCCCAGCGGGGAATGAGCGAAGGCCGACCAGTAAGCTCAGTATATCCGTTTAAAACTTCCTTTAAGGAGGGACCGTAAAAATAAAAACAATCGAAACGGTTTTCCTGGTGCGATAGCTGTGTGTAATCATTGCTTCTGAAATCATACTCTCCGGGAGTAAAAGTATTTCTGAAGGCACCGTAGCCCTTTGTGCTCATATAAAACGGAACCGGATTCGGAACAGCTCCATCATCCCAGTTCTCCGTTTCTTTCGATATTTTGATTTTTGTTCCTTTGTGCGAGAAATAGCCGTTCTGCATTCCGCCACCATAAAAATATTCCTCAGGGTTCGTTTCAAGATACTGGAATGTCCGTGTACCATAATCGAGGCCGTTCGATTCCGTCCATACTTCAGTTGCATTATCGCTTTGATACAGGGCAAATTTCAACGGATTCTTATAAGCTCTCAGTGTAAGATCATTCGTCGAAATTTTATAATAGTTTCCTTCATCTGACCAGATGATGCTGATAAGTGGAAAACTGTAGCTTACGACGATGTTATTTCCGGCCGGATTTGAGAAGCTGCCATTCGGTGCCAGCCATATGCGAAACATATCATCCTTATAAAAAATCACCCGTACTTTGGCAT
The DNA here is from genome assembly GCA_963764475.1 of uncultured Bacteroidales bacterium. GTDB lineage: Bacteria > Bacteroidota > Bacteroidia > Bacteroidales > JAADJA01 > JAADJA01. The sequence goes on from CAVXTE010000016.1 coordinate 59,890, forward strand.
TACCGCATGTTATCAGTGCCGTACATGTATCGACGGCAAACCCGGTGATGTTGCCAATTACATTCGAATTACTTATGAGCGTTCTGGTTAGTGTATCGTTGTTATGATTCTCATCATTCGAAAGTGATGTATAAAATTTATAATGGTACGAACCGGAAGTGTTCATGTTTACTGGGGCAAATTCAATATCAATGGTCTGGTTTGACTGGATCGGAGATGTACCGGCCGGTACATTTACTGTTTCCTGCAATGTTCCTTCAAGCGTATAAGAGACCGTAAAATCCTGTGTAATGCTTTGCATTCCATAATTTTTAATTCTGACGATAAGCGGTTCAGCCCACGAATAATTGTCCGGAGAATTTTCAGGGGCGACCAGTTTCAGGATACCTGCATCGTGGTCGGTTGGGAGATAATAGACCGCTCCGTAAATGGTTCCGTTCAGCGTTCCTTTCGAATCGTTGCAGATGTTTCCGCTGCCTTCATCAAATTTATAGTAATGCTGGAGATTCGAATAATTTGGATGAGAAGGACCAACCGGTTGTCCGGCGTATTGCTGGATTATAGCATCACTAAGGACTATGTTCCAGATGCGCAGTTCATCGATCTTTGCCTTAAGTGAGGCATCGTCGGTATTCTTGCTGATCCATTTCATCGGGAAATTGATGGAGGCATTTACCGTGCTGTTCAGTACTCCATTGACATAAAGTTTTGTCACCGAACCGTTGTTGGTGATGGCCAGCGAAATCCACTCCCCTATCGGACAGATATAATTGAAATACCAGTCGGCAACGCCTGATTGTGTGAATCCAACCTTGTTTCCCCACCACTGCTCGATGCGGATACCGCTGTTGCCGTCGGTACTTGTCATCAAGTGTTGATAATTGTCGGTTTCGTTCTTATTCACCATCACTTCCATTGTCCAGGGTGGTGTGATGTCTGTTCCGTTCAATTCTACATAATCGCCTTCGCCGTTGAAGTCGAGGGAGTACTGTGAAAAGAGCGGAAGTGATAAGCTTAAATAAAAAATGATTAATAGAAACCTGTTTAAGGAGAAAAATGATTTCATCACTTGAAATTTTAAGAATAGGTAAAATTAAAGAATTTTTTTACTAGAAAAGACAGCCTCAAGTTAGGCCCGGTAAGAAATCTGCAAAGAATTTCAACGAAACTAAAAGCTAAGCCAGTAGAGCACACTCACATTGTCCGTAACGATATAAACCTTCGAATGTGGCTGATCAACTACCACTCCCTCACCTTTTTTCACACCAGTCCGGTAGCTCGAAATTGGGTTACCCGAAAGATCACATTTCACCAAAAGTTCCGATTCATCACTCAAAATCCACAATGAGTTATCATAACTATCGTAAAAAATGGCTGAATAATCCGAAGCGAAACTCAGGTCATGAGTTGAAACTATCGTACCATCCAATTTCAACTCAATCAATAAAGAAGGGTTTTTTTCAGTCACTACATAAAGATGATTATTGGCTGGATTATAGGTAATTCCCTCCGGGCCGTGCTTTGAATCAGCATTATTAAGTTCGAGTGAAAACCGCAGGATTTCATTCCCAGTAGTATCAAGCTTCACAATTTCTTTCTTTTTCTCCTCAACAACATAGATGGTTGAATCCAGGGCCATGTAATATACACCTTCGAGATTGTCGCCGTTGTAATTGAGTATTTTAATAATTTTTCCTACCGCAGAAATAACATAAATCCGGTCATTCGTATCGCTTACCGTTAGAAATTCTCCCGGGTTTTTATAAGATGACAGATCTGAAGTTTCAGGAATATCAAGCGGGTGTTTTGAAACGATAGTTAAGAGGGGAATTTCATCTGTAGATTTTTTATGGCAGGCTGCGAATGCAAAGAAAATCAAAAAGATAATCAGCAGATATTTCATATGTCTGATTACTGACTGGACGTATTTGATAATGCGCTTTAATTCCATTTACTGAAAAACCGTTTAGACCTAATTTAATGGGTTTGTCAAAACTACAATTAATTTCAAAGATGAAGAAAGTGGTAAGCTAGCACAAAAAAATATATATAAAATTGAATGTCTTCTTTTCTATACTAAAATTCTGTTGAAAAAAATTTTGTCAAAAAACTTGACAACCGCAATAAAAATGTCGTATCATTGTAATATCATTTTAATATCATATTAAATAAACAAAAACATGAAAACAGAAAAAGACTTTAAAGCAAAATCGGGGTACTTCGCCCTGTTTATTGAAATTGTGCTTATTATCGGCATGGTACTTACTTTGATTTTTTGTCCGGAAGTTGTCGTTAAAATTGGCGCTGCAGTAGTATTAGTCATAACCCTATTCTGTATAGGAGGGTTTTCAATTGTCAACCCAAACGAATCGAGTGTTATGGTGCTTTTCGGAGCGTATAAAGGAACTATCAAGGACAATGGATTTTGGTGGGTTAATCCATTCTTTGCAAGAAAGAAAATTTCACTCAGGGCGCGAAACCTCGATAGTGAACCCATTAAAGTCAACGATAAAATCGGTAACCCTATAATGATTGGTGTGGTGCTGGTTTGGAAAGTGGAAAACACGTTTAAAGCTGCTTTTGAAGTGGATGATTATGAACATTTCGTATCCATTCAGAGCGAAGCAGCCGTACGTAAAATGGCAGGTGAATTCCCTTATGACAATCTGGAAGATGAAGATGCCAAGATCACTTTGCGCGGTGGCAAAGAAGAGGTGAACAAGCTGCTGGAGGACGAAATTACTGAACGACTTTCCATTGCCGGGATTAAAGTTATCGAAGCACGTATCAACTACTTAGCTTATGCGCAGGAAATTGCCAGTGCAATGCTCAAGCGCCAGCAGGCCACGGCCGTGGTTGCTGCCCGATTCAAAATCGTGGAAGGCGCCGTCAGTATGGTTGAAATGGCGCTTGCCGAACTATCGAAAAAACACATTGTCGATTTGGATGAGGATAAGAAAGCAACAATGGTTAGCAATCTCATGGTGGTACTCTGTTCAGATAAAGATGCCACACCAGTTGTGAATACGGGAACGCTGTATCAGTAAAGAGTGACTAAAGTGACTTGAATGCCTTAAGTGACTAAAACTGGCAGAATAGTTTATAAATCCAGTCATTCAAGTCACTTTAGTCAACTGGTCAATTATTTTAATCGTATGGAACGTGTATATTTTAAAGAGGAGCAGAAATTCAAGCAGTTATTCATTAAGATTATTCTGCTGATCACCTGGGCAGGGATGAATTTAATTTTCGCGATCGGTTTGTACCGGCAAATACAGCTTAAAGAACCCTGGGGCAATAATCCGATGTCAGATAAGGGACTGATTATTTTTACCGTATGTATGAATATTTTGATGATCGGTATGATGATCCTGTTCCTCAAAGCCAGGCTTGTGGTTGAAATAAGAGATGAAGGAATATATTATCGTTTTCCTCCGTTTATCAACCGCGAAAAGAAAATTGCGAAGGAGGAGATTGACCGGTTCGAAATAAGGAAATACAACCCGATTAAAGAATACGGTGGATGGGGAATCAGGCAGAGAAGACTGGCTACAAGAAACAATGTTGCATACAATGTAAGCGGTTCGACTGGATTACAACTATACCTGAAAAGCGGGAAAAAAATCCTGTTCGGAACGCAACGCAGCGAAGTCCTTGGATCGGCCATGCGAAAGCTGTTGAATCAGGAATTGAAAGTTTACTGAAAAAAAGATGATCAGCCTGAAAAGCAGAAATAAATATGTAGAAAAATGTTTGATAGAATAATTTAGTTAGTCATGTCAAAGAAGAAACCATTTGTCCTCCGGATTGATCCCGATGTTCTGGCAGCCGTCGAAAAGTGGGCTGCCGATGAATTCAGGAGCGTAAATGGTCAGTTGGAATGGATCATTAATAAAGTACTGAAGGAGTCCGGCAGGTACAATCCGAAGGATATAAATAACCCCGAAAAATAAGTCGGTAAAACGGCTGAACAGAAATAAATTCATTATTTTTGCCGCCTCATGGAGAGTTGCCGGAGCGGTCGAACGGGGCAGTCTCGAAAACTGTTGATCTGCATTGCGGATCCGAGGGTTCGAATCCCTCACTCTCCGCAAACACAAAACCAGTCAGACGTAGGCTGGGTTTTTTATTTCAGAAGAAATGAATGGCCCTTTCAATTTCGGATGAAATGAAAAAATAGTATGAGCGCAGCGAATTACTGGTTTTGTGTTTGAATCCCCAAAAAAACGGGCTCATGTCAATAATCCCTCACTCTCCGCTAATTCTTCACAAAGATTTTAATGTCCAATTGCCAAATCAATTCTTCAGATTCTCATCAAAGAAATCCACGATTTTTTGATACAGATGAACCCTGTCTTTCCCTCTCACATTATGTTCATGGTCAGGGTAAACAAAATAATCGAGCTGTTTACCTTCATCCACACACTTTTTGATAAAGGAAAGGCTGTTTTGCCAGACCACTGTTTTGTCCATTGTCCCGTTAATGACAAGGATTTTGCCTGTCAGATTGTCAACATAATTCAAAAGGGACGCATTTTTATAACCTTCAGGATTCGATTCTGGTGTATCCATGTAACGTTCGCCGTACATTACTTCATAGTATTTCCAGTCGACGACTGGTCCACCGGCACAGGCAGTTTTAAAAACTCCCGGATTTTTCAATGTCAGTGATAGGGTCATAAAACCTCCGTAACTCCAGCCATCCACACCGATCCGTGTAGTATCGACATACGGAAGTGATTTTAAATACCGAACACCCTGCATCTGGTCTTCCACCTCCAGCGTTCCGAGGTGTCTGAAAATCGCCTGTTCGAAAGCCAGTCCACGGTTGGATGTCCCGCGGTTATCAAGGATGAACACCACATACCCATGTTGTGCAATATAATTCAGAAACAGTCCTGAACCGCCCAGCCATGAGTCGTTGACAAGCTGTGAGTGGGGGCCTCCATAAACATAGAGAAACACAGGATATTTATTTGCCGGATCGAAATCAGCAGGTTTTATCATTGTGCAGTAAAGATCGGTTCCGTCTTCAGCTTTGACAGGAAAAACTGTCGTTTCTCCCAAATCATATTCTTTCAGTGGATTCACATTTTCCTGAAGGATCTGTACAACATTTCCTTTCGCATCTTCTATTTTATATTCCCTTACGATATCTGTGCTACTGTAACTGTCAATTATGGATGAACCCGAATGACTGACTTTCGCCTGATGAGTCCCATGATCAGGACTTATCCGTGTAATTTGTCCTGTCTTTAATTCCGCCGAATAAATATTCTTTTGGATAGGGCTATCCTTGGTAGCAAGAAAATAAACGTGCTTTTCTTTTGCGTCCGTACCCAAATATTCCGTTACAACCCATTCCCCTTTTGTGATCTGATTTAAAAGTTCCCCATTGGTGTTGTAGAGGTACAAATGCTGATAGCCGTCCCGCTGGCTCATCCAGATAAACTGTTCCGGTTTATTTTTCATGAAATATAGCGGATATAACGGTTCAACATAGTCATCATTTTTCTCTTCAAAAAGGGTTTTTACGAAATCACCTGTGGAAACATCGTACTTATTCAGCTTAAGATGATTCTGATCGCGGTTCAGCTCTGCGATGTAAATGTATTTACCTGAAGGATCCCAGGTAACACAAGTGAGGTAGTGATCTTTCGGTTCACCGGTTTTCATATAAACTGTGTTGTAGGTATTCATATCGAACACGCCGAGCGTAACTTCTTCGCTGGTCATTCCGGCCATCGGGTACTTGATGTTTTCTACTTCTGCGATCCGTGTATCGATGTTGACGAGCGGGTAATCGGTGACCATAGTTTCGTCTTTGCGGTAAAATGCCAGTTTGTCTCCGGATGGTGACCAGAATGTACCTTTATTGATCCCGAATTCGTTGCGATGAACGATTTGTCCATTGACGATGCCACTGTTTTCATCGCTGGTAACCGGTATGGTCGTGTTGTTATAGGCAATGTAAAGGTTATTGTCGATGGTATAAGCAACAGCGTTGGTATTATTTTCGATATCACTGTGTTCTGCTTTCGGGTCGGTTGTATTCACAAGTTGCAGGTTTTTTGAAATGATGTCATAAATAAAAATGTTGTGCTTGTAAGTAAACCTGAATTTAAAATCCCCGACAAAGTCGATGCTGGGAAAACGTTTAATGGAATCGATGCGCAGATCGGTCAAACCCGCATTCAAATCATCCAGTGCAGCGATCGTGTCCCTCAATTCGGATGAGGGTTCCCCTTTGATGAGCTTGTTATTCGCCACATAAACAAATGCTTCCTGTTCTCCCATCCATTGCAATTGCGCTTTTCTTTCCGGAAGTACTTTTGGATTCAGGTAAACCGCATCTTCGAGTGTTAATTGTTTGTTTTGGCTTAAGATCGATAGCGGAACAAATAGGATCAGGACAAAACCTGCCAACTGTTTCAAAGTAAAATTTTTCATAATAAAAAAAGTTGTAATTTTCTTTAACTTGCAGCGTCAAACTGTACGAACAGCCTTGCAATATTAGCGAATATTATGAATATTTCTCAACGATTTTTTCCCGTATTACTTATTTCAACTGTCATCTTATTCATTTGGCCGGGCATCTGTCTTTATCCTCAAAGCAATTCAGTAATTGAAAATGCTGAGAACAGGCCATTCATTATCCTTGTCCCTGCTGATAGTATTGTTGATGGCTTTCCGGTGCTCAGGGAAATTCAGGATGATGATACAATCGGTAAAATTGTGTATGATTTGGCACATTCATCCTACATGAAGGCTTCAATAAAATTGTATCACAGGGTTCAGAACTTTTTAGTCAATACGGGGAAGCAGGATAGAATTGAACCTGCATACCTGTTACTTTCACAACACGAAGGCGGGTTTCCAAGGCATGGTTTTTACCTGAAAAAAAAAGGTTCTTTGATTGATAATACCAGTGTATCTTATGTCGAGCTGGTTAAGAACAATACAAAACCAGAGGATTATCTTGGCTCAATGACCCAGATTTTCCCACACGAAATGGGACATGTACTTTATCATTTATTGTCGGCTGACAGTGATTCCGCCGTCCCGTATGCTACAGATGTTCACTATTCAACACTCATTACCGATTACCGAACAGCTTTTAATGAAGGGTTTGCCATTCATTTTGAAAATATGGCGAGGAAATATGAACCTGACAGTAGCCGAAAAAACAGGATATTGGCTGATTATAAATTAAAAGAAGAAAAAGTAAAGCACCGCATAAATCCATTTATGCGGGATTTCAAGTGGCCTCTGCGGATCGGTATTTACCGTGCATACAATGATCTTCTGGTACCAGAATTTCGAAGACATCAAACGATTCGATTGGGTCAACAGCGGACAAATCAAGTACCGGAATGCTGACATTTTATCAAACGATGCAGAAAAAGCACTTTATTTTAGGAATTCCGGGATTGCTACGACGAACAAACCACGTAGCCTGCAGCAAATGCTTTCTACCGAAGGAATGATTGCTAACTTTTTTATTCGTTTAATGGAAAGCGACCTGAAATATATAAACGCTAATTCTGTTCTGCTCAGGCTATTTTCTGAACCGGGTGAGTCAGTTAATACCATACTTGCGGAAAAAATTAATCCGGTGGAAAATGAGTATTTCAAGATTTTTTATGTCCTGCATAAACACGTTAACCAAACGCAGACACAACGATCCCAAATCGAGGATTTCATTGCGGGATATTGCACCGAATTCCCAGAAGAAGCAGACGAAATGGCACAACTTTTTTACCAATGGTCGGATCACAGGTGGCCTATAGATCCCGGTCCCGAGTTGTGGATCACAAATCGTGATCATCCACATGGTATTCTTGTGATGGATCAGTTTGGCGGCATCACCCTGCCCTATTACACCTTCAACCTGAATGCCGCCGGAGTGGACGACCTGATGACCTTCAAAGAAATTGACCGCAATTCTGCCGGGACAATCATCCGGTACATTAACCAAAATGGTCCGCTATCCTCATTAAATGATCTCAATACTATTGAGGGGATCAAACCGGAGGTTTCATCAATCCTGCAAAACAACCGGTACGATCCCGATTTCTTTAAAAATTTTGACGAAAACAGCATTTCACTTACCTTGAAAAGTCTTCTTACTTCCGGCCTCGTGCATTTACTGAAATTATTCGGACTGTGGTACCTCATTCTTTTACTGGCAGGCTTTGCACTTTATCGATTTTTATACAGAAGATATTTTGGATTAAAACAAGCACTCAATGTATTGATCCGTTTCCTTGGTTTTTTCATTTTAATGGTAGTGCTTCTGATTTTCGTGAACCGCCCGTTCATCTGGTTCATGTCCCTGGGTATCTTTGTTTTACTGATCCAACTCGTTCTAATGAGAAAACGAAACAATGTGGTGCCATTCACACTTAGTACAATGCTTGTAATTGCCGTATGTGCCTATTCATTCTTTTGAGAGAAAGAAAAGATGCAGCCTTAAAACGAATATGTAACTTCTGCAATTTTTTTCAGGAGAGACTGGTCATCTTCGATGGCGTTGCCGACAACAATGATATCGGCACCTGCTTTGAACTGTTCGGCAGCCCTTTCGGGCGTCCGAATACCTCCGCCAACGATCAATGGGACTGCGATATTTTGCCTGACTTTTTCGATCATAGCGGCTGGTACAACTTCTTTTGCACCACTTCCGCCATCCAGGTAAATGAGACGCAGTCCCAGCATTTCGCCTGCCATGGCAGTAGTAACGGCAATTTCACTTTTATCGGCTGGAATGGGAAGCGAGTTGCTCATGTACATCGCTGTAGTCGATCTTCCGCTTTCAATCAGCATATACCCGGTAGGTAAAATTTCCAGTCCGCTGCTTTTTCAGGTAAGGAGCAGCAACGACATGTTTTCCGATCAACAAATCAGGATTTCTCCCCGAAATAAGCGACAATAAAAGGATACCATCGGCACGGCTGTTGATCTGCATCACATCTCCGGGAAAAATAATGACAGGAATGTCACTGTTGTCTTTAATGACCCGTATCGTTTCATCAAGTTTATCTTCGGCCAGTAAACTTCCTCCTACAAAAAAATAGGATACCATTGTTAGTCCGGCCATGGTTGCCAGATCGATGAGTTGTTTGCTGTTGTATTTATCGGGATCGACAAGTACGGCGAACTGCTTTTTATTTTCACTCAAGGAAGCGTACAGGTTCTTCATCTTATTGGATCAAATGCATTGTAAAAAAAGACGTTGTAAAAATATAAAAAACTCACGAATGCAAAAAAGGTTTTGTATGCAAAAATATCAATACAAAACCTTTTTCGTTCAAAATGATGAAATTACCTTATTCCTGCGCTGACAGAAAACGTTCGGCTTCGATGGCAGCCATACATCCTGTACCTGCTGCCGTGACAGCTTGCCTGAATACATGATCCTGTACATCACCGGCAGCAAAGACACCTTCAATATTGGTTGCTGTGGAATCAGGTTTAGTGATAAGGTAGCCTACTTCATTCATATCAAGTTGCCCGGCAAAAAGTTCAGTATTTGGTTTATGACCAATAGCAACGAAAAATCCATCCACCGGAATTGTTTTTTCTTCACCTGAAAGAACATTTTTTACAATAACACCCGTGACTTTCTTAGCAAATCCTTCAGTTTCACCGATAATTTCTTTAGGAACATGGTTCCAAACCGTTTCGATGTTGGGTGTGTTCATTACCCGGTGTTGCATGGCTTTTGAAGCCCTCAGTTCATCTCTGCGGTGAACCAGGTAAACTTTCTTACACAGTTTGGCAAGATAAGTCGCTTCTTCGGCAGCGGTATCACCTCCTCCGACGACGACTACATCTTTTCCTTTGTAAAAATAACCGTCGCAGGTGGCACACGCAGAAACACCATATCCATTATATTCTGCTTCGGAAGGTAATCCCAGCCACTTGGCAGTTGCTCCGGTTGTAATAATCACTGTTTCTGCTACAATGGTTTTTCCGTCATCGGCTTTCGCGGTAAAAGGTCGTTTCGAAAGATCCACTGCAGTAATGATTCCCCATCGTACATCGGTTTCGAACCGTTCAGCCTGTTTTTTGAAATCCTCCATCATTTGCGGACCCATTGTTCCTTCCGGATAGCCGGGAAAATTTTCTACCTCGGTCGTGGTTGTAAGTTGGCCCCCGGGTTCCAGTCCCTGATATAGAATGGGTTTAAGGTCGGCCCTTGCAGCATAGATGGCTGCTGTGTATCCTGCCGGTCCCGATCCGATGATCAGGCACTTTGTTTTTTCTGCATTTTCACTCATATTCCTGATTTAAATTGATGACCTGTTTTCTACTCAACAAAATTATATAAGATTGCCTGTTCTGATCGAAAAATATGCCAATGGAATCAAAAGTATAGTTTTAAGGCTCAATTTATAAGAACTTCTAAATAGTGACTGACAAGATGGCAAGAATAAAATTCCAAAACCTAAATAATAAAACGTTGATATTAAAAAGGAGAGGATTGATAATGTGAAATTATTTTATAATTTTGCAATCCCAATAAAATTTGGGAACGGGGTGTGGCGCAGTCTGGTTAGCGTGCTTGACTGGGGGTCAAGAGGTCGGGAGTTCAAATCTCCCCACTCCGACAAGGGTTACTGTTTGTGACCCTTTTTTATTTGCATGCAATTGAATCAAAATAATCCCACTTTTGTAATTTAAATTGAGTTATCCAACTTTTGCACGGGTAAATCGGTCATATAACTTTGCAATTTTTAAATCTGACAAAATGAGAAATTACTTTTTGTTTGTTGTATTTATTGCCTGTATGATTCCGGATCCAAGTCTTAGATCGCAAAATAAGGATTCGCTGAAAATTTCCTCCTTGTATAAAGACGCTTTAACAAGCAATATCGCCTATCAGAATTTAAACTACCTCTGCAAGCACCTGAACGGACGAATAACCGGGTCACCTCAGGCTGCAAAGGCAGTTGTATGGTCAAAACAAGTGATGACCGGATTGAAAGCCGACACCGTTTATTTACAGGAAACAAAAGTCCCTCACTGGGTTCGCGGCGAAAAGGAAACAGCAAAGATCATTTCAGATAAATTTGGCACAACCGGAGTTCATGTTTGCGCTTTAGGAGGTGCAGTAGGGACTGGTGAAAACGGCGTTGCGGCAGAGGTTGTTGAAGTCCTGGATTTTGATCAGCTTGAAGGCCTGGGTGAATCAAAGATAAAAGGTAAAATTGTTTTTTTTAACCGGGCCGTCGACATGACTTTTATAAATACGTTCAGAGCATATGGCGGGGCAGTCGATCAGCGCTTCATGGGTCCCTTTGAAGCTGCAAAATATGGTGCCATCGGAGTGGTTATCCGGTCTGTTAGTACAGCGATGGACACGGTTCCTCATACAGGCATTTCCCGCTACAAAAATTGGGATAATCCAATTCCTTCCGTTGCCATCAGCACCATCGATGCCGATATCCTTCATAATCAGCTAATGCAGGACCCGGAACTCACCTTTTATTTTCATACATCCTGCGAGTGGCTTCCGGATGAGACATCCGATAATGTGGTGGCCGAAATCAAAGGCTCCGAATTCCCGGACGAATACATTACCATCGGTGGACATCTTGATTGCTGGGACCTGGGCGAAGGTGCACACGATGACGGGGCAGGCTGTATTCAGACAATGGAAGTGCTGCGGCTTTTCAGAAAGCTGAACATTCAGCCGCGCCAAACCATCCGGTTCGTTATGTTCATGGATGAAGAGATTGGTCAGAGCGGAGGCAAAACTTACGCGGAGCTTGCAAAAGCACGCAATGAGAAACATTACCTGGCGCTTGAAGCGGACCGGGGTGGTTTTACACCTACTGGGTTCAGCATAGATGCACCGGCAGACATACTTGATAAGATTGAATCCTTTCGACCTTTGTTCGAGCCGTATGGTGCCGACCGATTCGTTGCCGGAGGTGGAGGTACCGATATCGGTCAGCTTAAGGATGACGGTGCTATATTATCGAGCCTTGTCGTCGATTCGCAGCGGTACTTCGATTATCACCATTCGGCGAATGATACTTTTGACAAAGTAAATAAACGGGAACTCCAGCTGGGAAGCGCCTCCATCGCTGCATTTATCTACCTGATGGATAAATATAATTTCAAACGCAATCTTCACTGAACATAAACGATCTTAATTATACTTGTCTATCAGCTCACCCCGAGGAGCCATATTTTACTTTGCTAAGTTGAATAATGCCAGCTATGTAAAATCCATTGCGGTGGTTTATTTCGGTCGCTGGTGTTTCCATCTTCGATGCGACCACAACCATATTTCGGGTTGCTGAATAATGTCCTGTTCCAATCGTCTGGTATGCATTTCCGATAATTCTCCGGTTGCTGTTTCTTTCGGGTTTTCACACAATAGTTCTGGAGTCAATTCATAAAAACCTCTTTTGGTTCGTTTTGTACTGATATATACCACCGGGTAATTTAATTTTTTAGCAATGATTTCAGTACCCCAAAATACAGGCGTTTCCTGATTTAAAAAAGTCGTCCAGTACGCATTTGTCGGTGACGGGGTTTGATCGCTGATAAAGGCGGTTGCAAAAAGTCTTGAATTTTCTTTCAGTTTTATCATATCCCTGTAAACGCTGTCCATTGGAATAACACCTGTACCAAAACGCATGCGTTTTTTCTTGATTAATTTATCAAAGTATTTGTTGCTTTGTGGCTTATAAATAACATGCAACTTATAAGGCGTGTTAAATTCCATTTCAGCACCGCCATATTCAAAATTACCCATGTGGCCCATTACATAAATCAGGTTTTTGTTTTGATTTGCTAAATCATTAATAAGTTGTGTATCCGTTAAATGGCACCTCTTCATTGATTCTTCTTTGCTAATGGTAATAGACTTTATCATTTCAAGTATCCAATCGCAAAAAAAATGGTAAAAATCACGGGCAATTATCTGAATTTCTTTTTCCGATTTCTGAGGGAAAGAATTCCTGAGGTTTGTAATGACGATTTTCTTTCGATACCCAACAACCCTGTAAACTATAAAATAGATAAAATCAGAAAAAGGATACAACAATCCGAATGGAAGGATGGAAACCAAGTAGATAAAAGGGAGCGATATATAAAAAATGATAGCTTTCATCGAACGACAAAACTAATACATTCGAATTAACAGTTTGCTATTCTTTAAAAGAAGGTTCGATGTCAAATTTGGTATCGTAATATGGTTGCTGTATTGTTCCCGGACATGGTGACGAGGTTTTTACGAATGGAGGTAAAGTTGAAAACTTTCATGCTTTTATTGCCACAAATGACAAACTTGTGGTTGTAGAGGAAGCAAACCTAAACCGGTTATCAAATCTTTTACCTGCATTTTTTATGGTTGCCGTTTTATATTTTGACTTTTCATTCGGAGTCAATCATATCCAAAAAGTCCGTATTTTTGAACTCCGGCCAACAGTTCACATGTATAAAAAAATCAAAGGGTATTTTTATGAGCTGATCGCTTCCGGAAGAACAGGAAACAAGAGGACACAGTACAGGTAAACTGTGTTATGCTAACTGATGAATCGGTTTGTTGTTTTATTGATTTAACATTCACCCGGCATTTATGTTACTGAACATCTCTTTTCATTTCGATTATTTTCCGCTGCTGGTGGTGGCTGCCATCGCCTGGGGAACACCTGTGCTGTTGTCATTAATCAAATTGAAAAAAGTACCTATAGTAATCGCTGAAATCATTCTGGGTTATTTTATCGGGAAATTTTCGCTGGGGTCGATCGATCATGAGAGTTTCAGGATCCTTGAATTTTTCGCACTTACAGGATTTATTTTCCTGATGTTTCTTGGCGGCCTCGAAATCGATGTGGACCAGATCGTGGCCTCTATGCCGCGCAGGCGGCTCACCTATGCCCGGTTTATCAGTAACCCGTTGCTTGTCGGCTTTGTTTATTTCGGAGGTTCAATTGTGCTTGCCGTGGGCGGTACCTTGCTACTGTCGCTCATCATCCATATTCCAAATATCTGGTATTTCTCACTTATCATGGTGACTACATCTGTAGGAATCGTATTGCCGGTATTAAAAGACCGGGGGGAGATCAAGAACCGCTTCGGACAGATGGTCATCATGGCGGCTGCCATTGCCGACATTTTAAGCATCGTGTTGTTCACATTTACGGCTTTTATCATTAAAAATGGGTTCCAACTTGAATTGCTATATATTCTTGGTCTGTTCATTCTTTTTATTGTTTTTTATTTATTAGGGCTTCGGCTAAAGAACATACCCCTGCTGAAAAAATTAGTCTTTCAGTTGTCGCATGCCGCATCACAGATACAGATCAGGGGAACGATATTGCTGATCATGCTTTTTGTTGTCTTTGCACAGTTTATAGGAGAGGAAGCTGTACTGCTGGGCGCCTTTCTTATCGGGCTGGTGCTTTCAACCACGCTGCATCATGAGCGTTCGGTGATGCTGCTGAAACTCGACGGTATGGGCTATGGTTTTTTCATCCCGATCTTTTTCATTATGGTGGGTGTTGAGTTCGATCCTTCGGCACTCAAGGAGTTCGACCAGTCTTTGATCTGGTTTCTGATTTTGCTATTACTAACGCTCATTGCGGTAAAATTCGCACCTGCATTCCTCTGGAAACGGTTGTTTGGAATAAAAAAAGCCATTGCCGGGGGTTTCCTGATGTCGTCGAGGCTGAGCCTGATCATTGCCGCTTCAGCGATCGGCCTTCAAATGGGAGTGATCACTCCGGGGATCAATGCCAGCTTTATCATCATGGCAATCATCACTTGTTTTATATCACCGGTATTATTTAACTGGCTTGAACCGGTAAATCTTTTAAAAGGAAATAAAACGATCATTATCGGGGGAAGCAGTACAGGGGTTTTGCTGGCACGGCGACTGACTATGCATGGAAAGAAATCGATCATTGTAGAAAAGGACGCAGAACGGGCCAAAGACATCACAGCTAAAGGATTGTTCTGCATTGTAGGTGATGGTTGCGATCCGATCCTCTATCCTGATCTGCATCTGAGCCCGGCAGATTATGTGGTTGTTGAAACCGCATCGCCGGAGAGAAACCTCGAAATCTGCAATTTGCTCCGTAAAAGCATGCAGCACGACAACATCATAACCCGGTCGAGCACTTCAGTGATCGAACAGAAACTGAAAACGCTTGGCGTAGACACTATCGATGTGATCAGGGTGCTCTCAACAGCAATGGAAAACCTGATATTAAGGCCCACAACCTATCATACCCTTGTGGAATCGTTCGAGAATTTCAGTGTGGAAGAAATACCGATTACCAGTAAAAAAATCGACGGAACGCAGCTTAAAGAAATCCCTTTCCACCGTGACGCCATATTAATGATGGTGAAAAGAGGAAACTCTTTATTTATTCCGCATGGGGAAACGTATTTCAGGTTAGGTGACGTTCTTCATGTTTTCGGAACGGATAGCGCATTGCAGGAAACACGTGATAAAATGGGATGAGTCGGCTTTCCTGGTGATCGTATTGTCATAGATAAGAATTTTCCTTCTTTAAATCATTCCAATGTGAACGATTTCAAGTCTCCAAAATCTTATTTTTGCATCCATAATTCTAAAAAATGAAAAAATCAGATTGGCTGTTCCTTACCTTTTTCCTTGCTTTGTTTGTCCCTTTTTTTGTTTCAAAGCCGCTTTTCAGTTTCTATGTAACCTTTAATCATGATCACGGAATGGTGATGAGTTTTATTAAGTTTGCCATTCTTGCTACGTTTGGCGAAATGATCGCGTTACGTATCAGAAAAGGGGTTTACAATGAAACCGGTTTCGGGATTGCACCCCGTGTTGTAGTTTGGGGATTGCTCGGATTATCCATCAAAGCGGCCTTTACCATCTTTGCCACGGGAACGCCTGTTTTTATGGAGTACATAGGATTGAACGGAGCCGTTGCGGCAATGAAGGGCGGATTCAGCGGAGCCAAACTGCTGGATGCATTTTGTATTTCTGTTTCCATGAACACAGTTTTTGCACCGGTCATGATGACGTTTCATAAAATCACCGACACGCATATCCTCAGTCATGAAGGTCGGCTTCAATGTCTTCTAACCAGAATCGATGCCGGTGGTATTTTACAAACCATGAACTGGGATGTGATGTGGAATTTTGTTTTTGTCAGAACGATCCCGTTATTCTGGATACCGGCACATACTATCACTTTCCTGCTGCCACCTGATTTCCAGGTTTTATTTGCGGCACTTTTGGGAATTGCACTGGGGCTTATTCTTGCATTTGCGAGTTTGAAGAGCAGAGGTTGATGAAGATGATTAAAATTGCTTTTGCTTTTGCTGAATTTTGTCAGGACTTTTTATCCTTTGGGATTACTTTCAAAATCCTGTAATTCCGGCAACGAGGTTGAGAAACACTTGTGGGAAAATACCCATCAGTAGAATACCGACAGCCATTACAGCAAGGACCAAATGACCCGGGAAAGCTATGGCGGGATATTTCGTATCGTTTGGCTGAGAAAACAAGGCGGTAATCACCCGAAGGTAATAATACAAACCGATAACGCTGTTAACGATCAGGCTGATGACGAGCAGCCACAAACCTGAATTAATACCGGCAAAGACGATATAAAATTTTGCCATAAATCCGGCAGTTATTGGAATCCCGGCCAATGAAAGCAGGGCAAGTGTAAAAACAATGGCTACCCAGGGCCGTTTCCAGAATAAGCCTTTATAAAAGGATAATTTTTCGGCTTCATGCTCTTTGTCGGAAAGCAATGCGATCACACCAAAAGCTCCGATGGTCGTAATAATGTAAGAAACCATATAAAAAACTGCCGCCTGTATCCCTTGATCATTACCGGCAAGAAGTGTCACAAGGAGGTAGCCGAGATTGGCAATGGACGAATATGCAAGTATCCGTTTCACATTTTGCTGACGAATAGCAAGCAAATTCCCAATGAACATTGAGAGGATCGCAATGAGTGAAAGAACAAAGACAAAATTTCGGTTTTCGTAGCCATGAAGCTCATAAAAGAACCGGAATAAAAGAGCTAAAACGGCACCCTTTGAAATAGTCGCAATAAAAGCCGTAACCTGTGAAGGTGCTCCCTGGTAAACATCGGGCGTCCACATGTGAAAGGGTACCAGCGCCAGTTTAAATCCAAGACCCACCAGCATCATACCAAAACCGGCCATCAACAGCGGCGTTGAATAAGCCGAAGATTGCAACACTTCAGCTATTTTATCAAACTCAAGTTCACCCGTATCAGCATAAATCAGTCCCATTCCAAACAGCAGGAAGGCCGAAGAGACTGATGCAAGGACAAAATATTTGACACTTGCTTCAATGGCAGAATCACGGATTTTACGATAGGCGATCAAAATGAATAAAGCAATGCTTAGCGTTTCGATTCCCAGAAAAAAAGTGATGAAATTATTTGATGTAACGAGTAATACCGACCCCAGCAGGGCAACAAAGAGCACGATCAGGTATTCGCCTTTTTCGCTCTCCTGGTAATGCAGGTAATTGAACGACAACAAAGCAATTAAAATCCCGGAGAGAATGATGATCTCTGTAAAGAAAACACTGAATTTGTCGAAAACAAGAAGCGATCCGACTTTGTAGGGCAGAACCGGATCAACGGTGATGATCGCGAAAAATGCAGCGATGAGCGCCAGCAGTGAAATCGTGTAAAGGACCGTAAAATTTTTTGTCAGAACAATGATCAGCATCAGAATGATGGGTGCCGCAGCAACAATCATAAACGGTATCAGATATGGAAAATCAGCAATGCTCATGTTAGTTCTGATTTACTGTTTGATCCTTTGTTTCAGGAAAAGCAAAGTAGGTACTTACATTGTTACCGGTTTCTTCCGGATTCTTCGTTGTTATTGCATTCAGTGATTTTGTCAAAGCCGGTTCGGCTGTATCAAAAACCCATTGGGGTGCAAAACCAAGGTAAAAGATAATAATGATCAGTACACCCGATATGAATCGTTCACGAAGGCCGATATCCTTTATTGTCCATTGAACACTTTCTTTTCCGTAAAATACTTTTTGAAGAATTCGCAATGAATAGAGCGCAGATCCTATCAGGCCAAGGCTTGCCAGGCAGGTCATCAGGACACTGGCTTTAAACGTACCCGTCAGTATAAGAAACTCAGCAATAAAGTTTCCAAGGCCGGGCAAACCCAGCGAAGCCATCGAAAAAATAAGCCCGATGCCTCCCATTACAGGCACCTGTTTCCACATTCCGCCCATTTTCGAAATGTCGCGTGTATGAATGCGTTCCTGGAGTTGTCCTACGAGGATAAATAAAGCTCCGGTACTGATGGCATGTGCGATCATCTGCATGACAACGCCCTGGTAAGCCAACTGATTGAACGCATAAACACCAAGCATCACAAAACCCATGTGGCTAACACTGGTGTATGCAACCAGCCGTTTCAGGTCGGTTTGAGCAAAAGCCAGTTTGGCACCGTATAAAATTCCGATCACCCCAAGCAGCATCCCAATGGGAGCAAATTTTTCAGATGCCAATGGAAACAATGGAATCACAAAACGAAGAAGGCCATAAGCACCTGTTTTCAGCAATAATCCTGCAAGAATGAGGCTTCCTGCCGTGGGTGCCTCTGTGTGCGCATCCGGCAGCCAGTTGTGAAGAGGCACAACGGGTAACTTTACCAAAAATGCAAAGAGGAAACCAATCATCAGCACCATTGCGGTTGAACCGTTCATTTTGGTTCCCAACAACTGCATGTAATCGAATGTATAAACTCCGGTATTTTTAGCATGAATAAAGTATAAAGTCAGAATGGCCAGAAACATGAGCAACCCGCTTGCCTGCGTATAAATAAAGAATTTATAGGAAGCATAAACCCGGTTTTCATGTCCCCAGATGCTGATGAGAAAATACATCGGTACCAGCATCAGTTCCCAGAAAAAATAGAACAGGAACAAATCCATGGAGAGAAAAACACCTGTTATTCCTGCCAGAATCCAAAGAATGTTAAAATGAAAAAATCCTGTGCTTTCGTTGATCTCTTTCCACGAAACTAAAACGGATAAAAACCCCAGCAAATAGGTGAGAAACAGCAACAGCAAACTTAGCCCGTCGATGGCCAGGTTTAAACTAATACCGAACTGCGGAATCCATGAAACCTTGTAGTGGAGCATCCAGTCGTTCAAGCCACCGATATGATTCTCTGCATAAAAATTGATCAAAAGTACAATGTTCAAAAAAATCGTAACCAAAGAAATATACTGGGGCAGCTTCCTGTTCCACTTTCCTGCAAACCAGGCAAGAAACCCACCAGCGATCAATATCAATATGAGGTCGAGCAGTATCATCGGTTTATCATAATGGTTAATATGAATACAATTCCTATGACAAGCGCTACTATGTACCATCTAAGTTTGCCATTCTGTGTATAGCTTAGTATTCGGTTAAATAACATAGCAATCGAAGCGATTCCGGTAAAAAAGAGATCGATAAAATCTTTGCTGTCGATTTCGGAAAGCCACACAACCGGTTTAACGAGCACAACATCGTAAAGCCTGTCGAATCCCCAGCCTTTATAAAAGAATTCACCCAATCTGTTGATGACCGGAGAACGCAGCTGCATTGTTTTTTTGAGATAAAAAAGATAGGCGAGATAAATACCTGATAGTACGATAACAGCTGATAAAAGCTGAAATATGGTTTCCGGGATTTTTTCATTCCCAATGGAAACGGCAGGAAGTACTTTTTTCAACAAATCTGAAAACAGGTGAAAGTTCACCCAGGAAGCAGGTAGTTCAACGAATCCGCCGATTAGTGAAAGCACTGCAAGAATGATCATCGGGATCAGCATCAGTCTACCGGGCCGCCTGGAAGGCTGAGTCTTTGTTTCTCCGAAGAAAGTAATAAAGACCATCCTGAAAGTGTACATGGCTGTGAGGAAGGCCCCCACAAATCCAGCCAGCCACAACCACATGCTTCCGTTTTCTGACGACCAGGCATACCATAAAATCTGATCTTTGCTGTAAAATCCGGCAGTGATCAAAGGCAATGCTGAAAGGGAAGCCGAACCAATGAGAAAGGTCAGGTAGGTACCCGGCAACTTTTTGGTTAATCCGCCCATTTTAAAAATATCGTGTTCTTCATCAAGTACTAAAATGACAACACCTGCTGCAAGGAATAAGAGCGCTTTGAAAAAAGCATGGATCATGAAGTGAAAGATGGCTGCCGACCAGGCTCCAACCCCAAGTGCAAGAAACATGTAACCGATCTGGCTAATCGTGGAATAAGCCAGAATACGCTTCAAATCATGCTGAGTCAGTGCACTGAATCCAGCAATCAACAGTGTTAATGCCCCGATAATTGCAACGATTGCCTGAACAACCGGAGCCAGCATGAACAAAACATGTGTCCGGGCGATCAGGTAAACGCCGGCTGTTACCATTGTGGCTGCATGGATCAGGGCACTTACCGGGGAAGGACCCGCCATGGCATCGGGCAACCAGGTTTGTAACGGCAACTGGGCTGATTTACCTAATGCTCCGCCAAGCAATAAAACTGCAGCAATTGAAGGCAAAAAAGTTCCTTTACTCCAGACTAACGGAGCCTGCTGCATGATGTCATCAATATTGAGTGTCTGGAAAGAGACAAAGAGCAGGAATAACCCGATGATCATAGCCGTATCACCGATTCGGGTCACAATGAATGCTTTCCGTGCAGCATCACCGTTTTTGGGTTCTTTATACCAAAAGCCGATTAAAAGATAACTGCAGAGGCCAACACCTTCCCAGCCAAGGTAAAGCAATGCCAGGTTATCGGCCAGAACCAGTATCAGCATAGAACCGACAAAAAGGTTCATATAAGCGAAAAACCGGGAGAACCCCTCATCGTCCTTCATGAATTCGATGGAATAGACGTGGATCAGAAAACCGACAAACGTAATGACAAAGCTAAAAACGAGTGAAAGGGCATCCAGCCGGAAGGTAAGTCCGGCAGAGAAACCGCCTGTATTCATCCATTCCCAGAGGGTAACCGATAAGTCCGGGCCCACATGAGCCGACGATAAAAATGAAATACCCAGCACAATGGCAAGAACCGCGGAAATCCCGACCGAACCGGCTCCGATCAAAGCCTTAACAACTTTCGGCAAGCGGAAACCGGTGAGTGCGAGGATCAAAAATCCTGCAAGCGGTAGAATCGGTATGAGTGCAAGGCAAATTTTCATTATTTCATCAGTTATTCGTCCTTTCTGTCTTTTAATTTATTCAGTGCATCCGAATCGAGTGTCCTGAAATGGTGATACATCTGCAGGATCAAAGCCAACCCCACCGAAACTTCGGCGGCAGCAACCGTGAGGATGAAGATGAACATCACCTGTCCGTCGGGCTGCAGCCAGTGAGCCCCGGCAATAACGAAGACCAGTCCGGCGCTGTTTAGCATGATCTCGACCGACATCAGCATAAAAATGATGTTCCTCCTCACCAGCAAACCAACAAGCCCGATCAGGAATAGGATTCCTGCAAACAATATCTGTGTTTCAAGCGAGAGCGTGACCATTTTTCTTTACGATTGTATATAAATGTGTACTCATTAATTTTTTTTCATGAACCGGTGAATTACTTTTTTCTTTTGACTTCCCAGATGATAGGCGCCTATGATTCCGGCAAGCAGTAAAACCGCTGCAATTTCAACTCCCAACAGATAGGTTGTGAAAAGTGAAATACCGACCTGTTTGGGTTGAATAATTACTCCCACTGTTTCGACAGAATGCATGGTTTTAAGCATGATGATAAAATTGATCAGCAGGATCAATGCCAGGATAGCGGGCAAAATCCACATCGTCGGTCTGAGCCATCGTTTTTCCATTTCACTTTCAAGTCCAACATTGAGCATCATGATCACAAAAATGAACAGCACCATGATGGCGCCGGCATAAATGATCACCTCAAGCGCTGCAATAAAAGGTGCTCCCAGAATATAAAATATGACTGAGATCGAAAGTAATGACAGGATCAGAAACAACAGGGCATGAATGGCATTTTTCCCCGAAATCGCCATCACTGTCGAAATAATTGCCACTGAAGCCGCTATAAAAAATATTGCATTCATTAACTAATTTGACTTAAGGTAACAGGTCTTTTGTATTCACCGGCGGTTCTTCATTCTCGCCTTCGCCTTTTCCTTTCACACCCATATCCACACCAGCAACCCGGTAATAATTATATCCATGATATTTGCCCTCACCATTGATAAGCAGATGTTCTTTTTCGTAAACCATATTCTGCCGGTCATATTCACCCATTTCAAAATCAGGTGTAAGTTGAATGGCATACGTCGGGCAGGCTTCTTCACACAATCCGCAAAAAATACAACGGGAGAAATTGATCCGGAAAAATTCGGGATATCTCCTGCCGTCCTCATCTTCTGCACTTTGCAAAGAAATACAATCAACCGGGCAGGCAGCAGCACAAAGATTGCAGGCGACACAACGCTCCTTTCCATCAGGATCACGGCTCAGGATGATCCTTCCTCTGTATCGCGGCGGCAGATATGGTTTTTTCTCCGGATACAAAACCGTTTCGCGCTTGTGAAACGCATGCAGAAACGTCAGCCATAAACTTCTGAAAATGCTGAACATGAAATTTCTATGTTAAAATATTATCAATCATATCATAAAATAATGATCGCTCCTGTAATCAGTATATTAAGTAAAGCAACCGGCAGCAAAATTTTCCAGCCCACTTCCATCAACTGGTCGTAGCGCGGACGCGGCAGCGATGCCCTGAGCAATATAAAAAAACAGATAAAAACAAATGTTTTCAAAAAGAACCAAACAACAGGAGGCAGAAATGCCGGTCCAAGCCATCCACCAAAAAACATCAGTACAATGATGGCTGAAATCAGGGTAACGCCAACATATTCCCCCACGAAAAACAACCCGAACTTCATACCCGAATATTCCGAGTGAAAACCTGCCACCAGTTCGCCTTCTGCTTCAGGAATATCAAATGGAAGCCGGTGGGTTTCCGCAACCCCTGCAATCAAAAATATAAGAAACCCGGCAAACTGCGGAATGATAAACCATTGATGCTGCTGTGCTTCAACTATTTCCCTTAAATTAAACGTATCAGCCATCATCACTACACCCATCAGCGAAAGTCCCATAAAAACCTCGTAAGTCAGCATTTGTGCCGATGCCCGCATTGCTCCCAGCAACGAATATTTATTGTTCGATGCCCAACCACCAAGAACGATACTATAAACACCCAAAGATGAATTACCAAGAAAAAACAGGATTGCAATATTCGAATCCAATACATTTAAAACCGGTGAAAAAGGAACAACTGCAAAAGTCAGGAGCAATGGTAACAAGCAATATTCCCGGCGCCATGATAAATACCGGTTTGTCAGCAAAAGGCGGAATCCAGTCTTCCTTGAAAAATATTTTAATGACATCGGCCAAAACCTGCAAAATTCCGAAAGGACCCACACGGTTCGGGCCGTAACGGTCCTGCCACAATGCCAGCAATCTGCGTTCGAGCCAAATCAGCAATGCTGCGATGTTCAGCACGACAAACAATACGATGACGATGACCAGAATCGGGTTCATAGCGTAGTCTTTTTTGTTTGTTTTCCATTTACATCTGCTTTTCCGAATATCCCCACTTTCGGAAGATCAAGGAACGGTATTCCCGGCAAACCCACAGAAATTCCTGCAATACCTTGCGGGATCTTTTCATCTGTCCTAATTTTTACTTCTATGTTTTCATCCTGAACCTGAATTGTCACCGAATCGTTTTCAGAAAATCCCAAACCAGCCAAATCCTTTTTATTCAGCAGGACAAATGGGTCGGAAATACGTTCAGCAACCGCCTGTGCTTTAGAACTCATCTCTTCCGAACCAAAAATCTGATAAACCGGAATGATCAACCATTCACCAGCTTTTGACTCATGCAGTTTTACATCCGGTTCAAAATAAGAAATTGTTGCCTTTTCATTGGTTTCAATAAGCCTGACTCCCGGATCACCTCCTTTCATCGAACCGTTGGGTTCATCCAGGTAAAAATTCATGGATTGGGGCGAATTCCATCCTGCCGACCAGTAAAAAGGAACAAGTGACGAAGGCGGCGTTTCATTCGCACCTTCCATCGTGAAAGCCAGCGGTGAATCCGGATCGTCCGGAGGCTTCGGTTCACTTACATTGATATTGGCAGACATGGATGTTCTTCCGCTGAACCGTGGATTTTGCCGCCTGATCTTTTCATTCAGCATCCTGAAATCAGCAGAAGGTATGTGATCTGGTATTAAGGCAAAGACAGGGATTGTTGCTGTCATTATAGCATCAAGTTCATCAAAAGAATTCCATTTTAAGGATTCATTTTTACCCGAAATCATCATTAAATCATGCAACACCTGCCAGCTTTCTTTTTCGGATTTATCCGGAGCAAGAACCCTGTAATACCGTTGTGCCCGGCCTTCATTATTTACCAGCGTTCCAGCCGATTCGGCAAACGTCCCGACAGGCATCAGGATGTCAGCCTTATCGGTTGTATTATTCATCGTGTGGTCGAGAACGATCACATTCCGGCATTTGCCTAAAAGTCTGTCGATCTTTTCTTTTTCAGCTCTCTTGTAAAGATCGTTTTCAAGAATGATAACCGTATCAACTTCTCCGCCAGTGATCCGGTCCAACGCTTTTCCGATCGGCTTGCCATCCATCATAGCAAGTCCCATACTGTTTGCCTCAGGCAGAATAAAACTGAGCGATGCATTTTTACCCGATTCACGCAAAGCACTGGCAACATTTGCTGCAGCTTGCAATAAATGCAAATTGCCGCTATGAATTCCTGAAATAATCAACGGATTACGTGCATTTTTTAAAGCACTTGCAATTTCAGTCCCCAGTTTCTCCATCGAATCATCTGTCTTTTTCAGTTGAGGAGCTTTGTCAGATAGCTTTGATGCTACCGAAAATCCAAGTTCTGCGATCTTGTCCGGTGTAGTATAAAAGACTGATTGTGCCAATTCATCCAGTTTTGTTTGATATGGATTCGCAATAAAAAGAGGGCTTTTATTGTCCTGCGCTATTGTTCGCTGGGCCCTGTCATGCCATTGTGGTATTCCTGTTTTTACTCCTGCTTCTATCGGAATCATCCGTGTAGCCTGTCTTACGGCCAAAGCTGCCATCGGAGCTGTGTTGGTCAGATCTTCTCCTAATATCAGGATCGCATCTGCTTTTTCAATTTCTTTCAGTGTAGGCGAGTGAACAATGCCGCTTTGCAAAAAGGAGAGCGCTACTTTGGTAAGTTCAAATTCAGTATCTGAAACACCCGAATAGAAATTCTCTTTCCCCACCAGTTCGGACAATGCGAAGTTAGATTCAAGCGATGCCCTTGGTGAACCAATACCAATTACCTTATTATTTTTTGTTAAAGCTGTTGACAGTGCTTTTTGTAAAACTTTGTTATCTGCTTCAATCAATTTTCCGTCTTTTCCGAACTTTATCATCGCTTTTTTAATCCGGCTTTCACTATTGACATATTCGTAACCAAATCTTCCGCGGTCGCAAAGGAAGTATCCGTTTACGGCTCCGTTGTAACGGCTCATAATCCTTCTTACTGAACCATACCGTTCGCTTACAATTGTATTACAACCCAAACTGCAATGTGTACAAATAGAAGGGGCGTTGGTAAGATCCCATTTACGGGTAAAATGCCGTTTTAATGTTTTGTCGGTAAAAACACCGGTCGGACATACTTCGACAAGATTGCCGCTGAATTCGCTTTCCAGTGTTCCTTCTTCATATCGGCCGAAATAGACATGATTGTGAGCGGAAAACACATCGAGATCTTTGCCTCCGGCATAATCCCTGTAAAACCTGACACAGCGGTAGCATTGAATACATCGGTTCATCTCATGATGAATAAACGGGCCAAGGTTTTGATTGGTGTAAGTTCTTTTTTTGAAATCGTAATTCCGGTAATTGTGGCCGGTCATCACCGTCATATCCTGCAGGTGGCATTCACCGCCTTCGTCACAAACCGGGCAGTCGTGCGGATGATTGAGCATCAGGCTTTCAATAATAGCCGCTCTGAACTTTTTCGAATCCGGATCATCCGTCGTGATGATCGTTCCATCAACGGCCGGCTCCATGCACGACATCACAAGCTTTCCTTTTGTATCCGAATTGTCCTTGTATTTTTTAACAGCACACAAGCGGCAGGCTCCAACCGACCCCAGGGCCGAATGAAAACAGAAATGAGGCACATTGATCCCCAATGCCAGGCAAATTTCCAAAAGGTTCTTTTCAGAATTTACCTCATACTGTTTTCCGTTGATCGTTACCTTACCCATTATGACCTCCAGGGACAATGTTTATTGTGAATATGCTTTAAAAAATCATCGCGAAAATGAACCAGCGCACTCTGTAACGGTTCCATAGCACCGGGAGCATGCGCACAAAATGTATTGCCGGGACCACAATACGATGTATGAAACTGAAGAATGTCAAGGTATTCTTCTTTACCATTTCCTTCCTCGATAGCCCACAACATTTTTTCGACACGTGGAAGTCCTTCACGACACGGTGTGCACCAGCCACAGCTTTCGAGGGCAAAAAACCGCTCGATATTGTGAAGAAATGCAATCGGGCAGGTTTTGTCATCCAGGACGGTCATGGTTGCTGTTCCCATTCTGCTGCCAACCTCTTTCAGCGATGCAAAATCCATCCTTACATCGATCTGATCTTCCATTATAAATTCTGTTGACGCTCCTCCGGGAATTACAGCCCGCAGTTTATATCCCTCTGCCATCCCGCCGGCATGTTCTTCTATAATTTCCCGCATTACTGTACCCATCGGCAATTCCCATAGTCCGGGTTTTTTCACCCTGCCACTGACACCATAAAGCTTTGTGCCGCCTTCTCCGTTCATTCCAAGTCCTTTGAACCAGTCTCCGCCATTTTCGATAAGATGAGATATCCAGCTCAGGGTTTCAACATTGTTGATCACTGTTGGCTTGCCGAATAATCCGCTGGTCGTTGGAAAAGGAGGTTTGGAGCGTGGAATAGCACGTTTTCCTTCGAGTGAATTGAGTAAACCGGTTTCTTCGCCACACATGTATCGGCCTGCGCTGGTATGAACGAAAATATCAAGACTGAAACCAGTTCCCAGTATATTTTTTCCCAGGTAGCCTTCTTTATATGCTTCCGCGATTGCATTTTTTAATGTAGCCTCTGCTTTTTTATAAGCCCAGCGAAGAAAGATATACGCTTTTTCGGCTTGAATCGCATAAGCAGCAATGATCATTCCTGCGATAAGCTGGTGGGGATTACCTTCGAGAAGCAGCCTGTCTTTGAACGAACCTGGTTCCATTTCGTCCGCATTGCAGACAAGATAAACCGGACGTGGTGCATCATCGCCTTTGGGGAGGAAGCTCCATTTCATGCCTGTTGGAAAACCGGCACCTCCCCGCCCCTTTAATCCGGATGATTTGACGAGTTCAACTATGTCCGGTGGCGCCATTTTTTTCAGGGCTGTGTTAACTCCATTAAAGCCACCTGCCTTCTCATATTCCTTCAAATTTAAAGGAGTAGCTCCCGGTTTAATATGTTGGGTCAACGGTTTTTCCATGCTTAATTATTCATAGCTTGCAAGCAGGTCTTTAATTTTTTCGGTACTTAAATTATTATGAAGATCATTGTTGATCATCATTGCCGGGGCATGATCGCAATCGCCCAGACATGAAATCGGTAACAATGTGAAACGGTTATCCGAAGTCGTTTCACCCCATTTAATTCCAAGTTCTTTTGAAAGAAAATCGTACAATGATTGATAGCCCATGATCATGCAACTCATTCCGTCACAAATCAGGATGATATTCCGCCCAACAGGCTGTCTGTAAATCCGGCTGTAAAATGTAGCCACATTGTCAACTTCAGCATCCGACATTTCGAGTATTTCTGCTATATCTTTCACGGCTTCATCCGAAACCCACCCCCGGTGCTCCTGAACGATTTTCAATGCATCGAGGCAAGCCGCATGCGCATATGGGTACAGCTTAACTTCCTTTTTTATTTCCGATATTTCAGAATCGCTCAACATTAAACTTTTTTCATTTTTAGTTTATCATAACATTTATCTGTCAAGATCAGCCAGTACAAAGTCCATCGCTCCCAGAATAGCCAGCAAATCTGGTATTGTGTAACCTTTGCTGATATACGGTACCATTTGCATATGCGGAAAGGACGGTGTCCGTATCCGTGTCCGGTAAGAAGAAGTCTCTCCATCGCTTACCAGGTAATATCCGTTGCTTCCTTTGGCTCCTTCAACAGGAACCATGGCTTCACCCGGTGGAATGACAGGCCCCCAGGTGACACCGAGGAAATGAGTGATCAGGGTTTCGATATCCTGCATTGTCATTTCCTTTCGCGGTGGGGTCGTCAGTGGATGATCCGATTTATAATGACCGGTCGGCATGTTGTCGACGCATTGTTCGATAATCCGAAGGCTTTGCCTCATCTCTTCCATCCGCACAAGCGAACGGTCGTAACAATCACCGTTTTTTCCAAGTGGAATTTCAAATTCAAATTGATCATACCCCGAGTAAGGCCTTTTTTTGCGGTAATCATAATTATAACCTGTGGCCCTCAAACCAGAACCGGTTATTCCCCATTCGATCGCTTCTTCTGTAGTATAAACACCAATTCCAACTGTCCTCGCTTTGAAGATGCTGTTTTTGATCATCATGCGATCGAATTCCTTGAGTCTTTTTGGAAAATAGTTTATAAATTCACGAATTTGCTTTTCCCATCCATCCGGTAAATCATGCGCCACCCCACCAATTCTGAACCAGGAAGGATGCATTCGTCCTCCGGTAATTGCAGAGACAATATCGAAGATCCGTTCCCTGTCATTAAAAGTGAAAAACACAGGCGATAACTGACCCATATCCTGGGCAAAAGTTCCGAGCCAAACAAGATGGCTGGCAATCCGGAACAATTCGCTCATCATGACACGGATCACTTTAGCCCTTTCAGGAATCTCAATTCCAGCAAGTTTTTCGACCGAAAGCACATAAGCGAGGTTATTCAGGACACCGCTCAGATAGTCGATCCTGTCAGTATAGGGAATATAGGTGTGCCATGATTGGCGTTCGCCCATTTTTTCCGCTCCGCGGTGATGAAAGCCAATATCTGGCACAATGTCGACAATATCCTCACCGTCGAGTTGCAGAATAAGCCTGAGCAGCCCGTGTGTTCCGGGATGCTGCGGGCCGATGTTGAGGAACATAAAATCAGCATCTTCGCTTTGCCTTTCCATTCCCCATTCTTCAGGACGAAACTGAAGTGCAGTATCTTCTTCATCCCGGGTAAATTCATCCAGTACAAAAGGGCCTGCTTCGGTAGCCCTTGTATAATGTTCTTTTCTTAGCGGATAGCCCTTCCATGAATGTGGCATCAAAATCCGGCGCAAGTTTGGATGGCCGCTAAACCGGATCCCGAACATATCAAAAACTTCCCGTTCGTACCAGTTAGCACTTGTCCAAATGCCTGTTATGGTTCCGATCTCAGGAGATTCACCAATGAGTGCCGTCTTTAAACGAATATCTTCATTGCGTTCGAAGGAAGTAAGATGATAGACAATTGTAAAATCTGAACCTGGCTGTCCTTCACGATTCGTCCGTTTCCGTTCGTCGATGCAGGTAAGATCATAAAGCATTTTAAACGGTTGGTCCACGTCATGTTTCAAAAAATCCAGTATTTCTCTGATATTATCCGGATTAACCCAAACTGTCGGGATGGAATCAGCAGTTTGTTGTTCATCGAAAACTACCTGCTCATCGAATTTATTTCTCAGGTTAGAAATTATGGATATTTCTTCGTTCATAAATCAATCATTCCGGTTCATTCATATCACATTTCGTTCATGGGTCTAAGGAAAGTCGTTTTTTTGCGTGTTTCCGTTTTCAAATCCCGCTGACTCGGCTGATGATGTCGGGTTTGTATTCCCTGTGGACCAATCACCCAACTAAGCGGCCGTTTTTCTTTTCCGATTGTTTCACGCAGCAGCAGCAGGCCTTCCAGAAAAGCATCGGGACGTGGAGGGCATCCTGAGACATAGACATCCACCGGTAAAATCTTATCCACCCCCTGCACTACACTATAGATGTCATACATTCCACCCGAGTTCGCACACGAACCCATCGAAATTACCCAACGGGGAGCCATCATTTGTTCATGCAGTCGTTTTATAATAGGTGCCATTTTTATGAAGACCGTTCCCGCAATCACCATCATGTCGGCTTCACGGGGTGTTCCCCGGATCACTTCTCCTCCAAATCGCGCAATATCATAGCGGCTGGTTATCGATGTTGCCATTTCAACAAAACAGCATGAAAGTCCGAATGCAAAAGGCCATATTGAATTTTTGCGGCCCCAGGCCAGCATATCCTCCAGACGCGTAAGCATAACTGTATTGTTCACGGCCTCTTCAGTAAATTTGTTATCCGACTGTACATTTATTTTGTCAGCATTCACTATTTTGACATTCATGATAGTTTCTTTTTATTCCTGAGTATTTTTCTACCCTGTGGTCCAAAATTCAATGCACCAATTTTTAATTCATATAAAAGCACAGCAATGAGGATAAAAATAAAAATGACGATTCCGATATAACCAGGGATTCCGAGTTCGCGGAACGAAACTGCCCAGGCAATGACAAATGCGGCATCCAGATCGAAAATAACAAAAAACATAGCGATCAGGTAAAAATGGGATGGAAACCGCAAGCGGGCACTTCCTGTAGGTGGAACACCCGATTCGTAAGCATCACCGGTGGTTTTTTCTTTGTGGCGTTCACCCAAAACATGCGACAACAGGATCATCATAGCCGCAATTACAATTACGGCTGCTGCATAAACGATAAAAGGCCAAAAGTAGATTGTCAGATTCAACATTATCTGTTGACGCTAGTTTTAATTGATTTACATGATATATCTACAAAACTAAAGATAAAATGTTTATAACCTGTGAACTTTTAAGCTTTTATAACTTTTTATACGTACCCAAATATTCCATTGTTAGCAGCGTCACATTTATATGTTCAGGAAATTTAGAAAATTTTAAAAGACCGGTATAATTCAGAAACCTAAAATTACATCAAAAATGTAAAACACAATTCTGTTCTGCTTCAATCAGTCCAATCATATGGAATTGAAGGCGTGAACGATTTGCAGAATTTCTTGTTAAATCAAAGACACTGAAAAATTTTCATCGTTAAAAGTTGACAAAATGAAATCAAAACAGCTAAGAGAAATGCAGGCCCCATTGAAAGAAAAATACAGGTCTGAACCCGGATCAGCGATTTTTACACTGAAAGCTGCCTCCACCATGAACGATGGGATTTCATGTAAAATTGATACCGGAAAAGCCATGATAGAAGCAGGACTTCATCCCGGAACCGGAGGGGACGGGACTTTCATTTGTTCGGGTGACATGCTTCTTGAGGCACTGGCAGCATGTGCAGGCGTTACATTGAAATCTGTAGCGACAGCCATCGATTTCGATTTGCAGGACGTTACTATTTTAGTGGAAGGTGATATCGATTTCAGGGGAACGCTTTCTGTCGACCGGGAAGCACCTGTCGGTTTCAAAGCCATCCGGATGACATTCGATCTTTTGACCGGTGAACCAATGGAACGGATCGACACGCTCATCCGTCTTACCGAGCGCTATTGCATCGTCTTTCAAACACTTACGGCAGCAAATCATATTGATGTAGAAGTAACCGCTAAATAAGTCGATTTCAGTACGAATTTATTGCGAATTAAAGACAGAACATACGTAAAATAATTCTGTTAGAGATTAATTTTACAACCAGAATGACAACTCTGGCAAAAGACTAATCCTTCATACAACAGTCACAATTAGTTACGATGCGCCATGGAGAACCATACATAAACAGCTGATCGATGCCGCTCTCACTTCGGAAGGTATTGAAAAAGAACCGGAACCATTTGTCTTGCAATCCAGTCTGGGTGATTTTTATGTAAGCTATCAAATCAATGCTTACACCAAATTGCCTTACGTAATATTACAAAGCTATCCAAACCTTCACCAGAATATTCAGGATAAATTTAATGAAGCCGGCGTCGAGATCTGTCACCACATTTCAAATCGATGCGTATCGGGAACAAAAAAGCCATTCCATCGGATTATTTGCCCGAAGATTATATCTCACCTTCTTTTAACGTAAAAAAATAGTAGATTAAACTTTTGGCCTGAGATTTATCGCAATCCTTTTACTTTCGGGACTCCAGGAATAAAATCTTTAAGATAAAAGGGCTCGAAATAGGCAACGTCTTCAAATGATTTTTTTTGAAATGCATCAAAAGCTAATTCGGCCATGTAAATAGCTGAAGGATAAAGAATATCAGAAAAAACAGCATTCTGGTGATGAATGAGATTTCTGCACTTTAATGAACCATCACCCAGAAAAACAACAGTATTTTTCTCAAGATATTCGGTAAAAGAATCCTCCCGAAGAATTTCAGCCCTTGTTTCCCTTACCTGTTCAACTGCTGAATCGTAAATAGCAGAATAAACCTCCATTCTTCGTGCATCGATCATTGGGCAAAACAATACCGGTTTTGAATCTGTTAGCATAAAGTTGTGGGCAACACCCCAGGCCATCGATTGCAATGTCGGGATTGCAATTAATGGGATATTCAAAGCGTATGAGAGTCCTTTTGCTGTTGAAACACCGATCCGCAATCCTGTATAGGAACCGGGGCCCTTGCTCACAACCACAGCATTCAGGTTGGAAAGAGAATACCCGTTTTCTTCAAATAAATCCCTGATAAATACAGTAAGGACTTCAGCATGCGAGTTTTTAATCTGTGTTTCTTTATATGCTACTACTCGTGAATCTTCGGTTAAAGCCACTGAACAAACCGAGGTCGCCGTTTCGATACAAAGGAACAAAGACATTATATTCTATTCTGAAATTAAAACTGAATATTTGAAACAAGTTGGATGGAAAGAAATTATTTGTTCAAATCGTTGACTGATAATTTTATCATCAAAACAGAGTACCGATTGCTATTTTTTCTCAAATAATTCCCTTTTTTCCACTTTTTTTACGGCATCGCCATCCTTAAGATTTTTTGAAACCGCCCGGTAAGGCCCTGTAATAACTTCCTGGTTTTCTGAAAGACCTTCTTTTATTTGTATGTACATATTATCCTGAATGCCGGTTTTTACCTCCTGCATTTTTGCCGTGCCGTTTTCCAGTAGGAATACATATTCCTGAAGTTCATCATTGGCAGCATCGACGGTTTCCGGATTTTCAATTTTACTTGTATCTGATTTACTCATTTCTTTCTCAGTCGTATCCGATCTGGTTGTAACTGCCTGTATAGGCACAGTGAGAGTATTGACAGCCGTTGAAGTCTGGATTTCGACAGTTGCTGACATTCCCGGTCTGAAGGGAGAATTGATCATTTTTTCTTCACCTACTAAATCCTGGTATGATTCTTTTAAAATAAGAATTTTTACTTCAAAATTGGTCACCTGGTCGGCACTCACACCCGTAACATTCGCACTGGTTGCCATTTCAGTAACAATGCCCTTGAATTTTCTGTTGAGATAAGCATCAACTTCAATGATACATGTATCTCCCAAATTAACTCTGACAATATCATTCTCATTCACTTCAACATTTACGATCATCCTGTCAAGATTGGCAATCCGCATAATTTCGGTTCCTGCCGAAAACTGGGAAGCGCCGGTAACACGTTCACCTTTTTCAACACTTAAACTTGATACGGTACCATCATTGGGAGCGTATACAGAAGTTCGTGTCAGGTTCTCTTTGGCTTCATGCAGGGAAGCTTGCGTGCTTGTTACAGAAAAATCAGCAGCTTTAACATTTTCCTCAGCGGCAGTCACTTCTGCTTTTGCTACCTGGTAAGCAGAAGTTGCAGCATCAAAATCAGACTGGGAGATGACATTTTGGTCAAAAAGTTTTTTATTTCGTTTAAAATCTTCATCCGCTTTTGCAAATTGTGATTGTGCCTGTACAAGCCGGGCTTTTGAGTTGGCCAGGGAAGCTTGTTGCATTTGCATTGCCGCTACACTCCGATCGTACGCCGAAATATAAATCTCCGGATCGATTTTAGCCAAAAGATCTCCTTTTTTGACTTCGTCCCCTTCTTTAACATTAAGTTCTACAACCTCGCCCGAAATATACGGACTGATCTTCACATCGACTTCCGGTTCAATTTTACCGTTTGCTGAAACTGTCTCAGTAATGGTACGTTTCTGAACTTTTTCAGCCGTGACATCTGTTGCACCTGCTTCTTTCTTTTTCGTAATAACAAGAATAATTAACAGGATAAGCAGACCAACAGTAACCCAAATAATAACTTTTTTCCTCTTCGTTTTGGCGACCATTTTCTTTTTTTTAATTGTGCGTGAAATCAAGGGCTAAATTAAATAATATTCTTTTCTTTAATGGCCCTTTTATCATTTCCTAAATGTTAAAAATCAAAAACACAGGAACCTGATCCTGTGTTCAGTTGATTCCCCTGAATATCTTTTCTATTTCTTAAGTGTCAAAGGCTTTCCCATATAAAAATCGATAATGGTTGTCTTGAACACAAATTCGTACTTAGCCTGAACCATTTCCGACAAAGCATTATCATATTCCTTTTTAGCATTGTTGTAATCCACTGAATTAATAAGTCCCACATTAAATTTTTGTTCAGCATAGTCAAATGATTCACTTGTAGCCTTTACTTTTTTATCGGCAGCTTTGTATTTATTCGATGCTGCAACAGCATCATTGTAGGCCTGCTGAATGGATTTATATAAATTATTTTTTTCAAGTTCGTAATCAAAGTTGGCACTTTCAATTCCGATTTTTGCCTGGGCGACATTCGAGCGGCTTCGCCAGCCATTGAATATAGGGATTCGTAAATTTAATCCGACTGATTTGTTTAAATTATCATTTAACTGATCGCTGAAAGGTTTTACCTTAAATGATTCGTAAGTCGTATAATTTTGAAGTGAATAAACCGCTTCACCCGATTGTGTGTATCCTATCTCCGGGTTCGAAATTGTTGTTGGATTTACACCCACATTCTTTACTCCTGAATATCCTGTACCGTAAGAACCCCCAAGTGATAAACTCGGATAGTAAGCTCCTCGTGCAATGTCCAAATCTTTTTGGGAACTCTCTACTTTAGTTTCGGCACTTTTTATTTCAGGCCGGTTTGCAAGGGCCGTCTGATAAATCTGGACCGGAGTATAGATTTCAGGCTCAGAGATCAGACCAAGCTCTGGTTTTTCGATTTCAAGTCCTTCGGTTGTCGGCAGTTCAAGCAACTGCGATAAGGTCAGATAAGAAAGATCCAGATCATTTTGACTGTTTACAAGCGCCAGTTCTTCAGTCGCCTCCTGAGCTTCAATCGTAAGCAGATCACCTTTTGCCAGTGTTCCGGCATCGACCAGTTTACGTGTACGTTCAACCTGTTGTTTAGTAATATCAAGTTGATTTTGTGCAATGGCTACGTTATCCATGGAATAAAGCGTTTGCAAATATTGCGTGGCAACATTTATCGAAATTTCATCCCTGTAATAATCCACATCGTAGCGGGCTGCTAAGAGAGTCAGCATATTTTTTTTAATGGTATTTACCTGCTGCAATCCGTTGAAGAGATTCAGGTCGCCCTGCAGATAAAAGTTGTTTGAGCGAACGCGGTCGGTAGCGAATTCATTGGTAAACGGGTCGATTCGTTTACCCCAGTTATAACCATGCGATGCATAGCCATTTACATTCGGTAACAATCCGAGTTTACTTTGCATCAGCACATCTTCCTGATAATTGATATTCAGACTTTGCTTTTTGACGTTTACATTATGGTCGAGCGCATAGTTAATACAATCTTCAAGTGACCAAATTTTTGTTTCCTGTGCATTCAGATTTAATGATATAAAAATGAATACTGTAAGTGCAAATAAAATGGAGACAACTTTCATTTTCCGGATTTTGTATTGTTCGTCCAAATGATATATCAAACGTTCTTCGACTAATGCTGCCATATTTACTGTATTAAATTAAACACACTTTTGAGCTAAAAATATGCCATCCTCCTAATTTCCTGATAGCTAAATTATCACAATTTATATATGGGTATTTTTATAAATTCCGTTGTTCATATAAATACATTCATTGTTCATATGCGAACAAAAGTAATCAAACTCAATAAATTCCGTTTTCAAAGGTAAAATGATTTTTTGACACGAATTTGAGTCTTTTTTTTGTAATCTTGGAAATTAAAACGAAACTTA
Organism: uncultured Bacteroidales bacterium; assembly: GCA_963764475.1. Taxonomy (GTDB): domain Bacteria; phylum Bacteroidota; class Bacteroidia; order Bacteroidales; family JAADJA01; genus JAADJA01. The sequence goes on from CAVXTE010000016.1 coordinate 96,229, forward strand.
TGCAAACTAAACTTATTATCTCTGGACATATTGTCGATGTTGTTCATGAAAGGATATTTTCGGGAACGATAGAAGTTGAAAATGGATTGATAAAATCCATTAAGGAAGAAGATGTTAATACAAATCAGTATATTATTCCGGGATTTATCGATGCGCACATCCACATTGAAAGTTCCATGCTGATCCCGTCGGAATTTGCCCGTTTGGCGGTTGTTCATGGTACGGTTGCAACAGTCTCTGACCCACACGAAATAGCAAATGTATTGGGTATTGATGGTGTAAATTTCATGATCGAAAACGGGAAAAAAGTTCCTTTTAAATTTTTCTTTGGTGCGCCTTCCTGTGTCCCGGCAACTTCGTTCGAAACTTCCGGTGCTTCTCTTGGACCTGAAGAAGTGGAAGACATGCTAAAAAATGATGCGGTTAAATACCTGTCCGAAATGATGAATTATCCGGGTGTGTTATATGATAACAAGGAAGTAATGAATAAACTCAATGCAGCTAAAAAATTTCATAAACCTATTGACGGACACGCTCCAGGGCTAAAGGGAGCAGATGCCAAAAAATACATCGGGGCCGGAATATCAACTGACCATGAATGTTTTACCCTGGAAGAAGCACTTGAAAAAATTAAATACGGCATGAAGATACAGATCAGGGAAGGCAGTGCAGCGAAGAATTTTAACGCACTGATTCCTCTGATCGATCAATATCCGGATAAAATCATGCTGTGTTCCGATGACAAACATCCCGATGATCTGGTTGAAGGCCACATGAATCAAATTGTCAAACGCGCGATCGCATTGGGGCATGACCCGATGAAAGTATTGAAAGTTTGCACCTATAATCCGATAAAACATTACAATCTTGAGGTCGGCCTGTTACAGGTAGGAGATCCTGCAGATTTCGTTATTGCTGACAACCTAACCGACCTGAATATCATCGAAACATATATTGATGGAACACTGGTCGCCAAAGAAGGAAAGAGCCTATTAAATTCAATAAAGGAGAATTGTCCGAATAAATTCAATGCTGAAATTTTAGAACCCGGCAAAATCGCTGTTCAGGCAAAAGGAGAAAAAATACGCGTTCAGAAAGCGATCGAAACACAGCTTATCACCGAAGAACTTATTGTAAAACCAAAAATTAAAAATGGATTTATCCAGTGTGATATCAAGAACGACATCCTGAAAATTGTTGTGATGAACCGTTATCAAAAATCCGATCCTGCTGTCGGGTTTGTAACAGGTTTTGGATTCAAAAAGGGGGCCATCGCCTCGACAGTAGCACATGACAGTCATAACATCATTGCCGTCGGAACAAATGATGATGAAATCGTAAAAGCAATCAACCGCCTTATCGAATCAAAAGGCGGTATTGTCCTGGTTGAAAACGATCATGTAATTCATTTGCCATTACCTGTCGGCGGTATTATGTCGAATATAAATGGTTATGAAGTAGCCGAAAATTATAAACGCATAAACCTCGCAGCGAAAAAACTGGGAACGCCATTGTATGCTCCCTTTATGACCTTATCTTTTATGGCATTACTGGTAATTCCTGAACTCAAAATCAGCGATAAAGGCTTATTTGACGGTAAGAGATTCGCATTCGTACCTTTATTTGTTAATTAAATTAATTCTAAATATCTACATATTTATTTGTTTCTGATATTTTTTGATATTTTTGTTCCAGAAAATAATAATTACGAATATGGCTAAATTAGTATTAGACGTTACCAAATTAGAGTTGGCAGCCAGCAAGCTGAGGGCTATAGCTCATCCCATGCGAATTGCGATCATCGACCTGTTGAATGAAAAAACCAAACTCAGTGTCACTGAAATTTACAGTGCCCTGGACATCGAACAGGCATCTGCATCGCATCACCTGAACATTTTAAAAAACAAGGGTGTATTGACAGCCAAACGGGATGGAAAAAAGATATTCTATTCACTTAAAAGTGTGACATTAACGGAAATAATTGAGTGTATTAACCGGTGCAATGATGATTAGATTTTAATCTGTCATTGTTAATTTTTGGACTCTTCTATCACATCTGCAATTAACCAGACAATTTAATTGTTTCAAACGATCATAGTATTTGTCATACCTTTGATTAATCAGGATTTCAGGTTTTGTGTAAGGTACACAAAATCTTCAATTTTTAATTGTTCTGCACGTTTCGTAAGTAATTCCAGAAGCGTATCAGATTCCACAAACTGAAATTTACCCAGTGAATTCCGTAATGTCTTCCTGCGCTGGTTGAATGCTGTTTTCACCACATCTTTAAACATTTTTTCATTGCATGGTAATTCAGAAATTTTATTTCGCCTAAGCCGGATAACTGCTGACTTTACATTCGGTGGCGGGTTAAATACATTTTCACTTACAGTAAATAAGTATTCGATGTTGTAGAATGCCTGAACCAACACACTGAGTATCCCGTATTTTTTATTGCCTGGTGGCGAGGCAATCCGCTCGGCGACTTCTTTCTGAAACATACCAACAACCTCATCAATCAGGTTTCTGCTATCTAGTACACGGAATAATATCTGGCTTGAAATATTATAGGGGAAATTGCCGATAATGGAAAATTTATCCTGAAATAATTCACCAGGATCTGTTTTTAGAAAATCTTCAGCTATGATGTTGTTGGAAAATTCAGGAAACTCCGATATTAAAAAGTTAACAGCGTCCTTATCAATCTCAATTGCATAAAATTTCTTAAATCCAGCTTTTATCAGATACTTTGTCAGGATACCTGTTCCCGGACCTATTTCAAGGACGTTGCCACTTTCTGCCTTCAGAAAGGAAACGATTTTCTTTGCGATATTTTCGTCTTTGAGAAAATGCTGGCCCAGGTGTTTTTTTGGTCTGATCATTCTCTCAGTATATGCGGGAATTACAAATCAAGGGTAGATAGTTTTTTCTAAATAATTCAATTTTATAGAAGTATATTTATCTCTGTTTTTACGGGAATTCCATTTTCACCATTGAATCAGACACCGAACCGAACTACTAATTTGGTGGCTTAACATTGTTAAAGTAATCCATCTCATTGTTATTTTCAGAACTAAAATCCCCACGCAAATACCTGTAGTGCTTCCGTGCATCAACAGTGTAAAGGCTTCCCGGATAATCCTTCAATATTTTTTCATACAACTCCATTGCCTTATCCTTGTTGTTGAATTGCTTTTCATTCAATTCTGCCAATAAAAACAGTGCATCATCGGCGGTAATGTCCTGAGGATATTTTTCAACAATATCTGATAAAAATTTAGCTGCTTTGTCAAAATCCCTTAGTTTGAGTTCGATTTCTGCTTTTTTGTATAATGCTTCATCAAAAATAGGATGCCAGGTAGTAAGGGTAAATATCGAATCAAGAGTCGCTAATGCCAGGTCATACTTATTTCTGTATAATAAAAGGTCGGCCCGGGCATACATGGCCAGTTCAACAGTTGAGGAATCGTACGAAATGTTATCATTGATGAGGAGGGAAAATTGCAAAGCATCATTGGCAATTAACTTGGAAGTAGCCGCTTTCAATACATCGAGTTGTGCCTTGGCCCATCCGAATTCACCGATGTAGAACGATAGTTTTGCATTTTTAAATTTTGCTTCATATCCGATCGGATCGTTTTTAAACGCTTTTTCAACCTGTGCATAAAGCAATTTAGCTTCCCAAACATCCCCGGTAAAAAGAAGAATATCCGCCAGTTCAATTTTACATTCTGCAACTCGTTCGGGTGCTGCATTCGGTATGGCAATTGCCTCATAAAGTATACCAGTGGCCTCATCTGTTTTATCAAGATAAAATGCATCCAGGTTTCCAAGGTACCGCATCACTGTAATGGTAGAAGCGTTTTTTCCATATTCCTGCAAGATCGATTTATAATCTTTTTCCAGGGCCAGCAAATCATCATGTGTATATGAATACGATTTCGTGACTTTCAGATAACGGGCATTTAAGATTCCAATTTTGGAATCAATGTATAACAGATTGTCCTGACCTTTTTTCAGAATGTATTTATAGGCTTCGATGGCCACATCGTATTCCTGGTTATCGATGCAAAGACCTGCCAGTTCATAGATCCGTTCTCCGTCTTCTCCCAGCCTGCGGTCGATGGCTTTTGCCTGTAATAATGCCATTTTAAAATCTTTTTCCTGTATCGACAACCACATCAGCATTTCGGAATAGTAGACTTTATCCGGGTTTTTCTGGATTCGTCTTAATAGTGAAGTTCTTAACAGCTGACTTACAACGTTGTCATGATCCTCACTTAGCACATTTTGAAGATTGGCCTGAACCACCGGCATATTCCTGTTGTCGAAGTCGAGGTAATCCAGGAATTCTTCAACCATCATCGAATAATTTCCAGTTTGAGCGTACAAATAACCCAATTCACGATGGAAGGGGTAATCCCCGATAATCTGATTTCCCCTTTTATATGTTTCTACGGCATATTCCGTTTGTCCGCGCGAGAGAAAAGCATTTGCCGCATCAACGATTTTCATACGGTCAGGGGGCAAATCTTTAATCACATCCTCGAATTGCCGTTTTGCCTTTGTTTGATCCCCTTCCTCCGAATAAACATAACCCATATCAATAGGATATTTTAGGTTGCCCGGGTTATTGTGCATTTGTTCTTTTACCAATTTTTCAGCCTTTTTATATTCCTGTAGTAAAACCAGGCAATACATGTAATAGCTGTAATAGACTGTATTGTTATTTTTTTTATAGAGTTTTTCGTAAAGGACGACTGCATTTTCATAATCCTTATTTTGAAAATACTGAGCTGCAAGCTGTTCGTCACTTTCCTTTTTCTGCTGTTGTTGCATCGCAGGAGAAGGAGGATGAATTTCAACCGGTTTAATGATTTGATCCACCTGTGCATTACCCGTAGATGAAACTAAAAGGCTAAGGATAATCAGTATATTTTGCAGGAATTTATGCATGAACCAAAATTTCTTTAACAAACGATTGAAAGGGATTTTAATTTTAATCCTTTAACAAATGACAAATGATTTAAGTTTTACTCCGGATTTTAAAATTGACTTGAAAGCAGATCATTCCTTAGCTGATAAGTTCAAATCCAGTATACTTTACAAGCGCTTTGGGAATTCTGATCCCATCAGGTATCTGATTATTCTCGAGTAAAGCGGCAACGATGCGGGGCAACGCGAGGGCACTTCCGTTCAGTGTATGGGCCAGTTTCATTTTCCCTTCTTTATCTTTAAACCGCAGCTTCATCCGGTTTGCCTGAAAATTTTCAAAATTCGAAACTGAGCTGACCTCCAGCCAACGTTTTTGGGCTCCCGAAAACACTTCAAAATCATAGGTTAACGCTGATGTAAAGCTCATGTCGCCGCCACAAAGCTTCAAGATCCGGAATGGCAATTCCAGTGCCCGGATCAATGAAGCCACATGTTCACGCATTTCTTCAAGGGTTTGATAAGAACGATCGGGATGCTGTATCTGAACGATTTCAACCTTATCGAACTGATGAAGTCGGTTCAATCCCCTGACATCTTTCCCGTACGAACCGGCTTCTCTCCGGAAACACTGCGAATAAGCTACATTCTTAACCGGAAAATCTTCGCTTTTCAAAATCACATTCCGGTAAATGTTTGTCACAGGCACTTCGGCTGTCGGTATGAGGTAAAAATTATCGATACCTACATGATACATTTGTCCGTCTTTGTCGGGCAGTTGTCCCGTACCGTAACCCGAATCTTCATTTACCATTAGTGGCGGCTGTATTTCTGTATAACCCGCTTCAGTCGCACTGTCCAAAAAAAAGTTGATCAATGCCCGCTGCAATTTGGCGCCTTTTCCCTTATAAAATGGAAATCCTGAACCCGTGACTTTATTTCCCAGTTCAAAATCGATGATATCATATTTTGTGGCCAGTTCCCAATGTGGCAATGCATTTTCATCCAGTTCGGGGAGCTCACCTTCCTGAAGAACCTGTTCATTGTCTTCCGCTGATTTACCATGGGGAACCGATGTATGAGGCAGATTAGGGATCAATACAAGCATTTCTTCCATCTGCTTGTTAATGGCTTCGAGTTCTTCGCTCAATTCTTTCGAACGGGATTTTAATTTCGCCGAAAGTTCTTTCATCGAATCGGCTTCACTTTTATTCCCTTGTTTGAACAAATTGCCTATTTCTTTGGCGGTTTTATTCGACTCAGAAAGAACATCGTCGAGATTTTTCTGAACTTTTCTTCTGTTTTCATCCAGTTCAAGAATCTGTGTAATTCTTTCAGCGGCATCAAAATTTTTAATCGCCAGCCGTTCGATGACTTCCTGTTTGTGTTCCCTGATAAAATTTACCTGTAACATACGATTGAATTTGGAAGGACAAAAGTAGGGTTTTCGGAAATAATTAAAAAACGAAATTCCAGCCCCTGCCCCACCCCGGATTTCACTGCGGGGAATAAAAAAATCCCCCCGGAAATACGGAGGGATTTATAATTTTTTCTTTTTCCCGGATTAATTAGACTGTTCTTCCGGGACAATGTTTACAAAGGATTTATTTTCACCTTTTCTCCTGAATTGAACGTTTCCATCGGAAAGGGCATACAGTGTATGGTCTTTGCCGATCCCGACATTGTCACCGGGATAATGCTTGGTTCCCCGCTGACGAACGATAATGTTGCCGGCTTTTGCAAACTGACCACCAAAAATTTTTATTCCGAGTCGTTTACTTTCCGATTCTCTTCCGTTTCGCGAACTACCTGCCCCTTTTTTATGTGCCATGGTTTTCTATTTTTAAATCCCAAAAGGGAATACGTTTAACAAATTATTCCTCTGTTTCTTTTTCTTTTGTATCAGTCGTTTCTTTTGTTTCTTTCGGCTTTTTTACTTCTTCGGGTGCCGCTTTTTTCGCAGTTTTCGGAGCTGCTTCTTTTTTTGCTGCCTGTTCTTTCTTTGCAACCGGTTTCTTTGCCGTCTTCTTTACCTCTGTTTTTGGTGTTTCTTCTTTTGCCTGAACCGGTTTGGCTTCATCTTTCACAAGCTCTTTCTTCACTACTGCTTTCTTTTCTTCAGCCTTTTTTTCCGATTTCTTTGCATTTGTCAGGATATCCTCGATCAGGATTTTACTCATGTATTGCCGGTGGCCATTTTCTTTCTGGTATCCTTTTCTTCTTTTTTTATGGAAAACCGTCACCTTATCGGCTTTCATATGCTCAACGATCTTTGCTTTGATCAGTGCGCCTTCCACGTTGGGCATTCCAATTGAAATTTTGCCTTCATTATCCAGTAACAAAACATGATCGAACTCAACTGCCGATCCTGCTTCTTCCTGAAGACGATGAACAAAGATTTCCTGTTCTTTCTGAACCTTAAACTGTTGCCCTGCTATCTCTACTATTGCGTACATCTTATTAATGTTTATTTTATCCCGAAAAATGGGAGTGCAAAATTAGTAAAATATTTAGATGTACAAATTTTTTCAAAATTAAAATTATTTCCTTGCAACTTTATCCTGTAATTTTGTCAATACAGACAGGATCTTTAACAAATCGGTAAATTAAATTTATTTCTGCCGAACCAATTTATAAGGTTTGCAAAAATATTTGAAAATGAATAAATCAATATTAACGTTATTATTAATTTTTTCTACTACTTGCCTTTTTGCGCAATCCCAATTAACCCAAACGATTAGGGGATCGGTAATCGATAAAAATACGAGAGTATCGCTACCTGGTGCGAATGTCATTCTTCTTAACAGCGATCCGGTTGTGGGTACAGCGACAGATAATGACGGAAAATTCAGGCTGGAACACGTGCCTATCGGCAGGGTCGGAATAAAAGTAAGCTACCTTGGATTTAAGGATGTAATCATATCAAACCTCAACCTGATCACAGGGAAGGAGCTTATCCTGACAATCGAAATGGAAGAAATCGCGATCATGAGTCAGGAGGTTGTTATTTCTGCCAGCCGCGAAAAATTCAAGCCAATAAATGAAATGGCAACTGTGAGTTCCCGTGGATTTACCATTGAGGAAACCCAGCGATATGCCGGATCACGAAACGATGTGGCACGGATGGCAGCAAATTATGCTGGTGTCAGGGGTACCGACGACAGCAGAAACGATATTATCATCCGGGGGAATTCACCGACTGGCTTGCTTTGGCGGCTCGAAGGGGTTGATATTCCGAACCCCAATCATTACGGTGCGAGTGAAAGTACAGGGGGACCCGTAAGCATTTTAAATAACAACCAGCTCGCCAATTCCGATTTCATGACAGGCGCTTTTCCGGCCGAATACGGCAATGCCATCTCCGGTGTTTTCGATCTGAAAATGCGGAACGGAAACGATGAAAAGCATGAGTTTCTCGGACAGATAGGATTCAATGGACTCGAGTTAGGTGCCGAAGGCCCGTTATCGCGGAAAAATGGTTCATCCTATATTTTGAATTATCGTTATTCGACCCTGGAATTTTTTAATCTTTTGGGAATAGAATTCGGTACAGGCACTGCAATCCCTCATTACCAGGACATTTCATTTAAGCTGAATTTCCCAAAGACAAAACTGGGGAGTTTCTCAATTTTTGGAATAGGTGGGAAAAGCGATATTTCTATACTCGACAGCGAACAGGATACGACAGAAAGTAAACTCAACTTTTACACCGGAGAAGGTTTCGATCTGACCAATGGTTCAGATATGGCAGTAACCGGCATTACACACACCTTGCTGATCAACAGCACAACCTATACCCGGTTTACACTCGCCGGCACCTTTCATGATTTCAGAACACACATCGATTCGATCACGCCTGTCAGTCATGAAATTCTTCCTTATTTCAGGAACAGCCATGTTGAAAAGAAACTATTCGGTTCGTTTTACCTGAATAAAAAGATCAATTCGCAACATAGTTTCAAGCCCGGGATCATCATCAGTTTTTTAAACTACAACTTCATCGACAGTGCTTTTTCCGATAACCGGATGAAATTCGATATTCTCACCGAATTTAAAGGTGCTACCACTTTGTTACAGCCGTATTTTGAATGGCAGTACAAAATCAATAATACACTGACGTTAAACTCAGGGCTTCACTATCAATATTATTTCTTCAATTCAACCTCATCGCTTGAACCGAGGGCTGCCATTAAATGGAATTTCCGCGAAAATAAGAGCCTGAGCTTCGGATATGGCTACCACAGTCAATTGCTGCCGATCACGGTATATTTTGATCAGGTTCTTTTATCCGATGGCTCTTATAGGAATGTCAATCACAATCTCGATATGATCCACAGCCAGCATTTTGTTGTGGGTTACGATTGGATCTTACGATCGAACCTGCGAATAAAATCAGAAGTTTACTATCAGTCCATTACCAATGCTGCCGTTGACGGCAATGAAAAAAACTCTTATTCAATCCTGAACCAGGGTGCCAATTTTTATGTGTGGACACCTGATACGCTCGTGAATTCGGGGAAAGGGAAAAATTACGGTCTCGAGATCACCGTTGAAAAATTTCTGACAAAAGGCCTCTACTATTTGTTTACAGGATCACTCTACCAATCGAAATACACGGGAAGCGATGGTGTGGAACGCAATACGGCTTTTAACGGGAATTTTGTTCTCAATGCGCTTGCCGGAAAAGAATGGAACCTGAGTAACGATCCTGAAAAGATCAAACGTAGAAATTATCTCTTGCTCGTTGATTTGAAATCGACTTATGCCGGTGGTCAGCGGTATACTCCCTTAACAAGTGATCAGATCGGGCCGGGAAACTTTGTTGCCAGTTACAGTGACGACAGCGCCTATTCGCAGCAATTCAAAAATTATTTCCGGACCGATTTACGGGTGGCAGTAAAAAAGAATTCAAAAAAGATTTCGATGGAATGGGCCATTGATTTACAGAACCTGTTCAACACAAAAAACATTTTCAGCCAGAATTTTAATACCAAAACCGGTGAGGTGGATTATACGTATATGATCGGATTACTGGTTGTTCCGCAGTTTAAGATAGAATTTTAATACCTGTGGATTCTTGAGGATCAGCACAAAATTACCATAACAAATATTCTGAAATTTTTACAAAAACTGATTTTCTTTTCCGTTACATCCTGTCCTTCAGTTCCGGGTTCGAAAGGATCCGTGTGAGAATAGCGAGCGCAGCATCATCACCGAAATTTTTCAGTTTTTCGTTTATGCTTTTTCTTTTTTCATCCTCTGGCAGGTCGGTATTTATAATATCCGCAAGTTCCCTGTATTGGGAAACCTTTAACTCGTCTTCGAGTGCTTTTAAAATCACCGGTGAAGCTTTTTCTTTGGGTTGTTCCTTATCAGGTAACCCGAATGTCTTCAGTTCATCGATCGATGCCTGCAGGATTTCTTTGCCCAGTTTTTTACAGGTTTCGATGTAGGAACTGCTTCCTGAAGTATCCCTTAAAGCCCAACTTGACCGGTCGTAATTGATCTTTTCGATTTGTTTGATCTTGTGGTCATTTTCCCCGAATATTCTGGCCAGTACAACAATGGTGTACTGTTTCCAGGCATCCAGGTCGAAATCGCGTGTGTTTAGTTTTTCGATTTGCACCTCTAATAGTTCTATTTCTTTCATGATGACAGCAATTGATTACTCCAAAAATAGTAAAAAGAACGAACGGAAAATATCAACTGAAAATAAAAAAAGCCGGGAGGGTCCTCCCGGCCTGGTAAAACTACATCATCAAATTTAAAGGTGGGCAAAGGTATCGTTCACCCTAAATGGTTTCGCTCTTCCACTATAGATGTATCATCATTTTTTTATTGTTTGATAAATTTCTTTACGATGGAGGTTCCGTCGGCTGAACCGATGTGCATCAGATAAACCCCTTTCACTAATCCCGATACAGGGAAATTCAGGTTGGAACCTTCGGAATAGGTATTAAAAACAACCGCTCCCGACATACTTGTTATCATTATCCGGGTTCCAATCGCTACACCGCTTATCCTAAGTTCATTCTGAACCGGGTTGGGATAGATCGTTACTTTGTCTGTCTGGGTTGTGTGAGGAACATAAGTATAGAGCGACTGGTCGTAAAAGTAAGCGCCCATATCCGCTACTGTCCCATCGGGATCGGGTTCTGATTCCGGGTTTCCAGCATCGATACAGGGTGATTGTGTGTCATTTTTAACCGGGTAACTTTGCCATTGTAAATGATAATCGGCATCCGAAGAATCCTCAAAGAGCGGATCCTCATCAATATTTGCCAAACCATCAAATCCATCCTTGATGTCGGAATAACTGACGACGGGCTGAATTTCAGTTGCATAAATTTCATCCGGAAAATTGTTCCACACAATTGAATTGGTAATCGTATTCTGTTCTCCCATTGCAAGGTCAAAGTACAATCCGCCACATAAACCGCCGGTCGCATTATCGCTAACCGTACTTTTTGTCAAATTGATTTCCGAATCAAAGCAATATGATGCCCCGCCTTCCTGGCTTGCAAAATTGGAAGCGACCAGGACTTTCGATAAATTCACATTTCCCAGATTCATTACACAAATTCCCCCGCCCAGCTTGGCTGAATTTTCAACTATCGAACTGTTTGTAAAATCACATTCGGCATTGTCACAATAAATACCGCCACCGTTTTCTGCACTGTTGGTACGAATGGTCAACTTGTCCGCAATTACCTGAACACCATCGTAAAGTGCTATTCCACCGCCATTTTCAATCGTACTGTTGGAATAAATGAATCCATTTGAAATTGAGGCCAACATCCCTGAAGTTGAATTTCCGGTCAGTTTGATCCCGCAGCCCTGATTATCGAAAATTGAAAAATCATTGATCGACGGCGCAGAATAAAATGCCTGGATTCCACCCGCTTTGTTTCCCTGAATTGAAATCGTATTGATCGTAATGTCCGAATAATCAAATAAAGTAATTCCGTATCCGGTGTTATTTACAATGGACGTATTTTCTACAACAAGTGTTGGGTAATCGATGCAACATATCCCATTTTGAGATGAGTATTGAATTTGGCAATATTCGAGGTATGAATTTTCGGTAGGGGGATAATTGATACCGCTGAACGTCAATCCACTCCATCCGTTCATCATTCCGCTGTTAAATCCTGTTGTATCTGCCGTTGTAAAAGTGATTTTATCTGTTGGCGTGCCGATAGCACTTATTCTTCCCTGGATTTCAAATGCATACGAACCCTGGAATATGATTTCTACGCCCGGCGCAATAGCGAGCCTATCACCATGCTGTACGACGATATCGCCCTGAATAAGGTAGGGACTATTTACAGCAATCCAATCGCCATATACGTTTCCGCCTGAAATAATGGTCTGCGACTGGATTTGAAGAAAACTTAGAAGAATGAGTATGAGTGTGATATTTTTTTTCATGCAGATTTTTATATAATTTGATGAATAATGTCGAAAACTTTACCTTTTGCACAAACGAGAAAACATAAACTGTGCAAAGTTCATTTTCACTGACATTATTAAAATATTACTTCTGTACAATAAAGTTGTATATTCCTGATTTGACAGCAATTAATCAGGTATTTTTAAAGAAAAAGGAATTTTCTTTTAATATTATCTATTGAAAAAAGGATTTCAGGAAAATCCCGTAATGGGAAATTACAGGGTATGTTTTCCAAAAATTTGACTTTTTGAAAAAATCAGTGATTTAACGAATTCAAGAATTGCTATGTCTAATGTAGTAACCCCAAATAATAAAGGTTCAGAAGCGGATAACCGGGATAATCAATCACAGCACCTACACTGCAATCTCTTGAGAAAGTCCGAATATTTATTTAATGATATCGGCAAACAATGAATCATCCTTCAGGACTTCGACGGCTTTTTGAAAACCATCGTCGATCTGAGTCATGATCTGGAAATAGGATTTGAATTCAAATAAGTTACGGGCGATCAGTGCTTTGATCTGGTGAGTGATAATTTTTTTTGACAGATCCAGTTGGTCTTCGATGGTTTTTACGCCTTTTGATTCGGCAAACACCAGAAAATCGTCTCATAAGCTCATCATCGATAGGAAAATCGGCGTCAAACCGCCCAAAATCGGGATATAGCTTATTCAGTTCTTTCCGTTCTCTTTCGATGTATTCGAGAACAAAATCATTGAAAATACCTTTGCTCAGCAGATCGACATAATAATCAGTATATTCGGTCGAATCCCAGGGGATAAAGACATCGGGCATAATGCCTCCCCCGCCGTAGACCAGTCTATTGTTAGGTGTATAATATTTTAATGAATCCGGGAAATCAATGTTCCGTTCATCAGTAAGTTCTCCTGATTGCAGCCTTTTCAGAAGGTCCTGGTAGTACTGATCATAACCGTTGGTATAGGGTTTCTGGATACACCTTCCGGTAGGGGTGTAATATCGCGCTACAGTCAGACGGATAACAGAGCTATCGGGTAAATAATAAGGACGCTGAACAAGTCCTTTACCGAACGAACGACGACCAACGATGATGCCGCGGTCCCAGTCCTGAACGGCACCAGCAACGATTTCGCTTGCAGAAGCTGAACCTTCATCAATGAGAATGACGAGCTTGCCGTCTTCAAATTCACCGCGATATGAAGATTTATATTTTCTTTTCGAGCTCGAATAGCCTTCCGTATAAACTACCAACTTTCCTGTCGTCAAAAATTCGTCCGACAGATCGACAGCCACATCGAGGTATCCTCCGGAGTTGCCGCGAAGATCGAGAATAAGTCTTTTCATTCCTTTGTCCCTCAGTTCGCCGATGGCCATCCGGAATTCATCCATTGTCGTGCGTGAAAAACGGTTCAGCTTGATATAACCGACGTAATCGTTCGCCATAAAAACAGCGTCAATGCTATTGATCGGAATATTGTCACGAACCATTGTATAATTGATCAGCTTTCTACGGCCATTGCGATAAACACTTACATTAACAATGGTTCCTTTATTACCCCGGAGTTTACCAAATACATAATTGTCATCAATGGATTTGCCGGTGGCATTTTCACCATCAATCTCTACAATTTTATCGCCAGCCATGATCCCGAGCTTTTCTGCGGGGCCGCCGGGAACAGGAGAAATCACCAGAATGGTATCATTATGAATCTGAAACGAAATACCGATCCCGTCGAACCGGCCTTCAAGCGGTTCATTCGATTTCTGCAGGTTTTCTTTTGAAATGTATTGTGAATGCGGATCGAGTTCTTTAAGCGTGGCTATAATGGCTTTTTCAATCAGTTTTGGTTCATTCACCGTATCCACATATGCCATGTTGATGATCTGCATTGCGGAGGCAAACTTCTGTGTGGTTTTTTTGGGATCATCATTCTGTGAATAACCGGTTAAAGAAATGGTTGTAAAAATCAAAAAAACAAAATAAAAACAACTCTTCATTGATAAATATCTCATTGTGTAAAATCAAATAAAATGGAATGACTGAACCCGCAACTTATCTTTAATATTTAATAATTTGACTAAAATCATACATTGATACGCGATTTATACGGGGAAAAAACCAGAAAGATATGTTTTTGCCGGTGAATTTTCATTCTTTATTAGCGGTCAGGTAATTAAGAGCGAAATCGCTACACTGACAACGGTACTGAATATGTGACGGCTAAATTCAAACCGGCATTGTTTTTCAAAATTCAGAATTTTTCATAAATTCCGAGTCCGAAAAGTGAAATATCGTATTTGACCGGATCCTCCGGGTCGAGTCTTCGCAAATTTGCTGTCAGTTCTTCCACTGCTTTCCAGTCGTTTGATTTCCGCTGAAGCAATCCAAGTTTCCGGGCCACGTTTCCTGTGTGCAGGTCGAGCGGGCAAAGAAGCAAGGATGGTGATATACTTTTCCAAAGTCCAAAATCTATTCCGTTATCATTTCGAACCATCCATCGCAAATACATATTGAGCCGTTTTGCTGAAGCATTCTTTGCCGGATTGGCAATGTGCTTTTCGGTTCGTAATGGATGCGGAAGCTCAAAAAAGACAAACCGGAAATACAGGATGGATTCCATTATTGATTTTCCTCTCTGAACAGGATCACTAAAAAGTGCTTCCAACCCCCCATGGTACAGATAAATATTTTTTAACGCTTTTAAAAAAAAGATACAATCGGTTCCATTGAAGGTGCGATGGACATAATTCACAAACCGGTCATAATCCGTTTCTGTACTTTGGGTAATAAACTGAAAAGGGGCATTGTCCATGTATTGCATTAGGCGATTGGCATTTTTAATGATCGCGGGCCTGTTGCCCCAGGAAATGGTTGCTGTCGAGAAAGCCGGCTATTTCGATATCTTCTTTTTGTGTGAACCTGTGTGGGATTGAGATCGGATCAGCTTCAATAAATTCAGAACGATTATAAAAATGGTATTTTTCGTCGAGGAATTCTTTCAGGTCATGAAATGATAAATGCATTTTCAAATAAAATTAACCCTGACTTCTTGCATAGGGTGTTATTGACTGGTCGGTAAAATCCTTTTTCAGATACCTGAAGTATCCCGCAATGGCTATCATAGCTGCATTATCGGTGGTGAACTGGAATTCGGGAATGTATACATTCCATTTCTTTTCTTCCGCCGCTTTCAATAATGTCTCGCGCATGAGCGAATTAGCCGAAACTCCCCCGGCGATAGCAATTTCAGTTATTTCAGTTTGTTCGGAAGCCGTAATCAGTTTTTCGATTAAAATGTCAATTATTGTCTGCTGTATCGAAGCACAAAGATCATTTTTATGCGCTTCTATAAAATCAGGATTTTTCTTTAACTCATCCCGGATAAAATAAAGAAATGAAGTCTTCAACCCGCTGAAGCTGAAATCGAGTCCGTCAATGCGTGGTTTTGGAAAAGAAAACCGTTTAGGATCACCTTCCGTAGACAGCTTATCGATAAAGGGGCCACCGGGATAAGGCAGGCCAAGGATTTTAGCTGCTTTGTCAAAAGCCTCTCCGGCAGCATCATCAATCGTTTTTCCGATGATCACCATGTCAGAATAATTGCTGATCCTGACAATTTGTGTGTGGCCACCTGAAATTGTCAGGCATAAAAACGGAAATGCCGGCATTTTCCTGTTGCCTTCATTGTTCTGAATAAAGTGTGCAAGAATATGGGCTTGTAAATGATCGACATCGATCAGAGGGATTCCTAATCCCAGTGCAAAAGATTTTGCAAAAGATGTTCCGACAAGCAGAGAACCCAATAAACCGGGACCTCGTGTAAAGGCAATAGCATCCAGGTCTTTTTTGTCAATTCCTGCCATTTTCAGGGCTGTATCGACCACCGGAATGATGTTTTGCTGGTGGGCTCGTGAGGCCAGTTCAGGAACTACGCCTCCGTATTTCTTATGTACATCCTGTCCGGCTATGATGTTGGCAAGAATCTTGTTATCTTCGAGCACGGCTGCAGACGTGTCATCACAGGAGGATTCTATGCCGAGGATGTATGTTTTCATGTGTTTGAATCGTTTCAAAAAATTTTACACAAGCCCTTGTTTATAAATAATTTAAATATATTTGAATAAAACAATTTTTCGTTTCGATATTCGTATGTTTTATTAAATAATAATAATAACCTTAATTTAGCGGAGCAAAGTTATTAAAAATCGAGGTCTTAAAATTCCGGTCCAGATCTTCACTGGTATCATTACCCTGATCGTCATCCTGTTTTTGATGGTCAGTGATCCTTTTATTCAAACTCTTTTAGCAAGAATAGCCACCACGTATCTGACCAAAGAACTAAAGACCGAAATAAAAATAAGCCGCCTTGAAATCCGGTCGTTTAACAGCCTGAGACTTGCCAACTTTCTCATCAAAGATCATGAAAATGATACCCTCTTGTTTGTGGGATCACTATCGGTTAAGCTGCGTCAATTCAGCAGCAAGAAACATCTTATTCATTTCAGTAAAATCGGGTTGTCTGATGCAAAAATCCGGCTGATCAAACCCAAAGGTTCAGAAGACATGAACCTTCAGTTCGTGATCGATTATTTTGCAGCTTCCGATACTACTGTAACTGATACGACTAACAAAGTTTTACCGGTTTGGGATATAACCATTAAAAGCCTCGTGATCCAAAATTCATCCTTTGAACTGGACGACAACAGTAAAGAAGCCGATTTAGGTGCCGTTGACTTTAACCACCTTGGATTGACCAACCTGAACCTTGAATTACAAAATACAGCCATTGACAATGATACCCTGAAAACTGAAATAAAACAGCTTTCGTGCAGTGAAAAAAGCGGATTCGTGATTGAGCGCTTTTCATGCGGCTTCAAAATAAGTCCTGTATGTATTCAAGCCAGCCAACTGCTTCTGAAAACAATGAATAATGACCTGGACCTTGATCTCGCTTTCAAATTTAAATCCTTTGAAGATTTCAGTGATTTTCTCACTAAGGTTGACATCCATTCAGAAATACGGCCGTCCCATATAAACCTCAGCGAAGTCGGTTATTTTGCTCCGCTTATGTTCGCCATGAATAACAATCTCGAAATTTCGGGTCATATCGATGGGACAGTTGCTAATTTTAAAGCAAAGGATTTCGGCCTGACTTACGGACAAAATACCAGTTTTGAAGGTGACCTACAAATGAATGGCTTACCCAATTTTTACGAAACGTTTATTAACCTGTCAGCACGGAATCTCGAAACATCGGCTGAAGATGTGAGTAGATTCGGCATACCAACCGAGGAAAAACGGATTGCATTGCCGGAAATTCTTTCAAAGCTCGGACAAATCAAGATACAGGGAAAATTTACAGGGTTTTATAATGATTTTGTTTCTCTCGCCAACTTTAAAACGGACATCGGGACTGTAACTACCGATATTCTTCTGAAGGTAAATGATAATAAAACTGTAGCGTACAGTGGTAAATTGTCGGCGAATCATTTTAATGCAGGCATTTTGTTCGATCTAGAAGATTACGTAGAGACCCTTGACCTTTCTGCAACGATAAATGGATCGGGTTTTGATTTTAACACGATGAAAATTGATATGGATGGCAGGATCGATTCACTCTATTTGTATGGTAACCGGTACAATGAAATTATTATCACAGGAAATTTATCCAATAAGAAATTTGCAGGTGACCTTAAAGTACGCGATGACAATATCAATTTCGATTTCAGTGGTAACCTCGATTACAGCACAAATATTCCCGGATACAACTTTCTGGCAAATATACAAGATGCTAAGCTTGAGAAGCTGAATCTGCTCAAAGGAGATTCGACTATGAACCTTTCCACCAGGCTGAATTTTAATTTGATCGGCAATAAGCTTGATAATTTCCAGGGTATTTTGTTTATCGACAGTACCGAATTTTCAATGCAGGGCGAATCGTACAGGATGAAGGATTTCACGCTCAGTTTTACCCGCGATCAGCAGGATTATGCACTGATACGGCTTTATTCCGATTTCATTGATGCTTCAATCGAGGGAAATTTCCAGCTGGTAAACATTCCCGTCAATTTCAGGTATTTAATGAATCAATACCTCGATACACTTTTCACGAAAATCGATACGACACAAATTCCGGCAACCGACCAGGATTTTATTTTCGACATCAACCTGAAAGACACACGAACCCTATCTCGGTTATTTATGCCTGACCTGTTGGTGGCTCCGGAAACTACGATTTCGGGCGGTTTCAATACGAGGATCGATAATATTTTTATGGAAGGATCATCGGATGAAATTGTATACAAGGGAAAGAAATTTAAAAAGTGGACAATGGAATTCAACGAGGAGAATGATAAACTGATCCTGTCGAACAAATTCGATAAAATTTTCCTTTCCGATTCACTCAACATCGACAGTACACACATTTTACTTGCAGCCCGGAACGATACTGTTCGCTATTCCGTTTTCTGGAAAGATATTTCGAATAAAAACTTTGGGGATATCGAGGGTTTTGTTTCCATTTTCAATCCTAAAAAAATGGAGTTAAAAATCGAGAAGGGCATCATAGGGGTCAACGATACATTGTGGAAGGTAAACCGCGCAAATTACCTGGGGATCGACACCAACAGTATTTATTTCAACGACATCGGCTTTTCGAGCAAAGGACAGATGATAAAAGTCCAGGGAAAACTGTCCTCGAACCCGATAGATTCGGTTTTTGTCGATTTTACCGATTTTAAGCTCACCAATTTTAATCCGGTTCTGAAACAACTTAATGTCGAACTTTCAGGTTCGATCAACGGGGAATTTAAAATTGTCGACTTTTATAATGCCCCGAATTATATTTCCGACCTGAGCATTTCCGATTTTAACTTTAACGGAGAAAAACTGGGCGAGGCTGTGCTGAAAAGCAATTGGAATCCGGAAAAGGAAGCCTTCGAAATCCTGGCCGAAATTCTTTATACCGGAAATATCGGAACAAGCAAAACTCTGGAAGTTTCAGGGACCTATTTCCCGAATAAGAAGAAAAACAATTTTGATATCGATGCGAAATTCGATAATTACAAGTTGAATACACTTGCACCGTTTGTGCGTTCATTCAGCTCAAAAATTACTGGACTTGCCACAGGGGAACTTAAATTAACAGGCTCAAAAAACGAGCCCGACCTGACCGGACAACTAGGTGTATCCGTTAAACAATTTAAAATCGACTACCTGAATGAGACATACTCATTTGCGGATAAAATTAATTTCGACAAAAACCTGATTTCCTTTGACAACATCATTGTTTACGACACTTTAAGCAATCGGGCGATCGCCTCGGGTAAAATTACCCACGACCACCTGAAAGACTTCAAACTGGATTTGAATTTCGATATGACGAATATGAATGCCTTTAATCTCACACGAACGCAAAACGAAAGCTTTTACGGTAAAGCCATAGCGTCAGGGAATCTGCATATATTCGGTCCGGTGGATAACCTAACACTGGATATCAATGCCACATCAGACAAAGGGACCAGTGTTAAAATCCCTGCATCCTACTCTTCCTCAGTTGCCGACAATGAATACATCGTATTTACCAGCCCCGGCACAGACACAACGCTGACAACAGACAGATACAATGTTGAGCTGGGCGGGATGACCCTGAACCTCGATCTGAATGTCAACCAGGATGCTGAAATTCAAATATTTCTACCCTACCGCATGGGCAATATCCGCGGCAACGGCAACGGTGAGATCAAAATGGCCATCAATCCGAAAGGCGATTTAACAATGGACGGCGAATACGTAATCAACAAAGGTTCATTTTTTATGACCTTCCAGAACATCATCAACCGTAATTTCGATATCAGAAGGGGAAGCAAGGTTGAATGGACGGGCGATCCTTACAATGCCCAGATCAATTTGAAAGCTGTTTATAAACTGAAAACGACATTGGGTGATTATGGACCGCAACAGGATACGGCTACCCGTGTGCCGGTCGATTGCATTATTTCCCTTACGAACCGGCTGTTCAACCCGGAAATACGGTTCAGCATTGAATTTCCCGACTTGAAAGAAGATACACGTCAGTACATATATTCCCGGCTTGATACCAACGACCAGGCGATGATGAGCCAGCAAATGCTTTCGCTGCTTGTTTTAAACAGTTTCAGCCACAGTTCCGTTTCCGCCGGTTCAGTCGGATTCAATACTTTTTCGCTGGTGACCAACCAGATCAATAACTGGCTATCACAGATCAGCAATGACTTCGACATCGGCGTCAACTACAGGCCCGGAGACCAGATGTCGGCCAATGAAGTCGAAGTAGCTCTTTCTACCCAGCTTTTCAGCAACCGTGTTACGATAAACGGTAATGTCGGGGTGAAGGGCAACGAGACGACCAGCAATACCAGTAATACCAGCAACCTTGTCGGGGAAGTCACGGTAGAAGCAAAGATAACGCCTGACGGCCGTTTCCGGGTAAAAGCGTTCAATCTGTCGAACAGCGATTACCTCTACAAAAATTACTCACCTTATACCCAGGGGGTCGGTATTTTTTATACCAGAGAGTTCAACCGGCTGAGCGATCTGAAGATTACTCATATTTTCAGTAAAAAAGATAAAAAGGATTGATCGTTGGAAATATTTTGGTAGAATCAGAAATGGTAATCCTATCTGTCAGCACAATTTAATGAACCCCGGCAAATAAAAGATTTATCTTTGCCGTCACAACTTTTAAAATTATGATACAACGGATACAGACAATTTTCCTCATTCTGGCAATCGTTTCGGGTGCACTGATGTTTTTCTATCCCGTTGAAAACATCACTGAATTTACAATGGTTCAGGACGAAAACCTCGAAACCGATTACTACCATTTAACAGTAATGGGTATTGACGATCCCTCACCCGATACGAAACCCCAATTGAACAGTATGGTGGGTATTCCGATGCTGATAGCGATTATCATGGTGCTGGCTCTTTCTGCTTATGCCATCGTCCGGTTCAAAAACCGCCTCCATCAGTTAAAGCTTGTCAAAACTGCCATTTTTATAAACATTCTGTTAATCGGTGGAATTTTCCTGAATTATCCGAAACTCTTTTCAGACTTTACTATCGGAACGGAAATGTCGACAGGTGCATGGTTTCCTTTGATAACACTCGTATTTCTGGTTCTTGCGAACAGGTATATTCTGAAGGATGAGAAACTTGTAAGGTCAGCTGACAGGCTGCGATAATTGTTTTCAGTTCATTGAATATAATTGCTGATTCTATAGAAGTTCTACGTGTCTCTTCAACTCAAAAATTTCAAGATCCTTTATTTCTTTTCCGTCAATAGTAAACCTGACTGCAGTAACTACCCTATGCATTCCGTTTTTGCCGGCAGCACCCGGATTGATATGCAAGAGATCGTTTTGATTGTCGTAAATCACTTTCAGGATATGCGAATGTCCGGAGATAAAAAGCTTTGGGTGCAACTTACGGATCAGGTCAAGCGCTTTTTTTTCGTACCTGCCGGGATAACCGCCGATATGCATCATCAAAACATGGATATCTTCACATTCGAATAATTGTATTTCAGGATGAGCTGTGCGAACATAATAATCGTCGATGTTGCCATAAACTGCCCGAAGGGGTTTAAATCTCTCCAGTTTGTTTGCCGTTTCAAGGTCGCCGATGTCGCCGGCATGCCAGATTTCATCTACATCCTTTAAGAAATTGAGGACCTTTGGGTGAAGGTAGCCATGTGTATCCGATAAAAGGCCGATCCGAATCATCGTACAACAATATAAATTTTTCGGACACAAAGGTATTTCAATATCACTTTACTGCCCGATACAAATTTAAAACAGACTTTGTTTTGATGAAAAAGTTCTTCTATTTATTTAAGTTTTTTTTAAAATTCATCCTATGAAATCAAGGCATCGCATGAATCACGTGTGCTAAGATATTGATATAACTGCTAATAGATCCAGCGAGTCGAAATAGGGATTCGACCTAAACCGTTATTCCCATTTTACGCATCAGAAGAGTGGCATTCATGTTTTTTGAGATACCATCCCTGAGTTTATAATCGAAAGATAACCGTTCGCTTTCGGTGTCGACTTCAAAGCAGCAATTGCGGATATTGGCAGGAAAAGTTTCGTGAAGCGAACCCAGCGAAACATCATGCGTTGCAATAATACCGCTTGTGTTGAACCGAATCAGTTGTTTCAGCAAGGCTTCGGAGCCGGCATGCTTATCTTTGGAATTGGTGCCCCGCAAAATTTCATCGAGGATGATAAACAGTTCCGCTCCGTTTTTCAGTTCGGTGATGATAGCCTGCAACCGCTTCAGTTCCGAATAAAAAAAGGATTCATTTTTATGCAGGGAATCGGTGACATGAATGCTTGTAAACAAATTGACCGGTTTGAACCGGAAAGATGAAGCACAGACCGGGGAACCGCACATGGCCAAAACCATATTTACACCTACGGTCCGGAGATAGGTGCTCTTGCCGGCCATATTGGCTCCGGTAATCACCAGTATCTGACCATTGTCAATGGTCGCAGGATTGTTGACCCGCTCCTTATCATGAATAAGCGGATGTCCCATATCTTCAGCCTGCAGGAATATTTCTCCTTCCACAAATTCAGGGAAACAGTTGTTTGGATGATTATAACTGAACGTTGAGAAACAGATGAGTGCATCTATTTCGGCGATGGCTTCAATCCATAGCCCGACTTCATCACGGTATTGTTTTTGCCAGTTTTCGAGCCTGCGCATTTGCAGGATGTCCCAAAGAAACAATCCGTTCGATATTATCCAAAATACAAAATTCAAACGATTGTCGAGTGCTGTTAGGATGGAAGAGAGTTTTTTAACACTTTCGGAAGCCGAATGGTGATCGCCGGAAAGTTTATGTTTTATTTCCAGTAAAAATGCGGAGGAAACATTTATGGATTCTATTTTTTTCAAAAGCAAGGCATATTTCTTCAGCATCTCGGAGGTTTTACTCACAAGCAGATGCCGTCCGTTAATCCGGATGGCAAACATACCTGCTATACCGAACGGAATGACGAGGTAAAGCATGAATTGATTTTCCGTCACGATCCCAAGGGCATTCAGAACGATCATTGAAAGTGTGATCAGGGGAATAATCCCAAGTAAAACAGTGAAAAAAGGATGGCTGAACAAAGCAGGTAACTGGAGCCAGTTTATAATTTTTTCTTTGTCATTCAGCTTATCTTCGTACACGACGCCTGTTGCCTGGAAATCCTGCCGCCAATCCGATTTATCCTGAAGTTCTGTAATGGCTTCCTGCCGGTTTTTAATCATTTCAGGTTGTATACAAGGATTTGTCAGCTGATATGCCAGCATTTCCCTTCCGGGTTTTGTGGAGGTTCGGTTCAGAAACTGAAAGAGCGAGCCTTCACCGAAAATATCCAGATCGGACGCAAAGGGATGTTTCTTGTCGATATAATCCTTACCATTTTCAAAGCAGGAAAAGTTTCCGTCAAGGGCATCGAGTTCATTTTGGTTGATTTTGATGAATGCTTCCCTGAATTTCTTATTCAGCAGGATTTTTGAATGATACCTGATCAGGAATACAAATACAACAATACCAATCAAAACAGATAAGATCAATGCACTGATCAATTCATGACGCGCAAAAAAATAGATCAGAAAGACGGTTACCAAAAAAACAAGCAGTCGTAAATACGAGAAGGTTTTGCTCAACTGGTTTGATTGTTCGAGCAATGCAGAAAATTTATCGACATTCGCCTGATATCCGGCTTTGATTTTGGAGACCATAACAGTTCATTAATTTATCGGACAAAAATAGGAAATTCGGGAGGGTTGGGGTAAAAATAATTGCTGGTTGCTGGCTTCTGGTGGCTGGCTTCTGGTTTCTGGTTTCTGGTGGCTGGCTTCTGGTTTCTGGCTTCTGGTTTCTGGTTTCTGGTAATTAAACTTCAAACCTTGAACCTTTAAAAATTCAGTGTACCTGTCCGGGTGTTGGAATGGCGCCACCCACCGATTGGCCGGCAATATCAAATGTGATTTCAAGGCACATGAATGCGCGGACTGCGACATTATCGATCAGGCCGGGTATCCACCTCAGCTCCCTTACCACATCAATGGCTTCCTCCGTACATCCCGCACCCACACTCTTCTCGGTGACAATGTTCGAAATTCTGCCGCTCGGTTCAACAACAAATTTGAGTTTTACCGTACCGGAAACGTTTTGCTTAAAAGCAGCATCAGGATACTTCAAATGATTATGGATAAAATTGCTGAAATTCCGGTCTGTTTCGTTGAAAATGGGTTTGGGATAGACATCGAGGTTTCCGACCGCGTAAACACGGTTACTCGTATCGATCGGCTGATGCGGATAAACGATCGAATCATACCCTCTTGCTTTGCATATGCCCTGATATTTTTTTATATTAAACTTTAATTCCATCGTTTGCATATAAGCAACTGGTTTCCCAAGTTCGGTAGCAGGATACCAGAGAATTTTGTTGCAAATCCTTTTCGCTTCCGCATCGATCTCAGGCGATATCGAATTGGTGACTTTCATATCTGTTGTCGATCCATCGGGTTTTACGATGAATGACAATTCTACTTTGCCTTCTATTTGATCAGCAATTGCTTTTGGAGGATAAACCATTTCCTCTTTAATGAAATCCTTTAACAGACGGGTTCCGCCATAACATTCGGGAGGCGTAATTTCCTGCGAAAAGGCTGTGTTCAACCCAAAAAAAAGGATAAAAACCAGGAAGTACAAATAAATTTTCCGAAAGAAGCAATTTTCTTGAATTCATTTTATAAATAATTCGATGCCTAAAAATACGAAAAATCAACGAATTTATCTTTTTCGCAGTTAATATTTATCACAGAGAGTTAAAAAATTTGAGTTCCCCAACTTTAATTTATTTCCATTACAAATAAACTTCTAACTGCCTGATTTTTCCTCGTTTATTTTACAAAAAAAAAAACGATTTCCGGCATATCGAAAAATTAACTTGACAAATGTGAATTTTTAGCTTACTTTTAAACCCAATTAGCTGAAAAAACAACCACGTGAGACTAAAATGAACATTTTAAACAATTACAAGATAAATGACAGAGATTATAAAACAATAAACCTCCCCTCATGAAAGATATTTAATTCGATTCGACCTGAAATAAACAACTTAGACAAGAAAGGAGGTAGAATATGTAAAATATCATTAATTTTATGAATAATAATTCTTAAAAAATATTAAAGCTATGAAACTTATAACACCTCTTATCGCCGTTTTTATTTTTACATCCTTTTTATCACACTCTCAGAACTACGAACCATTAGTTCGTGACAATGCACATTGGGTTGTGGCAACTTACGACAGCCAGCTCATTTGGTATTATGAAGATTTCCGGGAGTATTATACGGATGGTGACACGGTTTATAATGACACCGTTTACAAAAAGGTATACTTTTATCACCTTGTGCCTGACGAATGGCCAACTACACCTCCCTATCACCGGGTTGGCGGGCCTGGTTTAGTCGGTTTATTAAGGGAAGATACCGTACAGAGAAAGGTATATGGAATCCGGTTTATTTTAAATCCTGGCGATTGCTTTTACGAGACAGAAGGTTTACTATTTGATTATTCGGTTAACCAGGGTGATTCGCTTGAATTATGCCAGGCATTTATGGGGCCAATGTAATTGAGAAGTTTTTTACATGAACGAATTCGGATACAACAGGAAATACTCGTTGACATAGTTAGAATTATGGTGGTTATTTGATCGAAGGAATTGGGAGCACTTATGGCTTATTTGAAGAAATCGGGTCAACTTATAAAAAAGATAAAGCGTGAAGTATTGTTATGCTACACATTGAAGATATTTCAGACTGTGATATTTCGACAGATATAAATCAAAATAGGGAAACCAAGATCCAAATCTACCCTAATCCTGTAAAAGACTCTTATCTCTACGTTAAATTGCCCGAAGACAGAATTACAGATTATTCAGCAGATGTTACGGATATTTTCGGGCATATTTTGCGGCACTTTGATCTTGTTTCCTCGGTTGAAGGCTTTAACCTGAACAGCTTATCATCAGGAATTTATTTGATAAAGATTTACGATAAAAATCAAATAGTACTATCCGATAAAATAATAAAATTATGAAAAAGAAGTACTTGCTCACCTTGTTGACCATTTCATGTTTCTTTCTTATCGGAAAATCATCAGCACAGCTATATCAGCTTTTACCCGATTCAAATGCAAGTTGGATCGTAAAAGATGTTAGTTCAGAATATACTTTGTACCATCATTGGTTCTTGAGTGAAACCCCAAACGATACGGTAATTAATAATATTGACTATTGTAAAGTTTTTTATATTTTTAATACCTGGATCTATGATACGATCTATACCGGTGCGTTCAGGAATGATACGTCAGGCAGGACTTTTTTTATATATTCGGGAGATACTACAGAAAATTATTGCATGATTTTAGTTTGGAAGCCGGCGATACGGCAAATAATATTGCAATCACTGCAGAAAATTTCGGCACTTATGATTTTATTGTCGACAGCGTGAATACATATACTTCCGGACCTTACCTACTTAAAAAAATCTCCCTGCACCCTATCGAGAATATTCCTTTGGAAGGTAATTGGCAACTCGACTGGGTTGAAAAGATTGGAAATGTGTACGGAGGTTTATTTAATTTACCCTTTTTTGGTTTAAATTGCTATTCTCTAAAATGTTATAGTTCGAATGATACGGTTTATTATCAGTGCGATTGGAATTGGTGCGCCTTCTCTCCTGAATACCTGAAGTATGAATCCGGAGCATGTGATTTAGGTGTTCAGGTAAAAGAATCCTCATTGAATAATAGCCTGGAAGTCTTACCAAATCCCTTCAATGACAAAATTACAATCGTGTCAAATGAAACAGAGGGAGATCTCGAAATTACAATATTTTCGATGCAGGGAAACAGGGTTTGCCAGACTTTGATAAACAACTTCCCGGGTAGATTTGATTTGAACTTATCTTTCCTGCATTCGCAGGCTAATTATATCATATTAATCACAAACAAAAATCAATATTTATGGAAACAAATTATCACAAAGCTTTGAAAGACTTTGCGCCCTGTTGGTGTTGTCACCTACAGTTTTTCGACAAGATATTTCAATGATGATATGATGATCTGCTTATAACCGTCTGATTTCAATAAAGGTATACAACCAACAATGATAGCGGTTGGTGACAACACCAACCAAAAGCAAAATAACCTTAAATTATTCCATTTTGCGGAACTTTTCCCAGCAATTTTTGAATACTAAATTCATTTAGAATTTTATTTTAAAATGAACAAGTGAGGTACGATATTTGAATAATTTCAATGCTTTTTCAAATTCCTGATTGGAATTTATAATTTTACAGAAAAAATAACATGGAATTTCTTTTTCTGATCTCCGGAGTAATTTTAGGGGCCCTGATCGCATGGTTTTGGTTTAGAAATAAAACAACACAGCAGCAAAGTGAATTACAGCGGATACTCAATGAGAAAGACCAGGAGACACTGAAAACCATCAGTGAACTCGACAAAGAAAAGAGCATATTGAATGAAAAACAGAATGACCTGCTGGCATCGAACGAAAAAATCACTTCGGAACTGGAAGCCGAAAGAACCCAAAATGAAGCGCTGAATACACGGATTGCCCGATCGGAAGTTGAATACAAAAACCTGAGAGAAAAACTCGACACTCAAAAGAATGAACTGGAGGACATTCAGAAAAAATTTACAACCGAATTTGAAAATCTTGCCAATAAAATCCTGAAAAGTCATTCACAGGAATTTACGCTCAGCAACCAAAAGAACATCAGTGAAATTTTAAGTCCGTTAAAAGAAAAAATTCAAACCTTTGAAAAAAAGGTTGAAGACACTTATCAGAAAGGAATAAAGGACCAGACTGATTTGAAGGCAGAACTGAAAAAATTATTCGATCTGAATTCCCGGATCAGCGAAGAAGCCAACAATCTGACGAAAGCGCTTAAATCGGATTCGAAAAAACAGGGAAACTGGGGAGAGATCATCCTCGAACGGGTGCTTGAACGTTCCGGTTTAGTCAAAGGCCAGGAATACGATACGCAGGTTACGACCCGGAATGAAAGCGGTGAAATGGTTCGTCCCGATGTGATTATCAGGTTGCCCGAAAACAAGCACATCATCATCGATTCGAAAGTTTCACTGGTGGCTTATGAAGCATTTATTAACGAAGAAGACCCGGACAAACGAGAGGTTTTTCTCCGGCAGCATGTCGAATCGATAAAAAATCATATCCGGGGGTTGAGTGAAAAAAATTATCAGAATGCCGAGCTCTTTGACACCCCCGATTTCGTTTTATTGTTTATGCCGATCGAATCGGCATTCAGCACGGCGATTCAATCGGAGGGGGAACTGTTTAATTTTGCATGGGAGAAAAAAATCGTAATTGTTAGCCCTTCAACACTTCTTGCTACGCTCAGGACCATTGCTTCCATCTGGAAGCATGAAAAGCAAACCCAGAATGCGCTCGAAATTGCCCGTCAGGGCGGTGCATTGTATGATAAATTTGCCGGTTTTCTCGAAGACCTTGAAAATTTAGGTCAACAAATAAATAAAGTCAGCAAAACTTACGATCAGGCAAAGGGAAAGCTTGTCGATGGTCGTGGAAACCTCATCACACAGGTTGAAAAACTTAAAAAATTAGGAGCAAAAGCAACTAAAGAATTACCAGAAAAATACCTTGAAAACGATGAATAAAAAATTCTTTTTGCGGAACACATTAAAATTCATTCTGCTCATCATATTTATAACCGGAAGTTTTGCAGGACATGCCGGCAATGATAAAAAACTGAAGAAAACGAACTTTTCCGAAATGTACTCCGAACATCAGTTTACGGATTTCGATGCGGTGATTTACCATACTTCATCCGATTCGTCGACTGTATATGTGAATGTTCATCTCAGCGATTTTCTCTACGTTCAGAATGCGTCGGATAAGGTAAACATGGCACGATTCAAAATAAATTATGAATTATTCGGGTCGTTTGATACGAAAGAAACACCTGATTCTGCTTCCTTCTTTTATAAGGATACGCAAAATTTCAGGGCGGAAACCGATATGATTACAACCTTTGCTGTTCCGGCAAAATTTCCGGGTGACCTGGATACTGAAGATCACCCTTACCGACCTCAACAGGACGAAAAACAACCGGGTGATCCGGTTTTTCAGCATATCAAAAACAGATAATAATTCAGCCCAAAATTATTTGGTAACAGATAATGAAGGCAATCCTGTTTTTAGTAAAAGCATAGCCAAGGGTCAGTATTTCAGGGTTCGTTATAACGATAGCGATACAGGGTTGCTCTACATCAGCTATTATAACAGGGAAATCCCGCTGGCGAAGACGCCTTTTGCCAATGATAAAGCGTTTACCTTCGATTTTGATCCCGACAGTATATTTTCAGTGCGACTTACACAAAACGAATCTCCGTTACTTGAACTTCCTTATCATGGAATTTATCATTTTCAGATGAATTTTTCAAATAAAGACGGATTGACACTTTTCCATTTCGATGATGGATTTCCTGAAATTACAGCACCCGTCGAAGCCATTCTTCCACTGCGTTACCTGACAACTGAGAAGGAATACGACCAATTACTCGCTTACAGTAATTATAAGGTAGCCGTTGATTCTTTCTGGCTGGAACGTTCATCGCATCAGCCTGAGCGGGCGAAAAACATGATCGCACGCTATTATTCGAGGGTTCAAAATGCCAACAAATGGTTTAGTTCCTTTCAGGAAGGCTGGAAAACTGACCGTGGGCTGATTTATATCATTTATGGTCCTCCGTCCGATGTGTATCTCAAGCAAGGTGAAGAAGAATGGATTTATGGGGAGACAGGTAATGCCATGTCCATCGAATTTTATTTTGACAAAATCGCTAATCCCTATACTACAAATGATTTCCAGCTTCAGCGATCGCCCGCATATAAAACAAGCTGGTACATCGCCATTGAAAACTGGAGAAGGTGAAAACGTTAATTGTTATTCGTTATTTGTTAACCGTTTATCGGTAAGTGTAATTTGATGGCAATAAAACATCAAACGTCTATTGAAATCCATCGAAGGTCTACTATCTGACTTCTCTTATTTCCCGCTTCTCCTTCTTTCCCTTTCCTTCATGATCAGGTTGAGTTCCCTGCTGGTTTGACCCGAAATGGAAGTGTTTTCTTCAGTTCGGCGGATCAGGTAAGGCAAAACCGATCGGACCGGACCGTAAGGAACATATTTGGCAACATTGTACCCTTCATAGGCAAGGTTAAAGCTGATGTGATCGCTCATGCCGTATAATTGCGAAAACCAGCATTTCGGATCATCTTTTTTCATATTCTTTTCCATCATCAGATCGGCCAGGTATTGTGAGCTATATTCGTTGTGTGTTCCGTTGAAGATGACAATCCTGTCGATGTGGTCGATACAGAATTTCAGTGCAGCATTGTAATCACGATCGGTACTTTCCTTATCCGGTTGTATGGGATCGGAATAACCTTTTTCAGCTGCCCGCTCACGTTCTTTTTCCATGTATGCACCCCTTACAAATTTTGCTCCCAGGTAATAATTTTTCTTAACAGCTTCGTTGTATGCTTCTTCAAGTTTTTCAAGGCGATCAACACGGTACATTTGGTATGTATTGAAAACGATGGCCTTTTCCTTGTTGAATTTTTCCATGTTTTCGTACACAACGTCATCAATGAAGTTTTGATACCATGACTTTTCTGCATCGATCAAAATCGGTACATTTTCTTCATAAGCAGCCCGGCAAAGTTTTTCAACCCGGCTTCTGAACCGATGTTGCTTCTTCCTGTTCCTCTTCGGTAAGCGATTCGCCGGCACTCACCTTTTCAAGTATACTATCGCGGGTAAACGCTGTCGGTTTGAATACGGCAAACGGTATATTGTCATTTTTGGCGGCATTGTGAATGGTCCGGAGGGTTTCCTCCAGGGTCTGGTTTATATTTTCCACCGAATCGGATCCCTCGACCGAATAATCGAGGATGGCTTTTACCCCGAATTTTTCAAGATTTCTAACATTTTCCCTGCATTCGTCGATGGTAATGCCGCCAACAAAATGCGAATAAATAGTCGGCTTTACGGCCCAGTCGACCGGAAGGTGTAATTTTAAGGCTATCTGCGAGAGCACTTTTCCCATGTACACAAGGATATTGCTCGAAATCAGCCTAAAAAGCAAATATGCTCTTTTCAGATCTTTATCTGATCTGCTCTTGAACGCAATTTCTGTATTTTCGAATGAAACCATAAGATGATAGTTGATTGATTTAATCCGGCAAATATGGATATTTTTCTTCAATCAAAACGATTTATATAAAAAAACTTATCGAATAAATTTGAATATTTAATGATATGATACAAATGCTGGCTGTTTGCATTAAAATCTTTATTTTTGCCCTGATGGACAATACGATTATTAATTCGAACGGATACTCTATTTTTCTAGGAAACGATATTTTCAATACTATACGGTCGTTTTTGATGCAGTATGATTTTCAGGATCAGAAGATATTTGTGCTGTGTGATACTAACAGCCGTAAATATTGCCTGCCCAGGCTGATGAGTAACATTCAGTTGTTTCAGAAGGTTCATATCCTTGAGATACCCGGTGGTGAAGAAAATAAAAATATTGAGATGTGTCAGCGGCTTTGGCAGGATCTTGCGGATGGCAATTCCAGCCGAAATTCGGTACTCATCAATCTGGGAGGTGGCGTTGTATGCGACCTCGGCGGTTTCGTGGCGTCAACTCATAAGCGGGGAATCCGGTATTTAAACATACCAACTACGCTTCTGGCTATGGTGGATGCTTCAATCGGTGGGAAAGTTGGGGTTGATATGAAAGGGATCAAAAATCAGATCGGATTGTTTTCAAATCCACAGGTCGTCTTTATTCTGCCTGAGTTTTTAGATACGCTCCCTAAGAATCAACTTCGTGCCGGCTTTGCTGAAGTTATAAAGCATGCGCTGGTTTATGAAAAACAGTACTGGGATGATCTGACAGCCAAAAGTTTTGAAGAAATTCAAAACTGGGATGAAATAATCGACTGGTCGATCGAGATAAAAAATTATTTTGTTCTTGAGGATCCGCTTGAAAACGGGTTCAGGAAGGTTCTTAACTTTGGCCATACCATAGGCCATGCAATCGAAACCTATTCTCTTCAAAACGATGCTGAACCGCTTTTGCACGGGGAAGCCATTGCTATCGGCCTGATCTGCGAAGCTTATATCTCAAATAAATTTTCCGGTCTGCCGAAAAGCGAAATGGATGAAATCGTCCATTACATTTCAACTGTTTACGGCCATTATGCCTTGCGTTCAGGAAATTTCGACCTGATCGTCGATATTATGCGTCATGACAAAAAGAAATCGGTGGATGAATTTAACTTTACCCTGCTTACTTCCATCGGCAACAGCCTTATCAATCAGGATGTAGAAATGAGCCTGATCCTTGAAAGCCTGCGGTTCTACCAGAGTCTGCAAAATTAGCCCTGAATATGAAATCCGCTACTGTTTTTTATGATAAAACAGGTTTACAAGGGGACATCACCTTGCCGGCTTCAAAAAGCATCAGCAACAGAGCACTGATTATTCAATTTATAAGCGGACAGAGATTCGAGATACAAAACTTGTCTGAAGCAGATGATACCCGCTTAATGGTACAACTTTTACAGAAAATTAATCAACACACAGGTTCAGCAGATTTACATTGTCTTGATTGTAATAATGCGGGAACCGTCAGCCGATTCTTGATAGCATTGCTTTCAATTACACCGGGAAATTGGTTGCTTACAGGTTCGGAAAGAATGAAAGAACGTCCGGTCGGTATTCTCGTGAATGGATTGAAACAGTTGGGTGCCAGCATTATCTTCACCGGGAAAGAAGATTTCCTCCCTTTGCATATCGAAGGAAGCAAATTTACAGGAGGTAAAGTAGTGATGGAAGGAACTGTCAGCAGTCAGTTTATTTCTGCGATGCTGATGATCGCTCCGGTTTTGCCCGAGGGATTGGAAATCACGATCGCTGGACAGATCGCTTCCTCGCCTTACATTGATATGACACTGCGATTGATGGAGCATTTCGGAATAAAATGGGATAAAAATGAAGAGATCATCACTGTTCAAAATCAATCCTATCAGGTCAGGGAAATCACAATCGAACCGGATTGGTCGTCTGCCTCTTATTGGTATGAGATGGCTGCTTTTTCATGCAAAGCCAATTTACTTATCAGGGGACTGACAAAAAAAAGTCTTCAGGGCGATTCGGTTCTGCCGGATATTTATCGAAATTTTGGAGTTAAAACTACCTTTTTGCCGGAAGGTATCCGTTTGACAAAATCAGGAAATTCAGTTGAAATTTTCGAATATGATTTTACTTCCTGCCCTGATCTCGCTCCGGCAGTTATCGCCACCTGTGCAGGATTAAAAATTCCAGCCCTTTTTACCGGCCTTGAAAACCTGAAATTCAAGGAAAGTGACCGGTTGTCGGCCTTGCTGTCCGGATTGAGCAAGTTTGGTTACAGACTTAATCTGAGTGACAATTCTGAACTCCGAAACCTCAGCACAAACCCTTCCGCCTTATACAAAGTAACGCTTAATCCATATGGTGATCACCGTATTGCGATGGCTTTTGCACCATTGGCCATTCTGCACGATCCGCTTCAAATTGAAAACCCGGATGTGGTATCAAAGTCTTACCCGGATTTCTGGGATCACCTGACTCAGGTTGGATTTAAGCTATCCTGATGTTGCTAACTTTTCATAAATCCACTGAATGCACTACCTAAAAATAAATATCTTTGCCCTCCGGTATTAAATTTTTCCAACATGACGGTAGATATATTTATCCCCTGTTTTATCGATCAGATTTTCCCGCAAACCGGAATGAATATGGTCAGAATCCTGGAAAAATTCGGTGTTACTGTGAATTACAACAACAATCAAACTTGCTGCGGACAACTGGCTTACAATAGCGGATTCCGGGATGAAGCCCTGGAACTGGGTGAAAAATTCATCAAAGATTTTCCAAATGACCGGCCGGTTGTTGCTCCTTCTGCCTCCTGCGTCGGCTATGTCAGAAATTATTATGAAAAACTATTTTTTAACACGGCTTACCATCTCGAGTACAAGCGACTGAAGAAAAACATATTTGAATTCACAGATTTTATGGTGAATCAGTTGAAGATAACCGATACAGGTGCAACTTTTAACCACAAGGTTACTTATCACGATTCATGTGCAGCACTCAGGGAATACGGCATTAAAAACGAACCCCGCGAACTGTTGAAAAAAGTAAAGGGATTGGAACTTATTGAGATGAAAGACACCGATGTTTGTTGTGGTTTCGGCGGAACCTTTGCCATAAAACATGAAGCGATTTCTACAGCTATGGCCGAACAAAAGATCAACAATGCGATCGACACCGGCGCAGAATACATTATTTCGACCGATTCATCCTGCCTGATGCATCAGGAAGGTTACATCAACAAACACAAACTTCCGCTGAAAGTCATCCACATTGCTGATGTACTGGCTTCGGGCTGGTGATTGACTGTATATTTCCTGAATCTCTTGTAAGTTTCAATTTTGATTCGTTTCTGTCATTTCCCTACTTCTATTTCCTTTTTTACTGGTCAAAGCGGTTCGCTTCCTTTTTGTATTTTAGTTGAATATTTTACTGATGCATGCTGTTACAATTTATTAAAAGTTTTATTGCTGAAAGTGTAATAGAATCCATAATCGGAGATACAAACATTCGCCTCGAAGTCTGTTATACCAGCGGAAGAAAAGTTCTGAATGCTTCTGATTCCAATTATTCCTATGGAAGTCTGCACCGTGTGTTCCGGCAAGTATTCAGAAGGCTTCATATCGTTCGAAGGAAATTAAAAGAAGTGCTTATTTTAGGTTTCGGTGCAGGTAGTGTACTTCATATTTTACAAAACGAGCATCATTTAACGTTCAATACAACTGGTGTGGAGATTGATCAGAAAGTTATCGATCTGGCCAGGAAACATTTTCACCTGGATAGATTCAAAAACCTGAAAATAAAGATTGAAGATGCAGGAGAATTTATGAGCCAAAATCATGCACTGTTTGACCTCATCGTCATTGACCCCTATTTAAATAACCGTGTACCACCTCAGTTTGAAAAACCTGATTTTCTGCTTCAGGTAAAAAAGGCTCTAAAAGCCGGAGGATTAGCGATCTTTAACAAATTTGTTTTTGATAGTAGTACCGAACAGGAAGCAAGCGATTTAGTTCGTAATTTTGAACGTTTTCCGGGAAAGACAAGGGTTATCGATATAAAACAAAAGTTTGTGAACCGGATGATCATTTTAGAAAACAATGGATGATGGAGACACATGTTGTAAAAATAGCCAGGGAACTTAATATTACCGTAGAACAGGTTCAGAATACAGCAATTTTACTAAATGATGGTGCAACTGTTCCATTTATTTCAAGGTACCGAAAAGAGATGACGGGAAGCCTCGATGAGGTACAGATCACCAGTATCCGTGACCGGATGGAACAACTGGAGGTTTTTGATAAACGTCGTGAAAGTATTCTGAATTCGATACGGGAGCAGGAAAAACTGACACCTGAACTTGAACAGCAATTGATGGAAGCTGAAACAATGGCTGAACTCGAAGATATTTACCTGCCGTATAAACCGAAACGTAAAACCCGTGCCACCATCGCTAAATCACGTGGGCTTGAACCGCTTGCAAAAATGATGATGTCACAAAATTTTCCGGATATCGAAATCAGGGCCAAACGGTTCATTAATGAAAAAAAAGAGGTGAATTCTGTTGAAGATGCACTGGATGGTGCAAGGGATATCATCGCCGAATGGATCAACGAAAATAAATTTGCCCGCGAGAAAATAAGGCGATTGTTTTTGCGAAAAGCTGTCATCGAATCAAAAGTTGTGAAAAGCAAAGAAGAAGAAGGCGATACCTACCGGAATTATTTTGACTGGTCGGAACCCGCGGTTAAATCGCCTTCACACCGTATTTTAGCTATGTTCAGAGGCGAACATGATGGATTTTTAAAAGTTAAAGTCGCGCCTCCCGAGCAAGAGGCACTTGATATCCTTGAACATTTATTTGTGAAATCCGAAAACTCCTCAGGCAATCAGGTTTATGAAGCTGTAAAAGATGGCTACAAACGGCTTCTTCAGCCTTCAATCGAAACCGAATTCCGGGCCACGATCAAGGAAAAAGCGGATGACTATGCCATTCAGGTTTTTGTGGAAAACGTCAGGCAATTGCTGATGGCTCCTGCACTGGGAGAAAAAAATGTGTTAGCTATCGATCCCGGTTTCAGCTCAGGATGCAAACTCGTTTGCCTCGACCGGCAGGGAAAACTGCTTCACAACGAAAACATCTATCCGCATCCGCCACAAAACGAAGTTAAACAGTCGATCAACAAAATACTCAATCTTGTCAATGCTTATAAAATCGAAGCAATTGCTATCGGGAACGGAACAGCAGGCAGGGAAACTGAAAATTTATTCCGGCATATCCGGTTCGAAAAGGATGTCACGGTTGTGATGGTAAACGAAAGCGGAGCCTCAGTCTATTCTGCGTCACCTGTCGCCCGTGAAGAATTTCCCGAATATGATGTTACGGTCAGGGGGTCGGTTTCTATTGGCAGAAGACTGATGGATCCGCTGGCAGAACTGGTTAAGATCGATCCCAAATCAATCGGTGTCGGACAATACCAGCATGATGTAAACCAGCCGAAACTGGCAAAAAGCCTTGAAGATACGGTGATGAGTTGCGTGAATTCAGTCGGTGTGGAAGTAAATACAGCCAGCCGGCAGTTGCTTTCTTTTGTATCGGGTGTCGGACCTGCGCTGGCAAAAAACATTGTGGCATACCGGGATAAAAACGGTGCGTTCCATTCGCGCGAAGAACTGAAAAAAGTACCGCGTTTCGGAGGAAAAGCATTTGAACAGGCAGCCGGATTTTTACGGCTCAGGAATGCTATTAATCCATTGGATAAAAGTGCTGTTCATCCTGAAAGTTATGGTGTGGTTAAAATAATGGCTGAAACACTGAATTGTGGAATCGCTGATCTGATGACAAGCGAAGAGCTGCGAAAAAAAATCAACCTGAAGGATTTTGTCACTGAAAAAACAGGACTACCGACACTTACAGACATCATGGATGAACTTGCAAGACCCGGCCGCGATCCGCGTGAGAAATTCGGGGTCTTTGAATTTGCCATGGGTATTCATTCGATCAATGACATCAAAACCGGAATGATACTTCCCGGTATCATTACAAATATAACAGCATTCGGTGCATTTGTCGATATCGGCATCAAACAGAACGGATTGATCCATGTCAGTAACATGGCCAATGAATTCGTAAAAGATCCGAACCGGTATGTGAAGCTGAACCAAAAAGTGCAGGCTAAAGTGGTGGATGTGGATAAGGTTCGGGGAAGGATACAACTTTCGCTAAAGGATGTGGAGGAAAATAAAAAAGATGGAAATAAATAAGAGAAATTGGAAATACATAGAAATATCTTGAAAAAGATTGAAATAATTGGAAAATGATGGATTAATATCCTGATCGTATAAACTCCAAAAAATTAATCAGAGTTTCTTACGTTTGTATCCTGTTTTACCCTGAATTTGAATGAAGTTTAAATTTTCTATAGTAATAATTGTCCTTTCCCTTGGGATTTTTCAACATGGTATTGGCCAACGGATAAAAGGTGCTGTTTTAGTTGGTACAAATCTGACACAGGTAGACGGTGACGAAATTTACGGGTATAGTAAATTCGGCCTGAACCTTGGCGTAATGGCCATTGTTCCCTTGCCAAAAAATTTTTCATTCAGCATCGAAACAATTTTTAGCCAGAAAGGCTCACAGCAAAAAGCACAGTATGAAAGTACAGATAGTACCGGAAATGTTTTTACAGGGGCTTACAAGCTTTCCCTCAACTACCTTGAAGTTCCTTTTTTAGTGAGGTATACCGACAGGGACAAAATTTCTTTCGGTACCGGTTTCTCATATGGCAGGCTTGTCGGAGTGAAAGAATATGAGCACGGGAAAAGGGTTGAAACAACGACCCTGAATGATGGACCATATAACAAATCGGATATCAATGTTCTGGCTGATCTTGAATTCAGGATTTATAAAAAATTAAAATTCGACATCCGTTATGCCTATTCCGTGGCAAAAATCCGTACCCGTGAATTTACTGACATTCGGGGACTAAACCTTCATACGCGAAAACAATATAACAACGTTCTCTCCTTTCGCATCATGTACGTTATCAACGAAAAGCCTGCCCCGGTGGCAAAGGAAAAGTAATGGGATCCATTTTGTGATGAGCTGAACCATCCCGTTCAGTTCTGGTTAATTACAAATCATCTTTTGCAACTCTTAAACATCACACCATTAAAAAAAATCTACATTACAATGTCATTGCATGGAGCATTTCACCCAATGGAACATTCAATTGGATAAAATCAGAGAAGCTGGGTTTTCCGGTTCAGAAAACAAAATTGATATCAGCGGTTTGTCTCCGGGAAACTATTTAATCCGGGTAATAGAAAGCACATAAGGCCTATCGAAAACGTCCACGTTTATTGTAAACTAAAATTCCTCAGTACCACAAAAATAAACATCAAACACTTTCAGGGTTGATTTGCTAACTAATTTGATCGTAGATTTGCGCCGGTAAACGAATACCCTTTATGTCGGAATATTTTACCTGGACATTTTTCTGGAAATTCATCAAGTTCGGTGTTGTCGGTTTTTCAGGTGTTTTTATCGATTTCAGTTTTACATTCATTTGTAAGGAATGGCTCAAAATCCCAAAGTATATTGCCAATGCCATCGGATTCAGTATTGCAGCCAGTTCAAATTATCTGTTCAACCGCATCTGGACATTTCACAGCCATAATCCGCAAATTGGAATCGAATACACCCAATTCCTCGCCATTTCGCTCATCGGCCTGGGAATAAATACATTCATATTATGGGTATTGGTGAGTAAGTTCAACAAACATTTTTACCTTTCAAAATTGTTTGCTATCGCCGTGGTAACAGTTTGGAATTTTCTGGCGAATTACTTTTTTACCTTCGCATAGATAAGATCAACAATTCGTTCAAGTCCTCTGGCATCTTCCTCGTCAAAATTGCTGTATTTTTTGCTATCAATATCGAGAACCGCCCTGATCTTACCGTTTTGATCCTTCACTGGTATTACGATCTCGGAGTTCGAGCGGCTGTCGCAGGCAATGTGACCTGGAAATTCATGAACGTTTGGGACGATCACCGGTTTACCTGAATTGATGCCGGCCCAGCAAACACCCTTATTCTTTTCAAGATTAATGCAGGCTACCGGACCCTGGTAAGGTCCGACAATCAAATCTTCGTCATTTAGCAAATAAAATCCCGTCCAAAAAAAATCTTCAAATTTATGGTGAAGTACCGAGGCTATGGTCGACATGGCGGCAATGGTATTTTCGCCCGAATCAAGTAGATCAGCTAACTGGGTATAAACCCGGTTGTAACGTCCGTTTTTTTTCTTTTGGTCTAACATTATTTATTTAAAACAACAAAAGGGCGTTTATGTTTCTTATTCGGAGATTAGAAGGTTTTTCGGACAGACTGACATGGATATTTTAATAGCATTAGGGTGATTTGTAAATGAGATAAGATTTTTGCCAATAGGACAGGCAGGCTCAGAGGATCACAAATGATAAATTGAAATAGATGGAAATAAGTAGAAATATATTAAAAATAAAAGGTTGACTGAGTTTAAGATTATTTTAAGCGAGGACAAATAAAACAGAAAAGAATGCCTATTGGATTAAAAAATAATGTTAATAACAAGTTCCGTGTTACAAATCCGGACCAGCTTTGGGAGCATTTTCAGGAACGACTTACTCCTTTTAAAATCTATACACAAACGATACGATCTTGAAACTCCTGCCAAAATAATTGAAAAATTATCCTGCTTCAACGGAATTAAGGAATAAATTTGCATGGGTGCGCCGAACGGATAAAATGCGCCGGCAATGTTACAAAACAAATAACAAGACATAATGAAAAAATATTTTTTAATCTTAACAATGTTAACTGCTATTCTTATTATCTCCTGCAGTAAAAACAATGAGAATAATGAACCTGAAAACAATGTGACTGCAGCCATATCGTTTGAGGATATAACTTTCGACACAACATATGCCTACTTTTCCACCAATGGAAATATGACTGCACCGGTCGATTCAAATCAGGCCAAAACAAAGGTCAATGAAATCGATATAACTTACATTTATAATCAAACTTATGCGGCTCCGGGCTTTTTTGACCCCATCGCACGATCGCAGCATTGGGCTTGGGACACTTATTATCTTCCCTGGCTGAACAGTGCGGTCGAAACAAGGTACTATTCCACCGGTTTAACAAAGACACAGTTTGATGAGGCAA
Organism: uncultured Bacteroidales bacterium; assembly: GCA_963764475.1. GTDB lineage: Bacteria > Bacteroidota > Bacteroidia > Bacteroidales > JAADJA01 > JAADJA01. The sequence continues at coordinate 137,136 of CAVXTE010000016.1, forward strand.
AAACAGACGAAACTAAAATTGCTGATTATTTCTCAGATACTTCAACTGTAATTCTGGCGCCTCATGCAATATTTCCGGAAGGAAGCTGTATTGGCGGAAAACTAAGTAATAACCCATCGTCAATTGTCCTGATTAAAGGTAAGGTTTATGGATTCATCAACACCGGATCAGGAAAGCGGGGATTCTTATACATCAGGACAGACCAGCCTTCGGGGTGGCCTCATCCACTGATCGGTTTTGATACAAAAGTGGATATAATCAGGGAAAATTAGCGGTAAACGGGAAACAAGCTACACTTTCACTCCAGAAAAAGGCCAACAGCTAAAACTTTTGTGACTGTCAGAACCTGGATTGCATTAAAATCTGTATCCCAGGTTTACATAGATACGGTTAAAGGTCACCTTCTTTTCAAAGGTCCCTTCGTAATACAGCGAAAGCGTGAGCTTTTTCATGATCCGCCAGTTGATATCAAGTTCCCCTATGTTTTGTATCATCGGTAAATCGGACGTATAGAACCGGTAATCAACGTAGCGGTAATTGATCCCGGTACTGACTTTCCCGTTAACAAGATCCTTCGTTAAACCAAGGCTGTATATATTGCTCGAGATATAACCTGCCTCGAGTAAAGTAGCCGAAACTGTTGCCGACATATTTATTAAAGGAATACGGCTGTAAGTAGCATATCCGTACAAATCCTTCGATGGCCTTGGATCGCCGGGTCCTGTTGCGGTAACCGCCTTTTACCCCCAGCGAAAGGTATTTTACAGGCCGGTAATTTACCATCACGCGGTATCCCTGAAGTGTCTGGTTTTCTATCAACCGCATCAAAAAATCCTTGTACGTTTCGTAATAGATGATATTTTGCCGCGCACTGTAAGAAAACGTTAAGGATATACGTTTCGACAGTTTATATCGCAGCGACAGATACAAATTCGTCAGGCGGGGCGTGTTCTTCTGTTTTACTGTATCCACCAGAGGATTTGCCTCTGACTGAACCTTTACCATGTTGTAAAGATCCGATTCGGCAGAACCGAAGAAATAGAGATTCTTTACGATGGTATTGGTATGCTGAAAGTAAAGAAACCTTCTGTCGATATTCCCTGAATTATTCTGCTGTACAAAACCGAGTGTATTTTCCATCGAACCCTTTCCGGCTTTGGTTTCGTGAGCGAAATACGCCCCATATTGCACCAGGTTGAAATTGAAACTATAATCCTGCCAATCGGGACGTGAACCCGCAAAGGCTCCTACAGAAATGCTGTTAAATTTTTTTTCAAACTGAAGCCCGTCAATCGTTCCGACACTCGATAATTTGGGGTTAATTTTACGGCCCAGAGTTAAAGAGGCACTGTTCGAAAAATCGTATTTAAGTTCCAGGCTGTAAATTTTTAAACCGTAGAACAGGTTATTCTTTATGTCATTCCAGTTTCTCGATGAATGTGAAAAATTGATGTAGCTCTCTGCCGATAATTTCGAATTGCCGATGTTGTTTACATTGAATGAAAGGGTATATTTCATGCGCTGCAGGTTGTTGGCATTGTTGCTCGAAAAATTGGTATATGAGGTTACCGAAGCTCTTCCATACACTTCTTGTTTGATATTCTTCGCTGAATCTTCCACAGCCAGCGTATCTTTTGCTTTTAAAACAGGCTGTATAGCCGGCTGTTCAATGATTTCAACCGGTTTTTGATCCGGAACCGCCACCGGTTTTTCTTTGGTATAAACCACATCGCCAACTTTCATCTCAACAGAAGGAATAGCAGCACATACGCAGGAAATGGAAGACAGATTTGAAACAAGCAATGCAGGAATTGCCTGATCATCCTTTTTAATAAAAAGCGTGTCACCAATAACGATATTCTCCGTCGATTTGAATTTGACATACACATTTTGGGATGTAACAAAGGATACGGATCCTTCTGCAGATTCGTTCACAGTTTGACAATTCAGGCTTGCCCAAACAAATATAAACAGCGTTATCAGTAAAAAATTTTTCATCTTTACTAATCTTTAATTTGCTTAAACAATTTTTTCGAACCCCCTCCGCCACCGGTCGGATGGCAACTGTAGCAAGCCTCGCTATTGTACTGATAGCCTGAAACACCGTTGTGTTCATTGTTCATCTGATTTTGTCCGTGACAGGTCAGGCAGGTAAAAACTGCATAATTATTCGGGTCGTTGTGGCAGTCGCTGCACTGATCCCAAGCGTTGTGGTGGTTTCCCGAATAAATCGGGAAATACTGACCATCGTGATCAAATGTAGAAGGGATCCAGGTGGTTTGTGTGTGACAGGTTTCACAATTCGTCGGGAACTGAGCCGAAAGGTGCGGTGGATTTGTCGTCTGGTTGTAGTTATTCTGGTGACAACCAAAACATGTAATCGGCGTGGTATTGTAATTACCGGAGTGGCAGGCAGCACAATCGTTTGCGATACTCACATGAGCGCCCTGAAGGACATAATAATTGCTGTGGATCGGAAACGTTGCAGGTGCCCAGCCGGGGTTCGTCGTATGGCAGGTTGCACATTCATCGGGTATGCCGATTCCACTGTGATTTGGGTTCGTTGTCTGGTTGTAATTCTGCGAATGACAATCGAAACACACTGTCGATGTAGTGTTGTAATTGCCATTATGACAACTGAAGCAATTGTTGGCTATAGTGGCATGGCCTCCCGTCAACTGGTAATAATTACTATGGATGGGGAATGTGGCAGGAGTCCATCCGGGATTGGTCGTATGACAACTTGCACAATCATTAGGGATACCTATCACATTGTGATTTGGATTTGTCGTTTGATTATAGTTGTTATCATGGCAGTCAGCACAATTGGTCGATGTTCCACTGTAACCGTTCTCATGACAGGCGATGCAATCGAGGCCGATATGCGCTCCCGTCAGCGGAAAGCCCGTATTGCTGTGATCAAAGGCACCTCCCCCGCTTCCATCGGGATGACAAGCCAGGCAGGCGTCGCTATTGTAAACGTACCCTGAGATACCTTCATGCTGCGAATTGGTTTCCCCTGCCTGATGACAAGTAATACAGGTAAATATCGCATAGTTAGATGGATCTGTATGGCAATCGCTGCACAAATCCCATTTCCCGTTGTGTTTGCCTGAATAAATCGGGAAATACTGTCCGTCATGATCAAACGTAGATGGAACCCACGCACTTTGCGTATGGCAGGATTCACAGTCCGTTGGAAATTGGGCGGTTTGATGCGACGGATTGTTTGTCTGGTTGTAGTTTGTTTCATGACATCCGAAACAGGTATTCGGTGTCGTCACATAATTCCCGTTATGGCAGGCGCCGCAATCGTTTGCAATGGTCAAATGTGCGCCGGCAATCACATAATAACCGTCGTGGTTCGGAAATACTGCCGGTTTCCAATCCGGATTGGTGGTATGACAGGTTTCGCAATCGGTTGGAATGCCAATCGCATTGTGATTCGGGTTGGTTGTCTGAGAATAATTCTGAGAATGGCATCCGAAGCAGACATTGGGTGTACTGGTATAATCACCGTTATGACATGAAAAACAATCTTCCGCAATGGTAGCGTGTGCTCCCGTTAGCGGATAAACGTCATTGTGGATCGGAAATGTTGCCGGCTTCCAATCGGGATTTGTTGTATGACACATCGCACAATCATTCGGAATCCCTGAAGCAAGGTGGTTGGGATTTGTGGTTTGATTATAGTTTGGAGCATGACATCCAAAGCAAACTGTCGGTGTATTGTTGTAATCACCGTTGTGGCAACTGAAGCAATCGTTTGCAATGGTAGCATGTCCACCTGTCAACGGATAAACTTCATGATTGCCGAAAGAAGCAGGAACCCAGCCCGGTGCTGTAGTATGGCATGTAGCACAATCGGTGGAAATTTCGGCGGTGGTATGATTCGGGTTGTTTGTCTGGTTATAATCATTTGCGTGACAATCTCCGCACACCGTTGTCGTTCCCGGGTAGCCGGTAACATGGCAAAGTGCACAGTCAACCGTAGTATGAGCTCCGGTAAGCGGAAAATTAGTATTGTTATGGTTGAACCCACCTTCCGCATCGCCTGTTGGGTGGCATGCGAAGCAAGCCGGATCATTAAATTCATAACCGCCAACATCCCCATGCTGACTATTCAGTTCTCCCTGATTATTATGGCAAACAATACAACTGTTTACTGCAAAATTATTGGGAGAAGTGTGGCAATCCGAACATAAATCCCATTCATTGCGATGTTTTCCCGAATAGATCGGAAAATATTGTCCGTCATGTTGTTTGAATTCAGCCGGTTTCCATCCGGGTGCTGTGGTATGGCATTCTTTACAGTCGGTCGGAATGTCAGCAGCAATATGGTTCGGATTCGTGGTAGCATTGAAATTTGTTTGGTGGCATGCCAGGCATTCCGAAGAAATATTTGAATAATTGTTCTGATCCTTATGGCATTCTTTGCAGTCAAATATTTCATGGCCTTCTGTAAGCGGGAAGAAGGCATGGGTGAAATTGGTTCCTCCCCAGGTAAACGCATTCAGCAGGTGGCAATCAGTACAATTCGTTGAAAAATTTCCGGTAACATGATTTGGATTTGTTGTGGCTTCATAATCTTTTTTATGGCAATCAAAACATTCAATTCCGAGGGGTTCAAAACGAAGCAGCGAAGCAGAAGGATGGCAACTGTAACAGTCGGCGGTCAAATGCGCCCCTACCAGTGGAAAGCGGCTTTGCTGATGAATCTCCGTAATGTTATTCACGATCCATGATTTGGGTGTGTGACATCTTCCGCAGTCAGTACCTACGGTTTGGTAGTGCATGTCGGTGTGACAGGATATGCATTCGGTCTTTGCTTCAGAAAAAACAAGGCTCGTGTGGCATTTGGTACAATATACATCCTTGTGCGATCCTTCCAGTGGAAACTGTGTTTTCTGATGATCGAATACATAGGTACCAGCTTCGAGCTTCCAGCCTTTCTGGATATGACAATCCGCACAGGCAATGGTCAAATCGCTTCCGTGTGGCGATTGCGCATACAGGCCGATACTGAGTATCAGCAGCAAAATTATTTGTGACAGGCTTCGCATCGGATATCCTCCAGTTTATATAAAACATAGGTGATTTGGTCCTTCTGAACCGGTTTGTGACACTTATTACAGGCTACACTCTGGTGTGCACCTTCAAGTTTAAAACGTGTGGTATTATGATCAAATTTTCCTGCTTTCCAGTCGTTAAAATCATGGCAGGCTAAGCAATCAGTTGTTCCGTTTTTTTCGAATTGCCCATGGTGTTTGTCGCTGTGGCACGTTATACAGCTTGTCTGCAATCCCTTAAACTGCTGACGCACCGTTCCGTAATTTTCTTTGATGAAATGACACGAGCGGCATGTTTGTTTTTGATGTGCCCCGGCAAGCGCAAAATTCGTTTTCGAATGATCAAACTTAACTTCACTCCAGCGGTTCACACCATGGCAACTAACACAAGAGGAATCGGGATAATATTTCTCGCTGATAAATGAAGCGTGAATATTTTCATGGCAATCGGCGCAACGGATCCCAATATTCTTGAACGTCCACTTCTTGTCTTTCAGATGACAGGCAAAACAAGGTGTGGCAAGATGAGCTCCCTGAAGCTGAAAATTGCTTGTATTGTGTTGTTCAAGGGTATAACTTGATTCCGTAAACCCGGTGGTGCTGTGGCAGGCACTGCAATCAGGCGATATACCCTGTTTTGCAAATTGCCTTTTATGATAATCGGAATGGCAATCTGTACATAGGCTGTGTTTGACGGGATCGGTATATTTCGACTTATGGCATGAAGCGCAGATGACGAATTTATGCTTTCCTTCAAGATTATAGCCGGTTTTCGAATGATCGAAATTTTTCATTTCGCGGATGTTATGAAACGATTCCTCGGAATGGCATTGCGTACAATTCTGCCCGAACTGGTTGTTGTGAACGTCCTTGTGGCAACTGGTACAATTTTCATAAGCCACCCCTTTAAATTCCTGGAATTTTTTGCCGTTGAGCGTTTCTATTTTATGGCATTTCAGGCATTCAACCTGCTGATGTTTGCCCAGCAGTTTAAAGTTTGTCTTGCTGTGGTCGAACCCGGAAGCAGGCTTAAACGCATTGAAATCATGACACGAAGCGCAATCTGCAGCCAGTGTTTTCTGGTGATAATCTTCATGACATGAAAGGCATTCAGTAGTTAAACCAAGAAATGTGTTCTTTTTTTTCTTCGCGTCCTGATCTATAATAAATTCCGGCTTATGGCAATCTTTGCATACTTTTTTAGCATGTGCTCCTTTCAGGGTATACCCGGTCAGGTTATGATCGAACTTATCATAAACGAACCGGACAATTTCAAAATTCCTTCCATGGTGATCGCTGTGGCAGGTTATACACTCTTTGCCTTTTATAACAGAGGATATATGATAGCCTTTGTTCTGGTCGATCCGTTTTTTCAATTCTGTATGGCAGGCAAGGCATTTTTCATTTGAGACCTTTTCGCCCAGAATATGGCATTTTGTACAATTCGACATGCCCTCCAGAAAAGCGTGAGGAGCAGCCAGATCGCCGGGAGAAATCTGCGTCATCCCCCTGCTCATGATAAACAGAAGGATGATAAGCAAATTATTTGTTCTAATGAATCTCATTTTTAATGCAATCTTTTCCGGGATAAAATTTATACAACTAATTATGCTTCATAATTGCCTCACCGAATTTTTTGCTGATCTTTATCCCCGCTTTTTCAAGAAATTGAGTGGGAAGCTCCCCTCCTGCAAAAATGTAGACAAGGTCATTTGTAATCTGTAACTTCTCGCCATCTTTATTTACAATTGTCACTTCATCTTTTCCGATTTCTTCCACGTTGGTGTTGAACCTGACATCAACAAGGCTTTTGGTTATAGCATTGTTGATCTTTTCAGAATTTTTCGGTTTGATCCGCTGGAAAACATCGTTGCGATACGAGAGTGTGACGTTGTTTTGTCCGGCAAGTTGAAGTGCTGATTCGACAGCCGAATCACCTCCTCCAACAACCAGTATATTTTTCCCGCTAATCAGTTCCGGCTCCAAAAGCCGGTATGCCACTTTTTCAAGGTTTTCACCCCGAACATTCAGTTTTCGCGGCGATCCGCGGCGGCCGATGGCCAGCAAAACATTTTTAGAGGTAAAATTTTCTCCCTTATTTGTTTCAATTTTGAAATGCCCGTTTACGGGCAAAACTGCTTCTACTTTTGTATTTTCTTTAACCGAAATCCCGCTTTCTGACAAAACCCTTTTCCATAAATCAAGCAATTCTGATTTGCTCGTTTCTAAAAGTTTTATTTTACCGAACAGCGGAAGTTCC
>CAVXTE010000017.1:0-24189 GCA_963764475.1 uncultured Bacteroidales bacterium
CCACAGATGTTTGTAACTATCCAATACTTGCTGATCGATGAGCTTTGTGTTGGTGATATAACCTTTGGTGCCCATCCCATTGATCATCCCTGGCAAATTTTTCATAATCAATCTCTATGCTTACCTGGCCGATTAGCTTCAAGTATTTATTGTAACCTTTATTGTTAATGCTTGATTTGGTCAATTTACCTGCCTTTATTCTCTTTTCTAAGCGCGTAAAACCTCGTTTGCGATTATACGCATCCTTTTTAGCCCTGCTTGCAGCATAATGCACAATCAGCCTTGACATTCCTTTGTGCTTGAAGCTATCGGACCGATCCATCCTTAAATGAGTTTCTAATCTTTTGCTTTTTGATCTGATCTGTTTCGTTTTTGATCCTTGCTCCAATGATGTACTCGTATTGTTTGCTTTCCAATGCTTTTATATTGTCATTGGATAATAATCCCGCATCTGCCACAATTACTGGCTTTTTTAAATTAAATTTCAAGCTCATTTTCTCAATGAACGGAATCAGTGTATGCCCTTCGTAAGTATTGCCTTCAAAAATATCATAACCGATGGGATAACCTCCAATTCCAACAAGAAAACCGACGTAAATCTGCGGATTCTGATGTTTCCCGTCCTTGCTAAAGCCTGTTTTGCGTAAATCATCTTCATCGCTGGCCTCAAAGTATAGCGTTGTCATATCATAGAATACGATGCTGATATCGCCCTGAAGAATTTTCAATGTGTTTTTGTATGCAATCTGCTCCACCTGTGGCTTTAATTTACTGTTGAGCTTATCCAGAAAGCGATAAACCGCATCACTGTCTAACCAGACTCTCTGGTAGCGATACAGATAATCTATTGTCTTTAACTTACTGAGTGGGAAAGCCAGTCGGGCCAATACCAAATGTCGAAAAAGCTCTTCTTTGATTGCTCCAAATCCAATACTGTCATAGATCCTGCCGAATATGATTTCCGGGCCCACTGTCTGGATGTCTGAATTACCAATAGAGGCAACAAGTTTTTCGATAATCTGGTCTTCCTCTGAAGTGAATAGCTCAGGTTGAACTTGTATCCGCTCAATCTCCTGGCGAGCAATATGCTCCAAATTTTCAATCTCTTGCCATGTCGTGGCGCAACCAACCGTTTTGAGCACTTTATACTTGCCTTTGATCTTCTGGATCACTTGTATTGATGTACTTCCAGAACGATTCTTTAACTTTCGTATATACATTTATTGTATGTTTGCAACACCCAAATTTAAAATAAAAATCAACAATATCAATGGTTTTAGAGGGTGTTGCAATAAAGTGCGGAAAACAGGAAATATTCCTTAAAAAATAAGGCTCAGGCCGATAATGAAGCAAAAGATCCGCTTCGAAATTCTGTTACGATGTTCTCACTTTTTTGAGGGTAAATCCGAAGGTAGAACCAACATCCGGTGCGCTTCTCACATTTACGGTTTGGTTGTGCGCTTCGATGATATGTTTTACAATGGAAAGCCCAAGACCTGAACCACCTTGCTCTCGTGAACGGTCTTTGTTTACTCTGTAAAATCGTTCAAAAATCCGGGGCAGGTGAATCTGGCCGATACCAATGCCGTTGTCAGAAACTTCGATAAGGATGTTTTCATTCATGTCATACAGTCCGACCTGGGTTTTCCCGCTTTCTTTGCCATATTTTATTGAATTGGTGATCAGGTTTGTCAGTACCTGCTGTATCATGCTGCGGTCACCCAGAACATGGAATGACTCTTCGCAACCTTCTTTAAAACCGAGCGTGATATTCCGTTTCGAGGCCAGCAATTCAAAATTTTCCAGAATTTCCGAAGCAAGTTTATAAATATTGAATTTCTCCATCGACAAAGAAAAGCTGCCATCCTCAAGGTTGGCGATCATTTGAAGATCATCCACTATTTCGATCATCCGGTCTACATTTTTGGATGCCTGGTGAAGGAAGCGTTCATTGATATTGGCATCTCCTATCCCGCCTTCGATAAGGGTTTCGAGGTATCCATGAATATTGAAAATGGGGGTTTTGAGCTCATGAAAAACGTTACCAAGAAACTCCTTACGGTACGATTCCAGCTTTTTTTGCCTGAGGATTTCCTTCGTTTGTGTTTTGCTCCATTCATCTACTTCGCTTTCCACTTCACGGATAATATCATCCGATAAGTTGATCTTTTCAGCCCGTTTCATTTGGGGTGATTTGGTATCGTAAATGGTTTTATAAATGAGTTTTATTTTGCGGTAAATAAAAATTTCGATGGTGTAATAACAAACAATGTAGGTTATAACAAGAACAAAAAAAGGAATGAGGAAAACCAGCAGCCAGAGGAAATGCTCAAGGATAAAAAGCTTAACGGCGATTAAAACGACGAGCAGGATCAGGGAAATAATGATGGAAGTAAGCTGTGCAATTTGTATTGGTGTTGGGTTTTTCATAAAAAATTTTCATTGTCCGTATTATTCATTAAAACCGTAACCAACTCCCTTGATGGTTTTGATGTATTTGTCGCCTATTTTTTCCCGAAGTTTTCGGATATGAACATCCAGTGTTCGATCGCTAACGATCACATCGGTGCCCCATATTTTACTGTATATCTCTTCGCGAGAAAAAATCTTACCCGGACTTGTGGCTAAAAGAACAAGCAGTTCAAATTCGATTTTAGGAATGTGGATTTGTTTGTCATCCACCTTCACCAAACGTTTATCCCGATCGATAAAAACAGGATCGAGATCGATAATGTTGTGGTCGGGTTTGGTTTTGGCCTTTCTTTTCAGAAGTGCATGAATGCGTGCTATCAGAACCCGCGGCCTCACTGGTTTGGTAATGTAGTCGTCGGCACCAACTTCGAACCCGGCAATTTGCGAATAATCTTCTCCCCTTGCCGTAAGAAAAATGATGAGGGTGTCATTAAATTCAGGCATCTCACGCAATTCCTTACACATTTCAACACCATCCATACCCGGCATCATGATATCCAGAATGATCAGTTCCGGTTTAAACTTTTTAGCCAGTTTGAGGCCTTCTGTGCCATTGCTGGCCGAATAAACGATAAACCCCTCTTTCTCGAAATTATAAATAAGGAATTCAAGTATGTCGGGTTCATCGTCGACGATCAGAATTTTTGCATTGGTTCCTTCCATATCTTCACAAAGATATTCCGAATTTGAATTCAACCGGTAGCAGTATGTTAATTTTTTATTAAGCCTGAGAAGGTCAGTGCTAAGTTACCGCTCTGCTTTCTTCCTGTCGGTTATGGTTAATTCCTCTCATTTAAACATTTATTACACAATTTAAAGAACTATTTTCATCAAACTTTCGTAACAAGTAAAAGAATTAAAAAAAACAGTACAATGTACAAGATTGGATTGATATCCCTGTTATTCCTGCTTTGCCAGATTTCATTTTCCCAGGAAATTGAATATAGGAATGGTCTCTATTACAGTAATGACAGTCCTTTTACAGGCACTCATTCTGAATATTATGCCAGTGGCAAATTGAAAATGGTACGTTCGTTTACAGATGGACTTGCAGATGGAATCGTAAATGTTTACTATGAAAGCGGGATAAAACATGAACAGCGGTCTTACAAAATGGGGAAAAAAGATGGCATTTGGATCAAATGGAATGAAAACGGGGTGAAGGTTGCCGAATCAGGCTATGAGAATGATGTCAAGAGCGGCGACTGGTTTATCTGGGATGCCGAAGGAAACCTGAAGTACGAGATGCATTACATGAACGGTGAGAAAATCGGATTTTGGAAAATGTATGCCAAAAGCGGGATTATCATCAACGAACGTACGTATTAAGAAATAGTGAAATAGCAGCCCGATAGTAACTACCAGTTAATTTTTTGCGGGAATTCTGGCTCCCGGCCTAAGATTCTATAACCTGTCTTTCCATAAATTAATTTCGATATTTTCTTTGAAGTATCCAATAATCCAGGGTGTTTTATTAGGATTGCCCTTGTAGTACGCTACAGACTAAATATTCTTCCTGATTATGCCCCAGTAGCATCAGGATGGTTTCTCCATTATATCTTTCCTTTTCTTAAAGTAATAAACCGGCTGGCTTGAAAAGTGCCATTTCTTAAAGGTTGAAACGATATTAATTTTTCCTTAATCATATCTTTTTTTACTTAACCGAAACTTAATGGAGGCTTAAAATATAGTTATTACTTAATGGCTTTTTTTGCACCACGACTTTAGCGGATTTAATCGACAGAAACATAAATCGAAAAGCAGTCGGAATGAAAAGCATAGAAACAGGAATTAAAAAATAAATTAATTTAAATTAAAACTATTATGAAAAGGATTTATTACCATGTGGTGTTTGCATTATTTGCCGGAGCTACGATAGTTTCGTCATGTACAAAGGATAACACTACCACCCCTACTCAACCCAATAATACCAACAACACTACGAAAGACATTTATGCTACTGCTGAAGGAACCGGCACCGTTACCTGGCATAAGGATACGGTTTATGTGCTTCGCGGATTTATTTTTGTGAACGATGGGGATGTCCTCACCATCGAAAAAGGAACTGTGATTAAAGGTCAGCCGGGACAGGGAGCCGGAGCATCCGCACTCATCATTGCAAGAGGTGCTAAAATCATGGCCGAAGGTACCGAAAGCGAACCCATTATTATGACTGGTCTTGCTGACGACCTGAATGGTTCTGTTCCGGATGACGCAAACCAAACCTGGGGAGGATTAATCATTTTAGGAAGAGCAACCACAAATAATATAGCCGAAGGCGGTGAAAAATCAATTGAAGGAATACCCGAAACAGAATCAAGGGGTATCTACGGCGGAACCAACGATGCAGATAATTCCGGTGTACTCAAATATGTTTCAGTTCGTCATGGCGGAAGTGTTATCGGAGCTGATAACGAAATCAACGGGATTTCACTCGGAGCAGTCGGTTCGCAAACTGTTCTCGATCACATCGAAGTATTTTCAAATTTCGATGATGGAATTGAGTTCTTCGGCGGTGCGGCAAAGGTTACCAATGTCGTCATAACATTCGCTGGCGACGATGGCCTCGATCAGGATGAAGGATTTCATGGAACAGTTCAAAACGGACTTGTATGGAAAAAAGGTGAAACCAACGAAAGCAGCGATCCGCGTGGAGCAGAATTAGACAGTGGCGTCGGTGCCAACGAACCCGAAAAACCATTTGCCACTGCTTCGATGGCCAATATTACACTGTTCAATGAGGGAACCAATCCAAACCTGACGTCAGGTAATAAACAGACTTTTTATATGCGCGACGGTTGGGCAGGACGTTTTTTTAACTCCATATTTTACGGTTTCGATGGTCCGATAGACATGGAAAGAAGAACAGATAAGGTCAATTCAGTAGATGGCAAATCAGCAAGTTGTTATGATCAGTGGTTATCAGTTGCTGATGGTGGTTACGGTACGCTGAAAATCGAAAACAACCTGATCTATACCAATGGAGTTACGACTAACGATTCAACGGGTTTTGCCGATGTCTTTGTACTAAGCGAAGAAACTGATGCGGCAAAGGAATATGGCGTTGAACAGTACCTCATGCAGCACAATAAAATTGTTGATCCGGGTTTTGGTACCCGAACAAGTAAATTTACTCCCACTGCAGCGGATGTATCGGCTGACCTTATGACCGGTCTTTCAACATACGGCCTGGCCGATGAAAACTACAAAGGAGCCATCGATCCGAATGGAACACCTTTCTTTGCCAACTGGACAAGGACATGGGAAGTTATAAATCAATAAATTTTTAATGTACAAAACAGAAAAGAGCCGGGTTGCGGGTTTTTTTCACATTAAAGAAGTTGTAAAAATCAAACATACAGGTATTTCAAAGAGAGGTATTGAACCACCTCTCTTTACTATTCAAAATAATACGCAGTATACATGAAGTTGAAATTCGCACTGCTAAGTGCAGTCATGATATTTATAAGTTTTTTCACTGTCATCGGACAAACAGGAACAATCCGCGTTACCGTCGTGGATGATGAAACCGGTGAGACGCTCATCGGTGCCAATGTGATCATCGACGGAACAACACAGGGCAGTATTACCGACCTCGATGGTGTGGCTTCCATAATCAATGTAAAACCCGGAACTTATAATCTGAAAGTCTCCTATATTTCATATCAAACAACTATTGTTAGCGATGTTAGTGTCGAAGCAGGGGAGGTAAACACATTCAATATAAGGTTAAAGTCGGTGGATGTTCAGATAAGTGAAGTTGTGGTAACTGCAAAAGCTGTGAGAAATACTGAAAGTGCATTGCTCACTGTTCAGAAAAAGTCACCGCAGCTTTTTGATGCGATAACGGCCGATCAGTTTGCCAGTGTAGGTGCGAGTGATGCGGCCGGGGCTCTGACGAAAGTAACCGGAGTAACCATCGAAGGGGGAAAGTATGTTTATGTAAGGGGCCTTGGCGATCGCTACAGCAAATCGAACCTGAACGGATCGGAAGTACCAAGCCTCGATCCCAATAAAAATGCAGTTCAACTCGATCTTTTTCCGGCTAATCTCATTGATAACATCATTGTTTACAAGACATTTACACCCGACCTGCAGGGTGATTTTGCCGGAGGGCTGGTCGATATCACTACACGCGATTTTCCGGATTCGTATATCCTTCAGTTATCTGTCGGATTCGGATTCAATACCCAGGCTACGCTGAATAAAAATTTTCTAGCTCCCAAAGGCAGTCCAACAGATTTTCTGGGTTTCGACAATGGATTTCGCAGTTTACCCGCCGCTATCAGCAAATATGATCCGGCAAATTTTCCCGATCCCTATCTCGACAAGCCAGGCATTACTGAAGTCTCAAGGGCTTTCAGCAACAGGGAATTCGATCCGGGAAAAAAGGCGCCGTTTTTAAATCACGATTTCAGTTTTTCAACTGGAAATCAGATTCAGCTTTTTAACCGCCCTTTCGGCTTCATTTTCGGGCTGTCGTACAATAGAAGTTTTACCAATTATACCAATGGGGTCGAAAATGTATTTGAAGGGATCAGTCAGGGTCAAACTACGCTTAACCGGGATGTTCTGAGTTCAAGCACAGAACATAAATCCACGGACGATGTATTGATTGGGGGGATGTTCAATGCATCATACAAACTAAATAAAAACAATAAAATCGGGCTCAGCCTTCTGATTAACCAGGGAGGTACCAGTGAAGCCCGCTATCAGGTCGGGTATCTGCTTGATGCCAATCCCGATTCTACGACTCGGCTGCAAAACCGCGCCATCAATTATTTACAGCGGGCCTTCAGAAATGTGCAGGTAAGGGGAGAACATGTCATTCCCGGCATGAATAACCTGAATATCAAATGGAGTAATTCAATTACAACGTCGTCAATCCAACAACCTGATTTTCGCCTTATACGCAACCAGTTTACGATCAATCCCGAAGGTGATACTTTGTACTATCTTGGCAACACCGACCGACCTTCACGCTTTTTCAGGGACCTGAAAGAATACAACAATACATCAAAGCTCGATTTTACACTTCCGGTAAAATTATTCGGTGCGAGAGATTCAAAAATCAAATTCGGAGCTTATTATACTTACAAAAACCGTACGTTCAGGGAAAATATATACCAGTACAATATTCAGTACAATAAAAATTTCGGCGGGGATGTGTCGGTTTTCTTTATGGATGAAAACCTGGGCTATGTAAATAATGAATTGCGCAATTTTTTGATCGCCATCAATATTGATGACAACAATTACGATGCAAACCAAAATTTATTAGCGTCCTATGCAATGATCGAGAGTTCGGTTACGGATAAATTAAGAATTACGACCGGTGTTCGTTTTGAACGAACAGACATGTATCTCAAGGCTTTCAATGATACGACCGGTACGATCCTCAACAATGATTTTCTACCATCGCTGGCGCTGACTTATTCCATTAATGAAAAGACCAACTTACGATTGTCAGCCAACAGGACACTGGCCAGGCCGTCTTTCCGTGAGTTTGCTCCCCTTGCCACCTATGATTTTTTAGGAGGATACATTCAGAACGGAAATCCGAACTTGAAAAGGACACTAATCAATAATTTTGATCTTCGTTGGGAAAAATTTCCACAAACAGGTGAGTACTTTGCCGTCAGTCTTTTTTACAAGAAATTTTTCAATCCGATCGAAAATGCGCAGCTCCCCAGAGCCGGCGGATCATCCAGTCAGTTTCAGTTTAAAAATGTAAATGAATCTGTTTTGTATGGTGCCGAATTCGAACTGAGGAAAAACCTGGGTAACTGGATTTCTGCGCTGGAACATTTCAAACTCTCCGCTAATTTCTCCTACGTTTATTCTTATGTGAATCTTACCGCGGATGAGTTACAAGCGATCCAGGCATGGGATCCGGGTACAAAAAAAACAAGGCCGATGTATAACCAGGCGCCATACACAATAAATACAGGCATTTCGTATGAAAATCGGGATAAAGGATGGGAGTCGACGCTGAGCTTCAATGTTTCAGGTGAACGAATGGTGGTATATCAGATCGATTTGCCTTCCATTTACCTTCAACCGACTCCTAATCTTAATTATACCCTTAAGAAAAATTTTACGGACCGCATCTCGGTGCGGTTCAAGGCAGAGAACCTGTTGAACTATACATACAAAGAACAAATTACCCTGGGTGACAATGTATATTACACAACCAAATACCAGTTGGGAAGGACATTTACGTTAAGTTTCAGCTATGACATTAAATAAATTGGAAATGAAAAGTAAGTTGAAATTTTCAGGAATTATGTATGTGTCTGGTTTACTTTTATTATTCATTTCATGTAGTTCCGAAGTAAATGAAAAGTATTATTTCACTGCAGATGAAATAAGCGATCATCCGGGCCCGGATCAGGTGCAGGAACGTTTGCATACAGCGCCTGACTCAGCCTTCAATCGCTTGATATTGGGCAAAGAACGGTTTATTCAATTGTATTATACCATGGATTCCTCCGAATTCAGGTATAAAGATGGCAAACTGCTGGAAGTGATCGTTCATAAGCCGGTTCTTCCTTATAAACCGGAAAGCATCACCCGGTTCGATCTCTCTTTCAGGAAGCCAACCGCCGAAGATTCATCCGCTTTTTTCAGATGGAACAAAATTTACGACGGATTTGACGTGATTAATTTTTATCTTGTGGGCAGCAAGAACGATGACAGGAAAACTGCTTATAAGATTTATTTCAAATTAAATTAAACTATGAGAAAATACCTTTTGTTTACCCTTGGTGTCCTGTTTGTTTCAATACTGAATGGCCAGGATCTTGAACTGAAAAACGGTTTGTTTTACAAAAAAGACATGTTATATACCGGTAGGCAAACCGAATATTATCAGAATGGCAATCCTAAAATTGAACGCAATATCAAAAACGGCCTCGAAAACGGTGAAGTAATTACCTATTTCGAAAACGGCATAAAGCATGAATTACGGAATTATAAAGAAGGAAAGAAAGACAGCCTCTGGGTAAACTGGAATGAGAAAGGAACGAAAGTGGCTGAAGCGCGCTATAAAAACGACCTGAAAGATGGTAATTGGTTTATCTGGGATGAAAACGGAAACCTGCTTTATGAAATGCATTACAAGGACGGTGAAAAATCAGGTGATTGGAAAATGTATGATAAGGACGGGAAACTGATCAACGAACGAAGTTATTAAAAAGGCCGCCCTTTTCAGAACAGCCTTTCAGAATAGAATATTTTAATTTTAAAATGGGTGATCAGTTTGAAGCCTGAAGTTTGATTTCAACTTTATTGTCTTTCGCATTTGCCTTGAAATTCTCGACCAAACTGTTTTTATAAGAAATATAAGATGCGATCACGTTATAATTCCCCGGTTTAACATCTTTGATTTCAAAATTACCGTCGAAATCTGTATAGGCTTTCAAGGTTGTTCCTTCAAGGGTAACTTCCACTCCGGTCAGCGATTCACCGGAATTGATATCTACAACTTTGCCCTTCAGTGTGACGGTTTGTGAAGGATTGTTGGCGGAACCTTTAGCTGGTGTTAAATCATTTCCGGCGATGGCCCATCCGAAGAAGACGGATAATGTAAGTATCACAATTGCTTTTTTCATTGTTTTTCTTTTTCGATAGTACAAAAGTATTCCGGCAGCATTAACTCAGTATAAAGCAATTGTTAATTTTTCATTAAGTCTTAATTTGAAAAAAATTACTGACCACTTTGAACTTGAGGCCCTGAAACATTTTATAAAACTCACGCTGACAGAACAATAAAATGTATTCGGGTAAAATGTTTATTGTTGATAATATTTCGGGTATTGCATATACAAATTGGGCTGTTACTGATTATTTTTGATAATTAAAATTTTCATTTCATGGTATTAAAAACCATAAAGCTGCGGTTCCTTTTATATTCATTCTTTCTGTTCCTTCTATTACCGAATGAAATATATGCTGCCGATTCGACCCGTTTTGTCATTCCCGGCCGGATAACTGCAAAAATCTACAGCAATTTCCATACATACATCAATACCGGCGACAATGCCCTTGCTTTTGAAATTACACGCGCTTACTTCGGATATGAAAATAAATTTTCGGAACATTTCGAAGCCTGTGTGAAGCTCGACATCGGCAGTCCGGAAGATTTGTCGGAGTATTCGAGAATAAGAAGATATGCCTATTTTAAAAATGCTTATCTGAAGTTCAACTATCATAAAATTACCTCCTATTTTGGGATCATCGACCTGTTGCATTTTAAACTTCAGGAAAATCTCTGGGCCCACCGTTATATCGAAAAATCCTTCAACGACCGCTACCGGCTGGGTAATGCTGCCGATCTGGGCTGGATGGTCATTTATGATTGGGCAAAATGGTTGTCTGTCGATTTTACAGTGATGAACGGGGAAGGCTATACCGATCTTCAGAATGACAACACACTGAAAGCAGCCGCCGGTGTCACTGTTTATCCATGGAAAAATATCGTAACCCGCCTGTATTATGACTTTACCTCCAAATCATCAAACCAGTCAACTCTTGCAGGTTTTTTGGGTTACACTAAAAAAGATAAATATTCGGCAGGGATCGAATATAATTACCGGTTTAACGATAACTATAGAGATGACTACGATATCTTCGGGTATTCCATTTATGGATCATGGAATATTTTCAAAAAACTCCAGATTTTCGGGCGTTACGACAAACTCAGTTCAAATAAAACAGTGGATTTCGAAACACCCTGGAACCTTGCGTACGATGGTAGTTCGATAATCGGAGGGATTGAATATTCCCCTGTGAAACAGGTTAAAATCGCACTGGATTACCAGGACTGGTTCCCCTATGCTGAAAATGAAAATAACCTTCAATATATTTATGTCAATTTAGAGATCAGTTTTTAATATGGTGTTCCGTTTCAGATCATATATAGCAATTGCTTTCTTCATCATCCTTTTAGCCTGCGACCGGAAAAGCGACTATGTCGTCAATACGGATACGGAGATGATTCACGATTATGGTGCAGGAACCGGAACGACAACCTGGAGGCATGACAAACAATATCTTCTCGACGGGCTTGTATTTGTAAATGATGGCCAGACGCTGACCATCGAAGCGGGAACGGTGATTCGGAGTAAGACCGGTCAGGGTGAAAGCGCAAGCGCCCTCATTGTAGCAAGGGGAGCCAAACTGATAGCCGAAGGAACATCGGAAGAACCAATCATATTTACATGTGAAGGCGACGATCTGGAAGGTTCGGTTCCGGCAAAAGCCCGCGGATTATGGGGTGGCCTTATCATCCTCGGAAATGCAAAAATCAATCTGCAGGCCGGGGAAAATCATATCGAGGGTATTTCTTTTTATGAACCGAGAGGCATTTACGGAGGTAATAACGATGATGATAATTCGGGGATATTGAAATTTGTTTCCATCCGTCATGGCGGAACCGATATCGGCGAAGGCAACGAGATCAACGGGCTTACTTTGGGTGCTGTCGGCAGGGGAACGACCATCGAACACATCGAAGTGATGTCCAATAAGGACGATGGCATTGAATTTTTTGGAGGAACCGTAAATTGCAAATACCTTATTTCTGCCTTCAATGGTGATGATGCTTTCGATTACGACCTCGGGTATTCCGGAAAAGGTCAGTTCTGGCTGGCCATTCAGGATGCCGGCGAAGGGGATCTCCTTCTCGAATGCAGCGGTGGGCAAAACCCTGAACTGGGCTTACCATATTCGAAGCCGACCATTTACAACGGTACATTTATCGGCAGGGGAAGTCATATCACCAATCATGTTGTAGTGTTCAACCAATTTGCAGGTGGAACGATCGCCAATTCGATCTTTCTCGATCAGTCGGGTGGTATTTCGATTGAATATAAGGAATTGTCATCCAGTTCTTATTCCCAGTTTACAAACGGCAATCTTATTATTGCGAACAATATTTTCTGGGACATTGCACAGAATGTACAGGATGATATTTTTAATGTGTTTGCAGAATCAGGAATAAACGTTGCAGCACAAAACCTGAATTTCAAGCTTTATTTCAGTGATGCAGATAATGCTGTTGCGGATCCCGGAATTGACATTTCACAGGATATTTATATTTTATTACCCTCGAATGATGTGGGTGAAAATCTTGCTCCGGTTCCTGACGGATGGTTTATTGACGTGAATTATAAAGGCGCATTCGGAACGGTAAACTGGGCCAGGGGTTGGACATTGCTGGATAAGGCCGGGTTTTTGGAATAAGAGATCAGGGGATTTTTTTCCAGACAGCCACAAACAATAAAACCCAGCCGGCGATAAAACTAAGTCCGCCAATCGGTGTTATAGCGCCTATCCATCGTATCCCGGTAATTGCAAGTACATACAGGCTTCCTGAAAAAATAAGTATACCCATTGCCAGAAAAAGAGCCGACCAATTCAAAAGGTTTGAAGGCATGTAAACCGACAACACACCCACCAACAACAAACCGAGAGCATGGTAAAAATGGTATTCTACTCCGGTTTTATATACCTGCATCAACTCTTCACTCAACCTGGGTTTAAGAGCGTGTGAGCCGAAAGCTCCGATCACGACCGCAAGAACCAGGAAAACCGATGCCGTCATTAATATTGCTTTGCTCATGCTTTTTTATTTTTGGAATATTTACAAAGGTAGCCAATCAGATTTTACTGAACAGTCAATAATTTCATCAAATTTTATTTAAGATTTTTAGAGCCTGTTTAAAAAATGAAAAAACTATTGTTTTTAATGCCACAAAGACACGAAAACACAAAGTTTCACCAAGGGGACTATTCATTTTCAACTCTTTGTGTTTTTCTTTGCGTCTTATTGAATTAGTGGCAAAATTGATACTGTCAAATTTTTTACAGAATTTTAAACAGTCCCTTGAAATAAATGAAACAATTTAAATCTGTTATCAGATGTTAGTTATTTAACATAAAAAAAGAAAAATGAACGTGCTGGAAAGGAAGTTCGACAGGAATGAAACCAAAAAGAATTTCAAAAAAGTAGCAGGCATTTATAATTTATGGAGCCGGCTTACCGAAAGCAAAGCTGCCCGAAAGGTGATCGAACTTACCGGAATAAAAGGCGATGAAGATGTGCTGGAAATTGCCTGCGGGACAGGTGTTGTTTTTGAAGAAATTGTGAAAAGGAATCCTTCAGGTTATACTGTTGGGGTAGATCTGTCACCAGATATGCTTGTAAAAGCAAGGAAAAGATTAAAAAATTATAAAAATGCCCGATTCGAACTAAAAGAAGGCGATGTTTTGAACCTGGATTTTAAAGAACAGTTGTTTGACGTTGTAATCAATAACTTCATGGTCGATTTAATGCCTGCAGAAAAATTCGATATCATTGCGAAGAAATTTTTTGAATTGCTGAAACCCGGCGGAATTGTTGTAATATCAACATTTTCATTCGGCAAAAAGAAAGTGAACAGATTTTGGCTGTGGGTAGCCAAAAAATTCCCGGACCTTCTTACAGGCTGCCGGCCAGTATCATTTAAAGAACACTTGCTAAAAGCAGGATTCGAAATTGAAACCAGTGTGGAGATCAGCCAAAATACATTTCCGTCAGAAGTAATTAAAGCCCGGAAGAATGTTCCTCCCGATAAGATTCCATCCAAACCAAATTACTCTTAGAGACTGTTTAAAAAATAATAATACGATTGTTTTTTATGCCACAAAGACACGAAAACACAAAGTTTCACCAAGGGGTGTATTCATTTTCAACTCTTTGTGTTTTTCTTTGTGTCTAAGTGACTTTGTGACAAAATTGATACTGTAAAATTTTAAACAGTCTTTTAGTTTATGTTCCGTAACCCTGAATAATGGTAAACAAAGTTTCAAATCTCAGGATCAAACATTCTCCAGTCCTGTTTGTTGTTGTATCAAAATAAACGGTTCAACCTTTTATACCCAATGAAGAAAATATTACTTTTAATCGTGATCATTACCGGAATTCAGCAAATGCAGGCATGCGACCTTTGCGGCTGCAATTCCGGTAACTTTTTTATCGGCCCGTTTCCGCAGTTCAACAGGTATTTTTTTGGTTTGCGGTATTCGCTCGAAGGATACAATACAGTCCTCAATTCTGATCACAGCCAGTTCAGCGATGATTTTTTTCAAACAACAGAATTATTAGCAGGCTTGAGGATCAAAGACAGATGGCAGCTTTTAATGTCGATGCCGTATCATTTTTATCAAAGCAATTCGGATGATGGATCAAGTAAAAGCAACGGATTGGGTGATTTAAGCTTAATAGGCAATTACAACCTGTTAGACAAAAAATACCTGAATAAAGATACGGTAACTGTTTTCCAGCAATTATGGATCGGCGGAGGTGTTAAGTTACCAACCGGAGCATATTCTGTAGATACGAGTGAACTCGTCTCCTCGGCGAATATTCAGCCCGGCACCGGAAGTGTCGATTTCCTGATGAACCTCATCTATTCTTACCAGATAAAAAGCTGGGGCCTTAATTTCAATGCAAGCTACCGGATCAATGAAATAGCCCGGCACTATAAATTCGGAAACAGGTTGAACCTCTCTACTTTTGCATTCCGTAATTTTCATGCTGGAAAAGTCACCATTAGCCCCAATATCGGATTGATGGTTGAACATCTCAGCCCAAACAGCAGTTACAACGAAACAGTAACCGATACAGGAGGCAATATTGTTTTGACTGCGCTGGGCAGTGAATTCCGCATGAATGATTTCGCATTCGGTGCAAATATTCAGATCCCCGCTTATTCAGACCTTTCAGGCGGACAGACAAGCGCAAAGCCACGGGCCATGTGCCATGTTTCGTACATGTTTTAATGCAAACGGATTTTGCAGCTCTATTTGACGCAAGATAAGATTCCCTGACTTTACCTGCAACAGGAAATCAAATCAAAGTTGTTACTTATCCTGTTACTCTTTTCCCATCTTCTTGATACCACTCGATGAATGATTTTTTCCTGCCTTTTCAGCAGGGAAAACCGGGATATCGAACACGTACTGATCTTATCCGTTCATCCTGGTTAGTCAACTTTTTCAAGCTCCACCGTAAAATGACGCATGATGGGCGCTTCATGAACGATCTTCAACCCTTGTTTAATCTTGTTCCGGCGTTCGAACACATTGGCAACAGTTGCTGCCACATAATCCATGTGGCTATTGGTATAAACCCGCCGTGGTATTGCGAGCCTCACCATTTCGAGTTCCGGATACCTGTTCTCACGGTTAATGGGATCCCGGTCGGCTAACAATGTGCCGATCTCAACCGTCCGAACGCCTCCTTCGAGATAGATTTCTATGGCAAGTGTTTGCGCAATGTATTCCTCTTTCGGAATCGCAGGAAGAAATTCTTTGGCATCGATAAAAATAGCATGGCCACCGAACGGTTCGATCATCGGTACACCATAGCTTTTGAGTTTATTTCCCAGGTAAGCCACCTGCCGGATACGTGTTTCGAGGTAATCGAATTCGGTGCCTTCCTTCAGTCCCTGCGAGAGCGCATTCATATCCCTGCCCGACATTCCGCCATAGGTTATATAGCCTTCGAACATGATGTTGTACATCTGTGCATCTTCGTACATTTTGCGGT
Source organism: uncultured Bacteroidales bacterium (assembly GCA_963764475.1). Classification (GTDB taxonomy): domain Bacteria; phylum Bacteroidota; class Bacteroidia; order Bacteroidales; family JAADJA01; genus JAADJA01. The sequence goes on from CAVXTE010000017.1 coordinate 16,067, forward strand.
TCCCGAAACCGATAAACCCGCCCATGTTGACGATGGCGTCTTTTTTACTGCTCATGGTCATTCCGTCGGCATAGCTGAACATTTCCTTTACAATCTCTTTGATGGTTTTGTACTGAAAACCCGGTTCGCGGGTTTTAATGAAATATGCGTTCTCAGCAAAGCGTGCCGAATCGAAAAATACAGGGATGCCATATTTCTGACCAAGCGAATACACGCTTTTCAGGTTTTGCATCGAAACAGGTTGTCCGCCCGAAGAATTGCAGGTGACCGTAATGATGATCAGCGGGATTTTAGCTGCCGGATATTTTTTCAGCACAGCTTCCAGTTTATCCAAATCGACATTCCCTTTAAAAGGATGATCAGTACAGGGCTGAAACGCTTCATCGATGGTACAGTCGATCGCTTTTGCCTTCCGGTATTCGATGTGTCCTTTTGTGGTATCGAAATGCGAATTGCCGGGCACAACGTCCCCTTCTTTTACAAGCAAAGAGAACAGCACATTTTCAGCAGCACGTCCCTGGTGCGTCGGTAAAAAATCGTTGAATCCGAACAATTCCTTTATGGTTTCTTTCATGATCCGGAAAGAGGAGGCTCCCGCATAGCTTTCGTCGCCTACCATCATAGCCGACCATTGCTTGTCGCTCATGGCCCCGGTTCCCGAGTCGGTAAGCAGGTCGATGTAAACTCTGTCGCTCCAAAGTTGGAATAAATTATAGCGGGCTTCTTTCAGCCAAATCTCCCGCTCTTCACGTGTCGATTTCTTGATGGATTCAACCATCTTCATTTTATAGGATTCTGCAAAGGGTAATTCCATGGGTCAGATTTTTGATGATAACTTTATACGATTGATTTTTAATTAAGGAACAATTGAATGCATTCTATTCAGCAGCTTTCGGCCGAAAGCCACCGGATTACATGCGGAAACCATCCCTGCGTTTGATGTTCAGGTAGCGATGCAGGCTTAAAAATTGTAGAAAACAGACTAACTTCATGGTGTTTCAAAAGAGGCAAAAATATATTTTTTTAAATAGTATCCAAGAATTTTTTTGGGAAACACAAAATTTAGTACAAAATAAGACCCAAATAGCAACCGACAGAAAGGCAACGATTTTTATGAAGCTGAAAACGAATGGTTAATTCTTTTTTATATGATATGGAAATTTGATTATTTTTGAAGTAAAGAATTGAAATCAGATACAAATGACTAAAATTATCACAGGCAAAAACACTAAGGTAAAAAATGCATTTTTTAACATTCTGTACCAATGTTGCGGATTAACGGCCCGGCGGGTATGTGATGATCAATGCGCTTAAAATGGTTAAACATATGACACCGTATCTGTGCCGCTTGCTAATTGTGGGACGATGAGAACCGGTGTGGTTACCTGATTCGGGGGCAGCATGGTGTGATGATTCGGGTTATCTACCCGCTTCGCTACAGACGGATAACAGGCGGGTCATAGGCAATTGTTTCGTCTCCCCCGTCTCCAAATGAATAAAGAGTTGTGAATAAATTAATTAACTTTAACCCATGAAAACAGCGACCACGGGGGGGGGGGAGACTCCACAACTGCCCATACCCGCCGGGCCGTTAGTGGCAATTAAAACAAGATATACAAATATGAAACAGAGAACATTTACTTTACTAATTTTTTTACTATTAGCCTTCTTTGGAATTGAGAATTTGAAAGCACAACAAAACACAGTCAAACAAGATGAGACTATTTTTATTTGGGGCGGAGATATTAACACAAAGTTTGTCCAGTACGTAGCTGATTTGACAAAAAAAGAAAATCCCAAAATCTGTTATCTACCAACTGCAAGTGGTGACAATCCGGACAATATTAAATATTGGGGAAATATATGTAATACCTTGCATTTAGACACTTTAATTCTAAAGGTATGGGTAAGTTCTTCTGAGAAGAATCAATCATTTGAAGATATTCTTCTTAATTCTGATGCGATTGTGGTTGGCGGGGGCAATACCTTGAATATGCTTGGAATTTGGAAAGCTCAGGGAATTGACACCATTTTGGAGAAAGCATTAAAGAATGGAATTATTTTGTCAGGAGGAAGTGCTGGTTCAATATGTTGGTTTCAGAACGGAATCAGTGATTCACGCCCCGTTAATTTAAGTATTGTCAAAGGTTTAGGTTTTTTGCCTTATAGCAATTGCCCACACTACTCACAAGAAGCAAGGGGAAATTTATATCATCAAATGATAAAAGATGGGAAAATGAATTCGGGTTATACAACTGATGAGTTAGCCGGAATCCTTTTCAAAAATGGGAAAGCTGTAAAATTTATCAGCCAAAGTGACATACACAATTCATATTTAGTAAATCTTGAAAAAGGGGAAATAAAAGAGGTTAAACTCAAATCTGAAATTTTACTTAGGAGAAATGCTCTTCCTGAAGGCTCTTATTCCTCTCAATCCATAAAAAGGAACATTAAGGACTTGTTAGATTCCAATGATAGCTCATCGCCAATAAGTGCGTATGTTTCTGAAGTAAAAACGTTAAGATTGAATAAAGAAAACATTAGCGAACCGGAAAAGAATAAAGTGCTAGATATTGGTATTGAAAAAATATTTATTTACCAAAACAAAATAGCTGGAATTGTTAACAACGCATACCTTGATTCTTTCGGATATGGAATGTGGTATTTTTATAACTGTAATGGCATTTGGAAAAGTATGGGAGAAGACATAGGCGGAAAAACAATATTTGAAAGTGAAATAAAATTTCGAGAAAAGGCTGAAATAATTATCAAACAAGCAGAAGAAAAATTAAACTGCCACTAATATTTTGTATAAGTAATGGCGGGCAAAATACTAAATATCAACGTTTTTAGCCTGTTCAAACTGCGTAGCGGTTTGACAGGTAATTACTCCGCAATCTGCCACTACTCATACAATTTACCGTTACATGCCATTTAAAAGAAAACAATGAGTGATACAATTAAAGATAAACTTAAAAGGGATTTAGAGGAATCATTAAAAAATGGAATTGGACCAAAAGCTGCTCGAATGGCACTTTCATTCCTTGGTGGAATTATACCATTTGCTGGTGGAGTGGTTAGTGGAGCAGCATCTGCCTGGTCAGAAAAGGAATCAGAAAATTTCCATAAAATTGTAGCTGCATGGCTAAAACTTCAAGAAGAAGAAATTAAAGAAATTGGACAAACTCTTTTCGAAGTTATGATTCGTCTCGACTTAAACGATGAGAAAATTAATGAACGAGTTAAGAGTCCAGAATATTTAGGTTTAATTAAAAAATGTTTTCGTGACTGGTCTGCTGCGGAAAGTGAAGATAAAAGAATTTTAATAAGAAATCTTCTTTCAAATTCAGCTGCATCGAACCTTTCAACTGATGATATAGTTCGATTGTTTATTGAATGGATAGAAAAATATTCTGAATCACATTTCAAAATCATTAAAGAAATTTATAAATATTCTGACACTGGAATTACTCGTTACAACGTTTGGATGAACCTACACGGAGAATTGGTTAGAGAGGACTCTTCAGAAGCAGATTTGTTTAAATTAATAATTCATGACTTAACTGTGGGTCATGTGATTAGACAATATCGGCCTACTGACTATCATGGGAATTTCATTAAAATGAACCTTAAAAGGACAAGTATAAGTTCATCGACTTACACTTCAGCATTTGAGAATTCAAAACCATATGTATTAACAGAATTAGGGAAGCAGTTCGTACATTATACAATGAACGAAATTGTACCAAGAATATCAGAAGGAAATAATGAAAAATAAACGGCATGTAACAGCGGCTCATATTGCATGCCTTGCATCCGGGTCATCAAGACAAGAAATTGTAAATTTGAAATCGTGAACATCAACAAACATAAAGGTACAAAAGCGGCACGCAACATAGCCGCAAGGCGTTAATCCGCAATAGCTCGCTACCCGCTCGCTATTGCGGATTAACGGCCCGGCGGGTATGTGATGATCAATGAGCTTAAAAAGGTTAAACATATGACACCGTATCTGTGCCGCTTGCTAATTGGGGGACGATGAGAACCGGTGTGGTTACCTGATTCGGGGGCAGCATGGTGTGATGATTCGGGTTATCTACCCGCTTCGCTACAGACGGATAACAGGCGGGTCATAGGCAATTGTTTCGTCTCCCCCCGTCTCCAAATGAATAAAGAGTTGTGAATCACGGGTATGAACCCTTAGGCAAGGTCGGGGCTGTACTTTGATTGATTAGAATCGGCTATCATACCCTCCGCCTGAGGCGGGATTGTTCAACTCTGAAATTTTAATTCACTTCGCTCTTAAAATTTAAGTTTCACGAATAAATTAATTAACTTTAACCCATGAAAACAGCGACCCCGGGGGGGGGGGAGACTCCACAACTGCCCATACCCGCCGGGCCGTTATACTGCAAGGGCTGATAATGATAAAACACAATTAATTGTATAATATGAGAATTTTACACATTGGAGATTTCCACTACAAATCTAAAGCAAGAAACTTTGATCAAGAATCAATCATAAAGAAATTTTTAAATCATCTTGCTTCTAAAGAAAAGATAGATTTTGTCATTTTTTCAGGTGATTTAGTCTTTTCAGGATCAAATCAGGATGATTTTGATAAGGCACACAAATTACTCTTTGAACCTATGTATGATAAATTTAAGATAGATGCAAAGAATATAATAATTTCATCTGGGAACCATGATGTAAACCGAAAAGAATGTTCAGAAGCATTATCCTATTTCTTCAATTCCCGCGAAAACATGGGAACAAATGAAAAAGTTGATGAATTATATTTAGGAAAAGGTAAAGACTATTTAAATAGTATTGCCTCTATTGATAACTTTGCCAACTATTCTAAGAAGTTTTTTTGCAAAGATGACGAATTTTTGAACCGTTATATTCTATCCAAAAAAGGAGCTTTAAGAATAAGAAAATTGGCATTATTACAATACACACCTCATGGCTTTCTAATGGTTTCATAGATGACAAGAATAATTTACTTTTTCCTCCAGTTATTATAAAAGAAGCTCTTCAAAAAATTAGTGACTCACATTTAAAGATACTTGTTAAGCATCACCCATTACATTATTTTAAAGAATTCAATTTTATTGAATTACAGAATATTGTCCATAAGGAATTCGATTTGATGTTCTCAGGTCATTTACATAAAGAGGAGAATTCCACTGTATATAACGGCACCAATGGAATTTATTGCAATGTTACACAAGCATCCTTAACCTACGATTCTGGTTCAGAGATAGGATACTCAATTGTTAATATTGACTTTGATGATCCTGAAAACCTTGTTATTGATAAAGGGACTTTTGTACAAAAACAAAATGATTTTGTTGATCTTGAATCTGTGAGTATGACACTGCCATGCGGAATGGAAAAGAAAAAACAAAATCGCTTTAGGCAAAAAATTGTTGAAAAATACAATTTCGAACTTGAAAACGCTAATCAATTATTGTTGAGTTATGACCCTGAAGAACTCAGCCAAAATTTTCTGGATACATTTACTCCAGAAAATTTTGGCTGAGTTCTTCAGGGTCATAACTCAACAATAATTGATTAGCGTTTTCAAGTTCGAAATTGTATTTTTCAACAATTTTTTGCCTAAAGCGATTTTGTTTTTTCTTTTCCACTCCGCATGGCAGTGTCATACTCACAGATTCAAGATCAACAAAATCATTTTGTTTTGTACAAAAGTCCCTTAATCAATAACAAGGTTTTCAGGATCATCAAAGTCATTAACAATTGAGATCCTATCTCTGAACCAGAACTGTAGGTTAAGGATGCTTGTGTAACATTACAATAAATTCCATTGGTGCCGTTATATACAGTGGAATTCTCCTCTTTATGTAAATGACCTAGAACATCAAATCGAATTCCTTATTGGACAATATTCTGGAATTCAATAAAATTGAATTCTTTAAAATAATGTAATGGGTGATGCTTAACAAGTATCTTTAAATATGAGTCACTAATTTTTTGAAGAGCTTCTTTTATAATAACTGGAGGAAAAAGTAAATTATTCTTGTCATCTATGAAACCATTACAAAGCCATGAGGTGTGTATTGTAATAATGCCAATTTTCTTATTCTTAAAGCTCCTTTTTTGGATAGAATATAACGGTTCAAAAATGTCGTCATCTTTGCAAAAAAACTTCTTAGAATAGTTGGCAAAGTTATCAATAGAGGCAATACTATTTAAATAGTCTTTACCTTTTCCTAAATATAATTCATCAACTTTTTCATTTGTTCCCATGTTTTCGCGGAATTTGAAGAAATAGGATAATGCTTCTGAACATTCTTTTCGGTTTACATCATGGTTCCCAGATGAAATTATTATATTCTTTGCATCTATCTTAAATTTATCATACATAGGTTCAAAGAGTAATTTGTGTGCCTTATCAAAATCATCCTGATTTGATCCTGAAAAGACTAAATCACCTGAAAAAATGACAAAATCTATCTTTTCTTTAGAAGCAAGATGATTTAAAAATTTCTTTATGATTGATTCTTGATCAAAGCTCTTGCTTTAGATTTGTAGTGGAAATCTCCAATGTGTAAAATTCTCATATTATACAATTAATTGTGTTTTATCATTATCAGCCCTTGCATATAACGGCCCGGCGGGTATGGGCAGTTGTGGAGTCTCCCCCCCCCCCGTGGTCGCTGTTTTCATGGGTTAAAGTTAATTAATTTATTCGTGAAACTTAAATTTTAAGAGCGAAGTGAATTAAAATTTCAGAGTTGAACAATCCCGCCTCAGGCGGAGGGTATGATAGCCGATTCTAATCAATCAAAGTACAGCCCCGACCTTGCCTAAGGGTTCATACCCGTGATTCACAACTCTTTATTCATTTGGAGACGGGGGGAGACGAAACAATTGCCTATGACCCGCCTGTTATCCGTCTGTAGCGAAGCGGGTAGATAACCCGAATCATCACACCATGCTGCCCCCGAATCAGGTAACCACACCGGTTCTCATCGCCCCCCAATTAGCAAGCGGCACAGATACGGTGTCATATGTTTAACCTTTTTAAGCTCATTGATCATCACATACCCGCCGGGCCGTTAATCCGCAATAGCGAGCGGGTAGCGAGCTATTGCGGATTAACGGTTTGTGGATATGGTGCGTGCCGCATTTGTACCTTTATGTTTGTTGATGTTCACGATTTCCATATTTACAATTTCTTGTCTTGATGACGCGGATGCAAGGCATGCAATATGAGCCGCTGTTAATGCCGTTTATTTTGGTTTTCCTTGTATACTGCTGGCTGAGAATATCATTTCATTGTGTGATGTACGAACTGCTTCCCTAATTCTGTTATTTATATGGTTTTGAATTCTCAAATGTCAAGTCAAAATAAAAGCTTTTGTCCTTTTAAGGTTCATTTTAATGAAATTCCCATGATAGTCAGTAGGCCGATATTGTCTAATCACATGACCCACAGTTAAGTCATGAATTATTAATTTGAACAAATACTGCTTCTGAAGAGTCCTCTCTAACCAATTCTCCGTGTAGGTTCATCCAAACGTTGTGGATGATTGCCAGTGTCAGAACTTATATTAGATCCTTTTAATGATTTTGAAATGTGATTCAGAATATTTTTCTATCCATTCAATAAACAATCAAACTGTGTCATTGAGTTTGAAAGGTTCGAATGCAGCTGTATTTGAAAGAAAGAATTTCTTATTAAAATTCTTTTCTGTTTCACTTTCCGCAGCAGACCAGTCACGAAAACATTTTTTAATTAAACCTAAATATTCTGGACTCTTAACTCGTTCATTAATTTTCTCATCGTTTAAGTCGAGACAAATCATAACTTTGCCGAAAAGAGTTTGTCCAATTTCTTTAATTTCTTCTTCTTGAAGTTTTAGCCATGCAGCTACAATTTTATGGAAATTTTCTGATTCCTTTTCTGACCAGGCAGATGCTGCTTCACTAACCACTCCACCAGCAATGGTATAATTCCACCAAGGAATGAAAGTGCCATTCGAGCAGCTTTTGGTCCAATTCCATTTTTTAATGATTCCTCTAAATCCCTTTTAAGTTTATCTTTAATTGTATCACTCATTGTTTTCCTTTAAATGGCATGTAACGGTATAATT
>CAVXTE010000018.1:0-3618 GCA_963764475.1 uncultured Bacteroidales bacterium
GAAGGAAGCCCTGGTTTAACTTTTCTTAGGGGCAATGACTTTATAGATAAAACCCAAAAAACGACAATTGGTTTTTCAGGTGGACTTTTTTATCAGTTCAATTTCAAAAAGATTATTTCTCTTCGGACAAATATTGCTTTTGAAAGAAAGGGTTCTGTATTGAGTGCACAGGCAACCGACATTAATGGAAACTCTATAGGTGAGATTACTATACACACAAATTTCAACTACTTGATTTTACCAATTCTTGTTCGTGCGACATTTGGTAAGAAGGTTCAATATTTCGTAAATGCAGGACCATATTTGGGGTATTTAATTAAGCAGACTTTTGTGAGTAAAGGTGACAATATGGCTAAAGCAACAAGTGACAATACATCCCTTGACAAACGGTTTGACACGGGCATTTCAACCGGGCTTGGAATTTCAGTTCCTATTAAGACAAAATTTGCTGTTTCGTTTGAAGTAAGAAATAATCTTGGACTTTATAACGTAAGTAAACTTCCAGTAGTAAACAATGGAACTATTAAAACAAACTCAACAAACCTTCTTTTCGGTTTCTCATACAGGCTTGGACAAAGAACTTCTGATGCCAAATAAATATGTTTGGATTTTACCATAGAATGCGCCAGTTTATGGCCGGGGCGAAGATTTCATATATAAAAAATTCAGGCAGGATTATGGAGAACATCGCTATTGGAGGATCGTCGAAAGAATATTAGAAGTCAATTGTAACCCCAGCCCTTTTCAATCGTCATACCCTTAAGTTACAAATAGCCAATTAAACGAACTGTGTATGCTGACGAACCTGATCAAATACAGCATACGTGCTTTGATGCGGCAAAGGGCGTATGTATTCATCAATATTCTTGGCCTTGCTATCGGACTTTCATGCAGCCTCATCATTGCTGTTTTTATCAGTCATGAACTGAGTTTCGACCAATACAATGTAAAAAAAGACAGGATATACCGTGTCATCCTGAATGGAAAACTCGGGGGACAGGAACTTACAGTCGCCTCCACTGCTTCACCTGTTGGTCCTGCTATGTTGGAAGAATTCCCGGAGGTTGAAAATTTCCTCAGAATGAATAGTTGGGGAGAAACCCTGATACGGCATAACGATGATCACTTTGTCGAGGATTATTTCATGGAAGCCGATTCATCGTTCTTCGAATTTTTCTCGATACCTCTTCTTCGGGGAAATGTAAAAACCGTGCTCAACGAACCGCATACCGTGGTATTATCTGAAAGTACATCCAAAAAAATATTCGGCAATGAAGATCCGGTGAATAAGATGCTGATGATTGGTAATGATACCACCTATTACAAAATAACGGGTGTATACGCCGACATCCCTGAAACAACACATTTCAGCGCCAATGCGATTGGGTCGTTTATGACCAATAGGCGGGCCAATGACAATATGTGGACATCGAATAGCTTTAGCACCTATGTGCTGTTGCATCCCAATACTGACCCCGCTTCCGTTAATGACCGGTTCGCCGCCCTGATCGAAAAACATGTGGGCCCCGAAATCGTCAGGTTCATTGGTGTAAGCCTCCAGGATTTTTTAGCACAGGGCAATAAATACAACTATTTTTTGCAGAAAATCGGAGATATCCATCTTGATCCAACCATTGAGCAGGACTTCAAAGCGGCCAATGATCCGAAGTATCTCTGGATATTCGGAAGCATCGCACTGCTGATCATCATCATCGCTTCCATCAACTTTATGAACCTGTCAACTGCACAGGCAGGAAAAAGGGCGAAAGAAGTGGGTATTAAAAAAGTAAGTGGTTCCTCAAGGGGCTTGCTGATAGGGCAATTTCTGATAGAGACCGTTATTTTGTCCCTGCTTGCCTTTATGCTTACCATTCTAATTACCGAACTGGCCCTGCCTTATTTTAGCAAACTTCTCGGTGTTCATTTAAGTGTGGGCTATTTCAGCAACTGGTACACGATTCCTTTGATGATAGGCGGGGCCATAATCATTGGCCTGATCGCCGGGAGTTATCCGGCTTTCTACCTTTCGGCTTTCAATCCCTACCTTGTGCTGAAAGGCTTGCGGGTTGGCAATCGCAAGGGTGTTAAGCTGAGAAGCATTTTGGTGGTTTTACAATTTTCCATCTCCATTATCCTCATTATTGGCACCCTGATCATGTTCCGGCAGCTCACTTTTATGTTGAACAAGGATCTCGGTTTTAACAAAGAGCATGTCCTCGTTTTGAGGGAAGCAAGCACCCTGGGTAAAAAAATTAGCAGTTTCAAAGATGAAATTAAGGGGATACCCGGCGTTCTGAGTGTCGCCGCTTCCACAGCCGTGCCGGGCCATAGCAATAACAACAATGGCTATATGGTAAAAGGCAGGCCCGAAGATTCCTACTTGCTTCAGACCAACTGGGTAGATTATGATTACCTGGAAACCTATGGTATCGAAATGGCATCAGGCCGGTTTTTTGACAGGAAATTTGCGACCGACAAAGAGGCATGTGTCATTAATGAAAATGCGGTTCATCATTATTCCTTTGATGATCCTTTTTCAATTCGTTTTATTACTCCTTCAGACAATGAAAATGAAGAAGTTAGCTACATGCCTGTAATCGGAGTGGTGCATGATTTTCATTTTGAGTCGTTAAAGAGTGACATCAGACCTTATCTTTTCAGGTTTAAAAATGAAGATGTCAACTGGGGGTATATCAGCATCAAATTATCACCAACAGCAGGTTCGGGAACTGTCGGGTCGATTGAACACACCTGGGAATCGTTTACCAATAATGATCCCATGCAGTATTTTTTTATGGATAAGGATTTTGACCGCTTGTATAAAGAGGAAAAGCAAAATGCACAACTAGCCATCCTGTTTACAATTTTGGCAATTGTCATAGCATCGCTCGGTTTGTTTGGATTGACATCATTTACTGTGCAACAACGAACAAAAGAGATCGGTGTCAGGAAAACTTTCGGTGCCTCAATTGCCAATATATGGTATTTGGTTGCGAAAGAAATTCTTATCCTGATTGCTATATCAACATTCATCGCCTGGCCTCTTGTTTATTGGGTAGCCGACAACTGGTTGCAAAATTATCACTATCGGATCAGCCTGCGGTTCACCGACTTCCTGTCTGGTTTTATCATCGCGTTGATCATTGCCCTGGCCACTATCAGTTACCGCACCGTTAAAACAGCATTGGTCAATCCATCGGAGTCGTTGCGATACGAGTGAATTTTTAATCTTTAAGGCGGGCAATCAATTCCGGATAAATGGTATTTTATCTCAAAGATGAACTCTGGGCTCATCTTTTTGGAGTATGACCTCTAAGAATTAAACCAATGTTCGCATCCGCCTTAGCAGGCGCATTTTATAGTAAATCCTGAACTGACTATAACTTTAAATAAAGGCGATCAGCCGGAACAACTCACTTTTTAAATCCTTTGCTAACTTCATCCAGCAGGTTCATATCTGCTTCAGAAAGCCTGAACTTCATTGCTCCGGCATTTTCAATGGCATGCTGCGGTTTGGTTGCACCCGGAATGACCACCACTGTATCTCCGTGAAAATGGAGCAGCCAGTTGAGTGCAATCTGTGAAGGCGTTGCATCATATTTCACCGCAAGGTTTTTC